>NZ_JASTZY010000001.1:0-890852 GCF_032193695.1 Bifidobacterium sp. H6bp9
CTTCGCACGAGTAAGAGCGGCCGGGCGGCGTATCAATCCCCCCGCCCCCGGCCCACCTAGGGGGAGCAGGGAGGAAACGTGTCAATCAAGGCTCAACCCCAAGAGAGCCGACACTTCCCTCCCGCGCCCCCACCACACTTCCGCAGGCGGAAGCCGAGGGCAGGCATGCACGCCCCCGCCCCTACCTGGGAGAGAGGGAAACACGGCCAGGCCGGCCAGGAGGCTCAACAGCCTCTAGTCGGCCCGGCCGCTGTTCATCTCCCTATCCCAGCATAATCGCGCAAACAGCAGCTTCATCCCCGAACATTCAGCCTCGTTCAACTTCATTCAAAGCCAAGCCTCGACGGGCCATGCTGTGAAAGTTGCGGTATCGTTACCGCACTGATATAACTGAAGGCTGTCAGAACCGTTCGCCTGCCCATGGCGGCGGTCAGGCAACCGCCAAGGTCGGCAGTCCGGTCCGGCGGCCGACCACTTCGACGAAAGGCCATGATGGCGTACGCGACGATCAGGGATGTGGCCCAACGGGCCGGAGTCTCCGTATCGACGGTCTCCCGAGCCCTCAACGACTCCGGGCGCATCTCCCCCGCCACACGACAGCGCATCAACCAGGTCATCCACGACCTGCACTATGTGCCGGACTCCCGGGCCCGGTCCATGCACTCCGCCCACTCGCGCACCATCGGCCTGCTCATCCCCGACATCCGCAACTCCTACTTCGCGGATCTGGCCTATCTGATCCAGGGCCAGCTGCTCAACCACGGCTTCCAGACCCTGATCTGCACCTCCACCCAGGGCGACCCCGGCGAGGACCGGGCCCAGGTGCGCAACCTGCTGGGCCAGCACATCGACGGAGCCATCATCGTGCCCGGGCCGCGTTCCTCGCACACCCTGGAGGAGCTGACCAGACGCGGACTGCCCCTGGTCTGCGTGGACCGTGCCGCCGAGGGTGCCGCCGGACGCGACGGGCGGGCCATCCCCTGCGTGGACGCCGACCCCGAGCCCGGCCTGAGGCAGGCCCTTGAGGATCTGCACGCCCAGGGCCACCGGCGCATCACCCTGGTGCCCGGGCCCCTCAAGGAATCGGCCACCTTCCGCGAACGCCTGAACGTCTACCGGAACCTGCTGGCAGGCATCGAGGGCATGGACGACCCCCTGGCCGACCAGGTAGAGCCCGGCACCTTCGACCCCGACATGATCGACCTCTGGGCCCGGCAGGGCATCACCGGCGTGCTCTTCGGATCCTCCCTGGATGCCATACGCGCCATCAAAACGGCCCAGTCCCGAGGAATCGGCATCGGCGAGGACCTGTCCATGGTCACCTTCGACGACCTGCCCGTCTTCCGCATCCTGACCCCGGCAGTGTCGACCATCTCCCAGCAGATCGACACCATGGGGACCCGCTGCGTGGACATGCTCCTGGCTCTGATGGCGGGCTCGCCCGTGCGGTCGGTCCGGCTGCAGACCAGCTACCGCCACTGCGCTTCGGTGGGTCGCCCGCCCGCGCACACCGGCCAGGATCCCTGAACCTGTCACAGCGTGATCATCAAGGCGGACAAGCTCATCAAGGAACGGAGAAACATGATTCAAGATATGGCGGCGGCACCCGACCAGGTGCTCAAGGGACTGGATGCCATCACGGGATCCATCTCGGTGGTCGGGTCCATGAATGCGGACTACACCGTCAACACCGACCGGCTGCCCAAGCCCGGCGAGACCATCAACGGCGGTCCCCTGCAGGTGCTGCCCGGGGGCAAGTCGGCCAACCAGGCGGCGACCGCGGCCCGCATCGGCGCCCAGGTCCGGCTCTTCGGGGCCGTGGGATCCGACTCCAACGCCGACTTCCTGCTGGGGCAGCTGGGCAACGCCGGGGTGGACGTCTCCCATGTGATGACCGTGCCGGGAGCCAGCGGAACTACAGTCATCACCGTGGATGCGCGCGGCGAGAACACCATCGTCTACTCCCCCGGCTCCAATGGCAAGGTGGATGTGGACTACGCCCACCGCTCCCGCCAGGCCCTGACCTCGGCCAAGGTGCTGGGCCTGTGCCTGGAGAGCCCCATCGAGACGGTCACCGAGGTCGCGCGCATGGGTCACGAGGCCGGCATGACCGTGCTGCTCAACGACTCCCCCTTCCGCGCCGACCTGCCCGCCGACCTGATCGCCAACTCCGACCTGATCCTGGTCAACGAGCATGAGATGGCCCAACTGCTGGGCATCGACGAGCCCGAGGACGGCGACTGGCTGGGGGCCGACTGGGACCGGATCAACCAGACCATGCAGGACTTCGGCTTCCACCGGGCCATCGTCACCCTGGGCGGCGAGGGGTCCATGGTGCTGGACCAGGGCCGGACCTACCGGATTCACGCCGTGCATGTGGACGCCGTGGACACCACCGGCTGCGGGGACGCCTTCATGGGCACCGTGCTGGCCGGCCTGGCCTCCGACATGACCCTGGTGCAGGCCGCCCAGCTGGCCTCCTATGTCTCCGCCTACGCTGCCACCGGGCAGGGGGCGCAGGCCTCCTACGGCACGGCCGAGCAGATTCGGCTGCGTTTCTCCTGAGGCTGGGTGCCCTCCCCTGCGTTGCCAGGCCGACGAACCGTTGCGGAATGCACGACGATTCGTCGGCCTGACTGGTATCTGTGGAATACAGGCTGAATGGATGAATATGGGGGTGCATACTTGTTGCCGGTTGCCAATTGCCGGTTGCCGGTTGCCGGTTGAGCACAAATGTGGAATCCATATGGAACCCATACCCATTGCCGACTGAGCGCAAGTCTGCGATCTGCTCTTACTGCCTGCTGAATCCAAGCACGGAATCCGAGCTTGTTGCCAGTTAAAGCCCTCCAAGGGTTGGGACGTGCATTGGGGTACGCATACGTCTCGGCCGTGCATGCTATGCAGAAAGCCATTCCATGTAAGAATGCATGTACGTAAGAATGCATGTACAGCACCACGGCAAGGAACGGTACTAGGCCTCCAAAGCCAAAGCGGCCAGACCGATAAACGGCAATCGCCATCTGCAAAGCCGCCATCTTCCGGCTCACTATCTTCCAACTCGCCATCCTCCGACTCGCCATTCAGCATCCACTCCCGATCGCGGCTGCTCCGACTTATCCACTTTCGGACAGCCTGGGCCCACATTTGACCACATCATCCTTCGGACTGATGGCACCTCCCTCCGCCCCCGAATAGTGTTGATTCCATGAGCACAGTCAGTCGAACAGCGCAGCGACCAATCACCAGGTCCAATAATCGAATGCTGCTGACTGACGCTCTCTTCGCCATCCTTCTGTTGCTTCTATCGAGTAGCTCCACCGCCAATCTCAAAGATGGGGCCCTGATCCCCTTGCAGGAAAACCTAATCCTGATGTGGACGGTCCTGCTCATAGCTCCTGTCGTTATCCGTCGTCGATTCCCCGACCTGGCAGCCTGGCTCTTCGCTGCTGTGGCTCTGGCTCAGCTTTTGTTGGGGCCAGCCATCATGCCCGCCGATGCAGTCTGCCTGGTTATGGTCTATTCATGTCTGCTCTATGGACGCCCATCCTTGCGTCGACTCTACCTGACCTTGGCCTGGGTCATGACGCCCTTATCCTGCCTTATCTTCACATTGGTCGATTTGGGGTTTCTGCCTCCGGGCAGAGCACAGCCGGATCGCACCTCAATGTGGCCGATCTCATTCAGAGAACTGGCGACCACCTTCCTATCGAATTTTCTGATCGAAGGGCTTTTACTGCTCGTAGCCATCGTCACAGCCTACTGGACGCGGACCAGGCGAGATGCCCTTGACGAGGCTCGTCAACGCAATCACGCCCTGGCCCTGCAGGCAGAACAGAGCGCCGCCCTGTCCGCCAGTGCTGAGCGGGCCCGCATAGCGCGTGACATGCACGATGTCGTCGCCCACACACTGTCCATCGTCATCGTGCAGGCCGATGCCGGCAGATACGCAGCCACTGCCAATACGAGCCTTGCCCTCAAGACCATGCGCACCATCGATCAAGAGAGCCGTCGAGCCCTACGCGAGCTGAGCTCTCTCTTCGGCAAACTCAAATCACCGACCAACCCAGCGGCCGCAACCAGCCAAAAAACATCGGATTCTCCTTCCGGCCAGCTCCCGTCTTCCCCACCACCAACGGATCCTGCCGACATCCATATCCTTGACCAATCTCAAGCAACTGCCCAAACGAATTCCCCTCGTCAATCCGCGAACGCTCATGATCCGGATCCAGCCGGTACGGATCGCACTCAGCCAAGTCAAGCCAGCGACTATCTTCACACAAGCAAAGAGACTTCAGCTGCTAATACTGCCAAGGCCAACGTTGATACGGCCGACGATGCGTGTATTTGGCCCTCGGTCGCCACCTCTTCAGACAATCCGCCGACCAGCTACGGATCATGGACAAACTTGATAGATGCCGCCCAACTTGCTCAGCCAGAATCTCAATTCAACCTACGCCTCGAAGGCCGACCCCACCCAGAAAAGTTGGATCGAAGCCGCGCCATAACAGCTTATCGGGTCCTTCAAGAAGCCTTGACCAATGTTCGCAAGCATGCCGCTCCTGCTTCGAATGTGCTGATTGAAGAACAGTGGCTCACAGACGGTCTGTGCCTCACCATTGACGACCACCCGCTCAATCATGCCACTACCAATTCAGATTCTCCGCCGCAGATGGACCGACCTGAGCATTCAGGTTTCGGCCTTTTGGGAATGCGCGAACGACTGACTTCCCTGGGAGGCAGCCTTCAAGCTGATCCCAAGCCAGAAGGCGGTTACCACCTCCAGGCGCGGATTCCTTTTGCTTCTGCGCCAAAACCCGACCCTGAAGCAGGAATACATGCCAACCGACAAATGCAATGGTCCTTGCGTTCTATTGTCTCCACGCTCTTCGTTTGGTTCCAACGCCATCCATTGACGGCCGACCTGGGTCTGGTAATCGGAGTCGTATTGGTAGAAAATCCAGGCCCAGCTCTTGCCATAGCACCTGTCACTCCCCAATATGATCCAGGCCGGCCAGCAAGAATCATTGCCACACTAGCTATCGCTTTGCCTCTGATTGTGCGCAGGGTCCGTCCAGGCATTTGCGCCGCCATAGTGGCTGCTGTCGCCGCCCTGCTACTGCTCTTCTCGCCCTGGCTGCCGGAAGCTGCAGTCTTGTCCCCAATTGCCGTCTATTCAGCAATGGTTTACGGTAAAAACTCCACCAGGCGCTGGGTTCCGTTCGCGGTCATCACGGATATGGTTTTGTGGGCTGTCAGATGTGCAGCCAATAACCAAGGGCGTCCCGCCATTCTGTCTTACATGACAGAAGGACCGGCAGAAGCCTCTTTTTCTGCATCCCATTTAGCGCTTTTTATAGTGATGGCCACACCGGCCTTGATCTGCCTGCTGACCATTCTGATTGCCTCACGCCGACGCACTCGTGGTTCGGTCCTGCTTCTCCAGCAGGAACGCGAGCGCGCGCTAAACCAGACCCTGCAGGAAAGCCAGGCTCTGGCAGCCAATCAAGAGCGCGAACTCATTGGCTCTACCATGCAGGTAGAAGTGGCTGCAACCCTGAATACAGTCATTGCATCCACTACCAAAGCCATCTCCGAGTTGAACCATTATCAAGTCAAGGGGGTGAACCCTTCCCCAGAGCAGGTAGCGCAAGCCTTCGGCGACATTGCAACTCAAGGACGCCAGGCCCTAGCTCGCATGCGACAACTGCTCACTATCCTGCGTCACAGTTCCAGAACCGATTTGCGTTCAAACATTGACACCGCCGATTCCCAAGACACGAGCCTCGATTCATGCAGGAACCAGATGGTCGAACCCACACACAAGACCATACCTTTGCCGGCTCTTCATCCAGCCAAACCCCTGCCAGTAGATCTCGATGATCAGCTCGACAACCATTCGCAACAATCACAACAGGATAAGGAGCCAGAGCATGCCCAATCGGACCAATCAGAGCAATCGAACTCCTGACATAGGCGTTCCTGATGAGGAGCACCTCCTAAGACGAACATACAGAAAAATGAGCACTCTATAAGTCATACACCCGAAGATTAGCCCACTACAGGCAACGATAGCTGACGAGCGCCACTCCACTATTTAACAGTCGCTCCGACGACAGTTGTTCAGTCAACATTTCAGTCAACATTTACTCAGTCAACAATCAACCAGGCAGCGATTACATTGATTAGAAATTGAAACCGGTCGTAATTCCCAGTCATAATTCCCAGCAACACTCAACTCAGATAAAATCGGATGGTGGCGCTGGCCATCATCTAGCGGAAAGAAGCAGGCTCTCATGGAACGGACCGAACCCATCAGCGTTGCCGTCGTGGACGACCAGGATCTGGTCCGAGCCGGTTTTGCCATGGTCATCGGCTCCCAGGATGACATGACCGTGGTTGGCCAAGGCGCGGACGGCGAGCAAGCAGTGGATCTGGCCTCACGCCTGCGTCCTGACGTGATCCTCATGGATGTCCGCATGCGCGGCATGGATGGTTTGACAGCCACCCGCCTGATCACTGCTTTGTCACCCGACCGTCCGGAGCCCAGGGTCATTGTGCTGACCACCTTTGATCTTGACGAATACGTCATGGCTGCCATAAAAGCCGGTGCATCAGGATTTCTGCTCAAGGATACCGAGCCTGAAACCCTCCTGTCCTCCATCCGTACAGTTCACCGGGGCAATGCGATCATCGCTCCTTCGGCTACAAAACGCCTGATCGAACACATGGCCCATGACGTGCCTGCGGCCGGGTCCATGCCATCGGGATCGACCTACCGCGATCCCGAAGTGGACCTGCTCACTGATCGCGAGCTGCAGGTCCTGATTCACATAGCCCAAGGTCTGAGCAACCAGGAGATAGCCGACAATCTGGGGATCTCACTGCCCACGGTGAAAACCCATGTCACTCACATTCTCAAGAAGATCAATGCCCGGGACCGCGTCCAGGCGGTGGTCTTCGCTTACGAAAACCATCTGGTATGAACCTGGACGTCATGCAGCATCAATCGTCACTAAGAGCCTCAATGGGTGAAACCTTGACTGCCTCCCTGGCTGGCAGCACACTGGCTGCCACCGCAGCCAGCAAGGCCACTGGCAGTATCAGCGCAAAAGTCGACCATGGCACGGTGAAGGTCACGGATCCTAAGGGCACAAAGACCTGGTAGGCTCCTATCCATCCGAAGAGCGTTCCTAGAACGATTCCAGCCAGACTGGCTCCCAGGGCTATCATGCAGGCCTCGACTCCCAAGGATCGACGAACCTGGACGCTGCTCATGCCGATTGCCCTGAGCGTGGCAGTCTCACGACGGCGTTCCAGCACCGACATCATCAAAGTGTTGGAAACCCCTATCAGTGCGATAATCACAGCAACGCCCAGCAGTGCCACCATGATCGCCAACAAGGTATCGATTGTTTCGCCCCATCGCCTCTTTTGCGTCAGCCCTCCGCTCATAGCCATGTCGTCATGCTCTCCTACAGCCTGACGTATGTCATCCAAGAGCAGTGCAGCATCGCGATCTCCCTGCGTCCTAATCCAGATTTCATGCGTCTTGGTGTCAATCCCAGCGACATTCCGGGAGTCCGTGATTGCATAGACGCCACTGTTATCCAGCCCTCCGAATCCGGCGAAGACCCCGGTCAATGTTCTTCTTGCATCTGCCTCCTTTTCACGTTCGTCGTCCGCCTGAGGATCAGCTATCGACAACTTCAGCTGACTTCCATCCCGGTAACCGGAATGCTTGGAAATCGTTCTGGTCGACACCAGTAGCGCATCCGACCTTTGCATACCTGGACCCAGATCGGCATGAAGCACTCGCCTGATCCGTGAAGCATCCAAGGCATAGACAGTCATGGAAGCTTGTGAGGGGCCTCCTGACTCGACCTTAGCATTAAATCGCTGCACCAGCTCTGCATCTGCAACACCTTCGACACGCTCAATGGCCCGCACATTTCTCTTGTTCAGCCCCTGACCAGATATTTCAATATCCACGGAATAACGCTGATCAATATCCTTGAACAAAGTACGTTTAGCGGTTACCGCACCCGTAGCCAAAGTGGAGACCAGAGTTACGCCAATCAGCAGAGCAACACCTGTGGCAGCGACTCGTGAGGGATTTCGAGCGATATTCGCCACTCCGACCCTGCAAGATGGTCCAATCTTGGACACAAGTCTACCCAGGCAACGCAGCAGAGCCGGAATCCATCGACGAGCCCCTATCAACGCACCCAGAAAAATCAGCAAAACACCCAATACCGCGAGACCTAGCAAGAGTTCCTGCTGATTACTGGCCTGGACTGTATTGCCAGAGTTTGTCCTGACTAGCTCGGTGACGCGCCAAGAGGACCAGATCACCAATGCCAGACCAACGGCAGCCAGCAGGATACTGATTCGTAAACCGGCCCGCTTCCTGCTGCCTGGGTCCTGATGATCCACTGGCTGCAGGGCTTCAAGCGGTCTGACCCTGATAGCCGTACGAGTAGACCCAAAGGCAGCCACCAAGGTTGCCAAAACACCGAGCGCAAACGGAACCAGGAGGGCAGCAGGGGTAAGCAAGAGTTCAAGCTTCATTGTGCCCGAATGCAAACCAAAGCAACCGGCAAGGCCCATCAATCCCATGGCCAGCAGGATGCCAATAAAGGACGATATGACGCCAAGGAGCAAAGCCTGTTGCAGCACACTTACCCTGATTTGCCGTCGATCAGCACCAATAATCCTCAGCAGGGCCAGATACCTGCGCTGTCGGGCCACCATGATCTGGAAGGTGTTGGCAATCACCAAGGCAGCAACCACCATGGCCAGCACACCGAAAGTCATGAGGAAGACGGTCATGAAGTCCACACCATTGCCCGTCTGCTCACTGAGCAGTCTGTCCTCCATGGCACCACGGTCCTCCACCCGGTATCCATCGGGAACGTATCGACTGATGTTTTGCAGAGTGTTTTGGAGTTCCTTGCCTTGGCCGTCAACCAGCAGATAGATGTTTTCCACAGAGGGAGACTCAGGTCCAACCATTCCCGCCATAGTCAGCAGGCGATCAATCCGAGAACCCGTCAGCACCACAGCTCCGCCGAAGTCGTCGTACTGTCCGCCACGGCTCGCGCTGATGCCTGAGACGGTCAAGTCCACAGTGCCCTGATCGACAAGGCGTTCTGTACTCGAAGAATCCTGAGCACTATCGCTATCACTACCTGGCAGCATCATCGGGGACAGATGAAGGCGCACCTTATCGCCCAGACCCACACGGAGCCTGTCGGAAACGGAATGCGGCAACACAACCTGATCATCTGAATCCGGCCATTGCCCCCGGTCCAGATCAACAGGCATGAGTTCCTGCCTGGCACCCGCAATGGCAAGAATCCCCTTGCTGGACTGACCGTTTGCTTCCATATCCATCATGAGGCTGACATCAGGGCGCAGACCACGAACCCCCTGCAATTTCGACAGTCCTTTGCTGTCAAACTTGTCGAACAGGATTGGCTTGTCCTGATCCTTTCTGGAGGTCACAGCATAGTTGGCTCGACCGGCATCCAGGCTAATCTCACGACGCATGGAGGCATTCGCCACGTTGCCAAAAAGGAGCGTCAGACACATAAAGAGGGCGCCGATCACGATGGCCAGGCCAGCCGGCATCATCATACGTGCATCGCGCTTCATCATCGTACGGGTTATCCGCCACACAGTGCACCCCCTAGTCCCGTACCTGGGAATCGCCAGCAGTGCCAGCCGACACTTGTTCAGACAGAAGGTCATTCATGGCCTTCACCGTCGGATCCTGTCGGTCCGCAACGATCTGTCCGTCTGCAAAGACCAGCGCACGGTCGGCATAGGATGCGGCATAGGCATCATGAGTGACCATGATGACGGTCTGCCCCAGCTCGCGGACCGAATCCCGAAGGAAGCTGAGCACCTCGGTCGAGGAAACCGTGTCCAGGTTTCCCGTAGGCTCGTCCGCAAAGACGATTGAAGGCTTGGTGATGAGGGCCCTGGCAATGGCCACACGCTGCTGCTGGCCACCCGAGAGCTCGCTGGGCCGATGGTCCAACCTCTCCGACAATCCCAGAGTCTCTACCAGCTGCTCCATCCATGAGGTGTCGGGCCGAACATCGTCCAGTACCAGCGGCATGAGGATGTTCTGTTTGGCAGTGAACATAGGCAATAGGTTGAAGCTCTGGAAGATGAATCCCAGATGCCGTCTCCTGATAAGGGTCAGCTGACGGTCGTCCATTCGTGTCAGGTCGACTCGGCCGGCCTGATCAATCGATGGATGGTGACGATCTCCGCTCTTCGAATGCAGAAGATCAGCGGCCATATAGACATGGCCTGAGGTGACAGTATCCAGACCAGCCAGAACGTGCATGAGCGTTGACTTGCCCGAACCTGAAGGACCCATGATGGCGGTGAACCGGCCACGCTCGAAATTCACGTCAATTCCGCGCAGGGCATGGACGGCGTTAGATCCTTGCCCATAATCCTTGGTCAGCTGCCTGGCGCTGACGGCCGGCTGACCCACGATGCCTGGACCTGCTCTGTCGATCAACCCTTGTGAAGACGAAGTATCCGCTTTGTTCTGCATGGTGCTCCTTATCCGCGAGGAAACCTTTCTCCCGTCAGCTTCCGACCCTATGCGGCTATTAGCTGCCGCGATATGCTCCCTGGGAGCGATGAAGATAATCATCCTTACGGATGAGTGCGCTGAAGAAGTCCTCCTGTTAGGCTGACACCATCCAACTCAACGCGGGGCTGCGGGAATGGACATTTGCGGAGATGAAGCAAATCATGTCAAGCATCTTGCTCAACACAAAAGACACGAGTCACAAGACATGCAACCATAGGACCAAGGGATTGAAACAGTTGCCTAGATTCCCGTGATTGACTACAGGAACACCCAAGCAGGGTCAAGGAAAACATCACCTGGCAGAATGAGTCATTCATTCCCGGCGCCGACCAAGGCATGCCAGAATGAAGGTTGGCTTGCCGTCATTCCTCTGCAAGAGCCACGACCGGCGGAGTCCGGTTGACGCGTCTTGCAGGCAGAACGCTTGCCAAGATCGCGGCTACGAGCGCCACCAGCAGAATCACCAGACCAGTGGACCAGGGAATGGGGAAAGCCACAGTCCCCAACGAGGAGAAGATCTCATAGGCTGCAACCCAGCCGAAGAGCAGGCCCAGGACCATGCCAGACAAGGACGACCCCATGGCTATCAGCCCTGATTCCACAGCCAGGGACCGTCTGATCTGCTTGCGGGTCATCCCGATGGCCCGCAGGGTGGCGGACTCTCGCCGGCGTTCCAGCACCGAGAGGGAAAGCGTGTTGGCCACGCCAATCAGGGCGATGGCCACTGCAACCGCCAAGAGAGCCAGGATGATCATGAACAGGCTGTCGATGGTCCGATCCCACTGCTGTTTTTCAGCCAGACCACCCTTGACGGAAACAGCCGAATAACCAGAAAGCGCGTCTTTCACCTTGTCAATGAATGCTGAGACTGTTGGTGAACCATCGACCTTGGCCCAGATCTGCACGGTCTGAGGCTGAACGCCATTGAGCGAGGATGAGTCAGTCAGACCATAGAAATTACTGGCATCAATCCCCTGGAAGGGCGCATAGACACTGGTCACGAAAAGTCTTTGAGCCACCGATGCGGATCCCCCATGAGCGTCGCCTTGAATCGGGTTGAGAATATTGAGCCCCAGATTCCCTCCGTCATGAAAATCCTTCTGTTTGTCCATGCGGCTTTCTGGAAGCAGAAGGGCATCCTGTCCGGAAAGATCCTTGCCGACCTTGGCATTCAGGAGGCGATCGATCTTGTTTGAATCCAGGGCGAAAATAGTCATCCCCGCACCATTCTCGCCGCCTGATTTGACCATGGCAGCATACTGGGGCACCAGTTCGGCCTGTGCGACCCCGTCGATCCGTCGAATGGCGTTCAGAGCCTTGGCATCCAGGCCATCGGCGCTGATCTGCAGATCGACCGAGTAGTGCTCATCCATCATGTCGGCCATGGTCTGCTTGGCGCTGGCGGCGCCTGTAGTCAGGGTGGCAACCAGCGTTACGCCGATCAGAAGAGCGGTACCTGTTGCCGCCACACGGGAATGATTCCGCGCAATGTTAGCCACGGCGATTGTGGACGAGGGCCCGATCCGCGAAACCAGGGACCCGACTCCCTTGAGCATGAAAGGAATCCAACGATTGGCACTGAAAAGGATACCTAGGAAGGCAAGAACAATGCCGATGACAGCCATCGCGGCAACAATGTTCGGCCCATCTCCGGATGCCTTGCTGGCCTTGTCTGCCGTGACACTGAGCCTGACCTGCCATAGAGACCAGACCGTCATGGTGATGCCCAACAGAATCATGACCACGCTGACAAACAGACGCATCCTGCTCGTCCGCTTGTTCTCCAGAAGATCGGCAGGCCTCAGCGCCTCCAAAGGACTGACCCTGGTGGCGGCCCATGAGGAGCCCAGGGAGGCCAAAACCGTAACGACGATGCCGAAAACAAGAGGCACCAGGAAGACTGCCGGAGTCAGCTTCAATTGGAAGTAGAGGGAACTCGTATGAGCTTTGGCTACACCCAGAATGGCCATGATGCCGATGGCGGCGCCGACCCCGATCAGGGAGGCTACAGCGCCCAGGATAATGGAACGCATCAGGACGCTGGCCCTGACCTGGCTCTTATTGGCGCCAATCATCCTCAGGAGGGCCAGGTAGCGACGTTGCCGAGCGACCATGACCTGGAAAGTGTTGGCTATAACGGTGGCAGCCACGAACATGGCCAGCGTGCCGAATACCAGAAGGAAGGTGGTCACGGGGTTTTGGGAACCGCCGAGTGCGGTCTTGACCAGCCGGTCCTCCATAGTGTGACGGTCCTCAAGGGAATAGCCCGAAGGCATGAGCTTGCGCAGAGAGGCCAGAGTCCCATCGAGGTCGCTGCCCTGCCCGGCAACATTCAAGTATGCATTTTGGGCATACAGATTACCCATGTTGCCAAGGCCTGCTGTAGCCATAAAGGCATCTATGGTCTTGGGGGTCAGCACGATTGCACCGCCCGACTCGCCAAACTCGCCGCCTTCGTTGCCCCGGTTCGAACTGACGCCCGACAAGGTCAGGGGCTTCGATATGAACCTGCCCGCCACCTGGTCGGCACTGGCCTGATTTTTCGACCCATGGTCCTCGGAAATATACAGCATGTTAGGCGACAGGTTCAGATTCACCTTGTCGCCCAGGGAGAGCCTGAGCCTGGACACAGTCGGCCCGGGTAGGACCACTTGGTCGTCGGCACTGGGCCAGTATCCCTTGGCAAGACCGACCGGCATCAGCGATGAATCCGCCATAGGAATGGCGATCACACCCTCGCTCTTGATTTTGCCGGCGCGGACATCCGCCATGAGCTGGGTGTCTGATCTGACTGCGTGAACTCCTGGGACTTTTGCCAGCTCCTCGGTTTTGAAGTCCTTCACTCTCTTCTGATCGGGATGGCTGCCCTCCGCGGGGATGATGGCGTAGTTGGCCTGTGCAGCATCGGATGAGACCATCCGCCGCATGGAAACGTCCATGGTGTTGCCGAAAAGGAAGGTCATGGCAATAAACAGTGTCCCGACGACAATGGCGATGCCCGCGGGAACCATCATGCCCAGGTCATGCCGCATCATTTTTCTGGCGACGAACCACATGAGCATTCCCCTCAGCGATGAGCAGCTGAGCCAGCTGTAGCTGCGGAGGCCATGACTTCCTCGGAGAGCAGGGAGTTCATGGAATCCACAGTTGGTCTGTCCTGGTCTGCCACGATCCGCCCATCCGCAAATACCAAAGCCCGGTCGGCAAATGAGGCCGCAAAGACATCATGAGTGACCATGATGATGGTCTGCCCCAGCTCGCGGACCGAATCCCGAAGGAAGCTGAGCACCTCGGTCGAAGAGGCCGTGTCCAGGTTTCCGGTGGGTTCGTCTGCAAAGACAATGGAAGGCTTGGTGATGAGGGCCCTGGCGATGGCCACACGCTGCTGCTGACCACCCGAAAGCTCGCTGGGCCGGTGGCTCAGCCTATCCTCCAGGCCCAGGGTCTTGGCCAGAACATCCAACCAGGCTGTGTCTGGCTTGGCCCCATCCAGGATCAGAGGCATGAGGATGTTCTGCTTGGCCGTAAACATGGGCAGGAGGTTGAAACTCTGGAAGATGAAGCCCAGACTCTGGCGCCTCAAGAGTGTCAGCTGATTGTCGTTGAGCTTGGTCAGGTCCACCACTCCCCTCCGCCCTCCTTGACGACGGGCCCGCCTGCCCTTCACACCGGCGGCATCGGTCCCGTTCAGGTAGACGTGTCCGGAGGTAACGGTGTCCAAGCCGGCCAAGGTATGCATGAGGGTGGACTTGCCCGACCCGGAGGGACCCATGATGACCGTGAACCTGCCCTGTTCGAATTCGACATCAACGCCCCGCAGGGCATGGACCAGGTTCTCCCCACTGCCATAGTCCTTGGTCAGTCCCTTGGCCTTGATGGCCACCTGAGCTATTTGCCTCGGTTTCCCCGCACCGGACGACGGATCGGAAGACGCCCTCGTCTTTGCTCCATGTTTCATGCCTCCATCTTACCTACCGCAATATTGCCGCCTCACTGGTCAGGTGCTGTCTGCCACTGGAGAAGGAAGGGGAGGCATATGCAAAGGCGCCCATCGAAACGTAATGAGGTTTCGACAGGCACCTTCTGCTTCTTCGCCTTCTCGGTCATGTATCACGCGTATACGGGACCAGGAAGGAAGTGTGATTGCCGGCTACTTGGCCAGTCCGGACTCCTTCAATGACTGGAAGGCACCCTTGAGGTCGTCCAGAATGTCCTCGATGTTCTCTGTGCCGATGGAGAGCCTGATGGTACCGGGATGGATGGCCTGATCCTCCAGCTCCTCCGGCGTCTCCTGGGAGTGGGTGGTCGATGCCGGGTGGATGGCCAGCGACTTCACATCAGCCACGTTGGCCAGAAGGGAGAAGAGATGCAGGTTGTTGATGAAGACCCTGGCCGCATCCTTGCCGCCCTTCAGATCGAAGGTGAAGATGGAGCCAGCGCCGTTGGGGAAGTAGCGCTTGTAGAGCTCGTGGTCGGGACGGCCCTCGATGGCCGGGTGGCTGACCGACTCCACCTCCGGCACGGTCTGCAGGTAATCCACCACCTTCAAGGCGTTCTCGACGTGGCGCTCAACCCTCAGCGAGAGTGTCTCGGTCCCCTGCAGGAGGAGGAAGGCCGCAAAGGGCGAGATGACGGCGCCGGTGTCGCGCAGGAGGATGGCGCGAATGCGGGTGACGAAGGCCGCAGCGCCCAGATCCTGGTAGAAGCGCAGGCCGTGGTAGCTGGGGTCAGGCTCGGTCAGGGTGGGGAACTTGCCGGGCACTGCCGCCCAGTCGAACTTGCCGCCTTCCACGACGACCCCGCCCAGGGTGGTGCCATGGCCGCCGATGAACTTGGTGGCCGATTCCACGACGATGTCAGCCCCGTGCTCCAGCGGGCGGAAGAGGTAAGGAGTGGCGAAGGTGTTGTCGACGATCACCGGCAGGTTGTGGTCATGGGCGATCTTGGAGATGGCCTCGAAGTCGGGCAGGTCGGCGTTGGGGTTGCCGAAGGTCTCGAAGAAGACCAGCTTGGTGTTCTCCTGGATGGCCGATTCGAAGTTGGACGGGTCCGAAGGGTCCACAAAGGTGGTCTCTACACCATCGCGGGGCAGGGTGTGCTTGAGGAGGTTGAAGGTGCCGCCGTAGATGTTCTTGGAGGACACAATATGGTCCCCGGTCTGGGTGATGTTCCGGAAGGCATACTCCACGGCTGCCGCTCCCGAGGCCACGGCCAAGCCTGCGGTGCCGTTCTCCAGGGCGGCGATCCTGTCCTCGAAGACCCCCTGGGTGGAGTTGGTCAGCCGGCCGTAGATGTTGCCCGGGTCCTTCAGCGCAAACCGGGCCTCGGCGTGGTCGAAGTCGTGGAAGACGTAGCTGGTGGTGGCGTAGATGGGCACGGCCCGGGAATCAGTGGCGGGGTCGGCCTGCTCCTGGCCCACGTGGAGCTGAAGCGTCTCGAAATGGTACTTGTGCGGGTTCTGGTCGGTCATGTCGATTCCTATCTGTTGGTGACGTGCGTCCTCGTCCATGTTCTTGAATGTGACCATAAGCGGCACAAGCCCACCTGTTCAAGCCAGAAGGGACTTTTCGGTATCGTCCTTTTTTATAACAGCTTCCAAAAGGTTGAAAACTGGCCTTTTTCATCTCGCCATTGCACACGCGGCGGTGCCCGTTTAACCCCTCCGCTGTAGAGTCGAGTAAGCGACGGAGAAGGCTCCGCTGCGAACAGCCTCAGCAGGCATGAAGGAGTTCAAAGATGGCCGGACAGACGGACGATCAGAACAGGCTCTACCAGCGCGACAGCAAGTACATTCCCCGAGTCGCCGCTGTGCATGACATGTGCGGGTATGGCAAGTGCTCGCTGACGGCCGCCATCCCCATCCTTTCGGCAGCCGGATGCGACGTTTGCCCGGTGCCCACAGCCCTGTTCAGCGCGCATACCATGTTCAAGGACTACACCTTCCATGACACCACCGAGATGCTGCCGGGATACCTGGATGCCTGGCAGAAGGAGGGCGTCGAACTGGACGGGATCTACAGCGGGTTCCTGGGCAGCGCCGAGCAGGTCGACATCATTCAGCGCATGTATCGGGAATACCCCAAGGCCCTGCGGCTGGTCGACCCGGTCATGGGCGACGGCGGATCCATGTACCCCACCTACACCGAGGAAATGTGCCGGGCCGTGACCAATCTGGTCGATGGGGCCGACCTGCTCATGCCCAACTTGACCGAGGTCAGCCTGCTGACCGGCATCGACTATGAAGGCCAAAACCTTGACGATGCCCAGGTCGGTCAGCGTCTGGGCCGCCTGCTGGACATGGGCGCGAAAAACGTCATCATCAAGGGCATCGACCGGAAGGACGGCAAGCTGCGCAACTTCGTGGCCTCGGCAGATCATGGCGGAGTCAGCGAGCGCACCGAGCTGGTCCACGACAAGCTGCCCTTCATGATCCACGGAACCGGCGACGCCTTTGCATCCAGCCTCTGCGGGGCGCTCTTTGCAGGACGAGGCCTGGCCGATGCCGCCCGGATCGCCGGCGAATTCGTCCGCTCAGCCATGCAGCACACACGCAATCAGCCCGACTATCAGCAGCGCGGTGTCAGCTTCGAGCTGGATCTGGGACAGATGACCGGATTGGTTCGGTAAGGCGGTCACCCGTACCTCAGGTCATAGCATCACAGATTAACTGACCACAGGCCTCTATGGGACCCCGGAGCATTCTCCGCTTCGGGGTCTTCTCATATCCCCTTCCTCTCCACATGAGGTTAAACATGGTAGCTGCCTACAGATAGGCGCCTAGACGAAATTGACACTTTGTCAAAGTTGGTTTTATACTTGAGTCGTCAATGTTGACATAGTGTCAAAGTTCAGTTCCTGGGTCGGCAAACTCCGGAAGGACGGGAAGTAACCATGCAGGCATCAGCTACAGAAGACGCGTCAGCTTTCGCACCGCGACGCTCGCACAAGAGGTCCAGAAAAAGCGACGAAATCGTCCAGGCTGTGATCGATATCTGCAGGAATAAGGGATTCTCCCACATCACCATCAAGGACATCGCCAAGCAGGTGGGAATGACCAGATCCCTCTTCTACCACTACTTCCCCGACAAGGAGACGCTGGCCCAAGCCATGGTGGACAAGTCCGTCAACCAGGTCCTGGCCCGGATGGAGGAATGGAACAGGGTGCGGACACCCGGCGACGTCAAGGGAGCACTGGAGACCGTCGTACATGTGGCCCGGTCGATCATCGCCGACAACAGCCCGCTCCGACAACAGATGATTCACTCCGGCAACGGAGGGCTCTACACGCGATTCGTGGACCAGGTCTCCAAAGCCATAGCCGACTACTTCTGCCAAACAGCAGTTCAGGACTTCGCCAGGCACCACCAGGATCAATTGCCCATCGACCATGTGCGCGAAATGCTGATCGTCCTGATTTCCGGGTTCATCACCCTCCTTAGGGTGCAGCCGGACACCAGCGACGAAACTTTCATCCACATGGCCGCCCAAACGCTCCACTTGGAGCCCTACCTGTAAGGCGACGGCGTCCTTCCCGACATCCGCTGCCAAGAACCAAACCAATGAACACCTGACAGAGAAAAGAAGAAAGGACATCGTCATGTTGTTCCAAGTCTACGGAGCCAACGCCCCCTACCAATGGTTGGGCTGGATTCTTGTCTTCGCATGCCTGATCGGTCTCAACGAGGTCGCCAGGCGGAGCAAGACAGGAGGCATCATCTGCTTCCTGGCCATTCCCGCTGCTCTGACCGCATACTTCCTGACCATCTACGTATCGGCGGCCTTCGGGGCCGATTGGGCGCTGCATAACCCGACCTACGTCCATATGACCAGCTGGTTCCACTATGCCAAGCTCTATGCCGCCACCGCCGGATGCATCGGCTTCATGGCCCTCAAGTACGGATGGGGCAAGATCGGCAAGTCCCACTGGTTCAAGTGCTTCCCTTTCATCATCGTCGCCATCAACATCCTGATCGCTGTGGTCTCCGACTTCGAATCCGCCTTGCGCGGATGGGGCGGAACCTGGGTGTCCACTGAGGGCATCACCTTGATGGGCGGTTGGCACAACATCTTCAATGGGGTGGCGGGCCTGATCAACATCTTCTGCATGACCGGAATCTTCGGCATCTATGCCTCCAAGGACCGTCGCGACATGCTCTGGCCCGACATGACCTGGGTCTTCATCATCTCCTATGACTTGTGGAACTTCTGCTACACCTACAACTGCCTGCCCAACCATGCCTGGTACTGCGGCCTGGCCCTCCTCCTGGCACCCACCTTCGCCAACTTCCTCTGGAACAAAGGAGGCTGGATCCAGAACCGGGCCAACACCCTGGCCATCTGGTGCATGTTCGCTCAGGTACTGCCCATGTTCCAAGACTACTCGGTCTTCTCAACCCAGTCGGTCAACAAGGCCGGGGTCAACCTGACGGTCTCCATCCTCTCCCTGGCCGCCAACGTGCTCGCACTGGGCTACATCCTGGTCCGTGCGCGCCGTCAGCACATCAACCCCTGGACCCAGGAGGTCTTCAAGGGCACCAAGGACTTCGACCAGGCCATCACCCGTGCCGACATGAATGTGGTCACCGCGGCCTGATCCCCCTTAACCAGCCCACTAGGCGCTAGATGGATGGTGACGTGGTTTCCCGGGGGTTGCGTCACATCCACCTAGCTCGCTTCAAACCAAGCATCTTTGTCGATCAGAAATCCAATCACTACCTGACCAATCAGCCATATAGACCATAAGGCAATTGAGGAATAGGAGACCGGATGGTGCTTCTCGAGAAACCATCGGTTGCACCTCCTGGTCTCCTTGAATCCCTGCTTCCCTCATCCGGGTGCATGGCGGCAACGAAGACCATCACAGGCTCTTCTTGTCGTGTTAGCCGACTCCTTTATTGGCCTGTTGCCCCGCATCTCTCTTGATCTCCTTCTCTTGGGCTGCCAGTCTCCGCTTCCATGGTTTCTGTTTCCTTGGTTTTCACTTTCCCCCTTCTCTGTTTTCAACTCTCTTTCAATGCTTTTCTTCTTTTGCCTCTGCCGCCTCTGCCTGATGCAGAGATAAGCGCAATAGGTACAGCGTCTGCATGGTCAATCCACTCGTTCATCCACTTTCGTGCGTGCGCAGGTTCATTCGACCACATGCCCGGTTCTACTAGTCGCCGCCTTCCTTCCAGTGGTCTCCTAGAAACATGGATACACAAGCACTGACTAGACCAACCAATCTCCGCACAGTCTTCAACGACAAGGACGACAGAACCGATGCCGACGCTATGTTCGCAGACCCATCGGTCACACAGCCCATAAGCGCTCTGCCTGATTCCATAGGCTCGGCCAGCAACGCGAAAATAATGCAACATGGAAATACCGCATCAGCTACGAGCAGCCATGAATCTTGCGACATGGAGCTGGCAGATGTTGAGCGACAGATCAGAGCCAAAGGCGTAAGCAGCCGAGAGCTCGGACGTTTGGGCGAAGACTACGCCTGCCAGTGGCTGAGACAACGAAACTGGAGAATCCTGGCCCGGAATTGGAGAAGCAGATTCGGCGAGCTGGACATTATCGCCCTGGATCCTGAGGCGACTCTGGTCTTCGTAGAGGTCAAGACCAGACGCACCGGTCGGTTCGGGTCCCCGGAACAGGCAGTCGGCCCGCGCAAACAGACCCATCTGCGTCGAGCAGCTGTCCAATGGCTGATCAGCCACGACCGAGATCCCAACGCACGGCATCGCGGCACCCGTTTTGATGTCATCAGCCTGTCAGTCAAGTCCGACCCTGGCAGAAGCATGCATTCCGAGGGCTCCCATCCCCCGGCTTCCTGTCAGGCATCCGCCGAGGCCGTCAGGGGATCCAACCGTTCGGGCAGGGGCGGCTGGAATCCGGGATCGGTCTTCCTCAGACACACCAGGGAGGCCTTCTGATGCGTCTCGGATCCGCCGAATCCGTGGGACTTATAGGCCTCAAGGCCTTTCTCATCCACGTGCAGTCCTTCATCTCCCCAGGGCTGCCCTACTTCTCCATCATCGGTCTGCCGGATGCCTCCTTGTCGGAGTCGCGGGAACGGGTCAAATCCGCCTGCTCGGCCTGCGGATTCCGGTGGCCGCAGACCAGGGTCACCGTCAACATGTCCCCTGCTTCAAAACCCAAGCATGGCTCCTCACACGATCTGGCCATCGCGACCAGTGTTCTGGAAGCCGGCGGAGCGCTGCCGGCGGAGGGCCTGGACCATACCGTCATCCTGGGCGAACTCAACCTGGACGGCACTATTCTGCCCATCAACGGTCTGCTCCCCATTCTCACTCAGGCCAGAGCTCAGGGAATCACGCATGCTTTCGTCCCTGCAGACAACCTTGATGAGGCCCGTCTGGTTCCCGATATCGAGGTCGTGGGACTGCGCCACCTGGGCCAGCTCATCCAGGCCTTGGGTGGGCAAAGCAGGATTGTCGTCCCCGAAGCAGACACTCGCCGGGACTCTGACAAGTCGACCGCCATAGCGAGTGTGCACCCCAGGAACTCAGGCCATGAAGACAACTCACCCGCCAATGCCGACCCGTCTCCGCCCAAGCCGGACATGGCTGATGTGATCGGCCAGGAGGAGACCAAGTGGGCCATGATGGTGGCTGCAGCCGGCGGTCACCACATGCTCATGGTCGGTCCTCCAGGAGCCGGCAAAAGCATGCTGGCTGCACGGCTTCCCAGCATCATGCCCGCCCTGGATGCTGTTCAACAACTGGAGGTGGCCTCCATCCGATCTTTGTGCGGCACGCTGAGCCAGTATGGGATCTCCGATGTGCCGCCCTTCGAGGCTCCTCATCATACGATCTCCATGGCGGCCATGGTTGGTGGCGGTTCCGGACTGGCCACCCCTGGAGCCATCACCCGTGCCCACCGCGGCGTCCTCTTCATGGATGAAGCCCCGGAATTCTCCCCAAGGGTGATCCAATCCCTGCGCGAGCCCCTGGAGATCGGGCGAATCTTCCTGTCCCGCGCCAAGGGCAGCACCACCTTCCCGGCTCGTTTCCAACTGGTCATGGCTGCCAATCCCTGCCCCTGCGGGTACGGATACGGCACTGGTGAGCGCTGCACCTGCACGCCCCGCGAGCGCCTCCGCTACTGGAACAGGCTGTCAGGACCCATCATGGACCGCATCGACATCCAGACCACAGTCCCCCCGGTGACCGATCCGGGATTCGGCGACCACCGTCCACGCCAGCACAGCGCCCGGATCCGCCAGCGTGTGACCCGCGCCCGTCAGACAGCAAAAGAGCGTTTCCACAAGGAAGGCTGGACCTGCAACGCCCAGATCAGCGGCGAATGGCTGCGCCGGAATACATCAGCCAAGGCCCGTTCGGTCGTGGATCAGGCTCTGCGCAGGCAACGGATCAGTCTGCGAGGTGCCGACAGGACCATGCGCCTGGCTTGGACTCTGGCAGACCTGGACGGGCGGACCAGCCCGGGTGCGGACGACGTGACCACCGGCATCCTGCTCAGGACAAGGGCCGTCTGAGATGTCCAAACCCTTGATAAAGACCATGCCTGCCGGCCGACCGCGACCGATGACCATGGTCGAGAGCGACTGGCTTGCCAGAGCTGTGCTGACCTTGGCGGCAGATGGCCCCGATGCCTTCATGATCGCCTGCCTGCTGGGCTCGGACCAGGCAGCCGACCTGTGCCGAAACCTGATCGAGCTGGGAGCGCCGAACCAGTCGGATGGCAAGGACCCTCACGAAGCAGCACGCTCCAAACTGGACGAACGCTTTCTTAAGGGGACGGCTCGGTGGGGACGGCAAACGAGCCCTGAGGATCTCACCCGGTTCCACAAGATCAGCAGCTCCTGGCGAAGACGTCTGACGCCCCTGCTGGCCATGGACACCGACCAGGTGCGGACCATGATGACTGGTGGAGGCCAATTCTGGGTGATGACCCCAGGCGACCCCTGCTGGCCAGGTCAGGTTGACGACCTGGCACGCCGCTCCGACTGGGCCCCTCCCCTCTGCCTGTGGGGACGAGGCAATCCTGAAGCACTGATCTGCTGTGACCACCCCTTGGCCGTTGTCGGATCCAGAGCCTGTGACGAGTATGGCCGGTCCATCGCCCATCAAATAGCCAGACAGGCTGCCGGCCAAGGCCACCTGGTCGTCTCCGGCGGGGCCATGGGTACGGATGCCGCCGCCCACTGGGGAGCCTTGGCCGCTGGCGGCGGACGCACGGTCGCCGTTTTTGCTGGAGGCCTGCTGCATATAGGTCCCAAACGCAACAGCCGTCTGTTCGAAAACATCGAGGCAGATGGCGGCGCGCTGATCAGCGAGCTGCCGCCTGGCACCATCCCTGAGGCGCGTCGGTTCCTGCTGCGCAACCGGATCATCGCCGCCCTGGCCTCCGACATCGTGGTGGCACAGGCCCGTCACCGATCCGGCGCCCTGAACACCGCCAACTGGGGTGTGGAATTGGGCCGTCGCGTGCTGGCTGCCCCCGGCAGAATCGACCAGCCGGAAAACACCGGCTGCAACCGGCTCATCCATGAGGGCAAGGCGGAGTTGCTCCTGTCGGCATCCGACATCCAAGACATCTGCCATCCCGCCCATGGACCTATCCACCCTGACGAGCCTGTTCGACAAGGGACCGACGGTTCAGTCAAAACCACCGAAGATCATGAGCATCAAGGAAGTATGCAGCCCACGCAGCACGTACCGCCGCTTGACTGTGATCATCCTATTCAAACCACTCACGGCAATCAGCCGCTCCCGATCACGCTCAAACAATCCGGCACTAATAAAGGCAGGCTTTCGATCCACTCTCAGCACAAAGAGCATCCTTCAACCCCGCCATCAAATCCAGGCATGGCCCACGAACACGAAAAAGCCAACGACGATCGTCTAACCAAGGAGGAGGCAACCGTGCTGGCGGCTATCCGTACCTGCCAGCTCAGGGGCGGTCCGCCCATGATGGGACAGCTTCGCACTGAGCTGGCCAATCGGGGACATGAACTCTCAGTCAGGCATCTGATGCAGCTGCTGGGTTCCCTGGAGATTCGTGGTCTGATCAACCTGAAGGGCGGATGCGTGGTAGCTGAAGTCCAGAAGAATCAGGCCTTCCAGCGACAGCGATCCAAATCCACCACCCAGCCGTCCGCACCAGCCGATTCATCGCTGCGGGGAGGAACAAAATGAACGCCTTCATCCTCCAGCAGCTGACGCTGGCGTTCAGGCCCGCCAAAAGCGAATCCCGGGGCCAGAGAACCATCGCGGAAGACCACGCGATGACAGGGAATCACCCCAGGTTCAGGATTGTCATGAAGCGCATAACCCACGAACCTGGCGTTGCGCGGATGGCCAGTCAGGGAGGCGACCTGACCGTAGGTGGCTACCTTGCCGCGAGGGATCCGCCTGACGACCTGATACACCTGCTGGGAGAAGGAAAGTTCGGTCATAAGACCCATTCTGCCCTCGTAAGCAGACATGGACTGGAAGGGCCACCACAATCAACGGGTTGTGACAGTATCAATGGTATGAATCCGCAGAAGGTCAGAAGCCGCTATGATGCCGTCATCGTCGGAGCCGGAGCGGCCGGGTTGTCAACCGCCCTGGGACTGTACAGGGCTCTGGAGAGCGACGGAAACAGGAACGGCTCGTCGCCAAAGGTACTGGTCGTCTCCAAGCTGCAGCCCCTGCGATCCCACACCGGCTCAGCAGAGGGCGGCATCGCGGCCAGTCTGGGCAACCAGGAAAAAGACGACTGGCATTGGCACTACTACGACACCATCAAGGGCAGCGACTGGCTGGCTGACCAGGATGCCGTGCGGATTCTGGCCGAGCAGGCCCCGAGCATCGTCATCCAGCTGGAGCATGACGGAGTGGCCTTCTCAAGGACTGAAGACGGACACATCGCCCAGCGGAAGTTCGGCGGCCATACCGCTGATTATGGCGGCCACCCAGTCCGGAGAGCCGCCTATGCAGCAGATCGCATCGGCCACCAGATCCTTCACGCCCTTTGGCAGCAGTGCCTGCACCTGGGAGTCGAGTTCGCCGAGGAATGGTATGTGACTGATCTGGTCGTTGACCCGCCCACTGATGAGAAATCCGGCGGCCATGCCCGAGGACTGATCGTCCTGGACACCCACGCCGGCAAACTGCAGGCCATCCAAGCCGACAATATCGTCCTGTGCACGGGCGGAGCCGGCCGACTCTTCCATACGACCTCCAACTCCTGGGATTTGACCGGTGACGGCATGGCGCTCACCCTGCAGGCCGGCCTGCAGCTGGAGGATGTGGAGTTCATCCAATTCCATCCCACCGGCCTGGGCCACACCGGCATTCTTCTTTCAGAAGCCTCCCGCGCAGAAGGCGGCGTGCTCAGGAACAGTCAGGGCAAGGCTTTCATGCAGGACTACGCGCCGGGACACGGCGACCTGGCCGCCAGGGATGTGGTCAGCCGTTCCATCATGGCCGAAATTGATGCAGGTCGCGGGGTGGCCGATCCATCGGACCCGGACGGGCCTCATGATTGCGTCTGGCTGGACATGACCGGCATTGACGGCCAGCGCATGACCGCCCTGCTCCCCCAGGTCACCGAGACCATCCATCGCTACGCCCACCTGGATCCCACTGTGGATATGGTTCCGGTCAAACCCACCGCCCACTACACCATGGGAGGCATCCCCATCACGGATCGCGGCCGTGTTTATCGCTGGCAGGATGGCCGCCGTCGAGTCGTCGACGGACTGTTCGCCGCCGGGGAGTGCTCCTGTGTCAGCGTTCACGGGGCCAACCGACTGGGCGGCAACTCCCTGCTGGACGCCTGCCTCTTCGGCACCAGAACCGGACAGACCATCGCCGCCGCCATGTCCAATGCCGACAAGCCAAACGACATGACCGACACGTCTCCGCTGGCACAAGCCCTGCAGAAGCGTCAGGCCTTCATGGACGAGTTGCTGGCTGGCGCAAGCAACGCCGAGCCCTCGGAACCAGCATTGGCCGACAACCAAGGCGAAGAACCCGATACCGGTGACGAGGCCAGCCTGAACAACCCTTACGCACTGATGGGCCGACTGGGACGGCTGATGGAGGAGACCGTTGCCGTCCGATGCGATCAGAGCAGCATCGAAAGGGGTTTGCGCGGCCTGGATCACCTGGATGCTGATGCCAAACAGCTGCGTGCGCACAGTGGGACAGCAGTGCTCAACCAGGAGGTGACCGCCATCATGGAGGTGGGAAACCTGCTGACCTTGGCCCGGGCCGTCCTGAACGCCAGCCTGCAGCGTCAGGAGTCCCGCGGCGCCCTGTACCGGAGCGATTATCCGCAGCGCGATGACGAACACTACCTGGCTCACACCATGATCGATGCCAAGGAAAACGTCTCCTGGCAGCCCGTTCATATCGTCGACATGCCTCCCAAGGGCCGCAACTACTGATGGGCTCTGATGATGGACTCTGAGCCCAATCTGTTCAGACAGGCAACCGCTCGACACCTATCCAGGTCAGGCAGGGATTAGGATGGAGTCCGCGCATATCAGTGGGCATCGGGCCGTTTCCCGAACAAGGACAGGAGCAACCGTGACATCACAGTCCACGGAATCAGACGGATCCAAGGCATCCGCATCGGACCGCGATCCCCGCCCGGTGACCTTCCGAATAGCCCGGTTTACCCCACGACCTCAATCAGAGCGTCCGGCACGAACCAACCCATTCGCCAATAGCAATCCTTTCGCCACAACAGGCAGCCGACGGGCCCGCGGACGTCGTTGGACGCAGGAGTACACGATTCGAATCGCACCACAGCGCACCGTTCTGGATGCCCTTCTGCAGATCAAGCGGGAGGTGGATCCCACACTGAACTTCCGGTACTCCTGTGGCCATGGCATGTGTGGGTCGGATGCCGTGCTCATCAACGGCCGCCCGGATCTGCTCTGCACAGCTACCATCGCCGACTGCCTGTCTGCATCCAAGACCATGCCGAACGCCTACGCCTCACCCGGTGTAGTTAATGGAACTCCGCAGGTCCAACCGTCTCAAGCCTTCCGTCGCACCGGCACAGCGACACCCAAAACGGCCATACCCCCGTCGGCATCGCATCCGGATTCGGTCTCAGACTCAACGGCCTCAGACTTCTCGGCTACGGATCCTGTAGGCACAGCAGGCCCTGCAGAACTTTCAGAAACTACAGGCCTTATAGATGCCACGCACCTTACAAAAACTTCAAACATTGCAGAATCTTCAGCAGTGGAGATCCGGCCGCTTCCCGGCTTCACCCCGCTCAGGGACCTGATAGTGGACACCGATGCCATGTTTGAGCAGATTCAACGCTTCAAGCCGTATCTGCTCCATGATGATTCCTCGGCTGATAGCAACCAAACGGCCCAGGCAAAGGCGGCCGACACAAAGCCATCGTCGGAATACCGGCAAACCCCGGAAGAGCTGGCCCGGTATGAACTGCTCAGCACCTGCATCGCCTGCGGGCTATGCCAGGGCGCCTGCCCTATTTATGCGGGCGGTGAGGCCTTTGCCGGCCCGGCAGCCATGATCGCAGCAGCTCGATTCATCAACGATTCGCGCGACAGCCATCGCCAGGAACGACTTGAGGCCATCGACCAGGTGGACGGAATCCAGGCATGCCAGTCCATACGGGCCTGCACCCGACCCTGCCCCAGAGGGATCGACGTGGGCGAAGAGATGTGGAAGCTGGTCGAAGCCGTCAAGGAGTAGTCAGACTCCTGCGCACACAGGTCAGCAAGAGCCGGCGACAGGCTTGTGCCCTCTAGTCGTTACCATGGTTAGCATGGACAAAACCTCGTACAACAACATCGCCAGAGGATGGGAATTCGCCGAGGCAAGCGCTCTGAACGTCGAATCCGACAAGTTGCAGACCTTGCGAGACAAGGCTTCGGAGGCCGGATTCGCCCAATGTTCCCGGTCTCAAGGCGCCTTCCTGCAGTTTTTGGCTGGCCGGAACGCTCCGGCTTCCATCATCCTGGTCGGCAACGGCTCCGTGGTCGAAGCCCTGCGCCTGATGACGGGCCTGCACGGCCACGGCCAGTTCACCGCCGTCGACTCCACGGCCCAAGGCACCTCGCTGGTCAAGAAAATTTTCGCGGGCATGGAGAAAGTCCATCCAGGCATGAGGCTGCGGGCGGTCAACGCGGCTGCCCGAACCTACTTCCCAAGGCTCAACCCCAGCGACTACGACCTTATCGTCGTCTCAGGCAATGGGGACAACTACCAGCAGGTTATGGACCAGGCCCCGCGCCTGCTCAAGGACCGGGGACAGCTGATCTTCACGGATGCCTTCGATCTGCTGAAGGAACCGGACAAGGGCGGCGTGCTCAACCCGGCCAATAGATCCGCCAAAACGACCACCTTGCGCACCATCATGGAGGCCATGAGCAAAGACAACGCCTGGGAATCCTGCCTGCTGCCCATCGGCACGGGCATGATCATGGCCACCCGCGCCCGCTGACCGCCGCTCGCCTAATTTTCAGGCACGTTGACGCAGGATAGTCTGGACAGCCTCATCGGGATCATCAGTGCGGATGACCAGATCGGGGTCCAGATCAGAGATCATGCCCCGCTGCCTCACCGTGTCTGAGATCCAATCGAAGAGACCCTGCCAGTAGGCCCTGTCGAAGAGGACTATGGGCATGCTGGGCGCCTTATGGGTTTGGACCAGGGTCAGCACCTCGAACATCTCGTCCAGGGTGCCGAACCCGCCAGGGCAGACGATGATGCCCGAGGAGTATTTCATGAACATCATCTTGCGTACGAAGAAGTAGCGGAAGGTGATGCCCAGATTCACCCAGCGGTTCAACCCCTGCTCCATGGGCAATTCGATGCCCAGACCGACGGACTTGCCGCCGACCTCAGCAGCGCCCTTGTTGGCCGCCTCCATGATGCCAGGCCCTCCCCCGGTGATGACCGCCATGCCGGCCTCGGCCAGGTCGCCGCCCATCTTGCGCGCAGCAGCGTAGTTAGGATCATCACGGCCGGTCCGGGCTGATCCAAAGATTGCAGCAGCCGGTCCCAACTCCGCCAGCGCGCCGAACCCGTCGACGAACTCAGCCTGGATGCGCAGCACCCGCCAGGGGTCCATATGCAGCCAGTCCGTATCACCGCCCGATGAGAGCAAACCAGCATTGGCGTCCGCCTCGGGAATCATGGGCCCGCGCATAATGACCGGACCGCTGTGGTAGGTCCTGCCCAGGTCCGGGCCTTCGTCGTCATTGTGATTGTCAACCATATCCGCCATGTACGCATTCCTTCATCGGGCCCCGATCCGAAGGACCCGCTCGATCCTGTTCCGGCTCTCATGATAGCTGCCCCGCCGCCCGGCTGACGGCAAGACCAGATTCATATCAGGAGAAATAACCGCAGGAGCTGAGGGTAGCATGGACGGGCTGAATCAGACCAACAGAGTATGGTGTTGCAGTCCCAGACATGGACAAACAACCAAGAGAAAAACCGAGTTTGGCCCTCCAACCGTCCTATGGCTGGTGGCACGAATTACTTACAACTTGCTTGAATATTTCAACTTTCAAATATGTTTAATCAATGACACTTCGGGTTCCAAACTCACTCCACATCCCATTTGAAACCACGAACCGCCAAAAATACAAGTACTGCAGTAACAGCAAGCACGATGGAGGTTGAAAGCGTAGCGCCCGTTTGCTGCAGAGGGTTTTTTGATGCCCAGAAAATGAGATCTCCAAAGAGAGTCGACGGAATCCATCTGATAACATTCGTCAACCAATCCGGAAGGATGGCGAAGGGTATGGCCAGGCCACTCAAAAACAACGCCAACAGTTGCACGAGAGCTCCCAAGTTGGTTGCCAACTGCGGTGACGAAAGCCAGCCACCCATTAAATATCCCAAGGCAAGGAACATGACCAGGCCCAATATGGACACGACAAAAACTCGACCTACATCCCTAAACGGAAGCAGATTCAGCAATACCGAAGCGCCTACTATGACAAGGATCTGCACGGTCGCCATAATGAGCCTTACAGCCAGATACGTCATCAAATAGTCTGCTTTTCGAATCGGTGTTGTTGAAAGTACCCGGAGAGCACCTGATTGCCTGACCTCTGCCAAAGGACCTGCGGTCATGGTCAAAGCTGTACCGGTCACTGCCAGAAAGAGCGCCATGGGCATAACGAATGGGCTGAAGTCCGGAGCATCAGCCTGTCCTTTCATCATCTCGGACATGAGAAGGAATATTCCCGCCATGGCAAAAGGGAAAATTATGACAAAAATAAAGTACGAAGTGTTCCTAATTAGTTCACGAGTCTGCAGCGCCAACAAGGGGCGAAGGTGCCTTTTTTCTATCATCTGGAGTCCTAACAAAAATGAGTATCATCAATTATTCAAAATCATGCCCGGTCAATTTCACGAAGGCATCATAAAGGCTTGGTTCGTTCATACGTAATTGGGAAACCGCAGGATTGCTCGACAGCACAGCAATAACAGGATCCGTATCGTCGGCACGTATTGAGATGGTTGTCTTATCAACGACTTCCGGTTCGCCAAAAGTTCGAAGCACGCTCACAAGGTCCGATATTCCATCTGGCGTTACTTGGCAGGATATTAACGTCCCCTTGGCATGCTTCCTGATGAGTTCCTCCGGGCTGCCTTGGGCTACAGACCGACCATGATCTATCACCGCTACTTCATGGCACAGAACTCGCGCTTCATCTAGATCATGTGTCGATAAGACAATCGTCGTACCTTCATCAGCCAGAAACCTAAGCACCTTCCAAAGGTCGTCTCGAGCCATTACATCAAGACCAGTGGAAGGTTCGTCAAGTATGGCTAATTTCGTCCGCCCGATGATGGATAAACCGACATTCAGGCGCTGTTTTTGTCCACCTGATAATTTCGCTACTTTGCGGAGCAGCAATTCGTCCAAACCCATCCATTTTGCGACTTGATCCACATCGCGCGGGTGATCATAAAGACTGGCCCAAAATGACAGTATCTCGCCCACTCTTTCCTGGGGAAAGATAGTGGACTCCTGGGGTTGAATACTCACCCGCTGATGAATCCACTGCGAATCAGTCTGCGGATTCCTGCCAAATATGCTGACAGATCCGGAAGTCGGTTTTCTCAAGCCGACAGCTATTTCGAGCGTTGTTGATTTTCCAGCACCGTTAGGGCCCAACAGACCAAAGATGCCCCCTTCAGGGACAATTAGATCAAGGTGATCCAGCGCCTTGATAACCCCTGCCGGCGTTTCATACTCTTTAACTAGATTGCCAAGTTCTATAGCAGCATTCATTGGTGCCACCCTTTATGGTAGGTACAGCGGTTCGTTAAAGTTTCATTGCATTGAGCGGCCAAACCTGCCAGACACTCTTCGAAAAGACTACCACCAACGGTGATTGAAATATATCAGCATCAGAGCCACTAGCAGTTATGACCTAATGTTCAAGTACCTGTCCACAAATCTAAAGAGGGAAAGGTAACTCAACGCATTGACAAATCGAGCGAACCACCAGTATCTGCCACACATTCATAGAAAGAAGAAAAACTCACTTATTAATTCGATCAGCCATCGGCAATACGGAATCTCTGCGGTTCCCCTAATAAGACATCTGCAGCCCCCCCCCCGCAGCCTCTCTAGCAAAACAAAACACTATCTCCCAGAACCTGGTTTCCTCATCCATGGCTTCAGCAAGCGATTTGCTCAAATGCCTGAATCTCAAATGCCGGAGTTCCCCGAGCGGAAACAATGTGTCTCGCAGGTTGCTGGGCGTTGCTTTTGCCGCAACGAGAACCGTTATCCGACTTCTACAGATGGAAGAGGCCATGTCAGACTCTTTTTATACTGGGAAGAATCGATCCCTCCCACGAAGCACCCCAAGCAGAACTACAAGTTGCTTGAACCTATCAGGTTTCCCCCATGCGCAGTACGTCCAGCCGCATACCGGGCACACTCAGTCCCACCCGACAGCGATCTGTACTCATCCTCACCCGATGTTGGCGGCCGGCATTGTTTCACCGGGTGCTCATATAGCAAGCCAAACGGCTAACGCCAGGCTTGCTGCGCCCAATATGCACAGCACGAACCAGCGCTTGTCCTTCTTGCCCAATACGAATCCCCGAACAATCAGCGCCAAGCCAAGCAAAGCCGCGAATACCATAATCCAGAAACCCATGTTCTAGGCCTTTCGGTGCAGTTTGATGATTCGATCATGTTGGTCATTCAGTGAGGCGTCGTGCGTAACGCTGACGATTGTGGATTCCGAATCGCAGTTCAGGCCAAGGAGCAGAGCGATGATCCTCGACCTGTTCGCTGAATCGAGAGCGGCTGCGGGCTCATCAGCAAGAACAGCCTCGGAATTCATAATGACGGCCCGCGCGAAAACTGTTTCTGCTTTTCTCCCACCGGAGCATTTAAGCGGTTTTGCCAAGTATAGACCCAATGCCCAGAGAGTCCACCACCTGGCCGAATCTTCCCGAATGCCCCTTGCCTGGCGTCCCTGCCTGGAGCAGGGACAGCTTTGATGTTGCCCACGATGCTCAAGGAGCTGATGAGCCTTGATTCCTGCAGAACGAACCTGATTTCCTGGCTCCTCCATGCAGCCGATCCAGGCTCTTTCTACAAGGACCACTCTGCGCTCTCCCCCTGCAAGCGAACCATCCGTGCGAACTCACCATTTGCGGCCATAAGCTTCTGCGGAGAACCCTGCTCGACCACACGCCCATGGTCAAGAACGACAATCTTGTCGGCCTGTTCGACAGTGCGCATCCGGTGGGCTATGACCATGACGGTCTTCCCCACCAGCAATTGTGACAGGGCTTCCTGCACCTGCGTCTCGTTCTCCACATCCAGCGAGGCGGTGGCCTCGTCTAGCAAAACGATCGGGGCGTCCTTGAGAATGGCTCTGGCAATGGAGATTCGCTGCCGTTCACCTCCGGAAAGTCTGGAGCCGTTTTCACCAATCATCGTCTGGTACCCCTGTGGCAGGCGCAATACAAACTGGTCACAGTTGGCGGCCCTGGCCGCAGCCAACACCTCCTCGTCACTGGCACCGCACCGCCCCATCCGAATATTGCCCATGACCGTGTCGTCAAAGAGCATCACGTCCTGGAAAACAACGGCATAGTCCCGCAGGAGAACCTCCGGATCCACTTGGCTCACATCCACCCCTCCCACGGTGATGGAACCTGAAGCGGCATCCCAGAAGCGAGCCGCCAATCGAGCGCAGGTCGATTTCCCGGACCCCGAGGGGCCCACCAGGGCCGTAATCTCCCCCTCCTTGGCAGTGAAACCAACATCTTCAAGAACCGGCTCACCTGCCGCCTTACCAGCAAGGCCGGGATAGGAGAAGGCAACGTGGTCGAAGACGATATCGTGCCCATCGGGATGAAATTCCGTACTCCCCTCGGCTACAGGTTCCTCGTTGATGGAGCGAATCCGCCGGGCCGAGCCCTGGGATTGGAAGAGCTCCGAAACCAGCATCAGCGCTTGATCAAAGGGCGAGTAAATCCGTGAGACCATCAGGAGGAATAGGAACATGACCATGAAGTCGATCCTGCCCTGGATGATCAATCCGGCAGCCACCAGGAAGGTCGTTGCCACACCCAACCTCAAAACCACCATGGCGGAGTTCAATATAAGGCCATTGGTCATCTCGGTTCGGACCGTAGTGGCTTCGGTGTCATCGATGGTCGAGGAGAGCCTTTCCAGATACCTCTCTTCCTGGTTGGTGGCGTGAATCTCCCGAACGCAGTCAAGCGCCTCCTGAATGCCGTCACTGACCCGAATCTGGGCTTGCCTCGTACGCCGTGACGAAGCTTCAACGAATCGTCGAGTGGCAAAGATGATGGCGAAGGCCACCGGCACGCTCCAGAATGCAGCCAAATCAAGTGCCCAATTGATGGGCAGAAGCGACAGGAATATCAGGACGGATGAAACGACTGCGCCATAGAGCTGGCTCAGCGCATGGGCGTAGGCATGTTCCATGGTGGCCACGTCACCCAGAATTGTATCGGTCAGATCAGCCAGGTCACGCCGCCCGAAAAATGAGAGAGGCAGTTTGCGCAGTCTCTCGGCCAGGTCGATCCGCTGGGTTCCGGTCTGGCTGAAGACCGCACCGTAGGAATAACTGTACTGGAACCAGGAGGTGCCGAAGAGAATAAGCGCAAAGACCAGGAGACCGGCCAGATAGGGCAGGACTTCCGGCAGAGGCGCCCCTGCCGTCAGGTGCTCAACAAAAGCGTTCATGACCAGCAGAAGGGAGGCCGTTCCCGCCATGATGATCAGATTGGTCAGTGTGGTCCACAGCGTTCCCAAAACCACGATCTTCATGCCTCGGTCGGACAGGGCGTACTTCTTCTTGAATGAGGCGAACACTTATGCCTCACCTCCTTTCCTCTGGATGTCGGAATCGCCGGTAGACGAGTCCGTAGCGAATGGCCCGACACCGGGAACGACGTGCTTCTCACCCGCAATGGGGCCTGCGGGATTTTGACCCGTTCCGGCGGCAGCCTTCGGAGAGTTGTCGACCTTCCAGGAGACCGCCCGTTCATAATCAGACCAGATACGGGCATAGGTACCCTGCGCATCAAGAAGCTGGCGATGAGTGCCCTGCTCCACCAGGTGGCCCCCATCCAATACCAGGATTCGATCGACATGAGCCACAGTCGATAGACGGTGGGCGATCATGAGAACGGTTCGCCGTCGGCCCCCTTCGCCGCGTGTCAATTTGGTCAGCGCCTTCTGTATCAAGAATTCATTCTCGGGATCGGCAAAAGCAGTCGCCTCATCCAGGACCACAATGGGAGACTCCTTGAGGATTGCCCTGGCCAGGGCCACACGCTGGACCTCTCCCCCGGAAAGGTAGGTTCCACCTGAGCCGAGCATAGTATCCAGCCCCTCGGGAAGCTTGTCAACGATGTCCATGCATTGGGCCGCTCTCAATGCCTCCATAACCTGCTCAGGAGCGGCGTCCGGTCTGGCTGCGCGAACGTTCTCCAGGAGGGTGGTCGAAAAGAGCCTGTTGGTCTGGAAGACAAAGGCGACCTGCCCCATCAGATCATGTGGATCGATGGATCTGACATCAATGCCACCCACAGCGACCCTGCCCGAATCCACATCCCAAAAACGTGGCAACAGACTGGCACAGGTCGATTTGCCGCCTCCCGAGGGACCGACCAGAGCGACCATTCCACCCTCCGGCACCTTGAAGTCAATCCGATCCAGTGCCGGGAGATCAGCACCTGGATAGGTATATGACGCCTGTTCCAGGGAAGCATCTGCTGACTTCGGGCGTTCCGGTTCGTCAGCTACCGTCAGAGGATCACTGCTGAGCACGCCGGCAATCCTGTCCAAGGCATCGTCGGCCTTGCTGAAGGACTCACTGGAGAACTGCAGACGGGTCATGGCCGTGGGGACCATGCCCGAGAAGACGGCGTAGAAGGCGAAATCGGCCACAAAAGAGGTGAAGTCACTCTGCCCCGAAGCCAGCAGGATGGCCACAGGAATCAGGAAGATCACGGTCCCGTTCAGGGCCGTCATCTGAATGGTCTGGGGCAGGTGGCAGATTTGCATGGCATAGTTCCTGGCTATTCGGCTGTAATGCTCGATGGCCTCATGGAACGCCTTGAAGGAGTACACCGTCTGTTGGAAGACCTTGACGACCGGAATACCGCGGACATATTCTGTCCCGGTCTTCGACATCCGCACCAGCGCATCCTGGTATTCCGTCATAAAGGACTGTCCCTGATCGTTCATCATGGCACGGATGCAGACCAGGGCAATCAGAATGGGGAAGAGACAGGCCAGGCCCATACGCCAATCGAAAACCAGCATCAGTACCGGCATGCCCAGAATCATGGCGAAGGATCCAGCCGCGTCGGGGAGGATATGGGCGAGCAGATTCTCGGTATCGCCCGCCGAGCCATCAATGGTGCGACGCAGCTCGCCGGAGGCATGGAGGTCGAAATACCCCAAGGGAAGGCTCAGCAGGTGGCCTATGGCCGCTTTGCGCATGTTGGATGCGCTCCGGAAAGCCGCCAGATGCGTCATCAGCAGCCCTGCACAGTACAGAACGACGGAAGCCGCCGCAAACCCGAATCCAGCCCATCCGTATATGGCGATTCCCGTGGCCTGGGACCACTTCGGCGCTACGGCGAGGAGGTCTTTTACTGCCAGCCATATGCAGATGTAGGGTCCAAGGCCAGCAATCGTGGAGAGGGCGGACAGACCACAGCCGAGATAGGAGAACACCTTACGAGGGCCGGCGAAATCAAGCAGCCGCCTGAGGGAACTACGCCCATGCGACCTCTCACGATTAGGCGCATCTCCCCCGCCCTGTGCTTTACCTTCTACAGGATCCGGTTTGCTTCTCGAATCCGCCTGATCTGTGGTCATCTCTTTCCTCCAGGTTCATCCAAAACTCTTGTCGTTCGCTGCCATCGAACGTAATCTGAGAAGCCAACGGCTGGAAGACCGTCACAGAGCGACGGATGAATCCGTAAAAGGTGCGAACGAAAACGAAAGTCCGCCGAGATTGCTGTGAAAGCCGGCAGGATGAAAGCAGGTGAGCCATGACAGACCACACGATACGTTCCGAGTCCCGCGAGATACAGACCCTGTATCGCCCCCAGGTGGAGCAACTCGGCATGGAACTCCATCACCGATCGGGAGGATTGGAAGGGCAGGTCGATGGCGATATCTGCCAGGGAAGATTCCAAGCCAATCCGGCAGGTCCTCATTGCCTGGTCATATGGCACGACATCACCTTCCTGCGCGAAATGAACTTTAACGAGTACGCCATGACCGACTATGCCTGCCTGACCCTGGATGAAAGCCCGGCAGCCAACCCCGCTCCTTATGGGTTGCAGCCATGTACAAAGCAGGAGGGCAATATGGTCTCCCTAATCCAGCAGGCGGGATCGGTCACCAACCGCATACCGGCAGGCTCTCGCTCGCGGACCCGGAGCATCTGCATCCTCCCCGACTATTTCATGGAGCTGGAAAACCAATGGCCCGGCCAGGTCAAGGGACTCTTTGACGCCTTCTGCCAACCCTGGCCATCCGATATTGCACTGGCCGCTTCAACCGCCCTGTCAAAGTTGTCCCCAGGAAGGCCGGGCCAGACGGAGTTCCTCATAAAAGCACACATCGACCTCCTCATGGCCATGCTGGCCCAGGCTTTCTCCGCCCTTGTACAGAGCCACGAACCGTCACACGACCGCGACCTGGCCCAGCAGGTCAAAGCCCACATCCGATCCCACTTGGGCGGCGACCTCTCCATTGATCGGATAGCCCAATCCCTGTATGTGGGACGCACACGTCTATGCCTGGCATTCAAGCGTGAGACCGGCACAAGTCTGGCCAGGTACATCAGAGAGCAAAGAATGGACCAGGCCCGTCATTTTCTCTCGTCCACCGAGGAGGACGTTGCCTGGATTGGCCGGCAGGTCGGATACATGCGCCCCAGCTCATTCAGCGCGGCTTTCACCAGGGAAACCGGGGTTACACCGATCGCTTGGCGCGTGCAGTGCAACCGCGTTAATTAGGCTCGCATCAATCGATACTTCCGTAATCGCGAAGGCCAGGCAGCTGGAACAGCGGCCCCGGCCGACCCATGCTGCGTGTAGCGGCAGGACAGAGGATATATATAAAAGACACACACTGTCACCATCAACCAGTATCAGCAAATAGGCTGATACTTGACATGCTCCGAACCAACCGTCCTGTATCCAAGCAACACCGCCAAAGAAGATACGAGAAGCTAGGAAGCACATGCATCAGAACTACTGTCTCACTCCCCTATCAGCCATTCGCAAGTACTACAAAGCCAAACCCTTTTCACCGTTGATGTTCCATGGTATGTTGAAACACATTCCAAAGGGGCCGACAGCATGCTGCAGCGCCACGCATGATGTGGATGTGCAACGATCCGACAGTCAGACGGAAGCAATGATAAACCAGAACGATACCGGAAATCGCGGCGATTCACGAACCTCCGCAAACAAGAAGTTGATCCTTAGCATGCTCGGGAGAGCAGTCTCATTCCCGATCATGTTCACCGTGTCTTTCTCCTTCCTAGCTCCATGCGCATTCATGCAGAACATCAAGCGCGTGGACTATTGGACCACGGCTTTGCTGCTTACGGCAGTGGCCGTTGCAGGCGACCTCATCGTTAGAGAGGGCCCAGCAGGCCGGTCTGGGAACAGCGTCAGATATAAAGGGCCTGACTCGGACGCCGAAACATGTCCATCACCGCTCGAACTATCCACACCAAAGCCAAGACAAGAACGAAAGAACTGCAATGAAAAAAAAAGGAGCATATGCCGAGAGACAACGCCGACGGAAGACCAGCTAGTGGCGCTAGGCACTGCTGGTCTGGGCCAACATACGACTGCTCATGAGCATGCTCATGGTTCCCTTTCCGCGACACATTCTCTACAGCAGTAATCACCGGTATCCATCTGTCTTCTTTGCTATAACCAAGACCATGCCCCGCTCAGTGTCCTTTACAAAAACGGAAGAGGTTACCTGCCAACACCTCGAGTCCACATCAGACAAGACCTCAGATGAGTGGCCGGAATCTGGTTCTTTGGTTAGACCTTTCAGAAAAGAAATAGATGTCGTTGGCGGATTTCCCCGAACACCATCACCCCCCCCCGGCAAATCCGTAAAACATGAAGACCTGAAGCTTCTAATTTAGAGGATTGCATATTGCTTCTCTTCAAAGCACAAGCGCCATGGAGGCACGACTTATGACGTAAGCATGTGGGAAGCACACAGAAACAGACTTCGCCGTTATAGCGCATCCAAAGCACACTTTGGACGGTGGGCGTACCTACCACCCACGGTTCCAGATAACCATCACTTGCACGAGGATAAGTACAGCACTTACAAAATACAGAATCGCAGGTCATCTTCCCTGCTTCTGCCACCCATGTACTCATCACACGAACAGGGATCATCTACCTGTTTCCGACCTGGGCAGCAACCAACATGGGAGTCATCACAGCCCAGGCTGTCGGATTTCTCGGAACGCTGCTCTTTCAGAAGGGCGATATCCGTCGTCAGGAGAGCATCGACTGAAACCGTAAGGGGTGCAGAGGGATACGCTCCATACTCCACAACAGGAAAGGAAATTATCATGATCAACAATGATGAATGGCTGGTGGTGATTGACCGCCAGGAGGCATTCACCCACAATGAGTGGTCCCGTTGGGCCTGCTCCGACGGGGCCTACTATCAGACAGACAAGAACTACACCCGCCTCGCTCAGGCATACGGCGACCGCGTTGCTTACACCAGATACATTGCCCCGCAGCCGCCAAAAGGCGCATGGGTGGAATACATGAAGAATGGCCGGAATTTCAGGTCCCCTCCGACGATCCCATGTATGACCTCACGCCAGAGACCGCCGAGCTCGCCAAGGGGCATCCAATTGTCTCGCTCAGCACTTTCGACAAGTGGGGGCCGGAATTGCAGGCGGCAATAAAAGGATCCCAGAAGATAGCCCTGTGCGGTGTCGCCACCAATGCCTGTGTGTTGCAGACCGCCTTGGCGGCTGCAGACCAAGGCATTGCCGTTCGATTGGCAGCAGATGCATGCGCCGGATCCACGCCGGAAAACCACAAGCTAGCACTCGATACGATGGTCCTGTTTACACCGCTCATCACCATCACCGACACCGATTCGCTGTTGAGAGATCTTCAAACAGACTAACCTTTGACATTCTTGATATGTATGTAGGTTGGGTTCTTTCCTCACAAGAAGGAAAGAACCCAACGGCACGAATCTCACCACGTCGCAGCCGTCTGCTCCATATACACAAGTTAAGACCCTATAAGTTACCGCACTTAACTCACGGGTAGCAGAAACCGAATTTAGCTGTAGCCTAACTCAAAATATCTTCTACTGTAGGGTTAGAAACTGGTGCAAAAAACAAAGGTTGTGGATCGCAATCGCGTCTGTTGACGTCCTCGACAATGGAATCCGAATCTACCACTTTTCCAAGGTCTAAACGGACGGGTCGCTACTCAATCGGCTTTGACAGCAACTACCATATAACAGTTCAAATATAAACCCAGCTCAGCTCGGACCTATCCCACGCATATACAGATTCGCAGTTGCCTTTTATTGATTACAGTCCTGCATTTTAAACACAAGTACCAGTAGACAGCACGGTGATAAAATTGTAAGAGCAAGTTTGGCTAGAAGTGACCCCACACGCCGTCAGTGTAGAGAGTGCTACAACCAGCTAAAGGAGATCAAATGGTTGATCATGCCTATCTGGATTCAGACAGGACTCAGTATATAAGTGTTCTGCAAGCCTTGGTTGAGGATCACAATATACGATACTTTTGCCCAAATCCGCGCTGTGATGCCTATCTCTACATATGCCAAACAGATGGCAATAGAAATGGATACTTTGCAGCAAATCGAAAACTGCACCGGCATATTGAATACTGCCCTTACAGTTCAGGCGATGCTACGATTGCTGAGCTGTATGTTGAACCTGAGTTCGACTATAAAAAAGCTATATTAAAAATAGAAACAAGAGTTCCTTATCGTCCATCAAGGCAAACGGAAGATAGACGCATTGGTATACAAGCAACCAGCAACATATCGTGCAGACAGCCAACAACTGTGCGAGAGCTTTATACACTTTGCAAGCAACACCTTCCTAATGAGGAATTCAACAATTCCAAGTTTGGTGAAATACTATTTGACGAGCGCAGCGAAGACATGCATTCAAATGGCCCAAGCGGACAGATGCTTGTGGAAGCTGTCAAAAAACCATGGTTTTTTGAGAATGAAGGGCACAAGATATTTTTGAAAACTGCAACAACACATCCATATAAGTTGAATATTAGAGTACCTGACTACAGAATCTATAGCCAATTCAAAGACACGATTTTTCACAATCAAGATAGCAAGATAGTACTTGCCGGTACATGGACACTAGGCAGCGATGGGACATATTCTTCATTGAAGATAAATAGGAAAAGCCAGTACTTGTTCCTTCACCATCAAAAATCTACCCAAGAATGCGTTCGCAGTCAGACAGCAGGTTTCAGATAAAGCGACATAATGTTCAATTAGTCTAAAACAGCAATTACCTTATGCACACTATTTTGGAATCTTTTTGAAATGGACGGGGATGGTTCGATTTATCTTTTACAGTGATTTTAACTGTCTGTCGTTTTCTCTTACATTCTTCTAAGCAGTCGGAATAGATGTATTTTTTTGAAATACGTCATCTAATACTGTAAAACTCGCAAATTTGCCTCAAGATTCTCATCACGGTAATCAGCACGCCCCAACTCGACTAGGGCATAAAACCGGTTAAACAATGACGACAAACCACATGAAAACCACTGTGGAACAAGATTCGTATTCAATGGATCGGCCCGCGTATCCGAAATATCAAAAAACTTTCCCTCCCTGCATCGTAAAGGCGACTTGTTTAGAGTCATTAATCAGGCTCATGCCGTTGCCGCATGTCTTTGTGATTACTTCAAATGCTGTTCATTTGGTCTTTGCCCACCTTGTTTGCATACTGTCTTATTCCGCAACTCTAAGTCATCTAAAGATGTGGAATACGCGATAGAAAAGGTCTTCGACCAGTAAAGTTGGTGAGATCAGATCACAGCTTTTCTAACCCACACCTAGGTGTGGGTATCAAATATTTCTGGATCCTATTGGCCTCCCGCAATGATCCAGCCTCTCCTTCACTCACCTCAATTACCTAACCGTGTACTACATGCCGCATGCAAGCTAGGCATAGTGAAAAGCGGCAGTATGGCCGCTGCTTGATACGCTTCTACACACTAGTCGATTTATTCTTTACTCTTTTGAATGGCAAAAGGCACAGGCACATTACTTGTATGGAATACACCGAACAAGAACAAAATAAAAACCTTCAGGCCGTATATTTACCACTCAAAACGCCAAGGAGTAGGACTATTACCAGTTTTACTGCTTAACCACCAAATGCAAAACCACATTATCCGCAGTCCAGAGCACCGGACTCAATAATCTATACCCTCCTTATACCTTTTAGCTTGCTCATCTTCATTTAATCCCATCGAGTGATATTTTCTCGCTTGTCTTGTCAGCAGCGCAGCCACCTTCGGCCATTGAACGTTAATTCTGTCAGCACATTTTTGGAGTTCATCTTCAAGCTCGTACTCTTGTTTCCCGCCTTCTTCTAAACCACGAAAAAATGCCTCTCTTTTATTGAACAATTCAGTACTGAAACCTTTATCTAAAAATGTGGACTGAAAGTCTTCTATTACATTACATACTGATTTACATGGCCATGTTCCGTCATCATCAGCAGGAGCGTGAGCCAGTACTTTCCCGATATAGTAGTTTCCTTGTTTAATTAGGTTACGCGAACACAATATCTTTTGCGCTTCTTGAATCCAGGCTCTGAGTTGTTCTTCGACGATCTCATTTGACTCATTGACCGCTCCTGGAATCGTTCTCCAAGTATTTAGCAGAAGCCAAGCATTTTCCGACTGTTCTTTCGGAACATTCGGCTGTTTTCCAACATTAGCAGTTTCTGGGTAGACGAGAGAGATTATGTCAGCAAAATAGCGCGGGTTATCAGCGAGTTTTCGGTGTAACAATAAGCACACACGTCCATCATTAATTGCTCGCAAATAGGCCCATTCAAGTTTCTCAAGACGAGTACGTTCTACACTGTCACTATCTTGGAGGAGTTTTATCAGCACTTCTATTTCATAACTAGATAATGTCTCACTTTCACGATCATGGCATATCAGCAACTTTTCCATAAGATCAGCCGCTAAGCCCGAATCAACTTCAACAGCACTAGCATCACAATATAACGCAAGCAATTTGAGAGCGTCCACGATTCGTCCATGACTCGCAAGCTGTTTTGCTGCTTCATTGGCTAACATGAAATCGGTTCCTAAGTGATTAATTGGAAACTCTAGCCAATATATCATCTCCACTTCTTTATCATAACTATCAAGAGATGTCCATACTTCATCGAATTCATCAGAGAGCAAGAGCAAGCGAGCTTTCACCGTGTTGGACAAACTATCACTATGCATTATCTCCAGTAGATTGCTTAATTTACCATTAGTTAGCCTATACAAAGCTGAACTCGCAAAATAACATACTTTGGAAAACTCGCTTTCTAAGAGTCTTGCAATCGCATGGTCGTGTATCTGTAGGCCGAGGCAAGCAAACGCATCTCCAACGATCCAAGGGCATTCAACTCTTTTGGCAAGTCGCAATACGCTCTCCAGACCACCTTCCTCAAAGACATTACTAATTGCATCATTTCTGGCTTTTCCTAGAAGATGCTTTCTATCAATCGACTGATTATTATTGTCCAAGACGTAAACCAACCAGTCGTAAGTAAATAGCGGGGCTACTTGAACAACAGGATCTACTGGTGCTAGCTCTTTCATGACCGATTTGAAATATTTGATATCTTCGAGAGATAAAGACGATGACACATTTGCTGAAGACTGATATTCCCCGATAAGTTTATAAAACTCCAACCATATCGCATCACGTGTATCGGTTGGTTTCAACTTAGCTAGACTAAGCTTATTCAAAACAGTATTTCTGCTCTTTTGAGACAAATAAGGCAACTTAGAGATAATCTTGATCCAGATTGATGGATCACTTTCAGCAAGGTCAATAGCACAGTCAAGATATACGTTAATATCATCAACGATTTGATTATCGGTCGGCTTACTTGGTGAAGCAGATTGTCTAAATTCAAACGGGGTAATTGTTGAAGTGCTTTCCCCTGCCCTAGGAATGAGAGCAATAACTAGTGATTTACCAACCTCAGGTAGTTTTCTGCAGACTTTTTGAACGAACGAATGCCTTTCATCTGATAATGCAGCTGTTTGAGGATACCATACACGCAGAATAGTAGCGAGAGAGTTTAACGGCCGATTAGCAAGTTTCCCGCCTGGATCGCGATCAGCTAGTAACGCAAGTAACCACATAGCTCTCCCAAAATAATCGGGAATCATTGCCAGACGTTCCAAAGCCCAAAGCACTTGTACATGCGGGCTGGTAGGTGCCAACCAATTAGATGATTCGTGGAATAATTTATCCATGAATACACCGCTTGGACTTATTGCTCTTTGCAATTCATCCAGAAACTCTTCGGGTGCTGCCTCAGCAATTTCCGACAAAACATCATTTATCGAAATCCATATGTCCCCGGTGCAATCATCATTTGCGAAACGCAGAATATCTGAAACAACTTTGGCCGCCCAATCCGAAAAAGACAGAGAAGGGAAATCGCTTACAGTCACACTCGAGGAACCTAGCAAGGCAAGTGTAGTACTAATTCCCTTTCTAAGATCGTCAGATTCTTTCCTCCCCTTTCCATAAATTTTCGCCCCCCATCGCTGATCTTCTGGAAGAACAAGGGCAGGATTTGCTTCTTCCAGTACAGAACAAACTACCTCTCGAAAGGCATCCAAATCGGATCTTGTTATCGCTTGCAAAAAGCGTTCAGCACTCTCAACGGGGGAAATAACTGCACGCACACTTCCAAACATTGAAAAAACGGGATTAGCACTATTAGCGTCTTTAAGTAGCGCAGCAGTTAACTCTTCATCGCTGGGGTCTATCACAAAACGGGCAACAACGTCTGCGTCTCCTTTTATTGCACCATCCCACCGCCCAAGCATCCATGCTCGTCTAACTAGTTGATTTACATGAGGAGAATTTGAATTCGGTAAGAGCTCATCTGGAAGAGGTGTTAAAGCAATTTTATTACGCAGCAATGGTATGCTTTTATGTGCCGCACGCGCATACTCCGCTTGTTTTTCATCCGGTATACTTTTTGTTTTGAAATAGTTGACGGCTTTTTCATACGAGATGTCAGGCAAATTGATTGTTGGTGCGACTTGCTGCACTTTATTTATACCAATAACTATATGGTGTCCGGTAAGTAGTTGAGCTTCTCTTACTAGAGCAGCATCTGACAAAAGCACAATTAGACGTTCTGACACTTGTCTTAAATACTCTAGTGCGCTTGCCTCACTAACGACCACCGCTTTAGACAGCATTCCTTGCTTCTCAGAAAGCAAAGTCGCCGCCACGAATGCAAGACAATCTTCAATCGTCACAGACCGTATTATTATTTGATTCGGCTTGCTGTCATTTAGTTTCTTCTTAAGAAGACTTCTTTCATTAGATCGATTACACAAGACAAGCTCAGAAGTAAGTAGATTATCACACGGTTTTCGGTAGTCATTCCACCAAGTTTCCAGACTGGATAATCCATGAACCGATTTCCCGCACATTTCTGAAAACCACAAATATACCGCTGGAGTTTCCTCAAGCGCTGTTAATATGTCATCGGCCGTATATACACGGACTTCTTTCCATTTTCCCTCTTTGCTTTTCCCGCGAGCCCAAGCCTGCGCATCCGCCCATCTCCCCAAGGTAACAAAGACGAAGGTGGTTTCGGATTGGTTTATGCCTAATGGGTTTTTTGTACGCTTGTTATAGTCAGAATTGGCTTTAGCTTTGATACCACGAGATGTGCCGAATTCCCACACACTGTACCCCGATGGAACAAATGCGTTTCCTTGCCCAGCACGCACTTGACCATCGTATCCACCTAGGTCCGTATCTTCCTCTCCGGGCATTTTAATAAAAGTGATTGTTTGATTCGACTGCAAGATAATTCTTCTTATCAGGATAGGCAATGTCGAACGAGCTGTAGTTGTTCTTCCAAATGAATAAACATCTTTGAGCTGAGCTAAATACGGCAGTCTCCCCATAATTTCCTTCCTGACCTTATGAAACGACTACACCTACGTTACTTCCATACCCCATAAGATTTGATAACGGTATAAGACTTATGGCTGTGAGAGAAGATCAGTAGCAAATGTTTGCGAGAAGTACATTGCACCGTCACTGATGATCCCGATCACCCGTACATTTTGGCATGGTGGGTGGTTTCTAAAGATTGTTGCAAAACTTGTCTGATTGTGAAAATGGATGAGTGGAAGATTCTCGGGGGTCTTAGGTCTGCTGATGGCACACCAGCAGATCGGCCATATCGTCGTTCCAGTCTTAAGCCGTTGTGATTGAGGAGCATGGTGTAGTTGTTTATTTCAAGCTTCAAGTAGTTTGTTGATCGTAAGTATCAGGTCCTCGCACTGGTCAACCATGGAGAAAAAGGTGTCCATGGCGCCTTCCATGATGCTCTTATTCAACAGTTTTCTGGCTTTTACGAATCGTTGATGGGCATATCAGCCTCAATCTCGTCGTTAAATGTGCTTTGCCTCTCAAGCCATTCGTGCCTTTGCATTCCTAGTCGTTGTAAGCGACCAATTATTACCTCAAGTCCTCATCAGTCTTCACCCGGTTCAGGGTGACAACGATGCGCCACAGCTGCCTGCCGACCTTCATCCGTAGTCGCTTACCGGTCAAGGCGATGAGGTTCATGCTGATATGGGGCAGGCAGCAGCGTATGAGCGTACCTGGCCGCGCCTGACGCATACATAACCTTAGCGATACCCTGACGACGCCGTTACACACTGGAACCTTGGGGGCGGCGATACGGTCCATGAGCAGGTCACAAGATGGGCTTGTCCCCGCTCGGGCCGTCCTCGGGCTCCTGCTTAGAGAATAACCAGTCCAAGTCACTTCTCAAATTGGCAGCCCACCAATTTTAGCCGAGGCTTTTCTAGGCTCCGCACTACGTGCGCAGCCAGTGGATACGACCTGCGCTGACAGTACTGTTCTTCTTCACGACTGCCTTCAAACAGGGCATATCGACGTCTTCTTGATTCTCGGGCAAAGCAGGCACTTACTAACGACTAAAGCCCTACTTTCCTGATACCTAACAAACACTCTCAGACAGATCTTATGGCGTATAACTCGGACATTGCATATACGATGTGCCTGTCTTTAAAAGCAAAAAGGCTCCAAGGCCATCAGCCTTAGAACCATCACTAGCTCGTGCGCCAGACAGGATTCGAACCTGCAACCTGCTGATCCGTAGTCAGCTGCTCTAATCCGTTGGGCTACTGGCGCATGTCATCTTGACGAGGAACTCGTTTTTGACAACTCATTTATATTATCGCAATTGTGGATTCTGTCCAGTCTGGTGTGTCGCGCGGGAAGCGGGAAACCGCAGGCTTCAGACCGACTGCGGCCAAGACAGCCAGAGCAGATATTCCACATTGCCATGGGCTCCCGTTATGGGCGATGGCATGGTAGCACGAACAACGAATCCATGCTCACGTGCACAGGCCAAGACCCGCTCCAACGCTTCCTGCCTTCGGTCCTCGTCAGTCACAATGCCATGATGGCCCAGCAGGCTGCGTCCGACCTCGAACTGGGGCTTGACCAGCAGCAGACAGTTGGCAGCAGGCACCAACAAGGCGGGGAGGACAGGAATGACATAGGTCAGCGAGATGAAAGACACATCCGAAACCACATATTCCGGACGATACGGCAGGTCGCCCGGCTGGACTTCGCGTATGTTGACACCGCTCATGTCAACCACCCTAGGATCAGAGGCAATCCGTTCAAGCAACTGCCCGTGGCCCACATCGAGGGCGATAACTCTCTTTGCACCATGCCTGAGCAGAACATCAGTGAAACCGCCCGTGGAGGCCCCGATATCCAGGCAGAGCCTGTCACGCGGATCTGGCATCCCCTGCGCCGCAAAAGTCGTCAGGGCGCCCTCCAGCTTCAGCGCTCCCCGGGAGGCATAGTCATCGCCCGGATCCAGAAGAATCACATCGCCTGGCTGGACGCTCTGAGCAGGCTTTGATGCCAGATGATCGTTGACCGTAACCCGGCCCTGACGAATCAGCGCCTGGGCTCTGGCACGCGAATCCGTCAGCCCCTGTGCAGGCAGGATACGGTCAAGCCGGTCGCGGGTGTGGGCCACAGTCCTTCGACGACCGTCCCCAGCGCTGACGACTGTGTCCTCATCGTTCACTTGCCCTCCCGGTTCAGGTCCTGCTGGAGCCCGGTCAGCACCTTGCCGAGCAGCTCAACCTGTTGGGCATCATCCAGATCATCCAATTCCGCTAATTCAGGGAAACGCTTCAAAAGAGGGGCCATGGCTTGCTTGTCCATGGGCTCCTCAGGAGCTGACGCAGTCGTATCCTCATCATCTGCCTGTGAGGACCGTCCAGAAGGCTCAGACTCTACAGACTGCTCATTCTGGCCGGACTGCTCAGGTAGCCCGTAGTGATTGGATTCCTGGGATGGTCCACTCGCTCCCAGCTGTCCGGGCTTGACCTCTTCCGACATGGCCGCTATGCCCCTACGACGAAGGCGGGCAGATCCAGCGCGTCCATGTCTCCACCACGATCCTGGTACTCCCAGAGCGCACAGGCGCAGGCTCGCACAGCATCCAAATCAGAAAGGGGATTGCCTCCTGCCTCAAGAGCACGCAAAATGACATGCCCGTCGTCATCCACCTTTGCGGTTTGGCCTCCGCAGTGCCAGGTCTGGTCGGCCTCCTTACTGGGCTGGGGTTGCGGCGCAGTGAGGCCACGCAGGTCTTCAGCCAGATAGGTCGGCCGCCATTTGGCCGGCGCAGTCAGAATGGCGGGTGTTCGGGCCACACCCGTCAGGACGAGCATGGAGTCGTACCCGCCCCGGTTGGCTGCCTCGATGTCGGTGTCCAGACGATCGCCCACGGGCAGGCATTGGTCAATGTCCAAGATCTTCTGGTCGCCGGCCAAGAGCTGCCGAGCCTCGTCGTACATGGCCGATTCCGGCTTCCCGGCTGAGTCCTCCGGTTGCTTGCCAGTAGCCAGAATCACCGCTTGGAGCATGGCCCCATTCCCGGGCGCCATGCCACCTTCGCGGGGCAGGGTCTGATCCTTGTTGGTAGTGAAGTAGCGTGCACCGCCTTCGATGGCAAAGGAGGCCTGGGCCAGGTCCTGCCAGCTCAGCTCGGGATACCAGGCCTGAATGACGGCCTCTGGCTTATCTGCAGCCTTGCCTACCGGCACCATTTTGTTGAGGCGGATCTGATCACGTAGATGATCGGATCCGATGACCAGCACCCTAGCGCCCTCCTGCAGGTGTCGGCGCAGCATTCGTGCGGCGACAACGGCCGAGGTGATGACCTGGCCATCGTCCAGGGTCAGACCGAACCCGCGCAGCTGATCGGCCACTACGTGGGGAAACCGGGATGCATTGTTGGTGGTGTAGGCCATGCGCATGCCGAGCGTCTGAGCGCGGTCGATGCCCTCGGCCGCATGCTCGACAGGGTCAGCGCCCCGGTAGACCACCCCGTCCAGGTCCAGCAGGGCCAGACGGTAGGTCTTTGCCGGAGCGTCATCAGTTCCTTTGAGGAAGACGGTCACGATTCAGCCCTGTTTTCATCAGACGTATCGGACTCCTTGACCTGCTCATCATTGGTCTGTTCGTTTTCATGGTCGAAAGTGTCTGCCTCGGATCCTGCATTCAGGACAGCCGCGTCGCCGTTGTCAGCAGCGGATTTATCGGCGACAGCCGTGTCAGTTTCGTCACTGCTCTGGTCGCTTTGAGAGCCATCGTCCGAAGTTTGCCCATCAAGGCGAGAGGGCTCTTCCCCGTATTGCTCCACAGCGTCTGACGATTTCTGCATTCCGGATTCCGGCATTTCGGATACCGGTATTTCGGATGAACAAGCTGAGTCGGACGAACCAGTTGAATCAACTGCGTCGGATGCATCAGCCGAATCAGATGAGTCAGTCGACTTAGATGAGCCACTTGTGCCAGCTGAGTCCGCTGAATCGTCCGAAGCTGCTGATTCAGGGGATTCCTCAACCTTGCTGTCATCGGCACCCTGATCGGATGCATCGGTGACATCAGACTCGGCGGCCTCAGTCTCAGCTTCAGCCTCATCCGAGTCCTCCTCGCCGCCATCCGGGTCGATGGAGAGATCCTCCATCATGGCCGAATCCAGGTGCTCCAGGTCGTAGTCGATCAGGATTTCCTCGGATTGTCCGTCCTTCTGACCATCCTCGTCCTCATCCTCGTCGGCATACTCCGCCTCCAGCCGATCCAGCAGAGGTTCCAGCTCCAGAGCCTCCTGGCTGCGACCAGCCTGTTCGAGGAAGTTCTGCTCGGCCTGCACGGCACGCATCCGGTAGTCGCCGCTGAGCCCACGGGCCTTGGCCAGGGCCTGAACGGTCTCGATGGCCTTGTCCCACAGGCCCAGATCGCCCAAGGCTCCGGCATAGACCAGGAACATCTCCGCCTTGGACTCGCCTTGCAGCTGGCTGCCTTCTTCGGAGGTAGCCTCCTCAATGGCCTTACGAGGATTACCCAGACCACGCTCGCAGTCGGCGATGAAGGGCAGGTAATCAGAATATCCGTTCATGCGGTGGGCAGTGCGGAACTCCTTCAAGGCCAGCTTGTAGTCGCCCTGACGATAGGCCACCAGGGCCAGCGTCTCACGAGCGAGATCGATCCGCGAGGCCTGCCGGGCAGCCCACTTGGCATGAGCAAGGGCCCCCTGGGGATCGGTCTCCTCCAGCGCGTAGGCGGCCAGGATGTGCAAACCGATGTTCTCGGCATGCTCCTTGCTCAGCCCGCGCAGGCGCAGACGGTCATCCTTGGAGAGCATGGACCATTCCAGGCCCTTGGGCATCTTGGGCTCGCCAGGCCGACGATCCGTATAGGGGTTCTGCGAGGGATAGGAGATGGTCCCGTCTGAGTTGCGGCGACCGCGGTCATAGCCATTCTGGCGGTCACGCTGATAGGTCCCGCGGCGGTCGTCATGGCGACGGTCATCGCGGCCACGCTGGCCCTGGTAGCGGTCGCCCCGATAGCCGCCTTGACGATGGTCATCACGGGAACGGTCGCCGTAGGAGCGGTTGCCATAGGGACGGTCTCCATGTGAACGGTCCTGACGTGGACGGTCATCCCGCGAGCGGTTGTTCCACGGGCGATCCCCGCCGGACCGCTCATTCTGCCGACGATCAAACCTCCGGTCGTCACCCCGACGGCGGTCCCCGCGGAAGCCCTGACCACGATCACGGTCACGGTCATGCCGCTGGTAGCCGCGACCGGAACGACGATCGCCATACCCCGACCTACCGCGGTCGTTGTCATGATCACGATGCCCGTATCCGCCATGCCCATTGGCATGGAAATCACGACGTGGACGGTCGCCATCCTGTCGACGGCCGTGGCGATCCTGGTCGGAATCCCTGCGGAAGCCGCCGTGGCCATCCTGACGGTCATGCCTGTATCCACGATGGTCGCGGTCGAACCGGTCGTGCCCGCGCCCGCGGAAAGGCCGCTGTCCATTCCTGCCCTCGGAACGACGCTCTTCGCCGCCCTCGCCGTCATGGTTGTGGAAGTTGCCGGAGCGGTGACCTCCCGAACGATAGCCTCCGGAGCGGTATCCGCCCGAGCGCGAACCGCCCTTGTGGAAGCCCGAAGAGCGATGGCCGCCCGACCGAAAGCCTCCTGGGCGCGAACCGCCCCGGCCCCGTCCGCGATCGCCCCGGGAATGATTGTGTTCTTCTGCCATCAGTGTCCTTAATTCCTGCGTTCCTACTTGCCGGCCCGACGCTCAAGTGCGCCCAGGGCCTTCTTTCCTCTGCGAACCAGGGCGAAGCGCCCATGCAGAAAGTCCTTGTTCTCCAAAACCTGATCCGGATCCTCGACCCGCTGGTTATTCAGGTAGAAACCGCCCGATGCCACAGTCTTGCGCGCCTCGGAGACCGAACGGAAGAGCCCGGCCGCAACCCCGGCTTCTACCAGACGCTGGCCCTCGCTGGCCGCGGGCAGGGCTCGCCCGCCTTGACCATCATCGACCTTGAGGCCGTCCAGTGCGGAATCCAGCACATCCTCGTCCAGCTCCTCCAAGGTCTTGCCGCGGCCGAAGAGGGCGCCCGAGGCATCGATGGCCCCCTGGGCGGCATGCTCGCCGTGCACATAGGAGGTCACCTGCCAGGCCAGAACCTTCTGGGCCTCGCGGGCGCCCGGATCCTGGGCGGTCCGCTCCTCCAGACGCTCAATCTCGGCCTTGGGCAGGAAGGTGAAGGTCTTCAGCAGCTTGACCACCTGGTCATCGGGCTGGTTGAACCAGAACTGGTAGAAGCGGTAGGGGCTGAACATGGTGGGATCCAGCCAGACCGCGTTGCCCTCGGACTTGCCGAACTTCTTGCCCTGGGAGTCGGTGATCAACGGGCTGGTCATCACGTTGACAGAGGCATTGCGCACCTTGCGGATCAGGTCCAGCCCGCTGGTCAGGTTCCCCCACTGGTCGCTGCCGCCCAGCTGCAGACTGCATCCGTAGCGGTCGAAGAGCTCCAGAAAGTCATTGCCCTGGAGCACCTGGTAGCTGAACTCGGTAAAGGAGATGCCCTCGTCGGAGTCCAGGCGGCGGGCCACCGTGTCCTTGGCCAGCATGGTGCCCATGCGGAAGTTCTTGCCCACATCGCGCAGGAAGTCGATGGTGCTCATAGAGCCGGTCCACTCATAATTATTGACGAACCGGACTGGATTTTCACCTTCGGTATCCAGGAAGCGCCCGATCTGGCCACGCAGGCGCTCGGTCCACTCAGCCACGGTCTGCTTGGGATTCAGGGTGCGCTCCCCCGACTGCCGAGGGTCGCCGATAAGCCCGGTGGCCCCGCCCACAACGGCGATGGGATGCAGACCGGCCGCCTGCAGGTGGCGCATGTTGAGCAGCTGGACCAGATTGCCCACGTGCAGCGAGGGAGCTGTGGGGTCGAATCCGCAATAATAGGTCACCGAAGGGTCGGCCAGCACCTTCCTGAGCTCGGACTCGTCCGTGCACTGGGCAATGAGACCGCGCCACTTGAGTTCGTCGAAAAGCGAGTCGAAACCCGCCTGCCTGAAATCGGTGACCTGCGACATGAGAGGCTACTCCCTATCGAATATTTGGATGAATGTATGCTAAACCCTACTATTCTTGCAACAGATACCGACACGACAGAGCCCCGGAACGCCGCAGACAAGGCCGCACAAAACCAGAATCCCCAGGGGACGAGACCAGATTAATCACGGTGAATCGACCACTGCGGATTGGCGATTGACCCCCGACTGCTTTGGCCAGGGCGGAGCGACTACCGTATCAAATTCAGGAACGCGCAGACACAGACAACTGATTGATCAGGTCTTGGGGAATGTGGTCGACCACGCAGGCGGCCATGCGCCGGTAACCCTCGACCCCCGGATGGAAGTGGTCAATGCCCCAGAAGTCGGGTCGATCGGTGCCAACGTCGTCGCGGGTGGCATCCACGAAGGGCACCGAGGCATCTTGACAGACCTGACGACTGGTCTGAGTCTGGCGGGCTATCCGACGCTCCACCTCGGCCCTGAGCGCCCGGCCCAGGGCAGGATCCCGATAGAGCTGACCGGAGCTGAGGACCAGCACCTGACGGCCCTTGTTTTGGGCCAGCTCGATGCTGGCAGCCAGGTCATCCCGCCACTGCTCATCGGTGCGGTTGGCCATGATGTCGTTGGATCCTGCACACAGAACCAGCAGATCAGGATGGTCCTGCAGGGCGGGCAGGAACCGGTAGCGCACCCTGCGGATGGTGGCCCCCAGCCGCCCCTTGGTCGACCAGGATACCGGACGCCCCAGCCGGGCGGCCAGGCAGGCGGCTATATCGGGGACGAAACCCTGGCTCTGGTCCTTCACCCCGCAGCCGACCGCCATGGAGTCGCCCACCACCAGCATGGTCAGCGGCTCCAGGTCGCGGCCTTGGTCCGGAGGCGAGCACAACCCCTGGCGGGAACCGGGCGGCTCCTTGGCCAGAGTGATGTGCTGTTTGGCCCACCAAGCCTGGACCAGTGCCACCGGATTCATGATCGCCGCCGCCTTTCGCCGTTTACTCTTCCTCTTGAAGAATTGCCGTTGGGCATTCTAACGCGGCCACCGGTCCGGCGGAGACCAGAAACTTCACCTGGGAGGACGGTAGGCAGGCCCGTCAGACTGTGAGTCGGCGAAGGCCTTCAGCTCCTCCAGCGCGTGTGCAGCCTGGTCCATCTGCTCCTTGACCCTCTCCGGTGCGGTGCCCCCCTGGCCCCGGCGAGCGCGCACGGCTCCCCCGGCGGTCAGGACCGAGCGGACCTCAGGAGCCCGATCGGCGGGCACCCAGTCAGCGAAGACCCTGGCGAAATCGGCATCTTCCAGGTCGGCCAGCTCGCAACCACGGCCCTCGGCCAGCTTGACGCAGGCGCCGGAGAGTTCATGGGCATGTCGGAAGGGCACCCCCTGCCTGACCAGCCACTCGGCCAGGTCGGTGGCCAGGGCGAAGCCTGTGGGAGCCTGCTCCTCCAGGCGATCCTTGTTGAAGGTCAAGGTGGCGACCATGCCGGCAAAGGCGGGCAACAGGACCTCCAGGGTGTCCACCTGGTCGAAGACCGCCTCCTTGTCCTCCTGCAGGTCGCGCGCATAGGCCGTCGGCAGCCCCTTGAGGGTGGTCAATAGGCCTGCCAGATCCCCGACCAGTCGACCGGCCTTGCCGCGAGCCAGCTCAGCCACATCGGGATTCTTCTTCTGGGGCATGATGGATGAACCGGTCGAGTAGCCGTCGTCCAGGCGGACGAAGGCGAACTCCTGGGTGTTCCAGATGATGATCTCTTCGGCCAGCCTGGACAGGTCCACGCCGATCATGGCGGCGACGAAGGCGAACTCAGCCACCACATCCCTGGCGGCAGTCCCGTCGATGGAGTTGGCGCAGACCCGGCTAAAGCCCAGATCCTGGGCCACTGGCAGGGGGTCCAGACCCAGGGTGGTGCCCGCGAGCGCGCCCGATCCGTATGGACTGGCATCGGCACGCTGGTCCCAGTCCCTCAGGCGTTCCAGGTCACGGATCAGTGGCCAGACATGGGCCATGAGCTGGTGGGCCAGCAGGACAGGCTGGGCGTGCTGCATGTGGGTGCGGCCAGGCATGACCGTGTTCCCCGCCGCCCGGGCCTGATCCATCAGAGCCTGAGCCGTGCGCAGCAGATCCTTGGCCAGCACCCGGGCGTGGCGGCGCAGCCAGATCCGAATCAGGGTGGCGATCTGATCGTTGCGCGAGCGCCCGGCCCGCAACTTGCCGCCCAGCTGGTCCCCCGCTATGTCGATCAGACCACGCTCCAGGGCCGTGGCCTCGTCCTCATCGCCACGCTCAGGGGCGAAGGCGCCGGAATCCACCTGGTCTTGAAGCTCATCCAGGGCCTGCTCCATGCGTGCCAGCTCATCATCGTCCAGCAGACCAGCACGGTTGAGGGCACGGGCGTGGGCCCGGGAACCGGCCAGGTCGTCATCGGCCAACCGCCAGTCGAACTGGGTGGACCGGCTGAGCTCGACCAGCGCCGGCGAGGGCCCGCCGCTGAAGCGCCCGCCCCAGAGGGCCATGGACTTGTCGCCGCTGCTCACTGCTCTTGTCCGTCCTGTGCGATGCCGTTGCCGAAGCGCATGTCGCGTGCGGCGGCCACCTTGTCGGCCAGGCCGTAGATGGCGATGAACCCGTTGGAGGCGTTCTGGTCGAAGCTGTCGCCGGACTCGTAGGTGGCCAGGCTGTAATCGTAGAGGGAGCTGTCGGAGTGCCGGCCGGTGACCACGGCCCGTCCCCCGTGCATGACCATGCGGATGCGGCCGGAGACATAGCGCTGGGTCTCCTCGATGAAGGCGTTCAGGGAGCGGACGGCAGGCGAGTACCACTGGGCGTCGTAGACCAGCTCGCCCCAGCGCTTGTCGATGTCGCGCTTGATCCGGTGCTGTTCACGCTCCAGGCAGCAATTCTCCAACTCCTGGTGGGCGGTGATCATGGCCACGGCCCCCGGAGCCTCATAGAGCTCGCGGGACTTGATGCCCACCAGCCTGTCCTCGATCAGATCCACACGTCCGATCCCCTGGGCTCCGGCCCGGCGGTTCATCTCCTCGATGGCCTCCAGAGGGGTGACGGCCCTGCCGTCGATGCGCACAGGGATGCCCTGCTCGAAGTCGATGGTCACCTCATCCTCGACCGGCGGGAAAGCAGGATCGTCGGTGTAGGAATAGACGTCCTTGGTGGGCCCATTCCAGGGATCCTCCAGGTAACCGGTCTCGATGGCGCGCCCCCAGACATTCTGATCGATGGAATAGGGGCTCTCCTCGGTCTGCTCGATGGGCAGGCGGTGCTCCTTGGCGTAGGCAATCTCCACATCCCTCATCAATCCCAGGTCACGGATGGGGCTGATGGCCTTCAGCGAGGGGTCGATGGACATGATGGAGACCTCGAAACGGACCTGGTCGTTGCCCTTGCCGGTGCAGCCGTGGGCTATGGTGTCGGCACCGTACTGGTGGGCCGCCTGGACCAGATGCTTGGTGATCAGCGGCCTGGAGATGGCCGACACCAGCGGGTAGACGCCCTCGTACATGGCATTGGCCTTGAGCGCCAGCATGCAGTAATCCCGGGCGAACTCGTCCCGGGCATCCACCACGACTGACTCGACGGCCCCGCAGTCCAGGGCCCGCTGGCGGATGGTCTGCAGACGCTCCCCGCCCTGGCCCACATCCAGGGAGACGGCCACCACATCCTTGCCGGTGCGCTCCTTGAGGTAGGGAATGGACACTGAGGTGTCCAGGCCACCTGAGTAGGCCAGCACGATGCGATTGTTTTCGGTCATGGCGATCCTCTTTCCTTGTGATTTCACACTTGCAGATGCTGAATTGCTGTCTTCTGCGTTCATCGGGCCCTGGCATCCTCCTGGCCGGAGACGATGGTCATGAGCCAGTCGGCCCGGGATGATGCCGCCTCATCGTCGGCAGCGATGATCAGAATCGTGTCGTCCCCGGCTATGGTGCCCAGAATCCCCTTGATGGGCTGGCGGTCCAGGGCGGAAGCTGCATATTGGGCGGCGCCGGCCGGGGTTCTGACCACCAGCAGGTTGCGGGCCCGGGCCACCGAGGTGATCAGCCCGGTCAGAATCTTGGCCAGGTAGGCATCGGTCTTGTTCTCCCCCTCGACCTCAGGCCCCTCGGCGGCAGCGGCCTCCATGGCCTGCTGGTCGGTGGTGGCGGGAATCCAGTAGGCCATGCTGCCGTCTGCGTACCGCAGCTTGGTGGCGTGCAGGTCGTCCAGGTCCCGGCTCAGGGTGGCTTGGGTCACTTCGATGCCCTGCTCAGCCAGCAGGGCCGACAGCTGCTGCTGGGAGTTGACCCGATGTCGGTTCAGGGCCTGGCGGATGGCATCCAGCCGGGCCACCTTGGTCGTCGGACGCATCAGCACACCCCCTGCAGGAGGGATTCGTCGCCCCGGGAGCGGGCCACCAGCCAGGTCATCAGGGCCTTCTGGGCGTGCAATCGGTTTTCCGCCTCGTCCCAGACCACGGACTGCGGGCCGTCAATGACCTCGGCCGTCACCTCCCGGCCCCTGTAGGCGGGCAGGCAATGCTGGAAGAGGGCATCCGGGCGGGCATGGGCCATAAGTGCGGCGTTGACCTGATAGGGCTGGAAGGGATGGGAGCGAATGGCGTACTGGTCCTCCTCGCCCATGGAGACCCAGGTGTCGGTGAAGACGCAGTCGGCGTCCTCCACAGCCTGGACCGGATCCGTGGTGACCAGAATGGATCCGCCGTTTTCAGCAGCCAGGGTCCGGGCCTGATCCACCAGGCTTGGATCGGGCAGGAAGCCGTGGGGGCCGGCAATCCGCACGTTCATGCCGGCCACTGCTCCGCCCAGCAGGTAGGAGTTGGCCATGTTGTTGGCTGCGTCGCCCAGGTAGGCGATGGTCATGCCAGCCAGGGCATCGACCCCGCCCCGGTGCTGGGCCAGGGTCAGGAAGTCGGCCAGAACCTGGCAGGGGTGGAAGGAGTCGGTCAGCGCGTTGATGACAGGCACGGTGGCATGGGCGGCCATGGTCTCCACCCGATCCTGGCCAAAGGTGCGCCAGACTATGGTGGACGTCATCCGCGTCAGCACCTTGGCGGTGTCCGCCACGGGCTCGCCACGGCCAAGCTGTGAGCCAGAGCTGTCGATGACCATGGGATAGCCGCCCAGCTGGGCCACACCCACGCAGAAGCTGGTTCTGGTGCGCGTGCTGGGCTTGTCGAAGATGATGGCCACGGCCTGGGGGCCCTGATAGGGCTGGGACAAATAGGGATTTGCCCTGAATGCCATGCCCAGCCGAAGCACCTCCAGCTGCTCCTCGTGGTTGAGGTCATCGTCACGCAGCATGTGCCGCAAACCGCTGTTCATCTCTGCCTCCCTATCGCTATGATCATGTACGTCATTGATGGCTGATCTCACTGATCATCCTGTTGCAAGCCCTTCCCCGAGACTGACCGGAGCCTTGGACAGGATATCCACGGCCAGGTCGATCTGGTCGGCCTGGATGATCAGGGGCGGGGCCAGACGCAGGGCATCAGGGGCCACAGCGTTGACGATCAGCCCGTGATCCAGGGCCCAGGAGGCCAGATCCCCGGCACAGGGGGCGCCCAGCTGGACCGCATCCAGCAGCCCTCTGCCTCTGACCTGGTTATAGAGGGGATTGCCGCAGCCGGTAAGGCCAGCGCGCAGCCTCTCGCCCATCTGCCGCGCCCGTTCCAGCAGGCCCTCCCGTTGGATGGTCTCCAAGGTGGTCAGTGCCAGGGCCGATCCCAGGGGATTGCCGCCGAAGGTGGATCCGTGCATGCCAGGGGTCAGCAGACCTGATGGCCCAGAGCCGAAGGTGATCATCCCGCCCATGGGGAAGCCGCCTGCCACCCCCTTGGCGAAGGTGAGCACGTCAGGGCAGGCTCCTCCGGACAGGCTCCGGTCCTGGAAGGCGAACCAGTGGCCGGTCCTGCCTATGCCGGTCTGCACCTCGTCCAAAATCATCAGGGCTCCGTGCCGGCTGCAAAGCTCACGCACCTGCCGAACGTAGTCAGGATCCAGCGGCAGCACCCCGGCCTCACCCTGGATGAGCTCCAGAATGACGGCGGCCACCGGCTCTCCTGAGGTCTCCCCCTGTGCGAAGGCCTCCTCCATAGCCTCGCCGTCTTCTGCCGGCAGAAAGCCCATGCCCGGGACCAGGGGCTGGAAGGGCTCACGAATGGCAGGTTTCCATGTCAGGCTCAAGGAGCCCATGCTGCGGCCGTGGAAACTATGAGTCAGAGCCAGGATCCGGCCAGGGTGACCGCCCATGCGAGCGCCATGCAGCCGGGCAAGCTTGATGGCCGCCTCATTGGCCTCGGTTCCCGAGTTGGCGAAGAAGACACGGGATCCCTCCGGGGCCTGAGCCAGGTCCAGCAGTCGTTCGGCCAGCTCGATCTGAGGCTGGGAGGCGAAGAAGTTGCTGATGTGGGCCATCTTCCCGGCCTGCTCAGCCAGGGCCTTGTTCCAGGCCGGATGGGCGTAGCCCAGGGCATTGACCGCGATTCCGGCCATCATGTCCAGATAGCGGTTGCCGTCCAGGTCCCAGATCCAGGCGCCTCGGCCATGGTCCATGACCCTGCCCGGCCGTCCGAAGACCTGCATGTGGACGCGGTCATAGCGGTCTGCCCATTGACTGCTCTGCGGCCCTTCGAGAGTTCTCATAGGTGCATCAGCCTTCGTCATGACTCCTCCTCATGATCATGTCCCGGCCCGGCACGACCACTGTGCCGATGCCGTTGCGGGTGAATATCTCGTTGAGCATGGAATGCGGCCGCCGCCCGTCGATGACGTGGGCCTCGCCCACTCCGGATCGCACGGCCTGCAGGCAGGCCTCCATCTTGGGGCGCATCCCCTCATGCATGTCCTCCAACATGTCCTCAAGCCGGTCCACGCCGATGCTGGAGACCAGGGAGTCGGCCTGGGGCCAGTTGGCATACAGTCCCTCCACGTCGGTGAGAATGACCAGCTTCCGGGCCCCCAGAGCTACTGCCAGAGCGGATGCGGCCGCGTCGGCATTCACATTGAGCACCTGGGTGGGATCCTGCTCGTCAGGAGCCACAGAGGACACGACGGGAATCCGCCCGGCATCGATCAGATCCTCGACGGCAGAGGCATCCACGCCCACGACCTCGCCCACCAGTCCCAGGTCGACTGGTCGTCCATCCGCCATGCCGGTGCGGCGGGCCGCACTGAACAGGCCGGCATCCTCCCCTGACAGGCCGACAGCCATGGGACCGTGGGCATTGATGGCACCGACCAGATCCCTGCCTACCTGTCCGGTCAGCACCATGCGAACCACCTTCATGGTTTCGGGGGTGGTCACCCGCAGACCGCCGCGGAAGACCGAGGGGATGCCCAGGGCCTGGAGCATGCGGGAGATCTGCGGGCCGCCCCCGTGCACCACCACCGGATGCATGCCCACCTGCCTCAGGAAGACCATGTCCTGAGCGAAGCACTGCCGCAGATGGTCGTCCACCATGGCATGGCCGCCGTATTTGACTACGATCCTCTGACCGGCGAACTCCTCCAGCCAGGGCAGGGCCTCGATGAGCACCTGGGCCTTGCGGGCATCGTCCAAGGCTGTTTCAGCTTCGGCATGCTGCTCGACATCCGCCATCCTCTTCCCCTTCCTTATGACCATCTTCCAATTGCTGCGGCTCTTGGCAGCGCGCCCGATCAGGTTTCCTGTCAGGTGTGGTAGTCGGCATTGATGGTCACGTATTCGTGGGTCAGATCATCCGTCCATACCGTGGCCTGGCTGTCGCCATGACCAAGGTCGATGTCGATATGGACCTCGGGAACGTGCAGGTCGACCAGCTCCGGGTCCTGGCCGGGACGGCCGCCCTGGCAGACCGTGATGCCGTTGAAGCTGACATCCACTTGGGCCGGATCATAGGCCGCCTTCGAAACCGGCACGGTGCCCAGGGAGGACACCACCCGGCCCCAGTTGGGGTCCTCGCCGGCCACCGCGCACTTGAGCAGCGTAGAGCCGGAGACCGCCCGTGCGCAGGCAAGGGCTGCATCCTCGTTCTCGGCACCATCCACACGGATGCGGATCCGATGCCTGCTGCCCTCACCGTCTGCCACAATCCGATGGGCCAGATCCGCGCAGGCACGACCAAGCTTCTCCTGGAACTGCCTGGGGTCAGGCCGCACGCCAGAGGCCCCGGAGGCCATCAGCAGGACGGTGTCGTTGGTGGACATGCACCCGTCCACATCGATCCGGTTGAAGCTGAGCCGGCAAGCCTCGGACAGGGCCTGGCGAGCCTGTTCCGGCTCCAGAATGGCATCGGTGGTGATTACGCAGATCATGGTGGCCAACTGCGGGGCGATCATCCCGGAACCCTTGACCATGCCGCCCAGCCGCCAGCCGGAACCGTCCACAGCCACGGTCTTGGTGCAGGTGTCGGTGGTCAATATGGCCTTGGCGGCCTCTTCGCCGGCCTCCTGACTGGCCGACAACCCCTGGGCAGCCTGATCGATACCGGTCAAGATGGAGTCCAGGTGCAGCAGATGGCCGATGATCCCGGTGGAGCAGACGGCAACCCGCTCGGTGGGCAGGCCCAGTTTCTCGCCTGTCCGTTCGGCCATGGCCCTGGCCTGGTCCAGGCCCTCGGGGCCCGTGCAGGCGTTGGCATTGCCGGAGTTGATGACCACGGCTCCAGCACGGCCATCTTCCAAGATTCGACTGGTCCAGACGACCGGAGCGGCCCGGAACCGATTGGGGGTGAAGACCCCCACAGCCGTGTCCATGGGTCCGCTGTTGACGACCAGGGCCAGGTTGCGGCGCTGTGAGCCTCCCGGACGATGGGCGATGGCCGTGCCGGTCCGGAAGCCTGCAGGGTAGGTGATGCTCATGGTGCCACTCCTATGGTTGTCAATCCGGTCTCCTCGGGCAGGCCCAGAGCCAGATTCACGGCCTGGAGGGCCTGGCCTGCGGTGCCCCGGGTCAGGTTGTCGATGGCGGCGAAAGCGTAGAGGCGGTCGGCGCGCTGGTCCACAGCGACCTGGACCTGGGCCCGGTTGGAGCCATACACATCGGCCGTGGAGGGAAGCCTGCCCTCGGGGAGCAGATCGACAAACTGCTCGTCGGCATAGATCTCTTCCCAGACGGAACGAATATCAGCCATACCCATGCTCTGTCCACGCGCGCTCAGCTTGGCTGAGACCACAGCCAGAATCCCCCTTGACATGGGGACCAGTATGGGGGTCAACCCCAAGCGAATGGATTGTTTCCCAAGACCCCCGAGGTTGGGGTCCGCAGCTGCGGCCTTGCGCAGATTCTGCACAATCTCAGGGATATGCCGATGGGTGCCTCCGACCGAGTAGGGATGGGCCGAATTGATGGCCTGGGCTGCCAGCAGATCCATTCTGCCGCCCGAGCGCCCAGCGCCCGAGTAGCCGACAGCAAGGTCGGCCACCAGATCATCAGTCTGGACCAGTCCGGCGGACAGGGCAGGCTGGAAGGCCAGAGTGACTGCTGTGACATTGCACCCAGGACCAGCGATCCGCCGGGTCTGTCCAAGCAGCTGACGCTGGCGGCCGCCACCCGGATTGAGCAGCTCAGGCATCCCGTAGGTCCACGGGCTTGAGAAAGGCCCTCCGTAGTAGTCTTGCCAGTCGCCTGGATCCTCCAGCCGGTGATCAGCCCCCAAGTCGACCATCAGCGATTGCGGATCCAGCTGCTCGGCCAGGGGGCCAGAAGCCCCGTGAGGCAGGGCCAGAACCACCAGATCATGGCCGGCCAAGATATCCGGCTTCGTATCCTGAATCTGCAACGAGGCCAGCGACTCCGGCAGGTTGGGAGAGAACTCCCCCAGCAACCGTCCAGCCGAGCCATGACCGGTGACCGTGCATACCTGAAAGGCTGGATGGTCCGCCAATAGACGGATCATCTCCGAGCCGGCATACCCCGAAGCTCCCGCCACAGCCACTGTGTATTGCCGCATGAGTGCTCCCTTCATCGGGCACCATCATACATACTCATGCAGTAAAACGCATATTTATGCAATTCGGCGTGTCGCTATGCTCCTGCTTTTGCTGCGCGACACTGTCACCTATGCGAAGGGGTCATAACCGGAGTCTCGGTTGCGGATGTATTCCATTTGCCTACTGGCCCTGTCCGCCGCCTCGGGCCCGCATGTGTCCTCCACAAAGGCCAGTGCCATGTCAATACCGGCCGAGATGCCCGAAGAGGTACGAAACTTGCCATCGACCACCCAGCGGGCATCCTTGACCCAGTCCACGCGCTCCCCCGTGCCGACGACCCAGTCAAAGGCCAAGTCATTGGAGGTCGCACGCCGACCGTCGAGCACACCGGCGGCAGCCAAGAGAGCCGAGCCTGTGCAGACCGTCATTACCTGCGGCGACTGGGCGGCCAGGCTTGCCAACTGCCTAATCCATCGGTCGTTTCCAACCAGAGTTCGCGTGCCGGACCCGCCGGGTATCAGCAAAACTCCCTTGGGATCGATCGCTTCGAGTCCTAGAGCTTCGACCCTGACGCCGCCCTCCCCGACTTTCACTCCAGGACCGTCCAAGGAGAAAAGCCGCACCCGGGCGCCATCAGTGTTGATGAAAACCTCAAAGGGGCCGAAAACATCCAAGGGTTCAAACCCGTCGAATACGACAATATCGATATCCAAGCCCATCTGAATGACCCCCTGCTTAAATCTCAGGCGCTGACACCATCCCCGCCTGAGCCGCCGCCACCCGTCGAGGGCGACGGCATCATCTGTTGGTAGAAGTCGTTCAGGGAGACCCCGTTGACCAGAAGCCAGATCCAAGCCAAGGTGAAGAGCAGGTTGATGATCAGGGCAGCCATGGCCAACCCGTAGCCCTTCATATGCAGTCGGCGGGTCCGATACATGGAAACGCCGCCGAGCAAAGCGGGAATCACAGGCATGGGCAGGAAGAGGGCCATGAGGAAAGCGATGATGGCGCAGGGATCCCAGTGGCCGTAGACCGGATTTTGGGAGGGGTCGTTCAGATCGGGCATGCCCTGGGGAGGCCAGACCGGAGCGCCGGGACGGGCCTGAGGGTTCCCAGGATTCCCAGGATTTCCGCCGCGACCGGGACCCGGCTGCCCTGCCATGGGCATAGGCCGGTTGGCGGGGTTGCCCTGGGACGAATCCGATTCCTTGGTCTTGGATTCAGGGTCTGGGCGACCGTATATGTACGGATTCCATCCTGGATAACGATCGGCGCGTGCGCCGTACAAGGGCTGATCGCTCCCATCATGATCCTGGCGGTCGGGTCCACCGGCTGTGCCCTGTTCTTGAGAATCCGTCATGTCCCTCGGTCCCCTTGATGCCCGGTCAGGCACGCAGCACGGCGCCCAGACCTGCAGTCTTGTCGACGATGGCCTGGCGCAGGGATTCGCTGTCCTCGGACGTCAAGGTACGGTCCGGGGCGCGGAAGGTGACTGCGAAGGCCAGCGATTTTGCATGCTCACCGATCTGATCGCCAGTGAAAACGTCGAACAGCTCGATGGATTCAAGACTAGACCCAGCCGCTTCTCTGATGGCGGAAGTCAGGTCGGCGGCCGAAACCGTTTCCGGCACGGTGAAGGCCAGATCCTGACGGACCGGCGGGAAGGTCGAGACCGGCTTGGCCTGCAGGGGCATGTAGTCCAGGTGGTCCAGCACCATGTCCAGACTCAGCTCGAAGGCGGCCGAGTGGGCGGGGAAGCCCAGAGCCTGATCAACCCGAGGATGCAGCTCGCCCACCATGCCGACAAGCGTGCCGTCATCCAGGACCAGCCTGGCGGTACGGCCCGGATGCCACTGGTCGGGCACCTGCTCGGCCGGGGGCTGCTCCAGCCGATAGTGTGCTCCCAGCCTGTCCAGAACACGACGAGCCGACTCGACTGCATCAGTCCAGTCCACATCCCTGCTGTCCTTAAGCCAGCCATCCTCCTGAGCACGGCCGGTCAGCAGGGCCGCCACATGCAGCCGTTGCTCCGGCAGACCCTGGTCCAGGCGGGCCAGATCCTCGTCGCTGGGCCGCAAGCCGCCCGGAAGGGTCGGCACCGCAGGGGCCTTGGGATCGCGACGGAAGACGTAGCCGATCTCGAAGAGACGCACATCCGTGTTGCCACGTCGCAGGTTGCGCTCCACGGTGTTGGCCAGCGGCAGCAGCAGGCTCTGCCTTAGATAGGGCCTGTCAGCGGCCATGGGGTTGGCCAGCTCCACACTGTTGACATGGACCTCGTCAGGATCCATGCCGAAGGCCTTGAAATCAATGTCGCCGACGAACGGGTAGTCCAGAACCTCGGTCAGCCCATACTCGGCCAGGGTGTCAGCCACCCAACGGCGGCGCTGTTGGCGATCGGTCAGACCAACCGCATCTGACACCTTGGGCGATGGCACGGTGACAGGGATGCGGTCATAGCCCACCAGGCGGGCCACCTCCTCGACCAGGTCGCAGCCCTCGCCCAGATCGGGCCTCCAGGTTGGCGGGGTCACCGACAGCCGGTCTTGAGGATCACCCTGGACCGTGCAGCCGATGTCACGCAGAATGGCGGTGATGCGCTGGGGCTCCACCTCCAGTCCGGTCAGACGTGCCACCTCGCTGACGGCAAAGTCGATGACCGGCATGGGCTTGGTCTGGTTCAAATCCAACGGAGCATCCAGGTCCTGGCCACCGGCAAGGCGATGCAACAGATCGGCGGCCATGGCTGCGGCGGCCGGTTGCATCTGCGGATCCACCCCACGCTCAAAGCGCTTGGAGGCCTCCGAGGGCAGCTTGTGACGACGGGCGGTCCGTGCGATGGTCACCTGGTCGAAGTGGGCGGACTCGATCAGGATGTTCTTCGTCTGATTGGTCACCTCTCCATACAGGCCGCCCATAACCCCGGCCAGACCCAGGATTCGGGAACCCTCATGCCCCTCAGGCGAGTCGGTGATGAGCAGATCTTCGGTGCTGAGCTCGCGATCCTTGCCATCAAGGGTGGTCAGGTGCTCGCCCTGCCTGGCCCTGCGTACGACGATGGGACCGCTGAGCTTGTCCAGATCGTAGGCGTGCAGGGGCTGGCCCAGGTCCAGCATGACGTAGTTGGTGATGTCCACCGGCAGGCTGATGGAGCGCATGCCGGCCCGAACCAGCCGACGACGCATCCAGCTGGGAGTGGCGGCTTTGGGGTCGCACCCGGTCAGGGCCCGCAGGTAGTAGCGGTCGCATCCGGGCTGACCATGAATGGGATTGTCGTCCTCAACATGCACGGCCAGCGGAGCCTGATCCTCCTGCGTTGCGGAGGCTGGCACGGTCTTGTTCAGCTCAATCACCGGATCCGTGTACTCAGCGCCCGTGGAGTGGTGATATTCGCGGGCAACCCCCCTGTAGGAGAAGGCGTAGCCACGGTCGGGGGTGATGTTGATTTCAAGCACGGGCCTATTCATATGCAGGAGGCTCATGGCATCGTCACCGGGCTTGAGCTGTTCGTACTGCTCGGGGGTGAACCCGTAGTTGCGCAGCAGGATGATGCCCTGATGGTCCGAGCCCAGTCCCAGCTCACGCTCGGAGGCGCACATGCCGTCCGAGATGTGACCATAGGTCTTGCGCGGCTCGATGCGGAAGTCCCCAGGCAGGACGGCCCCCGGCAGGGTCACCACCACTTTCTCGCCCGCAGCCATGTTGGGGGCCCCGCAGACGATGCCCCGGGGCACCTTGCGGCCCTGGTCGTCCACAGCGTTGTACTGCTCGCCCACATCCACATGGCACCAGTTGATGGTCTTGCCGTTCTTCTGGGGCTCGGGCTCGGCATCCACCACATAGCCGACCACAATAGGGCCGGTCACCGTGGACTGGTGGATGTCTTCTTCCTCCAGACCGACCCGGACCAGGTCCTTGGCCAGCTGTTCATAGGTCAGATCCTCGGGGACCTGCACATGCTCCTTGAGCCAGTCGATATCTACCATTGGCATCTGACGGTCACTCCCCCATCTCGAACTGCTGGCTGAACCGCACGTCGCCTTCGACCAGGTCGTGCATGTCATTGATGTCGTGGCGCAGGAGCAGGGTGCGCTCCATGCCCACGCCGAAGGCGAAGCCTGAGTAGCGCTGCGGGTCCACGCCGGCCGACCTCAGAACATTGGGGTTGACCATGCCGCAGCCTCCCCATTCGATCCATCCGGGGCCGCCCTTCTTGTCGGGGAACCAGAGGTCCATCTCGGCGCTGGGCTCGGTGAAGGGGAAGTATGAGGGCCTCAGTCTGGTCCGGGCCTCGGGGCCGAACATGGCCACGGCGAGCTTGTCCAGGGTGCCCTTGAGGTCGGCCATGGTCAGGTGCTCATCGACGGCAATGGCCTCGCACTGGTGAAAGACCGGGGTGTGGGTTGCATCCAGTTCGTCGGTGCGGAAGACCCTGCCCGTGCAGGCCACGTAGAGCGGTACGCCACGGGTTATCAGGGAACGGGCCTGGTCGGGCGAGGTATGGGTGCGCATGACCATGTTGGAGCCGGCGAAACCGGCGGCATCCCTGGCCTGGCTGCCCTTGACGTAGAAGGTGTCCTGCATCTGGCGGGCAGGATGGTCAGGGCCGAAATTGAGCGCATCGAAGTTGTACCACTCGGCTTCCAGCTCGGGACCCTGGGCGATGCTCCAACCCATGGAGACGAAGAAGTCCTCCACGTCCTCCATGAGTTTGGACAGCGGGTGGCGGGCGCCCTGGGGACGGCGGTTGACCGGCAGGGTCATATCCACCTGCTCGGCGGCCAGGCGGCGGGACTCCTCCTCCTGGCGCAGCTGCCGCTCCTTGAGCCCGTAGGCACGGCCAAAGTCAGCCTTGAGCTTGCCTGCCAGACGCCCCGCGGTCTTCTTCTGATCCGCTGGCAGCTTTCCGATGATCCGGCCGGATCCGGCCAGGGCGGAACCTGTCCCCGCATACTTGGCCTTGATCGCCTTGAGCTCTTCCAGATCGGAGGCTTCGCGAATCCTGCCGATGCCCTCGTTGACCTCGTCAGTCATCGCCGCGGGGTCGAATTCTTCCTGTGCCACCATGGACCTTTCCACTGTTGCCAATGCCATGTCCGGGCCGCAAATCAGCGGAAATCCCGGTCGTTGACGCCTTCACATTCTTTCAATACGACTCGACATGGCCATGGCGTAGAGCAGCACCGCCGCCGAGGTAGCCAGATTGAGCGATTCAGCCCGCCCGTATATGGGTATGCGAACGATCTGATCCATGGACTCCAGCAGCTCATTGGGCAGCCCACGTGCCTCATTGCCGAAAAGCAGGGCCATGGGTTGACCCGACGAGTCTGGCTTGGCCAGGGTACCGCTCGTCATCAAATCAGTCAGGGAGCGGACGGGTTTGTCCGGCGTGCCATAGACATCCGCAGCCACCAGGGCCCGGCCCTGCCGTCTGCACAGGGCCAGGAAGTCCTCAGTGCCCATGGTCGCCAGGGGTATGTGAAAGGCCGAGCCAGCCGTAGAGCGAATGACCTTGGGATTGGTCGGTTCCACGCACTGATCCACCAGGATGACTGCCCGGCAGCCCGCAGCATCGGCCGTGCGCATGACGGTTCCGGCATTGCCTGGATCACGGATCTGCCAGAAGGCTGCCACCAGGTCGGGCCCCTCCCCCGTCTGGCTCCGGGGATCGTCAAGGTCCGTCGCTTGGGCCAAAAATCCATCAGTCCGCGCCTGGGCCAGGATCCCCTGCGCATTGCCGCTGATGGCATGCATGACCCTGGCGGAGACGAAGTGCCCATAGCAGTCAGGCAGCTCCCGGGCCTGCTCCATGATGGCGCCTGCGGTCTCGTTGAGCGGCCGCGGATGACCGCCCTTATCTACAGAAGAGGACTCATCCGCCTGAACATAGAGGTCAGTCAGCAGATCGGGACGCCAGCGGACCGCCTCGCGCACGCTCTGCGGACCCTCTATCAGGAAGCGGCCATGACGCTGCCGGGCCCGCCGATCCTGCAATTCAGCCAGACGGCGAATTCGTTGGGCACGGGGATTGTCAAGAAGGGAGTCATCAAAGGGCATGGGCACAACTCTAGCCCCGGCAGTCGAAAGCACGGCTGACGGACCTTGATGAGCCCGCATCTGTGGGAAAGTTCACTGAAAGAAAGGCCTGCGCCCCTTGTGCTCCTCGGACAAGGGGCTAGGGTTAAAGAACCGGTCGGGTCGACCACGTCCGTTGTTGGTCTGGCGCAGACCGACCATCACTCGTCTGGCTTGGCCAGAATCATTGTGAGGAGACGATATGCCCGTATACACACTTCCCGATCTGCCCTACGACTACTCGGCGCTGGAGCCGTACGTGTCCGGCAAGATCATGGAGCTGCACCATGACAAGCACCATCAGGCTTATGTGAACGGTGCCAACAAGGCCCTGGAGCAGATCCACGACGCGGCCGAGTCCGGCAACGTGGCTCAGTCCAACCTGCTGGAGAAGAACCTGGCCTTCAACCTGGCCGGGCACAAGAACCACTCCATCTTCTGGAAGAACATGGCCCCGGCCATCGGCCAGGAGCCCACTGGCGAGCTCAAGGCCGCCATCGAGGACCAGTTCGGGTCCTTCCAGGGCTTCCAGACCTACTTCGAGTCCATGTGCGCAGGCATCCAGGGCTCCGGCTGGGCCGTCCTTGCCTGGGATACCCTGGGCGAGCGCCTGGTCACCCTGCAGATGTACGACCACCAGGGCAACCTGCCCGTCACCATCTTCCCGCTGGTCCTGCTGGACCTCTGGGAGCACGCCTACTACCTGGAGTACCTGAACGACCGGGCCAGCTACGTCAAGGCCTGGTGGCACATCGTCAACTGGGAGGATGCCTCCAAGCGCTTCGACGAGGTGCGCAACATCAACACCACTCTGGCCAGGTAAAAGACCAGCGCTTCCAACCACAGGCGGACCCCGGTCTTTTCCCCTCTCTGCGGGAGGCGGAAAGGACCGGGGTTCCTCTATATCCGGAGCCTGTGGAAAACCCGTGCGATCAGTTGCCGAAGAAGGCGATGGAGCCGGTCAGGGCAGCCAGGGTCAGGGAGATTGCGGGCACAGCCAGGCATATGAGCAGGAAACCGGCGTCACGTGGTCTGATCTGGGAAACCCTGGCATGGGTGCGCGGTGTGCTGCCGCCGAAACCCCTGGCCTCCATGGCCGTAGCCAAGGTCGTCGAACGCCTGATGGACAGGACCAGCAGGGCGAAGGCCTGGGGCATAAAGGCCTTGAAACGGTTCTCATCGCCCAGCCCGCGACTGCGGCGCGAGGCGGTCAGGGCCGACCAGTCATCCTTGAGAACGGTGAAGAGCCGCATGCCGGCCAGCCCGCCGTAGACGAAGCGATCAGGCAGGTGGAGCACCTGGCTGAAGGCATCGGCCAGATCGGTGGCGTCTATTCCCAGCACGGTTATGATGGCGGGAATCCCGATGGCCAGGATTCGCAGCGCGGTGGCCAGGGCCAGATCCAACGACCGCTGGGTGATGTGGATCATGCCCCACTGCCAGAAGGTGGCGCCGCCGCTCTTGCCGTAGAGGATGATCGCCAGGGCCGAGCCGGGCGCTCCCAGGAAGATGGGCCAGGTGGATCTGACGACCCGCAGGGGTGTGAAGCCTGCCGCGCCCAGCATCAGGAACTCCAGGATCAGTGCCGTCGTGGCCGAGACCGGGTCCAGGCTGATCAGCAGGGGCAGAGCCGCCAGGAAAGCCCCGATCAGACGGAAGGCCGGATTGATGGAGGCTATGTATGGCGACCGGCTGGCCGGCTTGACCGGCTCGTCCCGCTGATCCATGGGCGTGACAGTCAGTCTGGCCGCAACAGTCTTCTGACGGGCCTGCAAATCTGACTCTGATACAGGCCAGACGGCCTTCTGGGCTCCCGGAGGCGTCATCTCCACCAGACGGGCATCCAGGGCCTGGACCAGCTCCCGGTCGTGGGTGACCAGGATAATGCAGGCTCCCTGGTCGCGCAGGTCTGCAATCAGCTGGGCCATGCTGACCCAGGTGTTCCTGTCCTGACCGAAGGTAGGCTCGTCAAGAATCAGCATCTGAGGTGCGGCGGCCAGGGCCGAGGCCACGGTGAGCCGCCGCTTCTCACCGCCCGAGAGCGTGTAAGGGTTGGCATGCGCGTACTGCCTCAGCCTGAAACGGTCCAGCAGCTCCAGGGCGCGAGCCTGGGCCCGGTCCTCGCTCATACCAGTGCGGATTGGAGCCAACTTGACCTCATCCAAGACCGTGCCCCGGGCGAACTGATGCTCGGGATTCTGAAAGACATAGGCGATGCGCGCCGCCAGCTGGGATGAGGTCCATCGGATGGGCTCGGGCTCGGCAGGCGTCTGCCCCTGGGATTCCCGGAGCAGGCGGTCCTGGGCAAGAACCGAACCGGCCACTGGCTCCAGTAGACCGGCCAGGGTCATGGCCAGCGTGGACTTGCCGGCTCCGTTGGCTCCGACCAAGGCGGTGATCTGACCGGCCCTGAATTCCAAATCGATATGCTCGGCCACTGCCTTGCCCTGACGGCCCACCGCCAGATCCTGAGCGGCCAGCAGGACGGGATGATCATCCCGGCCGGGATCGGATTGCCCGGACCTGACCCTGGACCCTCCAAGCTCAGGGAGCGAATCCCTGGCGCTCCTATAAGCTTCGGGAACCCAGATGCCCAGTGAGGCCAGGTCCAATCCCGGATCAGTGAATACCTCCTGGGGGCTGCCGTCGGCCATGACCACCGTCTTGCGATAGGTCGCAGCGCCCGATCCGCCGGTGCTGTCTTCAACCTCGCCCAGCCCAAGCACGATGACCCGGTCGATCATATCCATCCATGGACCTGCCCGGTGCTCGACCAGAATCATGGTCGAGCCTTGCCGGTCCAGGACCTTCCTGACGGCGCCGACAATCTGGTCGACGCCGACCGGATCCAGATTAGCCGTGGGCTCATCCAGCAGGAGCAGCCCAGGCTGCATGGCCAGGGCGCCGGCCAGGGCCAGACGCTGCATCTGCCCTCCGCTCAGATGCATGGTGGACCGGGTCAGCTGCAGGTCAGCCAAACCCACCTCGGCCATGGCCCTCTGCACCCGTGGCCAGATTTCCTCTCGGGGCAGCCCCATGTTCTCGGGCCCGAAGGCCACATTGTCACCAAGCCGCTGAAAGATGGCCTGGGCATCCGGATCCTGCAGGACCAGCCCCACACGCCCCCGGCTGGAGACGGCGGGATTGCCGTCAATCAGGACCTGGCCCTGGGTCACCCCGCCTTCGTCATCCTCGACCTGATCCTGACCGCTCTGCGGGGCATGATCGCCCAGAAGCCCAGCCACACCCTCGAGGATGGTCGATTTGCCAATGCCGGAGGCTCCCAGCAGCAGCACCCGCTGACCTGCAGGAATGCTCAGGGAGAGGTCCTTGACGGCGAAGTGGTTCCGATAGGCATGCCGATAACCCCAACCGCGCAGCTCCAAGGCTGCGGGTCGGTAGGGGTTGTCCTGGATGCTCCGGTCCACGCCCAGACCTCTACTTCCCGGCCGTATGAATATCGCGGCCGGAGGCGAAGCGGTCCAGAGCCCCGGTGGCGGCAATGGCCTTGTAGAGGTACCAGACCAGCACTCCAGCGATCAGAGCGCCCGAGATCAGGGTGGCTATCAGATAGATCACCCCATAGGGGCCGGTCAGGTTGATGGCCTGCAGGTGCGTGCAGAAGGAGTACAGCCAGCAGCCGAAACCAGCGGCAGCGCCTGACAGTGCCACCGTGGACATGTTCCAACGCCGGTAACGCAGCAGCATGAAGACCAGTTCGGCCATGAAGCCCTGAAGCAGACCAATCAGTATGGTCTCCACAGGCACCCATTGGCTGCCCAGCAGCGACTCCAGGATGGCTGCGACCAGCTCGGCATAGACGGCCGCCCCCGGCTTGCGCACGATGACCGATGCCAGAGGCCCGGCAAACAGGTAAAGACCGTTGAGAATGCCCCCCAGACCGGGCACGACCCCGTCCAGGAATGACCAGGGAATGGTGGTCACCATGGCGACCACCCAGTAGATGACTGCGGAGGCCACCCCGATGACCGAGGCTACGGCGATATCCACCACCCTCCACCGTCGGGAGGGGGTCCTGACCTGGGAGGGAGTCCGCTCAGACTCCGGCTCCGATCCGGAAGCAGTGTTGTTGATGAAATGACCATCGGTCATGATCTTGTGCCTTTCCTCGGGGCGCTCCCTGTGAGCGCCATCCCGTTCAGGCACGGGTCCAGTGACATCCGTGCGCCGGCATTACCCGGTAAACGTTCGTCCGGTTGAGGCTGAGCCTCCTCTCAGCCGCACGCCCATAGGCATACGGCCCCCGTGTCACTTGCCATCTTAGAACATACGGTGGTCAAGGGAATCCAGCAGCAGGGCCTCGGTGATGATGTTGTCGACCAGCCCCTGCAGGGAGATGGACTCGTTCGGGCTGTGGGCGTTGGACTGGGGATCCTCTGGGCCGGTCACCAGGACCTGGGCCTCAGGGAAGAGCCGCTTGAGTTCGGGGATGAAGGGGATGGATCCGCCCTCGCCCTTGTTGACCGGGTCCCGTCCGAAGGCCTGCCGCATGGCCTCCTCGGTCTGCCGGACCACCGGGCTGTCGGCATCCATGGCCCATCCCATGCCCATGTCGCCGGGCGTGACCTCCACCCTGGCCCCCTGAGGAGCATGGGCGATCAAAAAATCAGCCAAGGCCTGCGCGGCCTGCTCAGGGCGCTGGGTGGGCGCAGTGCGCAGGGAAATGCGGAAGCGGGTCGTGTCAGCCAGCACGTTGAAGGAGCCCTCCACCGGGTGGGCATCGAAGCCGATCACCGCCGCTGCAGGCTTGGTCCAGAGCCGGGAGGCCAGGGATTCGGTTCCGGCCAGCCGATAGGAGTCCACCACGCCGGCATCCGCACGCAGCTGGGCCTGGTCCAGGTCACGCTGCAGGCCGCCTATGGGCTGTCCGCCCTCCAGGCCGGGCACCGCCAGCTGACCCTGGTCGTCATACATGGAGGCGATCAGCATGGCGGCCAGGGTGTTGGCATCCAGGATGGGCCCGCCGAACTGCCCGGAGTGAACCGGGTGCTCAAGGACTGTGACCGTGACATCCAGGTCCGCATTCCCTCGCAGGGAGGTGGTCAGGCTGGGGGTGTCCGCCGACCAGTTGCCCGAGTCGGCCACGATGATCAGATCCGAGGCGAAATCGTCCCGATGAGCCTGGAGGAAGGGGATGAAGCTGCGCGAGCCCATCTCCTCCTCACCCTCGATGAAGACCTTGACGTTGACGCGCAGATCCTTTCCCAGGGCGTGCAGGGCACCCGAGTGGATGGCGATGCCGCCGCCGTCGTCGGCCGATCCGCGTCCGTAGAGCCGTCCCTCCTTTTCCACGCCGGCAAAGGGGTCAGTGGACCACTGGGAGGGATCGGGCACCGGCTGCACATCGTGATGAGCGTAGAGCAGGACGGTCGGGGCCTTGTCATCCACCTGCCGGGATCCGATCACCTCGAAGGCGCCCGGGGTCCCGTCAGGATTGGTCGCCTGGACCACCCGGGCATCTACACCCACCTGCCGCAGTTGCCCGGCCACATAGTCGGCCGATCGCCGCATGTGATCCCCGGTGATCCCCTTGGCCGAAACCGAAGCCAGGGCGATCTTGTCCTTGAGCAGATCGACGATCCGGCTCCTATCGTCCTGCACACGTGTGCGGATCGTCTCCAGGCCCAGCTCCGCCATCGTTACCTCCTGTGATTGCTTGCGAATCAATGCTTGCGAGTCTAGGCGTCACCGTAACCTGTTCGCATGACATGGAACCCCTTCTCACGCAAGGATCGACGGGACAAAGAGGCGGAGGCGGACCAGACGGCCTCCACTGAAGAAGCACGAGGCAAGGGACGCCCCACACCCAAGCGCAAGCAGGCTGAGGCCCGGAACCTGCGCCCGCTGGTCCCCAAGGACCGCAAGGCCTCTCGCAAGGCCGCCAAGGCCCGGATCCGAGCCCGTGAGGATGCCCAGTACGAGGCCATGAGAACCGGCGACCTCGACCATATGCCCAAGTCGGAGCGTCTGCCCTGGCGGATCTACATCCGCAACTATGTGGATGCCCGCTTCAATCTGCTGGAATGGATATTCCCGGCCATCATCCTTATGTTCGTCGCCACCCTGATGGGCATGTTCGTGGGCCCTCAGCACTATGCAACCTTCACCATGGTGGTGACCGTCCTGCTCTATGGCTACCTGATCATTGCCCTGATCGATACCTGGCTGATGTGGCGCAAGCTCAAGCGCCTGCTGATCGACAAGTTCGGCGAGCGCTCGGTGGCCAAAGGTTCGCGTTCGGCCTCCTACGCCTGGCAACGGGCCATGATGGTCCGGCGGTGGCGGGTTCCCAAGCCCAATCAGAGCAAGCGCGGGCACTGGCCCGACTGACAGCCGATTATCCTGACATACCGAACGATGGACTGGTAGCGCCGCCCGGTGCCCTTGGGTTCCGGGCGGTTTTTGCACTCACTCCGCATTGTGCGAATGCTCTTCATTCTCCCAGCCGGTACGGCTAGCATGGATTGTTATGCAGCAATCGATCAACCAACCCGGCACAGAGTCTCTTGACCCATGGGACGCCGACAGCCGCCAGTACGACACCATCATTATCGGATCAGGCCCAGGCGGGTATGCCACAGCCCTGCGCACGGCAGAGCTGGGCGGAAGGGTGGCCCTGGTCGAGCAGGACCCTGTGGTCGGCGGCGTCTGCCTGAACCGCGGATGCATCCCCACCAAGGCCCTGCTGACAGCCACCCAGGTTCTCGAACAGGCTGATCTTGGGGCCGCCATGGGCATCAATATCGGGTCGGCCAGCATCGACTACCAGAAGCTCCAGGATTATCAGGACCGGATGGTGGACGCCATGACCGGCGGCCTGTCCAGCCTGCTGAAGCAACGTGGCATCACCGTGGTGCACGGCCACGGCACCATCGTCGGTGACGGCCTGGTGGAGGTGACCGCCGATGACGGCAATCGAACCCGGCTGACCACCTGCGACACGATCCTGGCCACCGGGTCTCACGCCAGGCCCTTGGAGGAGCTCCCCTTCGATGATCTGGTCATCGACACCGACCGGGCGCTGACCCTCAAGCCCTTTCCCCGCCGGGCGCTGATTATCGGCTCAGGTGCGGTGGCCCTGGAATTCGCCACCATTTGGAACCAAGCCGGCTGCCAGGTGACCCTGATGGTCAGACGGGACCGGGTGCTCTCCCACTGGGGTAGACGGACCGGCCAGATCATGACCCGGGAGCTGGAGCGTCAGGGAATTCAGATCATCACCCATGCCCGCTGCTCGGGCGGGCACCGTCTGTCAGCAGATGAAGGCATTCAGATCGACTACCAGCCGGCCGACGACAAGGGCCAGGCGGGAGCGATCGAGACCGATCTGGTCCTGGTGGCCATCGGCAGGGATCCCAATACCAACCCCCAGCATATGAAGGAGCTGGGCATCGACATGGATGAACATGGCCAGGTCCTGACCGACTCCCAAGGGCGCACCAGCCGTGACCGGGTTTGGGCCTTGGGCGACATCACCCCGGGTCACCATCTGGCTCACAGGGCCTTCCAACAGGGCATCACCCTGGCCGATGCCGCCTCTGGTCTGGATCCTGAACCGGTCAACGAGGCCACCATCCCCCGTGTGGTCTTCTCCTCCCCACAGGCCGCAGCTGTGGGCTTCAGCCGCCAGGAGGCCGAGGACGATCCATCGCTGAACCAGGTCAAGGAGACCATCTACCCCATGATGGCCAACTCGCGCATGCGCATGAGCGGCCTGCAGGGCACCCTCAGCCTGATCACCGCCTGCCAAGCCACCGATCTGGAGAATCAGATAGTCGTCGGTCTGGAGATGGTCTCCCCACAGGCCTCCGAGAATATTGCCGAGGCCCAGCAGCTGGTGGGCAACCAGATCCCCCTGCACCGGGCGGCCGGGCTCATCCACCCCCATCCCACCTTCTCTGAAGCCATTGGAGAGGCCTTGCTCAAGGCTGACGGCAGACCCCTGAACATGCGTTAGGCATGCGGTAGACTGGTCAACCAGTGAACGTTTCCGAGTGAGGATGGCATGGCTACAGAGGACACCAAGGGCAAAAAAGCAAAAAAGAAGAACAGCACGATCAGCCAGATCGTTAAGATCTACCAATTCACTTATGCAGAGGACAAGGCTCTTCCCTGGCTGCTGGCTGCGGCCATTCTGGTGCCCACACTGATAGCCGTGGTGATCTGCCTGCTGGCCCGCTTCAGCTGGCTGTCCTGGATCCTGACCGTTCTTCTGGGCATCATGGTCGGCCTGCTCCTGGCCACCATGACCCTGACCAGGCGCTCCGACAAGGTCGGCTACGCCAAGATGGAGGGCCGTCCAGGCGCTGCCGCCGCCGTGCTGAGCAGCATCTCCAAGGCAGGCTTCTCCTTCCCCCAGGAACCCGTCTGGATCGATGCCAAAACCAAAGATGCCGTTTGGAGGGGCACCGGCCGCACCGGGGTCTACCTGATAGCCGAGGGCGACTACAACCGCGTCAACAAGGCCATGAACCGCGAAGAGGAGAAGATCCGCCGCATCACCCGCGGGTCGGCCATCCCCATCTACCGGATCAGCGTGGGCCACGGACCCGACCAGGTTCCGCTCGACAAACTTCAGCGGACGGTGGTCAAGAAAAAAGTCAAGCTGACCGCCACCGAGCTGGAGACCCTGAACGACCGGCTGGTCACCCTGCAAAAGCGGCAGAGCGCCCTGGGGATGCCCAAGGGCATTGATCCGACCAAGATACACGTCAGCCGCAAGGCCATGCGCGGGCGCTGATGTTTTCAAGGTCCCGGCGTCTCCCTCAGGGAGGCGCCGGGACCTTCGCATGAAACACCCCCGTAACCTCAGCGGCGCATTGCTGAAAAAACCGGTCCCCTAGACTGGGTGACCGTTACGGTTTCCACGAAAGGAGCAGTTCAGTGAGAGAACTGAAGTCAAAGGCCGATTGCGAAGCTCTGATCAACCAGGAGGGCGTGGAATATGTCTCAGTCAGGTTCACGGACCTGATCGGGGTCCAGCAGCACTTCACCGTGCCCGCCAGCGAATTCCTCAAGGACGCCTTCACAGACGGCATGGCCTTCGACGGCTCCTCCGTCCAAGGCTTCCAAGCCATCAACGAATCGGATATGAAGCTGATTCCCGATCCAGAGACTGCCTACCTGGATCCCTTCCGCCGCCATCGCACCCTGAATGTGGCCTTCTCCATTGTTGACCCGGTGACCGACGAGCCCTACTCGCGCGACCCCCGGCAGATCGCCGCCAAGGCGGAGGCCTACCTGCGCTCCACCGGCATCGCCGACACGGCCTCCTTCGCCCCCGAGGCCGAGTTCTTCATCTTCGACAAGGTCCGCTTCGAGAACAGCATGCAGCGTTCCTTCTACGAGGTCGACTCCATCGAGGCTCCTTGGAACTCGGGCGTCGACGTCGAGGAGGACGGCTCCGACAACATCGGCTTCAAGAACCGGGTCAAGAAGGGCTACTTCCCCGTACCGCCCATCGACCACTACCAGGATCTGCGCGACGACATGGTGGCCAACCTGCAGAAGGTGGGCCTGATTCTGGAGCGCTCCCATCACGAGGTGGGCGGCGCCGGCCAGCAGGAGATCAACTATCGCTTCAACACCCTGCTGCATGCAGGCGACGACCTGATGAAGTACAAGTACGTGGTCCACGAGACCGCCGCCCTGGCCGGCAAGGCTGCCACCTTCATGCCCAAGCCCATCGCCGGGGACAACGGGACCGGCATGCACTGCCATCAGTCCCTCTGGAAGGATGGCAAGCCCCTCTTCTACGACGAGAACGGCTACGGCGGACTCTCCGACATCGCCCGCTGGTATGTGGGCGGCTTGATCGAGCATGCCTCGTCCGTCCTGGCCTTCACCAACCCCTCCACCAACTCCTACAAGCGGCTGGTGCCCGGCTACGAGGCCCCGGTCAACCTGGTCTACTCAGCCAGGAACCGTTCGGCGGCCATCCGCATCCCCCTGGCCGGCACCTCGCCTGCCGCCAAGCGGATCGAGTTCCGCGCCCCCGACCCCTCCTGCAACCCCTTCCTGGCCTTCTCGGCCCAGCTGATGGCAGGACTGGACGGCATCCTCAACCACACCGAGCCTCCGGCCCCCATCGACAAGGACCTCTATGAGCTGCCCCCGGAGGAGCACGCCCAGATCAAGCAGGTGCCCGGCTCCCTGGAGGAGGCTTTGAACGCCTTGGAGGAGGACCACGACTTCCTGAGCGAGGGCGACGTCTTCACGGATGACCTGATCCAGACCTGGCTGGATTTGAAGCGCGGCGAGCTGGACCAGACTCGTCTGGCCCCCACCCCCCTGGAGTACGAGCTCTACTTCCACATCTGAGTTCACCTGACGGCTGACGCTGGCTGACCGGCCAGGTCACATGTGGCCCGATCCTTCCTGCTGAAGGGTCGGGCCTTTTTCATCACCAGGACCATCGGCCTCCGCCTATAGACGGCAACACGCCAGCCCCGGCATCCCGGCATGCGGTCAGGCCAGAATGAGGAGAGGCATGAAAACGGATCCGATGGAGGTGGAAACCGATGCGCTGGCTGCGTGAGTTCATGGAGTTGCCCGTATATCTGCGAGCCATGCTCATCGTGGACCTCATGTGCAACTTCGGCATCGGCCTGGTCATGCCCATCGAGCTGCTCTTCGCCACCCACTCCTTGGGCGCCACCATGAGCGAGGCCGCCCTCCTGGTGACCATCAGCTCCGTGGGGTCCCTGATCTCCAACCCCATCATCGGCTGGGTCTCGGATCGTCGCTCCTCCTGGCTGGCCATGCACACGGCCATGATCTTCTCGGTCATCGGCCCCCTGATCTTCACCATGGCCCACGACTACCGGGCAGCAGTCGCGGGTGCCTTCGTCTCGGGCCTGGGGATGGGCATGCAGACCTCCTGGGCCAGCATCCTGACACAGATCTCCACCAGAGAGCAGCATCGGATTGTCTACGGTATCAACCAGGCCGAGCTCAACCTGGGCATCGGCCTTGGGGCGGCTGTAGGCGGACTGCTGGCCGCAGGCGGTCAGGACTTCCTCTACCGCATTGGCTTCGGCGGCAGGGCCCTGGGATTCGCCCTGCTCAGCCTGTCCCTGCTGGTCATCGAACGACACTGGCAGCTGCGCCGGCTGACGGCTGAGCTCAAGGCCCAGGCAGAGCGAGAGGTCGTCCATGAATCCGCAGGGGCAACCCATGCCCTGCAGGACAGCCAAACAGAGGGCGCAGAAACCATGACCGTCAACGGCACCTTCGGCGGACGCACCAGCTCCCTGACCAGGGTGCTGGCCTCAATGGCCCTGCTGACCATGGGAACCTTCTTCATGGACCTGTTCGGCTACTCCCAGTTCGACGCCGGCCTGGTCACCACCCTGATCTCAGATCCGCACATTCCCCGCTGGTCCCTGTCAGTGGTGGACGTGGTCAACACCTTCTCGGTGGTGATCATGAACATCGTGCTGCTGCCCCGGCTCAAGGACGCCAACCATGTGCGCCTGCTGCGCACCGTGCCGGTCTTCTGGGCTGCGGCCTGGGTGATCATCGTCCTGGGCCTGCGCCTGGATTCCACCCCCGGCGCCCTGAGCGTGGCCTCCCTGGGCATCACCATCTTCGGGCTGGGCGAGGTCATGATGGGCATCTCCCAGCCGGTTGTGGCCGCCGAACTGGCCGGGCCATCCTTCAGCGGACGTATGTTCGGCCTGCTCAATACGGCCGCCTCCCTGGGCTACATCGTGGGACCCATGTTCGCCTCCTACATCCTGGCCGGACATGAGGTCATTCCCTTCCTGGCCATGTGCGCCATCGGCCTGGTCGTGCTGGCTGTCCCCTGGTTCCTGGCCATCCCCTCGCGGCAGATCACCAGCCGGAAGAGCCCGGCCGCCGTCTAATCCCGGCCAAGGCATGGCTCCTGACTGACAACTTTGTCTTAGAGTCAGCCTTCGTCGGCTGCCCGATGGGCATCGCCAGGCTCCGAACCCGCCATCAGGGTCTTGGCCAGGTCCACAAACCGTTTGGTCAACGGCGAATCATCCAGGGAGCCATCAGGCCTGAGCACTGCCGGACGGCCGGACTCCCCCGACTCGCGCAGGTCGGTCTGCAGGGGCAGCTGCTCCAGCAGGGGCACCTGATACCCCAGGTCACGGGTCAGCTGGTCGGCTACACGCTGGCCGCCTCCCTGACCGAAGATGCGCAACCGTTCCCCATCGTGTTCGTACCAGGACATGTTTTCGATCACACCCTGGACCTTGGTGGGCAGTTGGAGGGCCACCAGCCCTGAACGCACGGCCACCTGCGAGGCCGAGGGCTGCGGGGTGGTGACCACAATCAGCCGGCTGTTGGGCAGGGCCTGGGCCACTGACAGGGCCATGTCCCCGGTGCCAGGAGCCAGATCCAGCAGCAGCACATCGGGATCGCCCCACCAGACATCAGAGAGGAACTGCTCCAGCGAGCGCTGCAGACGGGGACCCCTCCAGAGGATGGCCCGGTCCGACCCGGCGAACATGCCGATGGAGATCAGCTTGACCCCCCAGGCGGTCACCGGCATCAGCATGCCGTGCAGATTGGTGGGCCGACTGTGCACGCCGAAGAGCCCAGGCAGGGAGAATCCGTAGATGTCCGCGTCAATGGCGGCCGTGTCATAGCCCAGGGCAGCCAGCGTGGCCGCCAGGTTGACGGTCACCGAGGATTTGCCCACGCCCCCCTTGCCCGAGGCGATGGCGAAGATGCGGGTGCCGACGCCCGGTTTGGAGAAGGGATTGCTGCGCCGGGCGGCCTTGAGGTCGGCCACCAGGTTGTCCAGCTTCTCCCGGCTCATGGAGGAGACATCGATATGCGGACGCAGCCGGGCTCGCGGGTAGGAGGTCACGGTCCCGTTGATCTGGTTGGTGATGGTGGTCGACAGCGGGCATCCTTTGATGGTCAGCTCCACCCGCACGGTCACCTCATAGTCGGCCTGGGCATCCCTGGCCGGCTCGACAATGATGTCAGTGATCATGCCCAGATCGGTGATGGATCGACCCAGTTCTGGATCGATGACCCGGCTGAGCCGCTCATAGACCTCCCCCTTGATTCTTCGAGGCAGCTCCTCCAGATTCCGGGTCCCTTCCTTGCGATGCTCTACTTGTTCCATGCCGTCACCATATCGCGCCCAGCCATCGGCTGCTAGGGCGCGGCTGGTCGGATATTGCGAATGTCACAATCAGCCTTGGGCCGGGCTTGGGTCGCCGGTGTCAAGCAGACGGTGGAAAGCCGCCTCGTCCAGGATGGGCAGGCCCAGACTCTCAGCCTTGTCGGCCTTGGAGCCCGGGTTGGCACCGACCACCACATAGGTGGTCTTCTTGCTGACGGACCCAGAAGCCTTGCCGCCGCGCTCCACGATGGCCTCCTTGGCAGAGTCCCTGGAGAAGTCCTCCAGACTGCCGGTGACCACCACGGTCATGCCTTTCAGGGTCTGCGGCTTGGTGCTGCGTTCGACGTGAGCGCCCACCCCTGCGGCCTGCCAGGCATCCAGGATGCGACCGCGCCAGTCGCCGGGCTGTCGGGCGCCCTGGAACCAGTCGTGGATGGAGTGCGCAATCTCGGGGCCCACCCCGTCCAGCTCGGACAGATCCTCTACGCTGGCCTCCTCCACGGCCTTGAGCGAGGGGAATCGGGTGGCGATGGCCCGGGCCGAGGTCGGTCCCAGGTGCCGGATGGACAGGGCCACCAGGACCCTCCACAGGTCGGCATGCTTGGCCTTGTCGATCTCTTCAAGCATCTGCAGGGTGTTCCTGGAGGGTTGGGCGTCGGCACTGTCCAGTGCGGCCTCCTGGACCTGGGTCTCATGACTGTTCATGGCCCGCTCGCCTTGTCCAGCCTGGGCGCCCTTGGGCAGATTATAGAAGGCCGGCACGCGGTACCAGAGGCCGCTGCCGCCAGTCCTGCGCTTGGTCGCGGTACGACCCTGCCGGCCTTCGACCTCCACCTGCTCCATCAGAGGAACCTCACGCCAGACATAGACCTGACGCAGATCCTCCACCTTCAGGTCGAAGAGGCCTGCCTCGCTGGTCAGGACCGGATCCTGACGTGGCGGAAGCTTCAGGTCCGGGTCCGGCTGGTAGGGGGCTGCCTGGCCGCCCTGGTCGACCAGGACCTCACGCAGGCCGGGAGCATAGACCTCAACAGAATCGGGCCGGTTCTCATCGGGGTTGGTCAGGGCTATGGCGCTCTGCTCCCCCAGATGCTCGATGTCCAGGGCCTTTCGCGAGGCCATATGGATGATCCGCTCGGTCAGCTGGGCCGGGCAGGACTCCACGTTGGGGCAGCGGATGTCCACGTCGCCCTCCTTGGCCGGAGCCAGACGGGCGCCACAGCTGGGGCAGGTCTCGGGCATGACGAAGGGCCTCAGGTCCTTCTCGCGCCCCTTCCTGGCCTCGACGACCGGTCCGACCAGCTCGGGGATCACATCGCCCGCCTTGCGGACCACGACCGTGTCCCCGATCAGAATGCCCTTGCGCTTGACCTCAGAGGCGTTGTGGAGGGTAGTCCTGGAGACCGTGGATCCGGCCACGGTGACCGGGGTGAGCACAGCCACTGGGGTGATTCGCCCGGTCCGGCCCACCTGGACAGTGATGTCCAGAAGCCGGGTATTGACCTCCTCCGGCGGATACTTGTATGCCACGGCCCAGCGGGGGGCACGTGAGGTGGCACCCAGCCTGCGTTGAAGATCCCGGTCCTGAAGCTTGACGACGATGCCGTCCAGGGCATGCTCGATGTCATTGCGGTGCTGGCCATAATAGTCGATCATGTCCAGGATCTGGTCGAAGGAGGTGACGACCCGGTTGTGGGGAGAGACCGGAATCCCCCACTGCTTGTAGAGGTCGTAGGCCTGGGACTGGTCGATGACCTCGTCGTGGGTCCCCTTGGGATGGGCCGGGCCCCACCTCAGGGAGCCCAGGCCATGGGCGTAGAAGCTCAGACGACGGCTGGCTGTAATGCGCGGGTCCTTCTGCCGAAGAGACCCGGCGGCGGCGTTGCGAGGGTTGGCAAAGGGCGCCTTGCCCTCCTTCTCCTGCTGCTCATTGAGAGCGTTGAAGTCGTCGAACCGCATGAAGACCTCGCCGCGGACCTCCACGAACTCAGGGATGTCGCGGGCCGGGCCGGACAGGTTCTGCGGAATGCTTGGGATGGTTCGGACGTTCAGGGTGATGTCCTCCCCGGTCACCCCGTCCCCCCTGGTCAGGCCCTGCTCCAGCACCCCGTTGCGGTAGAGAAGGTTGAGGGCCAGGCCGTCGATCTTGACCTCGCTGGTCATGGGCAGGGCCTTGTCCTCTGGCCAGTCAAGCTCGCTGCGAAGCCCCTCATACCACTGGCGCAGCTCGGCGACGCTGAAGACATCATCCAGGCTGAGCATCTGGGAGGGGTGGCGGACCGAGGCGAAGTCGTTGGAGAAGGTCCCTCCGACCCGGTGCGTCGGCGACTGGGGGGTATCCAGGCTGGGAAAGCGGGACTCCAGCTCCTGCAGGCAACGCATCCTGGCATCGTAGGCCGCGTCGGAGGAGACCGGAGCATCGTCTATGTAGTAGGCGACCTGGTCGGACTCCACCCAGGCGGCCAGCCTGGACCAGAGACGCTGGGCCTGTTGGGCTCCCAGGGAGTCAAGATCCAGCTCCCCCAGCCGCATGGCATCGGCATCGTCGGGCTGAAGGGAGGCTATCCATCGGTCAGTGCCCGGCCTGGGCCTGGACTGGGCATTGCCATCCTCATCACTGGTTTGCTGAATATCTTCCTGAGCTGTTTTGTCATGCATTGAGCGACCTCATGAACTGTGCCTGTACCACATCAACACCTTCATTATCGTCGTCGTTCATCCTGGCGGCCGCCATTGACAGGGTTCGGGCCGGGACGAAGAGCCCGCCGTCCACACAGATGCGCGCGGCCTGGCGCACTATCGAAGCCACCTCGGTGTGAGGCCAGACCGGCAGGCCATGTTCAGCCAGCACCTGGCGGGCCTGTCTGTGGTTTTCGGGCAGGACCACGCACTGGGAGCGGGCCCTGGCCTGCAGCTCGGCCAGCTCGCTCTTGAGAGCTGGTATCCGGTCGGGACTGATGTGCTCGCTCATCAGATAGGCCGCTGCAGCCACGTCGAACTCGTCGCGCATCCATGAGGCATAGGCCAGACGGTAGTAGGCGAAGGAGGCATCGTCCCGGTCCAGAGCCACCCTCAGAGCGTTGAGTGTGGCAGCCCGGGCCGAATCCCAGTCCTCCCGGTTGGCCAGCATGACTGCCAGCTTCAGGTGGGAGAGCGGGTAGGCGGGCGCATAGGCCACCATGGCGTTCAGATGCTTGAGGGCCGCCTGGTCCTCCTTGAGCTGGGCCAGCAGGTCGGCTATCTCCAGGTGGGCATAGAAGAGGTTGTCAGGAATGAGCAGGGTCCGCTCCCCCGGTGTGGCGAAGAGACGGTTGTAGACCACCCGCTCGGCGTAGGAGTTGAAGTAGCGGGGCACCTGGCCCTCGGCCGCAAAGACGGCATCCATATGGGCGATGGCATCCTGCTCAACCTGTATGCCCTGGGCTGCGCCGCCTGAGAAGAGCAGATCGCGGGCTTTGACGCGCTCCTTGTCCAGCTGGGAGGACAGTGAGAAGTCGAAGTCGGGAACAGGGGTGCCGTCGATCATGGCGCTGGCAACCTGAGGGGCCAGCTGCTCCAGCTCCGGGTCGCCAATGCTTTCGATGATGCCCGTGGCCGCCTGGGCCTTGGCTGCCGAAGTCATGGCCCGGTCAGAAGCCAGCTGATGGAAGCCGCCCACAGCCCTCTGCAGCAGGTCGGCCCGCTGGATGGACAGATCCACAGCCTGATGCGCGCCCAGTGCCTTGGCAGACTTGTCGGCAAAGGCCACCTCGGAGAACTCGGGCTCCTCCTGGCTGCCATGGGGGCTGAAGCGATCATCGCGCATGTCGAAGACAGCCTCAGTGGGCTTGAGCCCGCCCTGGGAATCCAGCTGCATGGCCGCGTCGAAGAAGCGGTAGACGGCACGTGGATCCTTCAGACCCTGTGAACAGATGCGGGAGAGGAAGAGTTCCCTGCTGAAGACCACCGAAACCAAGGTGCGTATGGTCGGATTGCTCTGCAGAGCGCTGAGCGGGTTCTGCGATGCGTCGTCGTCGCTCTGATCTGCGGAGGCATCATCATTGGAGACATCCTCGTCCGAGGCTCCATCCGCGGCAGACTCGTCCTTGTCGGACCCATTGGCTGACGACGGCGCTGCAAAGGCTGCAGAGTCAAGGTCCACGCCCTGCATGAGATCCTTGAACTCACGATCTACCGATTCCTTTTCCCCCTGATCCTCGGCCTTGTCTTCCTCTTCGTCCTGTTGTTGCTCAGGAGCCATCCGGGAGGCGATGGGCTTGGTGGGATCGCCGTGTACGTCGCCATCCTTGGGATCAGCCTTGGACCCAGTGGGGGCCACCTCACCCGAACGCATGCGTTCAAAGGCCTCCAAAGCCTGTCCCATCATGGTCCTGATGGCCGAGTTCTGCTGGTCGACAGCCTCTTCCAGACCGATGGAGTCGATCTGCAGGCTGACCTCGCGCACAGCTGGATCCGCTCCGAAGGCCAGGGCGGCCATCATCAGCCCGACGCGCAAATTGTAATCAGCGCTCATGGCGGAACGTTCGCCCTCGTCCAGGTCCCGCCAGGCCCGTGACTTGTCCTCGTAGCGGCTGGAGGGCATCATGGTGCGCCCTGCCGCAGTGAAGGCCAGAGCCACCTGCCCCTGGGCCAGATTGGACCTGAACTCCACATCAAAACGGAAGGGCAGCCGCAGGGATCGCATGAGCATGGCCAGCGTCTGCCGGTAGACCCACTCGGATTGCACGGGCTCCTGACCCTGGCCGTCCGCCCGCACCGGCAGCGCCTGGGGAGCCTGCTGACGCACCATGACAGCGGTGGCTGCGGCCTTGTCGACCATAGCGTTGATGGCGGTCCGCCCGTCGTCCTCCAGCGGGTCAAAGCGAATCGGATAGTCACCCGGGCGCAGCAGGGCGACAATGGCAGGATCGTCCAAGAGGGCCTGATCCAGCCGGGTAGCCTGGACGCGGTTGATCGAGTCCTCGGTGGGCAGCGTCCCCAGGCGAGCATTGCGCTCCAGCCAGGCGCTGACAGCGGCAAACCTGTTCAGATTGCCTTCGATACGCAGGGCCGCCAAGGCGGCAGTGAACTCCAGTCCGTTATCCCAGCTCAGGAAGTAGGCGCCGGAGTAGGAGGAAGCATACAGATGCAGGGGCTCCGCCCCGTGAACGGCCTCCAAACCCGAGACGGGCGACAGGGCCCCGGCCTCACGCATCAGGTCGGCGAACAGATCCTCCAGCCCGGAGACCCGCTGCCCATGGGAGCGTGCCTGGATCATGTCGCCCACGCTGCGTCGGATGGCTCCCATCGGTGCCTCCCGGTTGAGCCGGTGGAAGATGTTGCCCGAGCCGAACCCGGTGAAGGTCCCCTGGATGCGCGGCAGCAGGTAGGCGGCGAAGAAGGCGATGGCCACAGCATCCCGATACTCCAGGTCCAGACGCATCTCCGGAGGCAGCAGGGGACGCAGCTGCTCCAGGCAATAGCGGCCATTGGACCGCAGCCAGGAGGCCAACCAGCGCAGGTGGCCGGCATCGTCACGACCTACTACAGCACCTTGCAGGGCGCGGACCGGCCCCGAACCCTGTTCTGGATCAAGGCCCAGCCGACGACCGTCGGCCAAGGTCACCTCCTCCTCCCGGCCCAGCAGGAAGGCAGGCTCCATGTTCTGCAGATCCATCCGGCTCTGCTCGCCGATGAAAACCCGGCCATGGTCGTCGGCCAGAGCGATCTGGGCAAAGTGACGGCGATCGGTGAAGATCCCCAATGCGAAGCCCCGGCCTGGGGCATCGGGCCACTGGACCCAGCCCAGCGTCAGCCCCTCGGGCACGCCCTGCAGGCGGGGAAAAAGCCGGCGCTTGACAGCAATACCTAAAATACGGCTGTGAGAGGCCAGGAATTCGTGCATCTGCCGATCATCCGGATGGCCTCCCGTCCGGTTGATCAGATCGACCATGTCGGCCACCGAAGAATCCAGGGGACGATCCCCACGACCCCCTGTGGTCGGCCGAGAGGAGCCCACCAATCTCTCCAGTGCGGAAAGAATGGAACGGCCCAGGCCGGACAGATCCCCGAACCCCCGGGACTTCTTCGCGTTCTTGGACATACCTTCGATTGTCCCAATCCAGCGCGACATGTCGCCGTTAGAATAAAACCGTGATGACTCTGCCAGCCCTGCGACGACCCACCCCGGCCAGGGGCACGACCATTCGGCTGCTGGCAGCGCTTGTTGTTGTGCTCATCCTCGAACTGGGAGTGTTCAATCTGGCCCATTGGCAGTCCCTGATAGGCTCCAGGTCAAACTCTCCGGCACAGACTGCGGGCGATGCCCACTCCCCACCAGGCCGGCTCGGACCAGGGCTGTCCCCTCTGCCAGGCGGGGGCCTGAAAATCAACGATCCGGCTGGCGCCTGGATGGATGTCCCTGTCGCCGATGGACAGGCATCCTTCGCCCAGGCTCACTTTGCAGAGGACGTCGAGGGTTCATTCCTGTCGCAGATCCATGTGCGTCTGGACCTGCGCCTGGCCGGCGATGGGGGCTGGACCCAGGGCACCCGAGGACTGGTCTGCCCCGGTCAGGCCCGCAGCCACTACCTGCGCATCCGCGGAAAACCCAGCGGCGCCCGGATCCAGTCCATGCGCCTGTGGATACAGGAACCCGCCGGATCCCGGCTGGCACTGACCGGGATGACCCCGGCCAAGGTGGTCCCCCTGGACCTCAGCCTGGCGCGGATACTGATGCTGGCCTGTCTGGCGGCGCTGATCCTGGGCTACCTGCCCGGCTCGATCCTCTGGCGGACCCGGCTGGATACGGGCTCAGCGAGCCAGCGCCTAGTCCTGGCCCTGATCCTGGCCCCGCTGGCAGCCTGGTCCTGCTGGAACATCCAGCATGATCTGTCCACCTTCACCCCCATGGCCTACCACCAACCGCATGCCTACGTCTACGACTTCAACCAGTACGATCACGTAGCCCAGGCCCTTCTTCATGGACGCCCCTGGCTGGATCTGGGCCAGGCGCCAGGTCTGGCCAAGGCAGCCAACCCCTTTGACATAGCCACCCGCAACGCACTGCTGGCCCAGGACCAGCAACCCATATATTGGGACTACGTCTACCGGGGCGGCCACTGGTACTCCTACTTCGGTGTCCTGCCGGTGCTGCTGCTCTTCCTGCCCTACCGAGCGATTACCGGCCTGGTGCATCCAGGCGGCTATGCCCTGCCCACCAGTTCGGCTGCAGCCCTGTTGGTTGCGGCGGCCACCATCATGACGGCTCTGGCCACCATCCGCCTGCTGGCCCGCTGGTTCCCCCGGGTCAACTTGGCCGTGGTCGGCATGGCCCTTACAACCATGCTGGGAGGGTCCGGCATGGTCTACCTCTGGTGCCGCCGAAACTTCTACACGATTCCCTTCGATGCCTCCTTGCTGGCGGTCATGACCGGACTTTGGCTCTGGATGGGGGCCAGACGGGTCAGGCAACAGACTGCGGACGCTGGTGAACATCCGTGTCATCGGTCAACACGTATGTGGACCATAGAAGACGGGGATCACCCCTGGCATCTGTCCCCAACGCGGCTTTTTTTGGGATCGCTGTCAGTGGCTGCCACCCTGGGTTGCCGACCCACCTTCCTGGCCGCCGGTCTGTTGGCGCTACCCCTGTTTGCCCGGGAAATAAAGACAGTATTCAGTACCCTGTTCACGCGTGGCAGCCATCCTGACGGCCTGTCCCGGAGGCGGGCGCTGTCCCTGCTGACCTGCGGCCTCTTGCCGGTCCTCCTGGTGGCCGCCCCCCTGCTCTGGTACAACCGTTGGCGATTCGGATCCCTGCTGGACTTCGGCAACCGGTATCAAATGACCGTCCTGGACCTGACCAACTATCATCCCGGCACCCAGGGCCTGCTTCAGATCTTCGGCTACTATTTGCTGCAGCCGTTGACCAGTCTGCCCGTCTTCCCCTACCTGCAATTCTCCCCGGCTCCCATGCGGATCTGGCACTTCACCGAACCTGGCCTGGGCGGGCTCCTAGTCACCTCCCCGGTACTATTGCTGGCCATGGCCCTTGTCGCCCTGCCCCGAGTGCGAAACTATCTGCAGCGCCGGGGATGGATGCCCGCCTTGATCCTGGCCCTGGCCCTGGCGGTCCTGGTCATGGCCGCGGACTCCTATATTGGCGGATTCTCAGTGCGCTATACCATCGATTTCGCTTGGCTGATCTGCCTGGCCGCCGTGGTGGTCATGGCCGCTGCATCCTCAATATACGAAGAAGGCCGCTCCACTGCGGGAGCGGCCGTCATGAGCCTGCTGACACTGGCCTGCCTGGCTGGTCTGATCCTGACATTTGTCAACGCCATGGTCCTGCTGGAACACTTCGACTCCAGCCAGGCCATGAACGTAGCCGTCTGGTTCCTAGGACCCTGAGCCCAGCAGACCTCGGTGTCAGAAGTCCAGACCCTGTTGCTTGAGGGCCTGGTTATACCGGTCGACCATGTCAGCCACGATGCCATTGCCATCGCCGCCCGACAGGGTGATGACCGAGGCCAGAGGCATGGTGTCGAAAAGCTGGGCCGTATTGGGATCGTCGGGCAGCGGTATGCCGTCCTGCTCGACACGGTCACGCAGGATGGGCCCGCCGATCGAATTCTCACGCCACTCGGCCATGGTCGATTCGGCATTCAACGGAATGAACCTGCCGTCGCCGTCCACCTGCAGGTCCTGCTCCGCAACCAGATCGCGGCTGGAGGTACCCACCTGGATACGGTAGGTGCCCGCCTCCACATGCCAGGTATCCATGGCTGTGGACCAGTAGGCGAAGTCGCGTTCAGTCAGGTCCATGCTCACTCGGCGGGACTGCCCGGCCTTCAGAAAGACCTTGGCGAAGGCCTTGAGCTCATGGCTGGGCCGGTTCACCCGGCTGGCGCAGGGGGCCACATAGACCTGCACGGTCTGAGCGCCGTCCACCTGCGAGGTGTTGGTCACCGTCACCTCCACCCGAGCCGAGTTGGCTCCGGTCTTGGTCACCGCAACCTGATCCAGGTCAAAGTCTGCATAGGACAGCCCGAACCCGAAGGGGAAGGCCACCGGACGCTGGAAGGTGTCGTAGTAGCGGTAGCCCACGTAGACGCCCTCGCCATAGCGGGAGTGACCCTCCTCGCCGGGGAAGGAGGTGATGGTGGGGTTGTCCTCCAACCGGACCGGAATGGTTTCAGGCAGATGTCCCGAGGGATTGGCGGAGCCGGTCAGCACATCCACCACGGCGCGTCCTCCCTCCTGGCCCAGCAGCCAGGTCTCCAGCAGACCCTTGGTCTTGTCCATCCAGTCGGCAACTGTCACCACGGCTCCATTGGAGAGGACGACGACCACCCGGTCGTTGACCTCGGAGACAGCCTTGAGCAGAGCCACCTGCTTGTCAGGAAGATCCATGCTGGTGCGGTCGAAGCCCTCGGACTCAGCGTATTCAGGCAATCCCAGGAAGAGCACCACGGCATCGGCTCCGCGCGCAACCTCAAGCGCCTGCTGGGTCAGGGCGGGATCCTGCTCCTTCTCATCCAACGTGAACCCGGGAGCAAAGTCCACATTCATGCCTGCCTCTTTGAAGCCATCCAGCGCCGAAGAGACCTCGGTGGGTGTGATGTGCGAGGAACCACCGCCCTGGTAGCGCGGAGTCCGGGCGAATTCGCCGATGACAGCAACCTTCTTCTTCGGATCAAGCGGCAGGATCCGATCCTCGTTGCGCAGCAGCACGATGGACTCCTGGGCCGCGCGACGGGCCACGTTGTTGTGCTCCTGGACGTCGTAGCGATACCCCTGCTGGGACATGGCCGGACGGGCCTTGTCGATCAGGTCCAGGATCCCCTGGGCCATCCGGTCCAGCTGTTCCTTGTCCAAATTGCCAGCCTGCACGGCCTGGACCACCTGGTCGTCGGTGCGGGAGGGCGGCATCTCCAGGTTGAGCCCGGCCTGCAGGGCATTGACCCTGTTGTGGACAGCGCCCCAGTCCGACATGACCATGCCCTGGTAGCCCCACTCGCCGCGCAGCACGTCCGTCAGCAGCCAACGGTTCTCCGAGCTGAAGACCCCGTTGATCTTGTTGTAGGCGCACATGATGGTCCAGGGCTTGGCCTTCCTGACCACGTATTCGAAGGCCGGCAGGTAGATCTCGCGCAGGGTGCGCGCGTCCACGTCAGAGCTGACCCTGAGCCGGTCGGTCTCCTGGTTGTTGGCTGCAAAATGCTTCAGAGAGGTTCCGACTCCCTTGGACTGGACCCCTTCGACCATGCCTGCGGCCTGGTGGCCTGCCAGGACCGGGTCCTCCGAGTAAAACTCGAAGTTGCGGCCGCCCAGCGGGCTGCGCTTGATATTGACGCCGGGGCCCAGAATCACGGCCACCTTCTCCTGGATGCACTCTTCGCCCATGGCCTGGCCCACCTGGTAGGTCAGGTCAGGATCCCAGGAGGAGGCCAGTCCGGCGGTCGGAGGGAAGCAGGTGGCCGGGACCGAGCCGTAGACGTCGGAGCCTGTGGCCTTGCGCAGGCCATAAGGGCCGTCGGTGATCATATAGCCTTCATAGCCCTTGTCGGGAAGTCCCTGCAGGTGCCAGGAGTCGGATCCCGAGGTCAGCGAGGCCTCCTCTTGCAGATCCAGATCCTCGGCTTTGGTATGCGATTTTTCCGTCATGTCTGTGTCCTTTCGGATTCGATTGCCCGGGCCGCTGCTCATCACAGGTCCGGATTACAGGTTTTCAGACTCACTTGACCTTACGGATCATCATGATAAAGAAGGTCCCCGCCAGCAGGCAGACGATGGCGACGGGGAAGATCATCCTATAGCCGCCAAAGATGCCGATAACCAGAGTGGTGCACCCGGGGGCGATCACCTGGCCTATGGTATTGGCCAGGTTGAGGATGCCCAGGTCCTTGCCGGCCTCCTTGGCATTCGGCAGCACATCGACATTCAACGCCTGATCCACTGACATGTAGCAGCCGTTGCCGATTCCAGCCAGGGCGGCATAAATGTACATGCCCGTTGCGGTCGGCATCAGGAAGGGGAAAACCATCCCGAGAGCAATGATCAGACAGCTGATGGCCACGATCACTTTCCGCTTCTGCAGGAAGTCCGAGAGAGGGCCTGAGACCACAGCGGCCAGGATGGTGGTGATTACCGAGAGCAGAGCCATGACCTTGAGTGTGGATGCAGCCTGGTCATCACTCAAGCGGCAGTACTTCTGCAGAATGTAGAGTTGGTAGCCCTGGATCATGTAACAGCCGACGATGAAAGTGAACCTGCCCAGAAGCGCCATGTAGAAGTCCCGGCTGTTCTTGGTGGGCGGTATGAAGGACCGGCCGACATCAGCCCAGGTGCGCTCCACGACTGTGTTGGCTGCCGACTTCTCCCGGGGCCAGATCAGCACGGTGAGGATCCCGGAGAAGAGGAAGATGATCATGCCGACTACCAGGCCGGTGCGAATGTTGGTCAGAAACGAGCTTCCAATAACTGTCCCCAGCTGCTGACCGACTACCTGGCTGGCTCCATACAGTGCCGAATAGGTTCCCCTGGTTGACTCAGGGATCCTGTCGGAGAGGACCGCCACCGCCGGGGCTATCAGACAGTTGATGCCCACCTGGACAATGCACCAGCCAAAGATGATCATGACCAGCGTGTGGGACTGGATGACCATCAGGAATCCCAGGGCGCCGATAATGCCGCCCAGCACGATCCAAGGGGTGCGCTTGCCGACTCGGAACCTGGACATATCCGAGAGAGCGCCGAAAACAATATTGGCCACCAGGGCGAATACGCAGCCGATCGAATTCATCGTCCCCAGAGCCGCTTCGGCGCTGACCCCGTGCAGGGTATTGAAGATCTGAGGCAGAAGAACCCCTGACCCCATGGAAAAGGGCGCTGCCCAGAGCAGGGATACCATGGCGAACCCGATGGCGAAACGGACCTTCTCCTTGCTGTTGAGCCTTCTGCCGGTATCAGGAGCCAGGCTCGCATCCATGCCCTGGCCTGCGACAGCGCCTCCGGCCTCATCCGCAGAGGCCATGGCTTTGATGCCCTCCCCTACTCGATTACCGACCCCCTCAGCCAGGTCTCCCCTTCGATCATTATTTCCGTTCCCCATCATCAATGCTCCTTCGTGTGCAACCTTGCAATCAGTGGCTCATCATTGAGCCCCACCAATCTCCCCCTTCCATGACGGGTGATCATTCCGAATTCATTATCGGAGCAAACCAGGCAAGAGGAGGGTTTTCATCACAGCATTTTTTCGATAGCTGAGACGACTGAACCTACATTTCGGCGGAATTCCAAGGTTTCCGGAAGGAGCGACAGGGCCAGGTATCCGTTGCCTGGCATGTCGAAAAAGTATCCGGGCTGGCCAGTCAACCCGTAGGACCCAATCAGGCGGAGAATCAATTCCTCCTCGTCGATGACCTGGGGAAAGCGCAGCAGAACGTTCCAGCCTCCCTCGGGCCTGAGCAGGGAGACGCTGGACTGTTTTTGGCCCAATATCCGTCTAAGGCTTTCAAGATTGCCCCTGACGCGCTCCCCCACTCGGCTGGTCTGACTGGGAATATTTGCCAGCATGGCTTCCATATCCCTGGTGATCAGAAGACTCATGGGCAGGTAATCATCGGCTATCAGGTCGAGCTGGCGCTTGGCCTGGGCAACCTGGTCCGCTGGCCCGGAAACCTGGATCCAGCCCACCTTGGCATGGGGAGCTGCCAGGCTCTTCGAGAACCCGTCCAGGGCGAAGGTCAGCACCTGCTTCTCACCGGCCAACCGGGCACGACCCGGCAGGGGATCCAGCGGGTAGTCGAAGAAGACCTCGTCCGCAATGACGGCCACCCCATGCCGCTGACAGAGTTCCAGCAGCGACTGGCGTTCTTCCGGATGAATGTAGGAACCGGTGGGGTTGTTGGGGTTGATAAGGACCAGGGCACGGATATGGTCGCCATCCGGTCCCTCCAGGGCCTGCCTGACCGTCGCCAAGTCAAGGACCCAGGACCCGTCATAGGACAGGCGGTATGGGATTGTTCGAATGCACTCCAGACCGGCAATGGATTCGATCAGGGGATATCCGGGCCTGGGCTCCAGAATGGCATCACCCGGGTCGCAGAGGAGCTTCATCAGCCAGGAATAAGCCTCGGATGTCGATGAGAGCAGGTAGAGGTCATCAGGACTGACCACTCTACCGCCCTCGCTCTGGCCCAATCCCTGGCGCGCGGTCAGAAACTCAGCCAGGGCCTGGCGGGCCTTACCAGGCCCCCTCGGTTCCGCCTCATAGACTTGCGGCAGGAATGCCGGGGCCAGCCCGAAGCGGGTGGGATTGGAGTCGTTCAGCCTGCCCAGCTTGAGACCATGAGCTCGGGCTTCCGACTCGGCCAGAGCAATGCGATTGGGGCGGTCAGACCCTGTTCGGCGGGAAAAATGCACGATTCTTCAGCCCCTCATCCGATCCAACACCCGCATGAACGCTCCATGCAGGATGGCCGCAGGGAAAGCCCTGCTTCACCCCAGGTGCTTTTGCCGAAGGTCAGCCAGATAGGCGGCGCCTACGATGCCGGCCTGGTTGCGCAGCTTGGCAGCTACGATGGGGGTCTTGATGTCGATGTGGGGCAGGAACTTCTCGCTCATCCGGCTGACACCGCCGCCGACGACGAAGAAGTCAGGGTTGAAATAGTGCTCAAGCAGGCGGTAGTACTTGGTCAGACGATTGGCCCACTTCTTGTAGCTCAGCTTCTTGCGGTCACGCACCGACGAGGCTGCGTACTTCTCTGCGTCCTTGCCGTCCAGCGTCAGGTGGCCCAGCTCGCTGTTGGGAATCAGCACGCCGTTATAAATCAGCGCCGTGCCGATTCCGGTGCCCAGTGTGGTGGCGATGACCAGACCCTTCTGGCCCTTGGCAGCCCCGTACTGCACCTCGGCGAGACCGGCCGCATCCGCGTCGTTGACAACGCTGACAGGCCTGCCGCAGGCCTTGGAAAGAACCTCTTGGACATTGGTACCTACCCAGGCCTGGTCCAAGTTGGCCATGAAATCCAGCGGCTTGTCAGGCTTGACAGGGGCCGGGAAGGCGATGCCCACAGGCACGTCCGAGGAAACTTCGAAGCGGTCCAAAAGCTCCTTGACGACAACCCCCACAGCCTCCGGCGTGGAGTGCTCGGGAGTGAGAATTTTCTTGCGAGGCTCTGCAAAATCCCCGATCGTCAGGTCGACAGGGGCAGCCTTGATGCCGGATCCACCAATATCCACTCCGAAAGCCTGCGCTGTTTCAATCATTGCTGCTCCTTAGCTGATCAAAGATGAGGGTCCGAACCGGCACGGTAGCGATTGTACCCCAAGGCATGCCTCTGCAAGCCCTGGGAGCGGCATAAGCCAACCCAGGGCAGTCTCGCTGGCCGTGTGCTGCAGACTGCGGGAAGAAGGATTGGGTGGGATAATTGAAGTTATGACCGAACATACACAGCTCATCGACGCAGTCAACGTGCGCATCACCACTAGAGAATATGACGCCAAGCCCATCGATCCCGACCTAGCCAGGCAGCTGGGCAGCACCCTGAACGCTCTGAACACGTTGAGCGGTCTGGACATGCAGCTGGTCCTGGGCAAGCCCGACGCCTTCGCGGCCGACAACGCCTCCGGCCATCTGGCCAATGCGGCCAACTACCTGGCCCTGGTCGGACCCAAGGACGATCAGGAGAGCCTGGAGAAAGCCGGCTTTTATGGCGAGCGCATGGTCCTTGCCGCCACCCTGTACGGACTGGGGACAGGATGGGTGTCGGGCAGCTGGGACCGTCAGGCAGCCGAGCGCCACTGCCGGATCACCCCCAGTCAGTCGCTCTATCTGGTAGTAACCATCGGCTATCCGGCCGACCAGATCGGCTACGGCAACCAGGACTTTGCCATGCTTTGCCAACGTCAAGCCGAACATCGAACATCCAAGAGCTATGAGGAATTGACCTCAGCCATGAGCGTGCAGGACCGCCAGGATGCGCCGGAATGGTTCAAGGCCGGCGTTGCAGCCGCCGCCAAGGCACCTTCGGCTATGAACGGACAGCCCGTGGTTTTCGCATGGGACAAGGACTCAGGCGATGCGATCACCACTTTGGATCCCTCGGTCGCTTACGGATCCGCGGTCGATCTGGGCATAGCCAAAATGAACTTCCAGATTGGCGCCGGCGGCGGCACTTGGACCTGGGGCGAGGGAGGCCGTTTCATCAGGTCCTGACCATGGATGTGCCCTAGTGCCCCGGCAAGGGGGCCGTGTAGGGTGATGAACTATGAACAATGGAGCATCATCATCACAATCCGCCGCTGAACCGAGCACTGAAGCAGGTTCGGCAACCCTTTACCTGACCCGTCACGGCAGAACGACGGCCAATGTCATGCATCTGATGCAGGGCTGGTCCGATTTCCCTCTCACCCGGCAAGGCCGCGAGGACGTGCGCCAGTTCGGCCGGGGTCTGCGGCCCATTCGTTTCCGGGCGGCATGGAGCGGCAATCTGAGCCGCCAGTATGAAACGGCCCGCCTGGCCCTCGACATGTCCGGCAATGGAGACCTGCGTGTGGGCGTGGATCCCGACCTGCGTGAGGACAATTTCGGCAGTTTCGAGGGCCGGGACGAGCGCACCACCCTGGACCAGGTCTGCGCCGCCATGGGTTTTAAGGACTTCGTTACGGCCAAGGCAACCTACGGCAGGAACATCTCCGTCCATATGCAGGACACCTTCCATCGGCTGGATGCCCAGGACGTCCTTTCCGCCGGACTTGAGGAACAGGATCGGGCTGAGACCACCGCCCAGGTCCGCAGCAGGATGATCGCGGTGCTGACGCGCATCGCCCAGTCCGCCATCGAAGAGGGCGGCGGACCGGTCCTGGTGGTCTCCTCGGGCATGTGCCTGCAACAGTTCCTAGTGGCCATCGATGACCGCTGCCCCATCCCTGACATGGACAACACCGCAGTCACCAAGGTCGTCTACGAGGATGGCGGTTTCCATCTGGCAGGGCCTATCGGTTCCATGGAGTACTTCCAGGCAGGAAGTCAGGAAAAGTAGCAGGCAAAACTTTCAGGCGCCATGTATTTCCCTGGCTGGTTGGCCCTTGAGGGGCTCCATGGGCCTCCAGTCGGGATCGTGCAATATCTGGCGCGAATCCACCCATCCCTTCAGGATGGCAGGGATACCAGTCATGATGTGACTGCGATCAACAGCCAGAAGGCGGATGATTTCCTTGAGAGCTGTTGCCAGGGTCCCCAGGGCGAAAGCCAGAGGCCGATAGTCCCCATGGACCATGAAATACCTGGCCATAAAACCTCGGTTGCGCATGATGTGGTAGCGATTCATATCCGAGGTGGAATTGAGCTGGCGCACCCCGGCGATGTTCCAGTTGGCGATGTTGCGAGTCCGACGCATGACTACATCGGACACGACCACAGGCTGTGTGACCTTGGATGCCAGATATCCATAGATGGTGTCATCCCAATAGATGAAGAAGCGCGGGTCAGGCAGACCGATTTGCTCCACAACCTGCCGGGAGAAGAACCCTCCTTCAAAGCACATGGTGTTCATGGGACGACAGCCCGATGGGCCGAACTCCCCTGGTGCTATCGGGTCTGGAATGCCCAAGGCGGTAAGAAAATGATACTGCCAATAGAAGGGGCCGCCATCATAATCCAGCCGGGAACCCTGCACCACCTGATAGCGTTCACTCCACTTAGCCAGCAGGTCAAGTCCTTCGGGCTCCACTGCAACGTCATCATCCATGACCCAGAACCACTTGGCCCCCAGCTCGTATGCCTTGCGCACCCCAGCGGAGAAGCCTCCCGCGCCGCCGCCATTGTGGTCCTGTGGCAGATAAACGACACGATCCTGATTGCCGGAGCCGTCGATGATGGTCCTGCCCCAACGTCCTGTCACACGTTCTGAGAACTGCTCGACCATGGTTCGCGTGTCTGCCGAATTCTCGTTATCCACCACCACGATCCGCCAGGGGGCCTGGGTGAGCCGGAGGATGGAGTCGAACAGGCCTGTCAGCAATTCCTGACGCTTATAGGTTACGACGACCATAGCCGCCTTATTCAAGGTCTTTCCCATGCTCTCCATTGTGACACCGCCCCGCAACTTTGCTTACTGAAGCAAAATCCTCCTAGTAAGTTCAGCCTTCTTCCACCTTCCTGGATCGCAGGCTACACACCCAGGATGTGAACACCGCCACCAGCAGCAGAACCACAGTCACCAGAAGGAACCGGCCGACGAGCACAGGGGTCAGAGCCATAGACATGCCAGCCTGGACAAAACTCAAGGCAATACAGCCCTCGACAATGGCGATCCCCAGCAGCGCCATCACTGCACCGCCCGCCACATCGGTCAGTGTCTCTATCATTCCCGACCAGGCTATTGACCTCCAGGCCACCCCGATCTGATTGAGCCGCTGGTTCTGCCGCTTGCGCTCCCAAGCCGAAATGGCGATGGACTGCATCATGAAAATTAGGGCAAGAATGGTCCCGCCGACGATCATGACCGTCATGGCCGTCTGCCCGGACAAGCCTCGTTGAATGAAGTCATCTATATACTCTTGCCTGGTCTGCACCGCGAAATCGCCCTGGAGGCCACTCTTCAGACGGGAGGTAATCCCGTGCGCATCAGTCGGATTGACAGCCGATATGGGAATGATCGTATGTGCGTCTTCACCCAATTGAGGCAGGTCACCCTCCGCCGTCAGAAGCAGAGGATAGTTATTGCCTGCAGATAGTTCTGGAATGCCCTCAGGCGACTGAACAAGGGCAACGACCCGCACCTCATGCGGTTGATCATGGCGATCAAGAAGACGAACGGTGTCGCCTATGGAATAGGAGGAATCCTGATTCACAGCGACGCGGTCTGAACCGAGATCAGACGAATTCCCTTGGACAAAGGAGAAATGAATGCTCGGCGAACTCTGAACTTTCTGACCCTGCAGTTGCTCGGCAGGTTCCCATACCACCGTTGCCGTCTGGCCCGCTGATCCTTCCATAGCCCATTGCTGAGTCTGGTAGGTAACAAAGTCTCGAACCTCAGGCATCCCACCGATCAGATCGGATGGGTTGCGGCTTTGGGCATCCGAATCAAGGGAAGTAGCCATAACATCGGCCTTCAGCGGATATAGGCTCAGAACCGCCCCTCCGATGGAGCCAGCCTGCATGGCTACCACAAGGGAAATGACGATGGTCAGGATCATCATGGCGGGGAGGGCTATAGCGGTTGAGCCTGCGCTCTCTTTTCGAGCACGCTGCAGGGCCAGAAGACCTGGCCCCCCGGCCACCTTCGCCGGGATCAGACCAATGACCGACACAGTCAGGACAACCAGGATCGGAGCCGCCAAGTAGACCGTAGTGATGACAAGAATGACCTCGAGCATAATACGCAGGTCCAGGGTCATAGAAGGCAATGGGGCGAACCCGACCACCAAGGTCAGGATCAGGAAGACCAGGGCTGCCGAAGAACGAATCCATCCGATCCGCTTGGTTTTGTCACTGGTCTCCGTCATGAGCTGGAGCGGAGCTGCCCCGCCCACCTTGCGCATAGCCATCCATACTCCCAACAGGCAGGCGACCATCATCATGATGAAGGTGACAACTGCAATGGAAGGTCGAATCCGCGGTGTGAAAACCATGCCACTGTCGCTGAACTCGGCAGAGCGCGCGTAAAACCGTCCAACTGGTATGGTCAGGAGAGATCCGACCAGGCAGCCAATGAGATTCGAGAGGGCCAGGGGGATCGAGAATTCCAAGATACCTATGATCAGGATCCTCCTGCGCGAGGCTCCGTTCAACCGCATCATTGCATACTCGCGTCGGCGTTCATGAATCAGAAAAGTGACCGACGAGAGGACCAAAAAGACCGACACCAGCAGGCAGCAAGCCAGCGCCGGAATAGTGACCATGGAGAGATTTGAATAAGGTACCTTGGCTTGGAGACGCTGGTAGGTGTTCAACCTATTCAGATCGCCGATATTGTCAAAGGACTTTCCCGCTTGGTAGACCTGCATGGTCGAAGAGGTCAGCAGGGATGCCAGGAAGGTGGATAGACCCATGACCGCGTACGATGCTCGATGCTTCCTGATCAGGGACAAGACCAAGGAGAACAGGGTCGGTCGACTGATCGAGGAGAATGCATGCAGGGAATCCCGTCCGGGAACTTCTCCTCTTCCTGCTTGGCCTTTACCCGCATGCATCATCGTCCTACCCCCTGGCCGACCTGAGTCATGCTGGTCAGGTGAGTGGACAGCTGCTCGGCCGTATATCCTTGGCATATCGAATGCACTGTGCCGTCCACCAAGAAGACCGTGCGCTGCGCCCAGGCCGCCACATTGGGGTCATGGGTCACCATGAGCACGGTCCGTCCGCTCTCCACCAAGGTCGAAAGGGCATCCAGAACCATTTCCGAGCTGCGCGTATCCAGTGCCCCGGTGGGCTCGTCCGCGAAAATCATATCTGGCTGGGCGACCAGCGCTCTGGCAATGGCCACGCGTTGCCTTTGACCGCCAGATATGTCAGACGGATATTGCTGTGCATACCCATCTAGACCCAAAATCTTCAAGGCCTGCAGCGATTGGGCGACACCAACTTTGGGACCGCCGAAGAGCTGGGGCAGCATGACGTTCTGCAAGCAGGTGAAGGCCTCGACCAGGTTGTAATCCTGAAAAACGAAACCGATATGGTCGCGGCGCATCCTGGTTAGGGCGGACTCCTTCATCCTGGCTATGTTCTGGCCGGCTATCTCGACCGATCCCTGCTGTACTGGCAAGAGCCCTGAGGCGCAATAAAGCAAGGTGGTTTTCCCCGCTCCGGAAGGACCCATAACTGCGGTCCAAGATCCTGTCGAGCATTCCAGGCCGACTTGGTCTATTCCAGCTTCACCAGCCTTGTAATGGAAGGATACCCCCTCCATTTTCAGTGGCAGTTCATTCATTGATCTTCCTTTCATTCAGATCGCCTAGGCAACAAAGCTTTCTGGCCGACCACCAGCAAAGACAAAGGGTCAAAACCAGCAGTCCCAGGATCAGGTAGAGCTCAATGCCGGGCAATGGCACAATCCGAGTCACCACACTGCCAATACAGCATGGATCCACGAGAAGCCAGGCGACAAAGACATGAACGGCCAGCAACACCACCGGGACTGCAAGCAAGACCAAGCGTGTGTAGGTCCTGCAGTGCATGGAAATCCAGAGAACCAAGAGAAAAACAAGAAAGGCGGACCCCAGGCAGAGCAATACGAACACAGCCAGATACTCCCCCAAGGACCAGGTGAACCAAGGCAATGCATGTCCATCAAAAACCGAAAGATCCTGCAAACCCGCGATCTTGGGCACCCACATCAGGAATGATCCCGCTGCCACCATGAGCATCATCAGCAGGCCCGCACAGACCATGGCGAACACCTGCAGCCCAGGCAAGATGCGTCCGGTCCGTGTCGTCAACTGCGTCTGCCGGACCCCATGGACCTGGTCTTTAACAAGGCGTGGGGCCACGACAACCAAGGCTGCCAGAAGCGGGACCAGATAAACTGAAAGTCTGAAGTTGCTCTGAGTGTAGTCCAGTAATTCAGGAGCGGCCAGGCCCATACCCGCCCTGCACTGTCCACTTAAGATGTCAAGCCGCTTCGTCACCGATTCGGGCAGTTCGATGCCATTACTACCGCCCTTACGCAACTGTTTCTCAGCTCTTGCGGTCAGGGCTTCCCGGTTGCATCCACGATAGGCATCCATGACATCATGGCAATGAACAAGCCGACGATAGCTAGGCAAGGCATTGATGCGGCCGGTCAGTTTGCCCCGGTCTGTATTCAGTACTGAAGGATTTGTCCAGCGCGAGCTCTCGACCGAATCGACCAGGTCCCTGGCCGACTGATAATTCTTGACGCCCAGTTGAACAGCCTGAGGACCAAGTGCCATCAGATCTTTGGATACCACCGGTTCAAGTCTGTCAGCCTCACGCTTGAATCCAGTAATGGTGGACTGACTGACATACGGTCCGTAGCTAGCTAGGTCATGATGGGCTTCGTCAGTGGGAATTTGGTCATACATAGCTAGATTCATACAGAAAACGAATCCAAGAGACAGACTGAGCACCACCCAAAAAGAGGTACCCAGAAGATGCCGCATCTCGTTCCTGATCACCATCCATCTCATTGAAGACATCCCTGGCAAGAAATAAGATTGCGAGCCCGATTCGGCGGGGTATGCTGCATCGCTACTCCTCGTCCCCATAGATCACCAGGAAGGCATCCTCCAAGTTGGCAGGAACAGCCTGGCCCTGGGACGGCGGCTCAGGTGAGTAAATTCTGAGCCGGGTCGCATCCCCATCCAGCTCGTCCTCAAGGAGCAGCTGCCCCTGCCCTAAGCGATAATCCGCAGGAACCAGGAATATTTTGCCTTCCAGCCAGCGGCTTATCTGCCTTGGGGACTGGTTGCAGCAGATCTGCCCATCCTTGAGCATGATGACCCGGTCGGCGATGGTCTCCAGGTCAGAGACGATATGAGTGGACAGGATAACGATCCGGTCGCGCGAAAGAGCATGGACCAGGTTGCGGAAGCGGACACGTTCCCGTGGATCCAAACCAGCGGTCGGCTCGTCCAAAATCATCAGTTCCGGGTCGTTGATCATGGCCTGTGCCAGCCCCACGCGCTGAATCATGCCCCCAGAGAGCGTCTTCATCTTCTGCTTACCCTGGTCTTTAAGCCCCACGGTCTTCAGGAGATCTTTCGCCAGGGACTTGGCCCGTTTCCGGCCGATCCCCTGAAGGGCTGCTATGTACATCAAAAAATCTTCAGCGCTGTAGTCTGGGTAATAGCCGAATTTTTGGGGCAGATACCCCAAGAGGCCGCGATAGTCCTCGTCCATAACCATGATGTCCTGCCCGTTCCAAGTGATGTTTCCCGAATCCGGGCGGATCAGGGTGGCGATCATTTGGATCAGCGTGGTCTTGCCTGCTCCGTTAGGCGCGAGAAGCCCATGGACGCCGGTTCCAATGGAGAGGCTCAGATCGTTGATAACCCGCTTGTTCCTGAAGCTCTTTGACACATGGTCCAAGTGCAGCACGAAACTCACCGTCCTTTCACACTAAACATGTAAGATTCCGCCCTCATGCCGTCGCCAGTCTTTTCATATGCCATGCTCGCTTTGACAGAGGTGACCCTACGCAGCGTCCATGCAGAACAAGCAGGAAGATCGTCAGAAGAACAAGGCCCGTCGCTAGGCTCAGCGCCGGCGGAATAGAGACAAGGATGGGGGCGGTGGCGAATCGAGTCAGATAAAGAATCATACCGAGCACGATCCAGAGTCCCAGAACCAGACAGATGGACAGTTCTCCATGCATATGCTCCTCTACCCAGATCTGTGCCAGGGAAAAGAGAAAGAGGGAGGAGAAGCTGATCCCCAGAAGGGTCATGGTGGACAGCCCCGGATTGGTCGTCCACGCCAGCAAGACCGTGGCCAAGGATGAAATCATCATGCTGACCATGCCGAACAGAAGCATCCTGACTGCGGCTATCTGACGGAATGACCACCTGCAAGTTCTGATCAGATTCAGGGTATTCAGGTTCCGTTCCTTGAGCACGACCAAAAGGTGCACCACCAGGAAAAGAGCAGGCGAGCAGACGAATATGGGGACAACCAGACCGAAGGTTCTATCGACTCTGCTGGGCCAAGCAGTCTTCATGAAGGAGCCAAAGACGGTCGCCCAAACCGCCGCCGTCAGAATCAGGCCGATAAAGACGCAGTCCCAGAGGCCAAAGAGCAGGTTTCTCAGGCCTAGGGAACGGACCATGGCTACAAGGGTCCAGATCAGCCCAGGACGTCTTCCCATCCCTTTGCGTACAATTGTTTTTATGGATCGCTCGCGCATCCTGGAACTGCCGATCTGTGATTCAGCAAAATCATCGCGCTCAAGGTCGCTACCCTGAAGAGCCGCCAGAATGGGACGGATATCAGGTTCAGACCGATTCATGACCAAACTCCTTCCTCAAATTGTCCAAAAGTCGGTAATACCGAGCCTTGACCGTGTTTTCAGGCTCTCCGCAGGCCTCGGCAATCTGCGCGAACCCATAGCCGGCATACAGATGGAGACGCAAAACTTCCTGCGCCGGGACCGGAGCCTGTGAGATCTTGTCTTCAATCCGACCAACTAGGTCGTCCTTGAAGGTCTGGTCGGCAGGGTCGTCATGTTGATCGTGGCCGGATGCCACAAATACTTGCGCCTCCTGCCGCTGCCGCCTGCGGCGGATCCGCCAGTAATCAATGACCTTGTAGGTTGCGATGCGGTGGATCCAGGTACGGAAGCTGGACTTGTGCGGATCGTAGCTGCCCAAAGACCGCAGAATGGCAACAAAGGCATCCTGGGCAAGGTTCAGCGACTCCTCCTTATCGCCTACCTGAGCTCGGATGTAGGCCAGGATGTCGTCGTAGTACTTGCGAACTAGGTCATCGGCTGCGCGAAAGGACCTAGTTGACAGTATGTTTCTGATCCATTCCAGGTCCTCTGCCTGGGATTGGCCACCATCAGCGTCTCCGTCACTGGTTTGTCTGACCAAGGCCGGATGTATAGCTTCATCCGCAGGCAGCAGATGGTCACCCATCCTCGCCATGCTCCAGCCTCCTTGCAACATTGTGAACTTTCGACAACCTCATATTCGTTGTGCAGGCTGCAATAGTTGCATGGAAGGCGGTTTTATTTCCTTCCTGGCGTGTCTGGAAATGCACTAGCAGTGAGAAAGAATTGACCATTCCCAGGACCACAGCTATATTGAAATCGTCAGTTTCAGGGAAGGTGAAAGTCCTTACTGGCGGTATCCGGCTGAAGGCCGGGAGCCCGCGACCCGCGCAAGCGGTGGATATCGGTCGAAGTCCGAAGCCAACGGTTACAGTCCGGATGGAAGAAACGAGGCCCTCTATGAGCATGCCCAATTCTCATTCACACACCACTGCAAACAAGGACACGCGCTTCAACGATGTCCACTCCACAGGTGCAGGCGGTTCAGGACGCTGGTCGACCAAGCGGATCGCGGTCTACGCGCTCTTCGTAGCCTTGGCCATGGTTCTGAGCTTCTTCTCCTTCCCGATCTTTCCAGCCGCTCCCTGGCTCAAATACGACCCCTCTGGCATCGTCGTCCTGGTATGCGGCTTCGCCTTCGGCCCGGCGGCTGCCGCCATTATCTCCATACTGGGATTCGTCCCGCACCTGTTCACCAACCCCTTCGGCGCTCTGATCTCGATGATCGTGGCCCTGGCCCTGAGCGTGCCGGCAGCCTTGGTCTACCGCAGGATGCACAGCCGTAAGGGAGCGGTCATCGGGATCGTCTCCGGCGCCATTCTGGGTGTGATTGCAGCCATCCTGTGCAACGTGGTGATCACCCCCTTCTACGCGCACATGTCCATGGCCAAGGTGGTCGCCATGATCGTGCCGATCCTCCTGCCCTTCAACCTGATGAAGTTCGCCATCCACGGCGTGGTCACCTTCCTGATCTACAAGCCCATCTCCACACTGATCAACAAGTAGGCCCCGGCGGTTCGGAACGTCATGGCAGCACCCATGACCCAATCCGCCGTCTTGGATTCAGCGGATTCGAAGACAACGGTCGCCCGCCTGGACCAGGTCTCCTTCTCCTATGACGGAGGCGAGACCTGGGCCTTGGACCACCTGTGCATGGAAGTGCATGCAGGCGAACATCTGTGCATCCTGGGAGCGAATGGCTCCGGCAAATCCACGCTGGGAAGCATTCTCTCGGGCGCGACGGCACCTGACCACGGCCAGGTCGAGCTTATGGGCCGAGCGGTCTGCTCCGACACCCAGGATCAGGGCCGCCAGATCGACGCTGAGGCTTACCGGCAGGCACGGCGGAGCATCGGTATGGTCTTTCAGAACCCTGAGGACCAGATCGTGACCACCGTCGTCCAGGACGATGTGGCTTTCGGACCCGAGAATCTGGGCCTGCCCCGCCAGAAGATGCTCTCCTGCGTTCCAGCGGCCCTGGAACAGGTCGACTTGCAGACGCGGATGAATGATGATCCCACCCGCATGTCGGGCGGACAGCAGCAACGACTGGCCCTGGCCGGCAGCCTGGCCATGAATCCAGGCATGATGGTGCTGGACGAGCCAGGTGCCATGCTCGATGCGGGCGGCCGACAGGAGATTCAATCAATCCTCTGCCGGCTGACAGCCCAGGGCACAGCTGTCGTCCACATCACCCACCTGCTCGAGCAAGCCGGACAGGCTGATCGGGTCCTGGTACTTGACCATGGGCGCATCGTGGCCTCCGGAAGACCTGATCAGATTCTGACCAGGCAGGATCTGCCTGCCCTTGTTGGCGAAGCTGACCAGAATTCGCTGACCCAAAGCAGGGCATCGGATACGGGCGCAAAGACCGCAGTCGATGACCACGCTATCCCCATGGTCAAGTTCTCGGATGTCTCTTACAGCTTTCCTGACGCAGGCAGCAAAGCCCTCAGCCAGGTGAATCTGGAGCTCGCTGGAGGACAGACCCTAGCCATTATTGGGCGCAACGGATCCGGCAAGTCAACTCTGGCCAGGCTCATCTGTGCCCTGGCAGATCCCGACAGCGGATCCATCCAGGTGGCCGGCCTGCCCCTGGCCGGACCCGACCGGCCCAAGGCCAAGCATCTGCGACGCCAGAATCTGAAGCTTCTGCGCCAAAGGGTCGGCTATGTCATGCAATACCCCGAACATCAGCTTTTTGCGGATACTGTTAGTCAGGACATCGCCTATGGTCCACACAACCTGGGCTATGGGCCCGAACAGGTGCAGCAGCGGGTGGATGATGCCATGAAGCTTCTGGGCATCGGTGATCTGGCCGACCGCTCCCCCTTCGACCTCTCGGGGGGTCAGCGGCGCCTGGTGGCCATCGCCGGCGTCGTAGCCTGCAGCCCGCAACTGCTGGTTTTGGACGAGGTCACCGCCAGTCTCGACCCCCAGGCCTGCGCACGAATTATGGCATTGCTTCGAGTGCTCCATCAGCGCGGCGTCACCATCGTCATGAGCACCCACGCCGATCGCGAGGCCCTGGATCTGGCCGACCAGACCCTGCTCCTGGAGCATGGAGAAACGCTAGCCTATGGGCCTACTGCCGAAGTCGTGGAGCGCTACCATCAGCTGCTCGCCACAGATGCAGCAGAGAAGGAGGCTGCTGGCAAAGCAACTTCAGGCAGAAAAGCGGATCGCACCCAAGCCGACCAGAAACCCTTATCCTTGCTGGCGAGGCTGGACCCGCGAGCCAAGCTGGTGACCTTCCTCCTAGCCATGTTCACCGCTTTCGCCATTTCCACGCCTGCGCAGCTCGTTCTGGCGCTGGTGGTCACTGTAGGCCTCTTTGCCGCCGCCCGGGCACCACTGCATTCCATTATGAAATCAGTCAAGGGCTTTCTGGCCCTCATGCTTCTGCTGGCCCTGTTCAATCTCTTGGTCACTCAGACCGGCCGCAGACTGGCTGCCTGGGGTCCATTCGTGCTGACCACCGGCGGCATTTGGGTGGCTGTACTCTATGCCTGCCGCTTCATGCTGATCATCTTTCTGGGGGCACTCCTGGTGGAGACCACCACCCCGACACAGATGACCGATGCTTGTGAATCCCTGCTGAGCCCACTGTCCAGGCTGGGCATCCACACCAATGAAATCGCCCTGGTCCTTTCACTGGCTCTGCGCTTCATCCCTACCCTAGGACGTGAGGTTCAGGCCATCGTGGAAGCCCAGGCAGCCCGTGGCGGATCCATCGAGTCCGGCTCGCTCTCGCAACGCCTGCATGCGGCCATGGCTATCACGGTTCCCGTCTTCGCCGGAGCCCTGCGCCACGCTGACAACCTGAGCCGGGCCCTGGATGCCCGGTGCTATGAGGGCAGCCGTCAAGAGCGCACCCACTACCGCCTGCTGCGACTAGGCAGGATGGACAGTCTGTTCATCGCTTTCATGGCTCTCTATCTGCTGGCCCTGCTGCTGCATCCTTTGTTCTGAGCAGTTCGTACTCGCGAGCAGAAGCACATGCCGTTGTTCCTGACTCTGCCAAGCAGACAATTTTGCTACCGACCAGATTGGGTCCCCGCTGATCTGCCATCTATGCGATCAGCGGGGACCTAACCTGTTATCAGTAAGCCCAAGGGCAAGTGTTGAATGCATCTACCTCAATCCTGGATGATCCTCCTCTCCTGGCTGGAGAGCATGGCCTGGTCTAAGAGTTCCAGAACATGAACGCTGTCAGCCAGGGGAACCGGATTGTCGGCCTTGCCCTGGAGGAAGTCACGCCAGCCCTCATAGAATGCCGGCTGCCAGCCCCGAACGGCCGGGAGTATATGCTCCTCACCCTCCCTGTCGATATAGCAGGCAGTGGGGTCAGACATGACACCGAAGTGCGGATCATCAATCCGCATGCCTGCCTTGAGCTGGTCTTCCTCAGGGTCCTGATCGTTGATCTGCAAGGACCCCAGTGTTCCCTGAACAGTCAGTCGGGGTTGCCGTGTGGATTGTACAAGACCACCGACAATATGCGAGATAATGCCCTGCTGATGGGTAGCAGCAATGAAGAAATCATCAGGCACGACTGCATTTTCTCTTTGGGTGGACACTTCACCATAAATCGAGGTGACCGGGCCAAAGAGCTGCACAACCTGATCCAGAATGTGAGCGCCAAGGTCAAAGAGCGCTCCCCTGGGCTGGTCATGCGTCTTCTGCTCGCGCCAGCCCGTTTCCACACTGGGGCGGAAAGATCCGTACCTGGATTCGACACGTATGATACGGCCCAGGTCCAATTCCTTCAGGTACTTGCTGGCTGTCAGAATTTCTGCATCATAGCGTCGATTCTGAAAGGCCGCCGCAGGTGTACCGGTAACCTGAGCCACCTCAAGGATCTTGTTCGCCTCCTGGCTGGAACCGGCCACCGGCTTGTCAATGACTACAGGCTTGCCGGCCTGCATGACCCGGGCGGCAAACTCCAGATGAGTATCATCAGGGGTGCCTATGCTGACTGCATCGTAACGATCAATATCCTTGAAAAAATTCTCGTTACTGTCATAGACCCGAGCCCGCGGGTAGAGCTGGTGAACCTGGGCTGTAGCTCGCTCGTTATGTGTTACTACAGCCGACAGTTCCAGCCCCTCGGTCTGATCAATCATGTTGGCGTGAAAGACCCGCCCCACAAAGCCAAAGCCTATAAGGGCAATCTTGAGATTGTGATTTTGCTCTTGCACCATGATTTATTCCTTCCGCACCCTTCCACGGTTGTCAGACGGCAGAGGGGACTTATACACCGAGATGCTCTCTCAAGTACCGACGTGCAGTAAGAGCGCTCTTCAGCGGGTCAGCCTTGGCTGGGTCCTGCTCGGCCTCTACCATGAACCAACCGTGGTAACCCCCATCAAGCAGGGGCTGGAGAACCTTCTTAAAGTCGGTGACCCCATCCCCTGGCACGGTGAACACACCCTCCAAGATGGCCTGGAGGAAGCTCAGCTTCTCGTCCTTGACGCGCTGAAGGACATCAGGCCGAATATCCTTCAGGTGGACGTGTCCGACCCTCGAAGCGTAGCGCCTCACGATGTCAACCGGATCCTCCCCCGAAAAGAGCAAATGGCCCACATCGACCAAGAGCTTTACCTTGTCAGGGTCAGTCCCTTCCATCAGGCGGTCAATCTCGCTGGTGGTCTGCACACCCGTGCCCATATGGTGATGGTAGGAAATCTCCATACCCACGTCATGGGCCAGATCTCCGAATCGGTCAAGGCCACGGGTCAGTTGATCCCATTGCTGGCTGGTATATTCAGGCTTGCCTTCGAAGATCGGTGTATGCATTTGGCCCTGAATGGTATTGCCCTGTTCAGCTACATTGATCATCTTGGCACCCAAGGCGTGGAGATAGTCGCGGAAGGCGATGAAACTCCGCTCGTTCTCCTCCCAGGTTTGCGTAGTCAGATAGGCGCTGAACCAGGCACTGGCAATGCTGATCCCCCGCATCTGAAGCTGCTCCTTCAAAACATTGGGATCCTTGGGGTACTTGTTGCCAATTTCAGTGCCTTCAAACCCGGCCAGAGCGACTTCGCTCAAAATCTGCTGATAGGGAGTTTCGCCACCCAGCTCGGGCATGTCGTCATTGGTCCAACTGATCGGAGCCATGCCCACGCGAATTGCCGTATTCTTGTTTGTCATCATTTCACCCAATCATTCGTCTGCCTGAAGCTACTTGATCATGATGGTCAGCAGGTTTTTCATGGTCTGGGCCACCATGCCCATTTCATGCTCGTTGGCCCTGTCGGAAAACATCTCGGAGCAATACCAGCCGTCATAGCCTGTGGCCTTGATTGCATCAATCCACTCCTGCAGGGGGATGCACCCGCCACCATTGACCACATTGCGGTGCACATCCTGGTTGGGGACCTCCCGGCCCCTGTCGATTTCCAACCCGTCAGAGACATGGACAGCGGTGATGATCTCCGGCGGTATCCTGGCTACGTCCTCCAGCGTGTCACCGGCAGTCCAGAAGTGCCAGGTATCCACGGTGATGCCGAAGTTGTCCCGGTTGACCTTATCAACAATTTGCAGCAACTGGGAGCATCGGCTGATTGGAGCCCAGCAGAGAGGCTCCAGGTAGATGCCCAGCCCGTACTGCTTGGCGATGTCACAGGCCAGCTGAACATTGTGCGCTGTTACATCAATGGCCTCCTGCTCGCTTAGACCTAGGGGGCCACGCCAACGCGGATCGTCTGCAGCCAGCTTGCCGGCATTGTAATCCATGACCACTTTCCAATCCACTGGATCCGTGCACATTTGAACGGCTGGAGCACCGATGACCTGGGCTATCTGGCACATCCTTTCAACCTCTTTAAGGTACTCTGCCCGGTCTTCTTCAGTCCTCCTGGTGATTGCCTGAATAGCCCCCAGTCCGCTGACCGGAAAACCATCCAGGATTTCAGCTGCATCCTTGGCGGTATAGCCCTGATCAAGAAAACGGTAGAGCTTTGGGCTCTGCATCTCTATGCCGTCGAAGCCGGCCTCCTTGGCAAAGCGTATGTCATCATAGACATTGCCGTAGAAGGTGGTAGTTACGTTCATTGATAATCGTGCCATCATTGACTCCTTTGTTGTGGTGGCTCGGCGCAGGCTTTTCCTGCAACCGTGAGGCTTCCATTGAAATTCTGGAAACCTACGCTTCCTTGATTAATTGTTCGATGGTCTGACGTTGATACACAGAAGTATCATGGGCGGTCTCGTCCTCGGCGAAGACGTTGGAGACGATCAGGGAATCCTCCCTGTCCAGGAAGCCGTTGGTCTTGAGCGCTTGGAAGAGATCCTTGAAATCCACATCCCCGTCGCCCACCTTCAGATGCTGGTGGACCCGTGCGTTGGTCCCTGGAGGATTGGAGATATAGCGCAAGCCGTGTGAACGGTTATGGTCATAAGCATCGGAAATGTAGACCGAACGCAGCTTGGTAGATTCCGCCTGGGTGATCTCGTGCACTGCATTCCCGTAGTGGAAGGTGTGCGAGGACACGTAGACGGAACCGACCAGGTCTGAGTTGAGGCCGCGCAGTACGCGATGCGCATCCATGCCATTTTCCACAAAATCATACGGATGGGGGTCAAAGTTTATCACAATCCCCTCCCGCTCAAGCAAGGGTAGGATCTCCTCCATGGTCGAGTAGAAGCCGGCCTCCGACTCCTCATAGCGCTCGGGGATGCCGCTGAACTCGCTGTTGATGGTATGAATGCCCAAGATGGCCGCAATCTCGATTGCCCGCTTCCAATTCCGCACAGCCCACTGACGTTCCCGCTCGTCCGGCCATGAGGTCCGGTAGACGGGCAGCAGGGAGACCAGTTCGACGCCGGCGTTCTTGCAGGCCTTGGCCAGATCGTGGACCAGTTCGTCATCAGCCTTAGGGTGGGTGTAGAAGGGCAGGAAGTCATCATGCGGGGCCAACTGCATGTACCGGTAGCCTGCATCAGCCACAGCCTGCGGCAGTTCCAGCAGTTTGCAGTCGTAATAGAAGGGGGTGGGGTCAAGTGCAATCTTCATAAGTATCAGCTTCTTCCTTTTGCCCGCTTACAGGCGGGCGATAATATCCTGAGCAACTTCTTGCGTGGACCTTGACCTGCTTGCATTGGCAGCAACGTCTTCTTCTACGGCCCGCTGGATGCGTTCAGCAGCCTGGTCATACCCGAAGTGCTCCAGCAGCATGGCTCCAGACAGGATCGAGGCCGTCGGATTGGCGATCCCCTTGCCAGCGATGTCAGGCGCCGAACCGTGAATGGGCTCGAACATCGAGGGGTGTTCGTCAGTGACGTTGATATTGGCTGAGGCCGAGTATCCAATGCCGCCAACCACGGCCCCCGCCTCATCGGTGAGCACGTCGCCAAAGAGGTTGTCGGTGACGATGACGTCGAATCGCGAAGGATCCGTCACCAGAAAGATTGTGCAGGCGTCCGCATGCAGATAGTCCCAGGTCACATCGGGGTAATCCTGCGCCACCTTATCCATGATGTCGAGCCAGAGGGCACCGGCATGGGGCAGGACATTGGTCTTGTTGACCATGGTCACATTGCGCTTGCCCCCACGCTTACGCGCTAAATCAAAGGCATAACGTACCGCCCGCTCGACGCCGAAAGCCGTGTTGAGGGAGGTCTCGGTAGCAATGGCCTGGTCAGTGCCCCGACGAACGTACCCTCCCATTCCCGAGTAAAGGCCTTCAGTCCCTTCCCTGACCACGGCGAAGTCGATCTGTCCTGGATTCTTCAGCGGCGAGCTTACACCTGGATAAAGTTTGGTCGGTCTTAGATTGACAGCCTGGTCAAAGCTGAACCTGAGTTTGAGCAAGAGACCTCGCTCCAGAATCCCCGAACGGACTCGAGGGTCGCCCACAGCCCCTAGGAGGATGGCATCCTGCTGCCCGATGGATTCCAGATCCTCATCATTGAGCAGGGTGCCGTCACGCAGATATCGCTCAGCCCCCAGGTCATAGTCCACGTAGTTCAGCCTTACCTGGTCGCCGACGGCTTTGCCCATGACCGCCTGGGTCTGCGGAGTAACCTCCCTGCCGATGCCATCTCCCGGGATAACCGCTATATTGATTATCTTCCCTACGTCACTGTCTGCCATATGCTTAACCTACCATTATCATTTTCTAATGTACGTAATCAATATTTATGAGTAAATTGTGAGAATTCCTAATAATTCTACGATAGTATTCCGAATATCAGATTTATATTCTCAGAATTTACTTTTGTCCCTCCATTGGGAGACGAGGGTCAAGAGGGACTGATTCTACGGCTTGGTAGATCCAGTTCTGCCCGGGGTCAATGGTGACCTTCCAGTCACGCTCTCCACCTCCCGCCATGACATTGAGATAGTAGAGGTCGAAGCCAGGGGCTGCAATGGAGGGGCCGTGCCAGCCGTACGGTATCAAGACCGTGTCACCCGGCTGTATCTGAGTGAGAATATCAAGCGGCCTCTCGTCCGAGGCAGACGCACCCTGATAGCCAAAGGGCCTCACCCCCTCTGGAGCCCCCGGCAGGGGCTGCATGTCGAAGTAGTATATTTCCTCCAAAGCAGTCTCATCCGGACCGGCCTGATCATGCTTATGCACCGGGTAGGAGGACCAGGACCCGCTCGGGGTGATGACTTCACAGACCAGAAGGCGTTCGGCCTGGATATTATCCATCATTCCAAAGTTCCTGGCCTCGCGGGAGATAGGCCCATTGCCGCGCAGGGCGACGTCGACATCCTGCGCTGGAACAAGCTGGTCCGGGAAATGGGTTGTGGCAGGCGCCGTGGCAACCGCCACCCGGCCAGCCTGGACTGCTCGAATGGCCAAGGGGCTGTCACAGCCGATATAGACCGTATCTGTGGGGGTGCTAAACACGTCATGACGACCACGAAGGTGATAGGTACCCCTGGGAGAGGTCACATCATAGGAACCGCTCAAGGGCACCACCATACGTTCCCAGGCTCCGGCAGGCAGACTCACCTGCTCCCCCTGGTTCAGCCTAGCAACCTGCAGACCCGCATATTGCCAGCCCGGTACCGCCTGGCTGTCCTGCACACCCAGAGAAACTTCCCAGTCTCCCTGTGATGCACTTCCCTTGGGGTATACCCATCGTGTCATATTCATCCCTCCATTGTCTTTTCGACTATATCGGCTGTGTGCTTGGCTCGTGCCCGGCCTGCTTGGTTCTATTGGGCTGAGACGAACTCCTTCAAGGTAGCCGTGACCAGGGAGTGGTCATAGATCGAGGGCAACCCGGAGACGGCTGTAACCCCAAACACCAGACCACTAGGCAGAAGCAACGGGAAGGCTCCGCCATGAGCCGCAAAGTCGTGAGTATTCCTCCGGGAGGTCAGGTCGAAGTCCTCCTCCTTCTGCTGGAAGTCAGTGCCCACATAGAGTGAGGCATGGCCGTAAGCAAGCACCACATTGCCCTTGCGCTCAGCCCAGGCATCGTTGTCTTCTGCAGCCCCTGGAATGGCCGCGTGAAAAGCCCGTTGCCTGCCCAGGCGTATATCGATGGCGACCGGCAACTGCAGGCGGTGGGCTGCAGCGTAGATGGCGCTGCCTACCTCCCAGGCATCATCCACGCTAAAGTCGCTGAATCGCAGTTCCTTCTCCTGAGACTCGATAAACTGTTTACGCTCGGCAAGCTTGCCCTCGTTGGCATCGAATATTGCCTTGTACTCGTTATACCTTTTCACTACGGCATCAACTGAAATCTGTTTCATTATTACTCCTTTGTATTTATCTGAGTTACATTCCAATGCTTATTGGAATTACGAGAATTCTTATCGTGCAATGCGGGACCTACTACTTATGAGGCCTCATCCCCTGCACTGGGCGAAGGCCTGCCCAAAGGCTTGGAGGGCCTTATCGCTGTCGCCCGACGCATACCCCTCCATCCCGATTGGGCCAGTGAAATCAGTCTCATTGACGGCTGCCGCCACCTGTTCCCAGCGCACCTCCCCGGTGCCCGGCTCGCACCGGCCAGGGACATCGGCCGCCTGGAGCTCACCGATATAGGTGTTGGCCTCCTTGACGGTCTCAATGAGATGGCCATCATCCTCCTGGGCATGGTAGAGGTCCAGCATCAGTTTGAGGTTGGGGCTGTCGACACGCTTGACCAGGGTCAGCGTTTCATAGCTATGGCAGAAGGGGACATGCGGATGGTCAACCCTCGAGTTGAGATTTTCCAGCAGGTAGGTCACCTGATTCTCCTGGCCCAGCTCGGCGAACCTCGACAGGGTGTCATAGGCGTTGAGCCACATATCGGGAGTGACCCGGTCAATCCACTTGGCTGCCTTGCCATCGACCAACTCAGCACCGTGGATTACAAGCTTGTCGATGCCAAGATCCTTCAATTCCGGCAGGATCTCTTTGGCGGTCCGCAGCATCTCTTCGCTGTCATCAGGATAGGCAAGGTTGCCATGCACGTAGCCCTGAGCACAGTTGATGGGCACCCCGGTAGCCTTCAGCTTGTTCAGATCATGACTGTAGTGGGTCCAGATATCCACTCCGAAGCCCATCTGGTCAATCCGCTTGATTCTCTCCTCGATAGGAAGATCCAGATAGACCATTTCAGCGCAAATCGTCAATTGATTGTGTGCCATCGTACTATTTCCTTTCCTTATGACCGCCCACCTGCCGGCAGGCAGTCCCGTTCATTCAGAGTTCCTGTTCAGGCTTCCGATTTTGCAGTGCGGGCCCTCGCCTCCTGTTCAATCTGCTCCAGGCTCTTCCCCCTGGTCTCCGGAATGAAGGCCTTGGTAAAGAAGACGGCTCCTACATTGATGAGTGCGAAAATGAAGAAGGTGACCGCTCCCCCGACCGCGTTGAGCAGGGGAAGGAAGAGGAGGGAGATGATAAAGTTTGCTGCATTCATGGCCACATTGGCATACCCCACGCCCTTACCGCGGACCTTTGCCGGGAATACCTCAGCAATGAGCAGCCAGGTCACCGGCGAGACCATGCCCTGGGCGAAGGCGAGATCAAACATGACCAGACCGATGAGGAGCCAGGACATACTGGTGGAGGGATGGTTGGGGTCGATAAAGAGATAGCAGACCCCCACCAGGGCCAGGAAGACAGAGACCCCGCCCAGGCCGACCATCAGTGCAGTGCGGCGGTTTATCTTGTCGATAAAGCCGAGGCCACCGATGACGGCAGCAACAGACGAAACAATCATGACCGGAACCATGGCGATAATCGAGTTATCGGGGTCGATGCCCAATGTGGAAGAGAACATGGTAGGAGCGAAGAAGTTGATGGCGTTGGATCCGACCAGCTGGTTTATCAGGGCTGCACCAACTCCTGCGATCAAGACCCTACGCAGCCAGGGGGTAGAGAAATTCTCCTTGGTCCCCTTCGTCTCATTCTTTTCCGCCGCTTGGAAGGAGGTGAAAGTCTCCTCCGCCTCGGACTTTGGACGAGTTTCCAGCAGGAGCTTGACTGCCTCGGTTTCCATACCATGCCTGGCAAGGAAGCTTGGTGTTTCATGGACAAAAATGGCCGTTATGACCAGCAGGACCGCTGGAACCACAGCCGCCCAAACCATGGCATGCCAGTCTGCCTTGACTGCCAGGACAGCGTTGACCAGCGAGGCGAGCAGCTGGGAAATATTGATCATGACCGAATTGACCGAAACCAGTCGGCCACGCTGCGCGGATGGCGCCATCTCACCAAGATATATGGGGATCACACAGGAGGTCGTCCCCACTGCAAAGCCTACGATCATCCGGGAGAAGGCAAAGAAGGCGATGTTGGTCGCCAGAGCACACATTAGCGCCCCGACCAGAGCGAGAAGAGCCCCATAAAGGATCAGTCGCTTGCGCCCCAAGCGGTCTGCCAAGTTGCCGCCACAGAAGGAACCAACAGCACAACCTAGGAGCATGACCGCAGTGATGATGCTCTGATTCCAAGCGCTGAGCTGATTATTGGACCCGTCAAAATTCATCGTTACGAGCGCCCCAGACAGGAAGGTTAGCGTATAGCCATACAGTCCCCCGCCGAAAATTCCCACCACGACCATCATGGTGACATAGCGTTTGCGGTTGCGGGCCAAGGCTTCGACATCCATGTCTTGGGAGGCCTCTTGAAATGATCCCATGTTTATTCCTGCTTCCCATTAACACCAAATTTGACACCGTTATCAAATTACGGTCAACATGTTCATTATACGAAATAAACTGCAAAAAAGAAAATCAAAAGGGCAAATAACTGATGTTTTTTCAGAAAACTATCCATAAATCGGGAATATTACCTGAATAATGAGCTGACTGAAAGTGATTTTATCCCTGCAATTGACGGTCAGCAGCCCGATCGGACCTTCTTGTTCCGCTGCCCCGTCAGGACTGGACATCAGACATAAAAATGGGATGAGGTTCCCGAAAGCTGACCTGATCCCAGACGGTCTACATAGGCCGTGAGCTGTCCTGCCAGTTCTTCGCAGCGCGGCATCATCGCGTCCACGAATCCTCCAGTCGACAAGGCTCCGACCACCCTGCCATCCTGTTGGGAAAAGATAGGGACACCAATCGAGGCCACACCGATGGTGATGTCCTCGTTGGAAATGGCAAATCCTCTCTCCTGAATCTGCTTGATATCCGTGCGCAGGGCGCTAGCGGTGACCAATGAGTTCTCGTTATAGCCCGCAAAGGGCGCCTGTTTCAGGTAGTCATACTGGATCTGCTCATCGGAGTAGGCCAGACAAACCCGGCCTGCGGCACCGGCGAAGAAGGGCAAGGTACCACCCGGCCGCAGGATCAGCGCATCAATGCTGGGCCCCTGTGCGCATTCCACACAGACGGTTTCGAAACCACTGATGGCGGTCAGGAAAGTCGTCTGCCCAGTATGAGTTGTCACCTCAGCCAAGAGTTCATTGGCATTGGGCCATTCAGTCAAGGAACTGCGCGCCACATCAGAGAGATTGAGCCAGCTCAAACTCAGGGAATAGGTATCATCCTGGTTGGCCTTGACCAGACCGACTTGAACCAGTCCATCCAGAATCCTATAGGCGGAAGAACGGGGGATGCCAGAGGCAGCCGCCACTTCCGCAGGCCCGATGCCGTTGTTGTCAGCCAGGACATCGATAATCTTTCCAGCCTTGGAAAGGGCTCCGGTCGGCTCCCGATTGCTGGCCTTACTGCTCTTTCTTACCATCGGATCTTCCCTCTTCGCCATCAGCCACGTAGCCTAATCCCTGTGATATCTGCCTGGCAGCCTGGAGCAGGCGGGTCACCTCGCACAAATCGGCACCTGACTCAACCAGAGCCTTGCTGGATCGAGACAGCCCACTATAACAGGCCGCTGCCCTTATCTGACCAGAGTGATCGAAGATGGGGGCAGCCAGGGTGAGCGCCCCCGGCACTGTCTGATCAACATCGTAGGCATATCCTCGTTGGACGACCTTTTCAGCCATCTGCACCGAGCGTTCCCGGAAGGTGGACAGCAGCCCACCCAGGTCAGCGTTGTAGCGATAGTGCTCGATCAGGCGCTCAAAGCGCGCTTGATCCAAAAAGGCCATGAGCACGTCTGAAGGGGCACCCAGGCTGATCGGCAACGAGTAGCCAATTTGAGGCGAGCGCAATCGACTCTGCCCCAGGAAGGTCATCTGCACACAGACCGAGCGCACATAGTGACGAACGAAAAGGCTCCAGCTGCCGTTTGAGCCCTCCTGCCTCTTAAAGACATGCCTGGCGATGCTTTGCACATCCAGCCTTGCCTCAATACGGCCTCCAATGCGCACACAGGCGATGCCCAATCGGTATTCGCCGCGATGCAGGCCATGATCCACCCAGCCCAAGGTCACAAGATTGGACAGCAGGCGGTAGGTGGAGCTGGCAGGTTCATGCACATACGTGCTGATCTCATTGATACCGGAGGGTCCAAGCTCTTCCAAGGCATCCAGGACTGCCTTGGCCTTGGTCAGGGTGCCAACGCTATGCACTGAGTCAGATCCGGTACCCTGCCTCATGGCACCCTCCTTCTTGTCCTTGATCAGCCATTCATGCCCAGTGCATATTATATGGTGTCAGCAGTCTAATGGCGCAGCAGCAGAGCCCACTGCCGCCAGATCCAAAAGTAGGGGGTGCTGCCCCCCCCCCTCCACCTCTCGAGTTTGCGCAGGTCGAAAGGCTTAGAACATCAGGGCACCAGCAGGGTGTACTTGGTAGTCATATATTCAAAGATGCCTTCGGCTCCACCTTCTCTGCCAACACCTGATTGCTTGACCCCTCCAAAGGGAACCGTGGCATCGGATAGCACGCCGGAATTTATGGCCAGGACACCGGACTCACTACGGCGCTGCATGAGTTCACTGCGCTTGATTGAACTGGTGTAGGCATATGCCGCCAGCCCGTAAGGCGTGTCGTTAGCAGCCCGGATACCTTCCTCGTCACTGCCAAAACGGCTCACCGCCAGGACGGGCCCAAAGATTTCCTCGGCATAGACCCGAGCTTGACGGGGAACCCGGTCCAGGAGCGTCGGCTGGAAATAGCGTTCTCCATGCTCATCCCTGTGACCGCCGACAATCAGTTCCGCCCCTTGGCTGACTGCCTCATCGACCAGGCTGCCAATGCGCTCTACGGCCTTGACGTCAATCAGGGGGCCGATATCGGTTGCCTCATCCATGCCGTCACCCACGACCAAGGCCTCAATACGTTCCTTCACCTTAGCCACAAACTCATCGGCAACCCCGTTCTGGACCAGAATCCTGTTGGCTGAGGTGCAGGCCTCCCCATAGTTGCGGAATTTGGCCAGCATGACCCCGTCGACAGCCGCGTCGATGTCGGCATCATCGAAGACCACAAAGGGAGCGTTGCCACCCAACTCCATGGAGGTCCGCAGCACATTGTCGGCCGCCTGCTTCATCAGCTTGACACCCACAGGGGTGGAACCCGTAAAGCTCACCTTACGCAACCGCTGGTCGGCAAAGAGAGCATCTGAAATGTGGGAGGAATGGGAGGTTGTGATGACATTGACCACACCCTTAGGCACTCCTGCCTGTCGAAGAATCTCCACTAGCGCCAACGTGGTAAGAGGGGTCAGCTCGGCGGGCTTGACCACCACGGTATCGCCGGCAGCCAGGGCTGGTCCAATCTTCCTGGTTCCCATAGCTAGCGGGAAATTCCAGGGGGTGATCAGGTAGCAGGGGCCCACCGGATCATGGGTGACCAGACCCTTGCGGCCGTCTGGCAGGTGGAAAGTCCTGCCATATTCACGCATGGCCTCCTCTGAGAACCACTTGAGGAAGCCTCCACCGTAGTCCACCTCCCCCAGCGCCTGCTTGAAACTCTTGCCCATTTCCCGGGTCATCAGCTCTGCAAAAATCTCCTTATTGTCCATCAGGGCCTCATAGGCTGTTTGCAGAATGTTCCTTCGCTCTTCCGGCGTTGACTGGCCCCAAGACTCTTGGGCCCGGTCAGCACTGTCCAAAGCAGCCAGCGCCTCCTGCTTGTCCCCGTCTGATGCCTGGTAGAGCGTAGAGCCATCGGCAGGGTTTTCTACAGTAAATACCTTGCCACTGTCGGCAGCCCTCCACTGTCCATCGATGAACAAACTCTTTCCTGACTGGGGAAGCACTGACTCAACCTTGTATTTCCACATACCGTCTATTCCTCCCTTTCACCGCTTCTTTGCAGCAAAAATATTCCTCTGCGCGGATAAGCACTTTCAACATACTAAATTTTAGACATTTTGTCCATTTAATGATATTTTTTGCATATGTAGTCAGTAGTATTTGATCTGAGACAATGACCCATTCAGGTCCCAGGCAGAAGGCAGGCAGGGCAAGGACGCCTGTAGACATGAGCCGGAGGCTACTTGAGGGTATGTATATACGAAAGCGAGGGATACATCGAAATGGTATCAACGATACGATTGACGGTCGGACAGGCCATTGTGCGGTTCTTAGAGGCCCAACAAGTCACTCGAGACGGACAGACCAACACCTTCTTCGGAGGCGCCCTGGGCATCATGGGACATGGCAATGTCGGCGGCGTTGGGCAGGCCTTTTTAGAGGAGAAAGAACGAATGCGCTTCATCCAAGGGCGCAATGAACAAGGCATGGGCCACATAGCTGTGGGCTATGCACGACTCAAAAACCGCATGGGGGCCATGGCTGTGACCACCTCCATTGGTCCAGGAGCCGCCAACCTAGTGACCGCTGCTGGCACAGCAACGGTTAATCATCTTCCCGTCCTCCTGCTGCCCAGCGATATTTTCTCTACCCGTCGTGCCGGTTCAGTCCTGCAACAGATTGAGGATGAGCGCTCCTATGACGTTTCCGGCAACGATTCCCTGCGCCCCGTCAGTCGTTACTGGGATAGGATCAATCGTCCCGAACAGCTGCCAGCTGCGCTCTTGGCAGCCATGGAAACGCTGACGAGCCCGGCCAAGACAGGGGCGGTAACACTCTGTCTGCCCCAGGACGTTCAGGCCGAAGCCTATGACTTCCCGACCTCCCTCTTCAAGGAACGCACCTGGAGGATCGGCAGGCCCAGGGCGGATGCGGACGCTTTGGCTGCAGCCGCCGAAGCCATACGTGCCAGTAAACGTCCCTTCATTATTGCCGGCGGCGGTACAGTCTACTCTTCAGCCAGCCAGGAACTGACCGACTTCATTGAGCGCACCGGCATCCCAGTGGGCAGCACTCAGGCAGCCAAGGGCGCCGTAGCCTATGAACATCCCTTGAATGTCGGACCTCTCGGCTCCATCGGACTCAAATACGCCAATCAGCTAGCTCGCCAGGCCGACCTGATCATCGGCATCGGAACCAGGTACACCGACTTTACTTCAGCCTCGAATACCATGTTCCAGGATCCCTCGGTACGCTTTGTCAATATCAATGTAGCCTCTTTTGATGCCAACAAGGAAGCAGCCATCGCGGTTGTCGGGGATGCCAGGGAGGCAATTCGTGAACTGGGACGGGCCTTGAAAGACTGGCAAGTACCTGCTGACTACCGCAGGCAGGCAGAAGAGGCTGCAGATGAAGCAAGGGCGGAAGTTGTTCGGCAGACGCAGCATATTCCCGGAGACGACAAGCTCGGTCAAAAGGAGGTGATCGGCATTGTCAACAGTTTTGCCAAGCCTCAGGATGTGGTGGTCAACGCCGCCGGATCCATGCCCAGTGACCTGCAGAAGCTCTGGCGACCAGGATCCCCCCTAGGCTATTCCGTCGAATACGGGTACTCCTGCATGGGCTACGAAATACCAGCTGGCCTGGGAATGCGTATGGCGGCACCGGATCGGGAGATTTTCACCTTCATCGGGGACGCCTCCTTCCTCATGTACCACCAGGATGTGCTCACTGCCATCCAGGAACATGAAAAAATCATCATCATCCTGGTCGACAATCACGGATTCGGTTCCATCAACACTCTCTCCCATCAGGTGGGATCACAGGGATTTGAAACCCGCTTCTACATGAAGAATGAGCAGGGACTGGAGGACAAGGAGCACTACCTGCCCATCGATTTTCCGAAGATACTGGAGGGGTATGGTGTACCCACCTATAGCCCCACCAATGCTGAGGAACTCAAAGATGCAGTCAAGAAGGCCGTCGACAGCGAGACCATAGCCGCCATCTACGTGACTGTAGACCCTGTTGTCCGTGACGACTCCTCCCAGGCCTGGTGGGATGTAGCGACACCCCAGGTGGCCCATATAGATTCCAGCAAGCAGGCCCACCAGACTTATGAGGAGGTACGCACCAAGGAGCAGAGGCTCTACCTGTAAACTTTTCTCTCATCCCTGACCAGGCCCTGCTGCCACAGCAGAGCCTGCAGGATGTCAGGATTGAACCGGGAGAGCCCGACAATAACAGTGATGGGGTGGGAACACGGCTTGTGTTCCCACCCCATCACTGTGGTTTGAACCTTGATTCGCCGCTGAACATCTCCAGAGACGATTCAGATCTGCTTACTCAGCTGAACCTTCTGATGGCTCATCGCCCAGGGGATGCTCTGCCCGCTCTACCTGGGAGGCATCCTCGGAAAGGTCGGCATCCGGGGCAGCAGACACCTGCGCTCCGACCAGTTCAGACTTCTGATCCTGTTTATCAGCGGAGCTGGCCGCATGACGGGGTCCTTCGAAGGGCTTGCCAGTGAAGGTGAACTCGCCCAGGATGCCCTCGCCTTCGGCATCGACCTGGACGGACTCGTTGTCCGTAAGTTCGCCCATGAGGATCTTCTCGGAGACCGCATCCTCGATGTCCCGCTGGATGACGCGGCGCAGAGGCCGGGCACCCAGGAGCGGATCGAAGCCCTTTTCGGCCAGCAGGTCCTTGGCCTTGTCGGTCAGATCCAAGGACATGTGGCGCTCGAAGAGACGATCGTTGAGCTGAGCGATGTCCAGATCGACGATCTGACGGACCTGGGGCTCGGTCAGCTGCTGGAAGACGATGATGTCATCCAGACGGTTCAGGAACTCGGGCCTGAACTGCTGCTTGAGCTCACTGGTCACTTGGTCCTTCATCCGCTGATAGGAGGTTTCGGTGTTGCCGCTCACGTTGAAGCCGGTATTGGCCGCCTTGGCGATGTCGCGGGTTCCCAGGTTGGTGGTCAGGATGATGATGGTGTTCTTGAAGTCCACCATGCGACCCTGCCCATCGGTCAGGTGGCCGTCGTCCAGCACCTGCAGAAGGGTGTTGAAGATGTCCGGGTGAGCCTTCTCGATCTCGTCGAAGAGGACTACAGAGAACGGCTTGCGCCTGACCTTCTCGGTCAGCTCGCCGCCCTCTTCGTAGCCCACGTACCCCGGAGGGGCGCCGAAGAGACGAGAGGTGGAGTACTTCTCCGAGAACTCGGACATATCCACCCGGATCAGGGCATTCTCATCGTCAAAGAGGAACTGGGCCAGAGCCTTGGCCAGCTCGGTCTTGCCCACGCCGGTGGGGCCGGCGAAGATGAAGGAACCTGCGGGACGCTTGGGATCCTTGAGACCCACACGGGTGCGGCGGATGGAGCGGGACAGGGCGGAGACGGCCTCGTCCTGGCCGATGATCCGCTTGTGCAGCTCCTTCTCCATGCCCAAGAGCTTCTTGGATTCGGCCTGGGTCAGCTTGAAGACCGGGATGCCGGTGGTCGAAGAGACCACCTCGGCGATCACATCCTCATCGACAACCATCTTGACGTCGGACTCGCCCTCGTGCCAGGCCTGTTCCTTCTCCTTGCGCTCGGCCTCCAGCTTCTCCTGGCTGTCGCGCAGCTGAGCGGCCTTCTCGAAGTCCTGGTCCTTGATGGCCTGATCCTTCTGGGCGGAGATGCGATCCACCTTGGCGTCCAGCTCCTTGAGCTCCGGCGGGGCGGTCAGCCGCTTGATGCGCAGGCGTGCGCCGGCCTCATCGATCAGATCGATAGCCTTGTCAGGCAGGTTCCTGTCCTGGATGTAGCGCGCAGAGAGCTCAGCCGCCGACTGCAGGGCCTTGTCAGTGATAGTGACATGGTGGTGATGCTCATAACGGCCACGCAGACCCTTGAGGATCTCGATGGTCTGGGCGATGGTGGGCTCGGAGACCTGAATGGGCTGGAAGCGCCGCTCCAGGGCCGCATCCTTCTCGATGTACTTGCGGTACTCGTCGGTAGTGGTCGCTCCGATGGTCTGCAGCTCGCCGCGGGCCAGCAGGGGCTTGAGCATGTCAGAGGCGCCCAGGGCCCCGTCAGCCGAACCTGCGCCGACGATGGTGTGAATCTCATCGATGAAGAGGATGATGTCGCCGCGGGTCTTGATCTCCTTGAGCACCTTCTTCAGGCGCTCCTCGAAGTCGCCCCGGTAGCGTGAACCGGCCACCATGGAACCCAGATCCAGCGAGTAGACCTGCTTGCCCTTGAGGGTCTCGGGAACATCGCCCTCATGAATCTTCTGCGCCAGGCCCTCGACCACAGCGGTCTTGCCTACACCGGGCTCTCCGATCAGCACGGGGTTGTTCTTGGTCCTCCTGGAAAGGACGACCATGACCCGCTCGATCTCGTTGGCCCGGCCGATGACCGGATCCAGCTTGCCTTCAGCGGCCTCCTGAGTCAGGTTCCTGCCGAACTGGTCCAGAATGGCCGAACCGGTCTGTCCGCCCTTGTTGGAAACGCCGCCGGCATTGGCCAGATCGCCCTTGCCGGCATCGCCGCCCTCGTGGTTGCCGCGAATCATGTCAATAGTGGCGGTCCGCAGATCGCCCAGATCCACGCCCATCTTGATCAGCACCTGGGTGCCGACACCCTCACCCTCGCGAATGAGTCCCAGCAGAATGTGCTCAGTGCCAATGTAAGAGTGGCCCAGCTGAAGCGCTTCGCGCAGCGACAGCTCCAGGACCTGACGGGCGTGCGGGGTGAATGGGATATGCCCATTGGGAACCGCATTGCCCTTACCGATCATCTCCTCAACCTGTTTGCGGGTGGCATCCAGTTCCACGCCCTTGGAGGCCAGGGCCTTGGCGGCAACACCGTCACCCTCCCTGATCAGGCCCAGGAGGAGGTGCTCGGTGCCGATGTAATTGTGCTGCAGGGTGCGGGCCTCTTCCTGCGCCAGCACAATCACCCGCCGCGCACGGTCGGTAAACCGTTCGAACATACTTGTCCTTCCCTTTGATCCGTAATTCACTCTACAGATTTACGGTGACGTTTATTCTCGGCCCGCCGGTGATTGCGCTCTGAACGCAACGAGGCCTTGGAATCAGTCCTCTGAGCCGTCTTCTGACTGCATCTGCTCCATGAGTTCCACCTCTGGGCGCTCCTCACGGGGCTTCTGCCTGACCACGTCAATATGAAGATCGTCATAGGCCGGCTGGGACTGGACCCAGAGATGGGACTCCTCCTGGGGCTCGATCTCGGAATGCTCGCCGCAGCCATGATCCAGGGAGACCACGCGCCCGTCGTCCGGGCTCCATCGGTTGGCGCAGACGCCAAACATGGTCCCCAGATCGCCTGCCAGGGGAATCATGAAGCCACAGGTCTCGCAGGCCTTGCCCTTGGCCGTCCTGGTCGACAGGGACTTGGGACCGTGCTGACCCTCGTACCAACGTTTGGCGGTCGCCGTCCTGGCCTCGGCCGTCATCACGTGTCGGCGGGTCAGAGCGAAACGGTCGACGGCCTCATCCAGGTCATCGGAAGAGGTCTGTGCGCCGAGGGGAATATGATCATTCGATTCCTGCTCGTGAACGTCTTTTTCTCCACTTGGGCGGTCTGCCAGGCGGAAGACCACGCCGTCAGTCTCCTGATCGGACCCATCACCAACAAGGGGACTCGATTCTTGCTGGCCTTCTTCATCATCTTCGGGGTTATCATCTTCGGGGTTCTGCTGTACTTGAGAATTCTGATGGCTAGCTTGCGCTGGCTTGTATCCGGCTGTCAGCCTGGGGTCGTCAGGCTCGGTTCCCATGGCATCGGTCACGCTCAGATCCGAGGGCAGCAGGCGGTCCTTCCAGGGAACCCAAGCGGGCGGCTGCAGGGCCGCATCTGTAGGCACCAGAGAGGATTCATCCACAGTCCAGGTATCGGCATCCTCATCACGGTAGAGGGTGACCGACCACTGCCAGCCCTCATAGCCCTTGATGGCCGAGGCGAACCGGTAGTCCCAGACTCCGTCACCAATCAGGGTGCGGCCGACCAGCCCACCGACCTCATCGCTGTCGGCGGCCACGCTCAGAGCCACTCGCCTAGCCAGTTCCTCAGGATCCAGGTCCTCTTGAACCATCTATCACACCTTCATCATCAGTGGGACCGGATCAGACCGATCCACGTGGGATTGTTATCGCCGTCTGCTCAGTCCGGCACGTCGAAGTCATCGGCCACAGCCCTTAAGAGGGTGGCCAGCTTGGCGGATTCAGCCCGACCTGGATAGTGGTGTCTACGCAGGCCATTGCCCGCGGAGTCCAGCAGCTTGATCAAGTCCTCCACGATGGCGGCCATGTCGTCCGGATCAGGTCGCTTGGCACGCAGAATGGAGGGGGTCGGCCCCACCAGCTTCAGATCCAGGGCCTGGGGGCCCTTGCGGCCCTCAGCCACTGAGAACTCCACCCGGGATCCCTTGCGTATGGTGGACACCCCGGCGGGCAGGGCCGATGAGGGCAGGAAGACATCCCCGCCTTGTTCATCCGTGATGAACCCGAACCCCCGCTTGGCGTCGTACCACCGTACTCTCCCGCTGGGCATGCTCTGCCACTTCCTTACGTTGCTTCTTGAACTGATATATCCGAACTCAGTCTACCTGAACGCAACGGGCAGGACGACCCATCTTGTCATGGGCGTACGGGACGGCTGGGGGCAGAATTGGCCTGGTCCCCAAGGCGCCCCTGATCCCGGATGACGCCCTGGGGTATGACGATGGTGAAGGTCAAGCCGCCTCCCGGGGTCTGCGAGGCACATATGAATCCCTGATGAGCCTTGACAATGGACTGGACAATGGCCAGTCCAAGCCCCGTGCCGCCTTTCTCCCGAGCCCTGGACGGGTCGGCCGTGTAGAAGCGCTCGAAGAGCCTGGACCTGGATTCCTCCGGAACGCCTGGCCCGTGGTCAACCACCCGGATGATGGCATAGTCGGTGCCCACATGGCTGTTCTCTGCCACCTGGATCGCCTCAGTCAGGTGTCCCAGCGAGGACTCAGTGGCCTCCAACCTGGTCAGATCCGCTGGAGCGATGGTCGCCTTGACCAGGCCCAATCCCACCTGGACCGGCGAATCGGCTGGGGTGTAGCGGTGGATATTGCCCACGATATTGGTAATCACCTGACGCAGGCGGCTGGGATCGCCAGTCACCGGTACCGAGGGCAGGGGACCCTCCTGGATGTCCAGGCTGACGGCCGGGCCAAGGTGCCCGCCCACGGTGATCTTTTCCTTGTTGCGTCCCTTGAGGCCCGGCAGACCCTTGTTGGGCGTGACCGGCTTCTCCTGGGGGGCGGGCTGGTCTTCGGTATGCAGGCAAACCCTTCCTGTAGCCACTTCTCTGCCCGGGTCCAAGGCATGCAGGTCGTCCACCCCGTCTCGCACCAGTCCGGTCAGATCGACCGGCAGGGTCGGGTCGATCCCCCTGCCCTCATCCAGACGTGCAAGCGAGAGCAGATCCGTGACCAGGACCGTCATCCTGGTCGAAGAGTCTTCGATGTGCTGGATGGACTTGTCGGCACGCTCCAGAGCCCCGGGATAGTCGCGCTGCATCCTGTAGAGCTCTGCATAGCCGTGGATGGCGGCCAGAGGGGTACGAAGCTCATGGCTGGCATCCGAAACAAACTGTTTCATCTTTTCGGTGGTCTGGCGCTGCTCGTCGAAGGAATGCTCGATTCGCGTCAGCATGGCATTCAGGGATGCTGCCAGGGAACCCACCTCGGTGTTCTCCGGGAAGCTGGGAATGCGTTGGGATAGGTCACCGGCCGCTATCTTGGCAGCAGTCTTCTCGATGCGTTTGAGGGGAACCAGGGTGGACTGGATCAGCAGAACCGAGATGACTCCGCCCAGAAGGACCACAACAACGGCAATGATCATGCAGAAAGCCGTCAGATCGTGCACGGCCTCGTCCTGGTCGCTCATGGACAGACCGATGAAGAGGATGCCGCTGATTTCGGAGCCGTCCAGTTCGTTGCGCAGCTTCCACTGCATGGCCACCACTCGCCAGGAGGCCCGGGCTCGCTTCATGGTGTCCCGGTCTGGCGAGGCCTGTCGCGAGACGCGCACATAGGCCGGTACCGTGGTCGGCTTGCCCAGGGGTATCGAGTCCAGGCTGCCGTCGGCGGGCAGACGAGGGCGGGAAATGACCCCGTTGACCTGCATAGGATTCAGATCGTCCGAAATAATGTGCAGCTTGTCGTCGCGGATCTGCAGGAAATAGTCAGTGGGGCCAAGGCCATTCTTGCTCAGATCCTCCTGGCGCAGAAGGGTGGCGTTGCGGATGCCCAGGTTGGCCTGGCGTATCAACTGGGAGTCCGTGCGCTTCATCAGATAGTCATCGGCCATCTGGCAGATGGCCACAGAGACACCCACCGTGCCCACGATGAGCAGGATGAGCATGCTGGCCACAAGTTTGGTGCTTAAGGGAATGGCAGCCAGCGGCGACCTGTGCATGAACCGACCCCTCGGCCTGCCGGAGCCCTTTCCCTTGCCGGAATCCGAACCCATGACGGAGTTGGCCCCGTCAGCCGACGGTTCTGCCATGGGAGTCGAGCCCAAGGGACTAGTCGCCATCGCCGCCATCCGATGCGTTCTGCCTAGGGGCCCGAATCATGTAGCCGATGCCCCGCTTGGTCTCGATCAGCGGGGTGACCTTGCGCTCCCCGCCATGTCCGTCACTGATGGTGATGCCGTCCACCTTCTTGCGCAGGTAGGAGATGTAGGACTCCACAATGGCCGCATCCCCGCCCCAGTCGTACTGCCAGACATGATCCAGAATCTGCGCCTTGCTGAGCACGCGGCCCTCATTGTCCATCAGGTAGCGCAGCAGCTTGTATTCGGTCGGACTCAGGTCGATGGGTCGCCCGGCCCTGGTGACGTCGTGCGAATCCTCGTTGATCTCCAGATCCCCTACGCGGATGATCGGATCGTCCTCCTGATGCTCACGCGTCCTGCGCAATATGGCCTTGATCCTGGCCACAACCTCCTCCAGGCTGAAGGGTTTGGTCACGTAGTCGTCGCCGCCCACAGTCAGCCCCATGACCTTGTCCTGGGTATCATCTCTGGCCGTCAGGAAGAGCACCGGCGCCTCGATTCCCTCCTGACGGATACGGGAGGTGACCGTGAATCCATCGATATCAGGCAGCATGACATCCAGGACGATCAGATCGGGCTGGATGCGCTCAATGACCTGAATGGCCTCGGAGCCGGACGCCGCGGTCTCGACCGCAAAGCCTGCGAAGTGCAGGGAGGCCACCAGCAGATCCCTGATGGACGGTTCGTCGTCGACCACGACCAGTTGTGCTTGCGTCGGTTTGCTCATGGTCTCAGCTTGCCGCGTCTTTCTGGGTATTATCTGAGAGTTCGCTGACCGTCTCTGTCGGGCGTAATTGCTTCTTCGGAGCACCGGACTTGCGATGATGAGCCCCGGTTCGGCTACTGCGACGCCACCAAATCGCAACGGCTACGCCCAGCATGACCAGGACGACAACCGTCACCGAAAGGGCAATGATCATCACCCGGCGATGCCGATGGTTTTGGTCAAGAGTCTCAACCTGGTCCATCATGGCCTTGGCCGAGCCCACCCAGTCGGGATTGCGGCCCTTGGTGACCGGCTCCAAAGCAGCCTGCGAGAGCTGATCTACGCTGGATTGGTCCTTGAGCCAAGCCTGCGAGTTGCTGGAGACCGCCACGACCAATTTGCCGTCCTGAGAGGCCACAGCCAGTAGAACCGTGTCGTGGGTGGGCTTCATTGATTCGAGCACCCTGGATGCCCAGGTCTCAGGCTTAACGCCCTGATAGAAATGCGGAAGGTAGAGCAGCCGGACCGATACTCCTGTTTGCTCTGCGGTTTCCTGGATAGCATCCTTGACGGATCCTACGTCCGAACCCAGCAAATTCTGCGGATCAGTGATCGCGTCGGTCATGGTTCCGGCCCCAGCCTGAGGCTCATCGGCACAAGCCTTGGTCGGCCCCATAACCCCGACCGTCAAAATCATCAAGAGCAGAAAAGCCAGCACCCGCTTTATGGGTGAAACGCCGACCGGATTCGTCTTGTGGAAGGGGACTCGTTCGACCACATGGGTCCGCGGACGGGGCAACTGCGTGAACACTGTCATAGTGTCCACAGTAGCGGTTGACGGCATTGGACTCCCCCACCATCACCGCCATTCACGGAAAGGACAATCATGACACGGTACCAAGTTGATTCGGATCAGATACAGACGGCCTCCGGCGCGGTCAGCGGCTCGATAGGGGCCATCAGAGATGCCGTGGCGGGAATGTACACTAATCTGGACAATCTGCAAAGCGTCTGGCAGGGCTCGGCGGCCAGCCAATTCGCCACAGTGGCCCAGCAGTGGCGCGCCTCGCAGGCTCAGATGGAACAGGCGCTTGAAGGCATTCAGGCAGCTCTGACACAGGCATCGTCGCTCTATGCGGACACCGAGGCCCAAGCCACCCGTCTCTTCACCGGAGCCTGACGCCTGGTTGATGCAGGCAACCCGGAGCCATTCGATCATGGCGGATCGGCCCCAGACCCGGCAAGCATATGCGGAAAACGGAACCGGCGGTGAACGAGCGCAAGAAAAGAGACAGGGGCCTGCGCACCATTATCCGGTGCGCAGGCCCCTGTCCTTGGCGATCAATCAGTCCAGCCGAAAAGCCCGGCCGAACCTCGAGGGGATCAGTAGCCCATGTCGCCCTGAGGCTGAGCGGCAGCAGGTGCCGGAGGCTCAGGCTTGTTGGCCACGACGGCCTCGGTGGTCAGGAAGAGCCCGGCGATGGAGGCTGCGTTCTGCAGGGCAGAGCGGGTCACCTTGACGGGGTCGGCCACACCGGCCTCCAGCAGGTCCTGGTACTCGTTGTTGGCGGCGTTGAAGCCCTGGCCGGCAGGCAGCGAACGGACCTTGTTGATGACCACGTCACCGGAGATGCCGCTGTTCTCGGCGATCTGCTTGATGGGGGCCTCAATGGCGCGGAAGACGATGGAGGCACCGGTGGACTCGTCGCCATCCAGCTTGACATCCTTCTCGGCCTTGGCAGCGGCCTGAACCAGAGCCACGCCGCCTCCGGGCAGCAGACCCTCTTCAATGGCGGCCTTGGCGTTGCGGACAGCATCCTCGATGCGGTGCTTGCGCTCCTTGGCTTCGACCTCGGTGGCTGCGCCGACCTTGATGACGGCCACGCCGCCGGCCAGCTTGGCCAGCCGCTCCTGCAGCTTCTCGCGGTCGTAGTCGGAGTCAGTGTTCTCAATCTCGGTGCGGATCTGGCCCACGCGTGCGGAAACCTCATCCTTGGAGCCGCCACCGGAGACGATAGTGGTCTCGTCCTTGGAGACGATGACCTTCTTGGCGGTGCCCAGCACGCTCATGTCGATGGAGTCCAGCTTGAGGCCGAGCTCGTCGGAGACCACCTGTGCGCCGGTCAGAATGGCCATATCCTGCAGCATGGCCTTGCGGCGGTCGCCAAAGCCAGGAGCCTTGACGGCGCAGGAGTTGAAGGTGCCGCGGATCTTGTTGAGGATCAGAGTGGGCAGCGCCTCGCCATCCACATCCTCAGCGACGATCAGCAGCGGCTTGCCGGTCTTCATGACCAGCTCGGCGATGTGGACCACGTCCTGCTGGCTGGAGACCTTGCCCGAGGTCAGCAGAATGTAAGGATCATCCAGAACGGCGGTCTGGTCGTCGTTGTTGGTGACGAAGTAGGGGGCGATGTAGCCCTTGTCGAAGCGCATGCCCTCGGTGAACTCCAGGTCCAGGCCGAAGCGGTTGTTGTCCTCGACGGTGACCACGCCGTCCTGGCCGACCTTGTCCAGGGCCTCGGCGATCTCATTGCCGATCTCGGGGTCGCCCGCAGAAATGGTGGCGGTGGCAGCGATCTGGTCCTTGGTCTCGACTTCCTTGGACTGAGCCACGAGCTCCTTGACGATGGCGTCGGCGGCCTTCTCGATGCCGCGACGCAGGGCGATGGGGTTGGACCCGGCAGCCACGTTCTTCAGGCCCTCATGCACCAGGGACTGGGCCAGTACGGTGGCGGTGGTGGTGCCGTCTCCGGCTACGTCGTCAGTCTTCTTGGCGACTTCCTTGACCAGCTCGGCGCCGATGCGCTCGTAAGGATCCTCCAGGTCGATCTCCTTGGCGATGGAGACGCCGTCGTTGGTGATGGTCGGGGCCCCGTAGGACTTGTCCAGCACCACATTGCGACCCTTGGGGCCCAAGGTGACCTTGACTGTGTCGGCCAGCTTGTCCAGGCCGGCAAGCATGCCCTGACGAGCTTCCTCGTCATACTCGATGATTTTTGCCATTGTTGCTTCCTCCGTCATGGCTTGAGGTTTCATGACCCACCGTCGGCGTGGAACGGAACCCGACCGTCAGCTGTCGTGTTATCACTCCCGCACCTCGAGTGCTAATTCAGCAGATTAGCACTCGATGGAGCCGAGTGCCAACCCCAGGGGAAAATACGCTGCAGGCTGTATGCCATATCGCCCCTGACCCATCGGCCGCGCCCACAGGCAATCCGCACCCTGCACAGTCCCGGCTCAGCACTGCAATTCGAAACACATGCTACAAAAAAATGGACCCCGGAATAACCGGGATCCACCATGACGAATACAGAAGATGACAATCAGAGCTTAGTGACCTTGGTTGCCTGCAGACCCTTGGGGCCCTCTTCCACCTGATATTCGACCTTATCTCCCTCATCAAGGGTCTTGAACCCGTCGGACTGAATGGCTGAGTAGTGCACGAACACGTCCTCGCCGCCATCGTCGGGATTGATGAATCCGTAACCCTTGCCAGCGCTGAAGAATTTCACAGTGCCTTGTGCCATAACTAACTTCCTTAACATAGGTGCCGCGTCACAACAGATACGAGACTGACCGCATCTGCCTGGTCGGCAAGGTCAGTTTAGGCCTATCGACAGGGCAATTGCAAAACGCCGAGCCGAAATTCGGGAACTTTTGCCATCGAATTCCCTTTGTCGTCCGGCTGGCTGAACCTCACTGCATGAGGATGGCTTCCACCGGAGTGGAGGCCACGGAGGACTGCTCAACCTGGGTGATGCCCAGCAGGCTGGCCACCTCCTGGGCGGTAGCCTTGTCGGCCTCATCACGGTAGCGGACCGTGCTTACACCAGGCAGAGCGCCCTGCGGGTTGGTTGCCGTGACCGCAGTGTAACCGGCATTGACCAGGACCTGGCGCTTGCTGCCCGCATGCCCGGTGATCCTGGTTCCGTTGATGATGGCCACCTGTGTGCCCCTGTTGACCACAGGTGCCGGGCTGCTGCTGGATGCACTCGTCGAAGGCGATTGCGAGGGCGGCTGCGAAGCCTGCTCCTGGGAGGATTTTTCAGCAGAGGTCTTGCTGTCTGAGGCGGAGGGGGATGCAGACCGCTTGGGCAGATGGCTGCTGATGACCCGGGAGGCATCAGTGTGCGTCTGCTGCCAGGGCAGGGAGCCGCTGACTGCAGCCCATAAGCCCAGTCCGCACAGCACGGCCAGGACAACCACCAGCAGGTAGGGCAGAGTCCTGACCGGCAGGGAACGGGGCCCCCGATGCACACCGACCGGCCCCTTGGGAGGGTTGTCGAACGCATCATGAACCTGAGGGCGCGCCTGCGTCCCATTGTCGCGCGTGCTAGCCATGAACTCTCCTCCGCTCCACCGGATCCTGAACCATTATATGTAATGGGACGCCGGAGCAGCATCCCGCTGACCATCCGACGTTCCCCGTAAGCCCGGGAAAGCCATGACAACCCTGACCGGCTCATATCACCAAGCGATATAGTGACCTTATGAACAGCAGCCAGCCTATTGCCGCAACCTCCCCCGCGCCGACGAACGGAACCGGTACCAACCCTCCGACCATAGCAGGAGGCCAGGGCCGAACCCATCGCAAACCTCTGAGCGCCTTGGTGGATCCTGGCTGGGCCAAGGCTCTCGCTCCTGTCGAGCCCAACATCCACCGGATGGGCGACTTCCTCAGATCCGAGCTGGCCCAGGGCCACCGCTATCTGCCTGCCAGCAAGAACATCCTTCGTGCCTTTACCATCCCCTTCGACTCCATCAAGGTCCTGATCGTGGGCCAGGATCCCTATCCGACGCCCGGGCATCCGGTGGGCCTGAGCTTCTGCGTGGACCCTGCCGTCAGCCCCATCCCCGGCTCCCTGCGCAATATTTACACCGAGCTCAGCTCCGACCTGGGCTTGCCCACGCCCTCCAACGGCGATCTGACGCCTTGGACCAGGCGAGGGGTCATGCTGCTCAACCGCTGCCTGACTGTACGGGTGGGCAAGCCGGCCAGCCACCGGAACAAGGGCTGGGAGGAGATCACCGACGCCGCCATCCGAGCTCTGAACGACCGACGCGACCAGGAGGGCAGGGTCCGGCCCCTGGTGGCCATTCTTTGGGGAAGGCAGGCCCAGAGCCTGGAGCCCCTGCTGACCAATGCGGCCATCATCAAATCCCCGCATCCCAGCCCCATGTCGGCCCGATACGGCTTCTTCGGATCACGTCCATTCTCCAAGGCCAACCATGCCCTGGAGGCCATGGGCGCCCAGCCGGTGGATTGGTCCCTGACCTGATTCCAGCTGGCTGAATCGTCAGGAAATGCCGTTACCATGTCTGCTATGGCATTATTCCCACCTCGACCCAGTCAGTCCCCATCTGTTCAGCCTGCTCAGGACCGGCAGGTTCCGCCAATCAGCCAGGACGACCTGCAACGTTGCCGTCAGTTGGCCGACCGGATCAGGACCCGCTTTTCCAGGACTCTGGTAGGCCAGGAGAACCTGCGGGAGGCGCTGATCCTGACGCTGGTGGCCTCAGGACACATCCTGATCGAATCCGTGCCCGGCCTGGCCAAGACCACCGCCGCTCAGACCCTGGCCACCTCGGTCTCTGGCAGCTTCAAGCGGATTCAGTGCACGCCCGACCTGATGCCCTCGGATCTGGTAGGCACCCAGGTCTACGACTTCTCCACACAGCGCTTCTCGACGCAGCTGGGCCCTATCCACGCCAACTTCGTTCTCCTGGACGAGATCAACCGTTCCAACGCCAAGACCCAGTCAGCCATGCTTGAGGCCATGGCCGAGGGCGCCACCACCATCGGCGGCGAGCGCATAGCCCTGCCCCGGCCCTTCATGGTGATCGCCACCCAGAACCCCATTGAGGAGGAAGGCACTTACAACCTGCCCGAGGCCCAGATGGACCGGTTCATGCTCAAGGCCGTCATGACATATCCTGATGCCGACCAGGAGACCCGAATGCTGCAGATGCTGACCAGCCGAGGCACCGATATGCCCGGCAAGGACGATCGGGACGCCTTGACCATCGCCGATGTGGACTTCCTGAGGCAGAAGGCCCGGCAGGTCCACGTGGCACAGCCCATCATGCGATATGCAGTCGATCTGGCAGCCACCAGCAGGGGGGCTGGATCGCGGCCCATCCAAGGGTTGGCCGAGCAGGTGAGGCTGGGAGCCAGCCCGCGTGCCTCCATCGCCCTGGTGCGCATTGGCCAGGCCAGAGCCCTGCTGACTGGCAGGGATTACGTCATTCCCGAGGATCTGAAGGACTGGGCCCATTCGGTGCTCCGCCACCGGATCCTGCTGACTTTCGAGGCGCAGGCCGACGGCATCAGCAGCGACGACATCATCGACCAGATCGTGGACACGGTGCCGGTGCCATGAGCCGTCGACGCTCGAATCGCGACCCGGTCCGCAGACGGATCGAGTCCTTGGACACCAGTCTGCGGCTTCCCACGGTGCGCAGGGCCCTTGGGCTGCTGGAGGGCGAGCATTCCTCTGGCCGACGCGGCGGCGACGACGAACGTGCCAACCTGCGCGCCTATGAGTTCGGAGACGAAACCCGCATGATCGACTGGCATGCCAGCGCACGGATGGGTCGGCCCATGGTGGTGGAGCGCGAGCGCCTGGTTACCAGCAAGGTCTGGCTGCTGCTGGATGTCGGCCGCGAGATGTCTGGAACGTGCCCTGACGGGGAGCAGGCCATCCAGGTGGCCGCCAACGCCCTGTGCATGTTCGCCTCCCTCTGCCTGCGCCGCAGCGATGAGGTGGACCTGGTCCTGGTCGATTCATCCGCCATCCGCCGCATACCCTGCCAGGGGGGCTTCGCCCGATTCGAACAGACCCTGGACCGGGCTCTGGAGTCACCGCTGGATCAGCCACGCAACCTTGAGGCACTGCTGGGCTACGCTGCCGGCATCCAGGACCGGCAGGCCATGCTGGTCATCGCCACCGACCAGTCGGCATTGCACGTTGACCTGATGCCGACCATCCGACAGTTGGCAACCACCCACCCCCTGAATTTCATTGGAGTGGAGACCATGAATCCCCTGCGCCAGCAGCCCCCTATGGGCTCGGTGACGGATGCGCCCAGCGGAAGCAGGATCCCGGCTTTCCTGCGTACCGCAAACGGGACGCGAGCTGTGGACCTGCACAGGCGCTATCAGATCGAGGCCTTTAGCCGGGAACTGGCCAGAATCGGGGCCTCGCTGATCCGGGCCGACTCCAGCACAGCCATGTTCAACAGGTTCATCCACCTGCTCTCAGCCGGCCGACCAGGCATTCCCATGCGACGGACGGTGATGGCGGCATGAATGCTGTCGTCCTGATTCGTCTTGCGTCCGGTCATGGTCGAATCAAGATCATGCCCACCATGACCCAGCCCACATGGCTGCTGGCTCTGACGACGACCGCCATCGTACTGGCCCTGGCCCTAGCCGGAGCGGCCATTCTCCTGCCCAGGTTCCGCCGTCAGCAGGAAGGGCACCCGATCCAAGCGAGCCCTGACTCCCTCGATGCATGGCGTCAGAGGATCGATCAGGTGGTGGCCCAGTACGACAAGGGCCATCTGGACCGTGACCAGGCCATGACGGCACTGGCCGCTATCGCTCGTGGATTTGCCTCCCGTTCCTGGAACAGCGACATGAAGTCCAAGACTTTGGCCGAAATCCAGGCTCAGCCCCGTACGCCGAGTACGCGGCAGGGTCTGGACCTGCTTCGACAGACCATAGATGCCCTCTACCCGCCCGAATTCGCCCTTCCCAAGGACAGCGAGGGAACTGACGCCACGGTGAATCAGGCAGCCGAGTGGGTACGGGATTTGATTGAACGGTGGCCGCGATGAGCATAGGCAATCTGTCCTGGCGGTGGCCATGGCTGCCGATTCTGGCTTTGGCCCTGGCTCTGACGTTCGGCCTGCTGGCCTACCGTATGGCAGGTCGTGGCAAGCCTGATCAGCAAACAGGGGCACGGGTCTGGACCTTGAAGAGCGATCTGGACACCGATGAGGGCCATGAGGCGCTGAGGCGCTGGCGACGATTGAACCGTTGCGCCGCAATCCTGCTCTCTCTGGCCCTGCTGATGGTTTTGAGCCTGGCTGCCAGGCCCGCCCGGGTCGATCGGACATTGGAGCAGGGTCATAACCGCGATATCGTGCTATGTCTGGATGTGTCCGGCTCCACCTTGCCCTACGACAGGCAGGTAATCGCCTCCTACCTCGATCTGGTCCGCAGCTTCCGGAGCGAACGCATGGCTCTGAGCATCTTCAACTCCACCTCGCGCACCGTCTTCCCCCTTACCGATGACTACGGCATGATCACCGCCGAATTGAGCAAGGCACGGCGGATCCTAGACGGGGTGCAGTCCCAGGACCGCATCGATGCCATGAGCGGACGACAGTACCAGGACATCAGCGACTGGCTGGAGGGCACGCAGAACCGCCGGGACACCACCTCACTGATCGGCGACGGGCTGGTGGGTTGCGCTGCGCTCCTGCCGCAATTCGCTCCCAAGGGCCAACCCGGACCGGCAAAGGCCGACCAACGTTCGAGCTCCCTGGTCCTGGCCACCGATAACGTGGTCTCCGGCAAACCCACATACACCCTGGAGGAGGCGCTCAAGCTGACCTCGGCCGCAGGAATCGCGGTGGACGGACTCTATTCGGGACCGGACCAAGGCACCGAGGCGGAGAGCACACGGCAGATGCAGCGGCTGATCGAAGCCCGCGGCGGCATCTTCCTTAGACGGCAGGACGGGAACTCCATCAACGCGCTGGTCCGCCGGATCGAACATCGCCATGGAGCCGACCCACGCCAGCAGGAGCAGTCCAGCCTGGTGGATGCACCCGGCTGGTGGACCCTGGCCCTGGCCCTGGCGCTGTCCGGATATCTGCTCCTGGCCTGGAGGCTGAAGCGATGAACATACTCAAGTCCCTGACCTTTGAGCCTGCCTTGGGCTGGGTGGCCGGCGGCCTATTGTCGGGCCTGCTGCTGCTCCTGGCCATTGCGCTGGTCATCCATGGACTGCGCAAGGGCCGGGATACGGATGCCGATCGCTGGGCCTTGGCCCGGCGCACCGCCATGGTCCTGATCCTGGCCCTCATGGTCCTGACCCCCAGCACCGTCAGTAAAACCACCAACAAGGCCGTCAACGCCACTGATGTCTTCATTGCGGTCGACGTGACCGGATCCATGGCAGTCAAGGATGCCGGATATGGGGCCCAGGACGGCATAAGCCGGTTGGAGGCAGCCAAAGCAGCCGTCCGCGACCTGGTCGACACCTATCCGGATGCATCCTTCTCGGCCCTGAGTTTCGGCGCCTCGGCCAGCGTCGATCTGCCCCTGACCCCCGACGTACGAGCTGTGGACAACTGGGCCCGCGGGCTGGCCACAGAGCCCACCTCCCGTTCCTCCGGCTCCAGCTTGGATGCTCCTCTGGATCGGCTGACTCTGGCATTGAAGCAGACCAAGGACCAGCATCCCAACGACCGGATCATGCTCTATCTGATCAGCGATGGAGAGCAGACCGGCAGAGACGAACGGCGATCCTTCAGCGTACTCAGGGAAGGGCTGGACGAGGCCTTTGTCCTGGGAACCGGCTCAGCCAAGGGAGGCACGGTGCCGTTGACCTCGGACGTCGGCGGCAGCGGCGCCGGGAGCTGGGTGACGGATCCGCAGACCGGCCAGCCGGGCATCTCGGCCATGGATCCGGACACCCTCAAGGCCATGGCCGACGAGATGAGCGGCCACTATCAGGCCCTGGCCAAGGGGGTCACTGTCCGCGAGGGCGCTACAGCTTCGGTCTCCAAGCGCTACCGGGTGACCACGGTCGACCAGGTGCGCCGACATGTCACCCCGCTGGTCTGGCCCTTGGCACTGGTGGAACTGGTCCTGATCCTGGTTGAGGCAGGGCAATGGGTCCGTACTTCGAGGAGATTGCTATGAGCAGGAACACCCTTCGAACGCGTCTGGTCCTTATCGGTTTAGCCCTGATAGCAGCGCTGGCCGGGACATGGGGCCTGATCAACGTCAGAGCCATCGCCACTTACAACGAGGCCACTCGCACACTGAATACCAGCATCCGGCAGGCCCGAAACCCACAGGCAGACCCGGCGGCAATCAAGGCACTGCAAGATCAGGCAGACCGCCTTTTCGCCCAAGCGGCGCGGCCGGGCCCTTTGCTTCTGCCGAAGACCAGGCAGGCCGCGCAGGCCAACCAAGCGACCAGCACTGCGCTGACCAAACGTACGGAACAGATACTCAAAAAACAACAAGCAGACACAACCAAGCACGAGCAGGGCGGAAAGAGCGGATCAGGCAAGGGCGCATCCTCTGGGTTGACCAAGCAGCAGGAAGCTGAGGTAGAGGATCTGCTCAGGCGCAACCAAGAACAGAGCGATCCCTCCTCATCCCCCAGCCCAACAGGCAATACGGGCGGCCACCAGGATCGGGAAAAGAACGTCAAACCCTGGTGACCGGCCTCACCAGGCATTGCTCGATCATTTTTCGAAGACCCGTCCCCATCAAAACGGATCAGGCAACATTCGACCACATGGCCCAATCGACGCCATGCAAGCATGACTGCAGTGATGAAGTAGACGCATGGACAAGTCATCACCATCGTCACTACCCACCCTGGGCCCCTTCCTCGAGCAGCCCTCCTACCTGTCCGATCCTGAGGCGGCCGGAGCCTGCCCCTGCCACGCACGGGTGGCCCGTTGCCGGACCATGCTGGCCGATATGGCTCGGCAGTCGCGAACAACCCTGGTCCACCTGAGCGAACTAGCCGACCAGGCTCTGAGGGTCGACTGGCAGGGAAAGGCCGCTCAGGCCTACCGGTCCCAGGTACGGGCCATGGATGCCCTCTGCCAGGATCAGCGTGTCCAGGCAGGACGCACCCTGAACCTGATCGATCAAGAGAGCCGACCATGAAGCGGACGGTCACCGCCGCACCCGATGCCAACGGTTACACCAACACAGAATTGGACCACCTGACCGGCATGGCGGACCGGCTCAACCAGGCAGGCGGAGCCCTGGCCACCCTGCAGACGCAATGGATTCTCACCAATCAGGCCATCCGCAGAACCATGCCAGGGTTGCCCGCCCTCCCCTGCACCCAGGCTGCCGTGCCGCCGCCAGGTCACGCCCGTCTGCCCCTGGACCTGATGGTGACCTTCTGCAGTGGCCAAGCTCAGGCCTGCGAAGATCTCCGCACCAGGCTCCAGTCTGTGGCCGATCGGCTGACCAAGGCCTACGGGTTGTACTCGCAGGCGGAATCATTCATGGAAAGGCTGATAGAATCCCTGATGTCCAAGGCCTTGACCCTGTTTCAGCCTATTGCCCCGTTCATGCTGGGAACCATCGGTCTGAGCTTGGGAGCAGCTAAACTGACCGGCAAACTGGATGCCTCGCAATTCCAGGAATTTCTGGAAACTACGGCCGGCATCCATCAGCCTCTGCTGGCCGCCACCGCATCCGACCTGACTTCAGACCACCATGATCCTATTGGCAGATTGGTCACCGGTCCAGGCCTGCTGGTGCCCTTCGTGCTCGCCCATCTTCAGGGTGACAGGCTCGCGATGGATCCTGTCCAGCCTCAGGGCAAGGGGTTGGGCGAGGCTCATGACATCGCCACCGCTCTGCGAAATCTGGAGAGCTTGGGATCCTGCCAGGACGGCATTCCTTACGCAACCATCGCTGTACAACGATATCGGGAGGCGGACGGCAAGGACCGTTGGCTGGTCTACATACCCGGCACCAGCTCCCATCTCGATTCGCCCATCGGCTGGTGCCAAAACATCCAGCTCATGAGCGACAAGGCTTCAGTACGCGAAAGGGCGGCCTCCCTGCGTCTGGTGGACCAGGCCATGCGGGATGCCGGGGTGCGCCCGGACGATCCGGTCAGCCTGGTGGGTCATTCCCAGGGCGGTATCGTGGCCGCCACCATGGCCTCGGATCTTTCCAACCGCTACCACTTCGATCACATCGTGACCGTCGGATCACCCATCGCCCATCGCCAGATAGGGTCAGACACCTGGGTCACCAGCGTGGAGATGCGCGAAGAGCTGGTCTCCAGTCTTGATGGAGCCGACAACCCCTCCCGGCCCAATCAGCTGACCGTGAGGGGAAGAGCGGGAGGACCTCCCCCTCCAGGTGGCAGCCGGACTGGCCGGACAGTGACCACTGCCGGACCCGGCAAGGAATCCACCCATGGCATGGCCTACCAGCGGGCGGCCTGGGCCGATGCCCGAGATCAGAACTCACCAGCAGTACGACATCAGGACGACCACTTCGCCCATGCCATCGAGGGCGATCTGCAGGAGACCCGATATTACCGCGGCAGGCTGCAGCGATGAGCAGGACACGCGGTCCACCAGAAGCGCCCATGTCGATTCCTACTGGTTGACCCGGTCGTCTAGGCTGGAGGCATGAACCTGAGCCGAATCACCCCAGTCATCCCCCTCAATCCCTTGGACGGACGTTACCGCAGGCAGACCGCCGATCTGGTGGACTATCTGAGCGAACCTGCCTTGAACCGCGAGCGTATGCGGGTCGAGGTCGAATGGGTGATCATGCTGGCCAACGGCTACCCGGGCAACGGCCAGCACCCGGTCCTGCCGGGCGTAGAGCCCCTGACCAAAGCTGAGCAGGCTTATCTGCGAGCCATCCCCGAGGATTTCGACGCCGACGGCATCGCTGAACTGGCTGGCATCGAAGCCCAGACCCACCACGATGTCAAAGCCGTGGAATACTACATCGACCGCCGTCTGGAAGCTGCAGCCACAGCCCTTGGCCCTGAGTCCCAACTTCCCGGGTTGACACCCCTGGTCCACTTCGCCTGCACCAGCGAAGACATCAACAATCTGGCCTATGCCCGCTGCATCCGAGGCGGGGTCGAACAGGTCTGGCTCCCCAAGGCCACCCGAATCGAGAGCCATCTGGCGACCATGGCGGAGCAATACCGGGATCTGCCCATGCTTGCCCTGACCCACGGCCAGCCGGCCACACCCACCACCCTGGGCAAGGAGATGGCGGTCTACGTCCACCGGCTGCACCGGCAGCTGGATCGGATCCGCCATCAGGACTACATGGGCAAGATGAATGGCGCCACTGGAACCTTTGGTGCCCATCTGGCCGCCCTGCCGCAGGTGGATTGGATCGATCTGACCCGGGCCTTCGTCACAGAACGGATGGGCCTGGTTTGGAACCCACTGACCACTCAGATCGAGTCCCACGACTGGCAGGCCGAGCTCTTCGGCAACATCGCCCACCTGGGCCGGATCCTGCACAACCTGGCCGTGGATGTCTGGATGTACATCTCCCGCGGCGTCTTCGCCCAGGAACCCGTCAAAGGCGCCACCGGCTCCAGCACCATGCCCCACAAGGTCAACCCCATACGCTTCGAGAACGCCGAAGCCAATCTGGAGATCTCAGGAGCCCTGCTGGACACCCTGGCCACAACCCTGACCGAAACCCGCTGGCAGCGGGACCTGACTGACTCCACCACACAGCGCAACATCGGTTCGGCCCTGGGCTACAGCCTGCTGGCTCTGGACAACCTGGACGGCGGTCTGCAGACCATCCACCCAGACAAGACACAGATGGCCCGCGAACTGGACAGCAACTGGGAGGTCCTGGGCGAGCCCATACAGACGGCCATGCGGGCCGCCGGGCTGGCTGGACGCTCAGGCATGGATCACCCCTACGAGCAGGTCAAGGAGCTGATGCGGGGCAAGAGGATCGGCCGGGAGGATGTCGAGCACTTCATCGACGGCTTGGACCTGGACCAGGACACGGCGAGCCGGCTCAAGGCCTTGACGCCGGCAACCTACACCGGTGCAGCCGGAACCTTGGTGGACTTCGATCGCGACTGACCATGACCCCGTCCCAGTCGACCATTACCCCCGAGGACACCGATTCCGCCGACCCTGTGCAGGAAGACCAGATCGTCATTCGGGATACCCCACCCCAGCGGGTTCATGATGCCGAAGACCTGCTTCGAGCCCTGGCAGCACTGATCCTGGGAATCCTGGTCACTCTGGCAGCTGTCTATCTGAAGGGCATAGCCGCCGGGGTCGAGTCGGACATGCGCCAGGCCGGCAATGCCATGGACTGGCTCATGGACGTGCCCACGGCCTTCCTTCAGCAAGCAGTGACCGTGACCGTGGTCCTGGCGGTGCTTGTCCATCTGCTGGTCAACAGGGAATGGATCCAGGCCATCACTGCCCCCTTGGCCATGTTCCTGGGCTTCGGGCTGGTCATGCTGACCTCCAACCTGATCCTGAAGGCGGGCAACCCGACCCTGATCGCCTCATTCAACTCCCAGAACGCCATAGGGTCTCCCGTCCTGCTGCCTGACTTCTATGCCGGTCTGGCTGCCTTCCTGAGTGCAGCAGGACCCCGTCGACTACGCAGCTCGGTCAAGTGGGGATGGAACGCTCTATACGTCGTGGCCATCATCATGGTCGCCATATCCTCCAATTCGGCCAGCGGAGTTCTGGTCTCGCTGATCCTTGGCCGAATCATGGGCATGGTCGTCCGATACCTGGCGGGCACGCAGAACAAGGGCGCTTGGGGGCAGGGCGTGGTGCAGGCCATAGCCTCCATCGGCATCCATGCCGCCAGCCTGGAGCGTCAGGATCCCAGTCTAGACAACGATGGTCAGCCCCTGCCCGCCCTCGACGACGACCTTATCGAGGCCTCCCGCATCTACAGGGCCCGTGACAGGGATGGCCGCACCTACACGGTTTCGGTCATGGACGGCCAGCTGCACACCATGGGCTATCTGATGCAGCTCTGGCAGTGGATCAAACTGTCCGGAGTCTCCATGCGCCGGGACCGGTCGGTCAGAAACTCCATGCAACACCATATGGCCATGCTGACTGAATTGCGGGACCTGGGACTGACCACCCTGCACCCCTATGGTCTGGCGGAGAGCGCCGAATCCTCAATTCTGGTCCTTGAGGATGATGTCCATCTTGGGCCCTTGGAACCTGAGAACCTGGACGCCGACAGGGCCAAGCAGCTGATGGACTATCTTCGCCGGGCCAACGAGCGCGGCTTCACACACCGCCGCATACGCCCAGAGACTCTGGCCGTGGACCAGTCAGGCTCCGCGGTCATCGCCGGCTGGGAGAACGGCGACAGCGCCAGCTCCCAGGCCAACATCGCCCTGGACCGGGTCCAGCTTCTCGCCCTGATCGCCGCGATGATCGGCGTGGACCAAGCCATCACGGCCGCCCGCGCCTCCTGGGGGGTCAAGACCCTGGCGGGGCTATCGCCATTCTGCCAGATGGTGGCCATTCCCTCACAGACCCAGGCCCTGCCTGGCTGGGATAGACAGATTCTGACTGATCTGCGCAAACAGCTGCAGACCTTGGCTCCTCCTGAGTCGGTGGCTGAGACCGGCCAGGTAACCCTCTCACGTTTCAGTCTGCGCAGCTTCGTGGCCCTGGCCTTGCTGGTAGTAGCTGTCGCCGTCATCGTCACCCAGTTCAATCTGCCCCAGGTCATCAGCGCCGTCCGCAATGCCAACCCTTGGATGGCTGGCCTCTCCTTCCTGCTGGGATCACTGTCCTGGGTGGGCTGCGCCATTACCCTAGGAGTCTTCATCGACCCGGCCAAGCGCGATTTCAAGGGCATTTTCCTATCCCAGGTGGCCTCCTCGTTCACCTCGGTCTCCATGCCCGCCGGGGTGGGGCCGGCCTTCGTCAACCTGCAGTTCCTGCGGCGGGACGGTTATGACAACACCATGGCCACGGCCATCATGAGCGCCGTGGTGGCCGTCCAGTTCGCTACCACCTTCTGTCTGCTGATCGGCATCGGGCTGTTCACCGGGCGCAACACCCTATCCGGGATGATCCCCACCAACACCCTGGTCATCGTCATCGGGACAGTGGCCATCATCGCAGCCCTGATCATGGCCGTGCCTTACACACGGCGACTGGTCATGGAACGCCTGATGCCCATCGTGGCCTCCTACGCCCGCCACCTTATAGAGATTCTGACTCAGCCCAGGCAGCTGGTGGTGGCCGTGCTTGGGGCTGTGATGCAGTCAGCCGCCCTGGGCATGAGTTTCTGGGCCGCCCTGATGGCCTTCGGCTGCCGGACCAACGTTTTCGAGACCACCTTCGTCTTCCTCCTGGCCAATACGCTGGGTTCGGCTGTCCCCACACCCGGCGGCCTGGGAGCCATAGAGGCGGTGCTCTTCTCCGCCTTCCGCCTGGCAGGCGTTCCCTCGGGCGTAGCCATCTCGGCCACTCTGGTCTTCCGGGTGGCCACCTATTGGCTGCGCATCCCCTTGGGAGCCTTGGCCATGCGCTGGCTGAGCAACCATAATCGCATCTAAAGGGCCCCTCGGACACTTTCATTCCCAAGGGCCTCAAAAATCGCTTGATGAAATGTCGGAAACCCCCGGAAAATGCGGTGTTTGGGCCTAATCTGCGGTAATATCAGTCATTGACCGTTGGGCTTTCCCCAAATCAAGCAATGGGAGGCCCCCGAAAGAAGGATGTTCTATGGCATACAACAAGTCGGATCTCGTTTCGAAGATTGCGCAGAAGTCCAACCTGACCAAGGCTCAGGCGGAAGCTGCTGTCAACGCCTTCCAGGATGTCTTCGTCGAGGCCATGAAGTCCGGCGAGGGTCTGAAGCTGACCGGTCTGTTCTCAGCTGAGCGCGTCAAGCGCGCCGCCCGCACCGGCCGCAACCCCCGCACAGGTGAGACCATCAAGATTCCGGCCAGCTATGGCGTGCGTATCTCTGCCGGCTCGCTGCTGAAGAAGGCCGTCACCAACAAGAAGTGAAACAAGCCTTTCTGCAAGGGCCCTGACATCCATCCACGGATGCCAGGGCCCTTCTTGCTAGAACAGACCTCATTGAAGTCCCGCAGCGCAAACCAGGCTTCTAGGCACCAGGCTCTGCGGCACTCTTCAGAAAATCCATCAGGGAGCGGTATCGGGACGGGCCCAGATGGTCGAAGGGGTCAGGCAGGTCTACCTCGACTCGGCGGGAACCCCCTAGGACCAGCTGGCTCCAGTCGCATGACCATGTGCGTGTTCCCCGGTCTGCAGCACGAACGAAGTCGCCACGCAAACGAGCACGGGTATCCTGCGGGGGCTGATCCATGGCGCGCTGCACCTCGGAATCGTCGACCGGCGAGCGCATGAGTCCATGACTGATCAGGCCAGGGAAGGACCTTCCCGCGCTCAGATCGTGATAGTCCAGGTCCAGGGCCTCGTCCAGATCACGTCCGGCGCCTCGTCGACTCAGCCCTTGGAGCAGCCGCAACTTGGCAGCCCAATCCACCCAGTCAGCCAGATCCAGCCAACGCCCGGCGTCCAGCGCATCCAAGGCCGCTCTCCAAAGTCGCAGGGCACGCAAAGCCTGGGGCCGGTCGATGCCTATATCCTCCTGCTGGTCCACCAAGGCCTTGCAGGCCGACCAATAGGCCTCTTGCAGACCCAGAGCGCTGATGCTGCCGGTCTTCGTGGAAGCCTGCAGCTCGAGGGTTACCCGGCCGGTCCGATCCCGGCTGACGGCTCGGACCGCTGCACCGGGATCAGCCAAGGCCCAGTCGGCCAGCTCTGGCCGTCGGCCCCGGCGGCAGGCCTGCTCGATCAAGTTCAGGATCAGGTGGGTGCTGGCCATCTTGAACCAGGTGGCCAGCGGCGACCGGTTGGTATCACCCACGATCACATGCAGACGCCGCCATCGTTCGGGATCAGCCAGAGGCTCGTCACGGGTGTTGACCATAGGACGGGCACGGGTTGTGGCCGAGGAGACCCCTTCGTCCAGAAAATCGGCCCGCTGGCTGAGCTGGAACCCGTCTGGGCTCAGACGACCCGCCCCGGTGATCAGCTGTCGGGTGACCAGAAAGGGGACCAGGCAGGCTCCGATCATGTCCAGGGGGACTCGCCGGTCCAGCAAATAGTTCTCATGGCAGCCGAAGGCATGGCCTTGGGCATCCACATTGTTGGCAAAGAGGTGAACCTTCACCGGCCTGCCCAGGTCCTCCGCCAGGCGTTTCCCGGCGCGCTCCGCAAGGTCGGTCACGATCCGCTCACCGGCCAGCACCTGGGTCAGTGCTGTCAGCGGATCGCGGGCCTCCGCCGTGGCATACTCCGGGTGGGAGCCCACGTCCAGGTAGAGTCGGGCGCCATTGGGCAGATAGATGTTGGTTGACCCGTGCTTCTCAATCAGAGGGCGGAACATGGCCATGGCGACCCGGCCGGCAGCGTAGGGTCCACTGGCGCCGGTCAGGCTCAGTCCGTATTCGGTCTCGATGCCGAATATCCTGCAAAAGTCCGAGTCAGCCCCCTGCCCGTCCGCCATGGATCACTGGCCGCCCTTCTGGACAAAGCCCTGCACATACTCCTTGGCGTTGGTCTCCAGGGTGGTCTCGATGTCATCAAGGACCGCATCCAGGTCGGACTCAGCCGTCTGACCCTGTTTATGCGCCCCGGTCTGCGGCAGATTCTCTTCCTGCTCCTGCCGCTGCCCGGCTGCCACATGCCGTCCCTGCTGGGATGCCTCAGCCATGGTCGCCCTCCTTTCCGGCGCGGATCAGCGCCCGCTCAGATACGTGTTCAAATCCTCGGCGATAAGCCCGTTGGTGGCCACCACGTCGTTGCTGCCCTCCCAGCGCACGTGCCCGCCGTCCCAGCGCCAGAGGGTACCCTTGGCCTCCCGGACCACGACAGCCGCCGCAGAGACCGCAGGGATGTCCCAGGAGTGCAGGGCCGGTTCGAAGTAGGCATCGTAGCTGCCGTCCGCCACCCGGCACAGATCCAGCGAGACCGGACCCACGCGCTTGATGTCGGCAGGCTTGCCGGCCATGCGCGAGACGATCTGCAGGACCTTTTCGGACTCGTTGGGGAAGTAGGACATGCCGAAGCTGATCACTGACCCGTTCAGGGTGGTCATCGTGGAAGGAATGATCTTCTCCCGCTTGTCGCCCACAATGGTCCGTCGGATCCTGATGGCGCCCTGGCCCTTGGCGGCCAGATAGGTCAGGCCCAGGACCGGCGCGTGCACGATGCCCAGGACCGGTGAAGCGTGGCCCTTCTCGTCCACGGCGAAGAGGGAGATGGTCAGCGTCCATTCGGCCATGTTGCGCACATAGTTGACCGGACCGTCGATGTGGCCCAGGCACCAGTAGCGGCCGCCTGGACGGCGATTGCCGGCCTCCTCCTCCCAGAAGCCGTCCATAGGATCCAGAGCAGCGATCTTGGTCCGGCAGTAACGGATCAGGCGCGTGTCAATGCCCGGCGAGAACTGGGTGCCCTGGCCGATGGCCGAGGTGGAGCGGGGGTCGTGGGGGTTGATCTGGTCCTGGAGGGCATGACGGCCAGCCTCCACAGCAATAGTGGCGGCCTGCATGGCCAAATCGCGCAATTCCATACTTCTCTTCTCTTTCAAACGGGTGGTCGAGACATTGCCGACCGTGATCCACCGGTGGTCGTCCGGTCGGATATCGGACTGTTTTCTGCGCTACCTGCAGTATATGTCGCGGCCATCCCGGCAGGAAGACCTTGTATGACCCAGCGGATCGGACAGATCCACGATCCTGGTTTCAGGCTCCCCCTCCGGTCCCTGCTCCTCAAGAATGACACGACTCCAGGAGACGGCTTTGACCGCATCAGGGCAGCGGTGCAGCAGCTGGGAACGGCACCAGGCACGAGTCTGCTCCGGCCCCTGGTCCATGGCCCTGGTGATCTGGTCGGGATCAGCCAGTCGCTGGATAGATCCTTGCAGTCGCCATGGCAGGTCACGGCCGGGGTCCACCCGTGCCCAGGCCAGATCCAGCGCCGCCAGACGGGGATCCGACCAGTCGGGCATGGCACGGCGGCGGCGCAGTCGCTCCAAGAGCTGCCACTTGAGCAGCCATTCCAACCTGCCTGCCTGATCGTGCATGGCCAGACGAGCCTCCTCGTCGCCAGAACGCACGGCAGCCAGATCCGCGAGCACCTGGTCCCAGAGGTTCAGAACCCGGTCGTCGGCACAACCTGGCCGGTCGATACCCCTTCTGGCCTGGCGGGCCGCATCCAGCAATGCCTTTTGGATGGTCAGCGCATCGGCGAACCCCCCGTTTGCCAAGGCCAGCGGCTTGGTCAGAGCGACATCACGGGAAACCGTGTGCAGGGCTGACACCGGGTCATCCAGCGTCCAGCGATCCAGCAGTTCATCGACCTGACTGGTCGAATCATCCTCGGACTCCAAGAGCCCGAGCAGCAGATCGGTGGTCCCAAGCTTGAGGACCAGGGGCGCATCCAGCCGGTTGGCATCACCCACGATCACGTGGAGGCGGCGGCTGCCCGGCCCAGCATGGGACTCGTCCCGGGTATTGATGATCGGCCGCCCGAAGGTGGTCTGCAGTCCAATCCGGCTGGTCAGATAGTCGGCGCGCTGGCTGAGCTGGAAGCCGGCCTCCTCGCTCCTGGGCCCCAGGCCCACTCTGCCCGAGCCGGTGTAGATCTGGCGGGTGACGAAATGAATGGTCATCAGGGCCGCCACCCTGGCGAAGGGCACCGCCCTGTCCATCAGATAGTTCTCATGGGATCCCCAGGCGGCGCCCTTGCCGTCCACGTTGTTCTTGTAGAGAGCCAGACCTCCAGCCTTTTCTGCGGCCTGGGCCATCATCCGGTCACCCGCACGATCCTGGACCAGCGCATCGAAGGCATCCACCGTTTCCGCCGAGGCATACTCGGGGTGGGCATGATCCACGTAAATCCGAGCGCCGTTGGGAGCTGCCACATCGATCAGCCGGGCGCCGGGCGCATCAGTGAGCATGCTCGGAGCAGCAACGGAACGCGGCAGCCGACCTCCCCTGGCATCATTGACCGGATCCTCGCTCCCGTAGTCCCAGCGGATGTGCGCCAAGGCCGGCTGAGCAGCGGCCCTTACCAGACGCAGGGCCAAAGTGCGTGGATCAGCGCCGGGATCCTGGGGGTCGGCAATGGCATACTCCGTCTCGGTGCCCATGACCCGCCCGGCACTCATGACCGCTCCCCTTGCCCGTCGACCGGGCGAACCTCCTGGACCTGCCCTGGGCGCAGTCCTGCCAGATCTGCCCAGCGGTCCGGGTCCTGGCCGCGGAGCTCCTCCAGAGTGTCCTCATACTGCCCACGGACCGCCCTGGTGCAGAGCTCGCGGTCCAGGCCCACCTGTCGGCCCTGTTCGATGGAGGCCTTGACCGCCATGGTCTTGACCCGATCAACCAGGTTATGCAGCATGGCGCCGGAGACCACAGACTCCAGGTAGAGCGGCTGCCAGCGGCCCGAGGCATCCATGACCTTGCCCAGCAAGTGGTCATCATCCCGAGCGAAGAGTCCATCGACCAACACCTGGATCAGCTCCTCCGGCCTGGCATCATCCTCCATGGGCATATCGGAGCCCAGATACTTGCCCAGAATGGCGGCCGACCTGGCCCTGTCGGGCCGATCGATGCGGATCTTGACATCGAGTCTCCCCGGGCGCAGAACCGCCGGGTCGATCATGTCGATGCGGTTGGAGGCGCCGATGACCATGACCTGGTCCAGGGACTCGACACCGTCCAGCTCGGTCAGGAACTGGGGGACGATGGTGGTCTCCACATCCGATGAGATGCCCGATCCCCGGGTGCGGAGCAGGGCATCCATCTCGTCGATGAAGACCACCACTGGTCCACCCTGGCCTGCAAGGCTGCGGGCCCGGGCGAACAGGCGGCGGATCAGCCGTTCGGACTCGCCCACGAACTTGTTGAGCACCTCGGGGCCCTTGACCGACAGGAAGACCCCGTGACCGTCGCTCTCCTGGGCCAGGGCGCGGGCCAAGGCCTTGGCGATCATGGTCTTGCCATTGCCGGGCGGACCGTAGAGCAGGACACCCTTGGGGGCCTGGAGCCCATAACGACGCATCAGATCGGCATGCTGGAAGGGCAGCTGGACCGCATCCCGGATCCGCTCGATCTGCCTGTCCAGGCCGCCAATATTCGAGAAGTCCACATCAGGAGTCTCCTCCAGCAGCATGTCGGACTGATCCGACTCAGGCAGAACAGCCAGGGCCAGCGAACAGCTTTCGTCCATGAGCAAGGCGCTGCCCGCCTCGATGGGCTGATCCTGCAGAGAGCCTGCACGCGCAACGACGCGAGTCTGCCCGGAGGGGTCTTCCACCAACAGAGCACCGGATTCCAAGGTCTCTCGCAGCGTGCGGACCTGCCCAGTCACCGGCTGATCGCCCACACGCACCACCACCATATCGGCGTTGAGCAGAACCTCCTGGCCGGCCCTGATCCGTTCGGCGCGGATATTGGGCGCCAGGGGCACCACCATCCGACGCGAACCGTTCAGGATCAGCAGGCGGGCCTGCTGCACCCCCTGGCTGTCATAGGCGACGGAATCCACTCCCAAGGCCAGGGCAGCCGTCAAGGGCGGCTGAGCCAACTGGGCCAACTGGCTCTTGGCCTTGGACAGCTCTTTCGCAGCCCTGGTCAGCGCCGCAGCCAGGGCACGGTTGCGCCGATCCTCGGCCTGCTCCTTGTCGGCCTGGTCAGCATCATCAGACTGCATGGCTTTCCTCCTTCATTCGCCCCTGGAATCCCCGCATGGCCTGGACAGCTAGCTGGTGGAAGAATTCAGCTGCAGCGGGCCCCGTCTTCCAAGCGAGCGCCACGGGCCCAGTCCATGGCCTGCATGGCGCGTTTGCCGGCAGCCTTGACCACCTGCAGCTCCAGAGGCAGGGTCTTGGTGCCCACCCAGAGGTGGCGACGATCCATTGCCAGCCGACCCGGCTCCAGATGCGAGGGAAGACCAGGCTCATCCCCTCGGGCCGGAGCCGCCCTGAGCACGGTCAGCCCTGTCTGCCTGTCCTGCGGGTCATCGCCTTGCCGATACAGACACCAGGCTCCCGGTTCCGGGCTGCAGGCCCGAACCTGCCGATCCAGGGCAAAGACGGGCACATCGAAACGCATGTGGGCATCCTGGTGGGTGATTTTGGCGGCCACCTGGTAGGCGCCCTGCGTCTGCTCCTTGGGTTGAATCCGACCTTCCGCAAGGGCCTCCAGGCTGGCAGCCAGCAGATGGGACCCGTCCTCGGCCAGGCGATCCAGCAGCTCGCCCGATGTCTCGTGCGGCCCGATTTCCACCGTTGACTGGGCCAGGACGGGCCCCTCATCCATGCCGGCCGTCAGCCTGAAGACCGTGGCGCCAGTGATGGTATCCCCGGCCCAGATGGCCCGTTGGACCGGAGCTGCCCCCCGCCACTGCGGCAGCAGGGAAAAGTGCAGGTTGTACCATCCACCATCAAAGGCGTCCAGGACCGGCTGACGCAGGATCCGTCCGTAGGCCACGACGGCCGCACAGCTGGCGCCTGTATCCTGCAGCCGCGCCGGAAAATCCGGATCGGATGGATTGTTCTCAAGAACGGGGATCCCCAGCCTGAGGGCCTCGGCTTTGACCGGACTGGGATGCAGATGCCTTCCACGCCCCTGGGGGGCGTCGGGTCTGGTGAGCACGGCAGCAACCCGGAAATGCTCCTGATCGGCCGCCAGCAGTCTCAGCGATGGCAAGGCGACCTGGGGTGTGCCTGCAAACAGCAATGTCATGACCATATCGGCAATCTCCTTTTCATCTGACGGCTTCGGACCTCTGCACGTTCACTGCACCTGAGGAATGTTCACCCCGGCCTCGATCAGGGCGGTGCGCAGCCCGTAGGGGTTGCTGAATCGCAGGCTGCGGATGCCGGCCTTGTTGGCGCCGACTACATTCATACCCTTGTCATCCACGAAGAGGGTACTGCCAGCCTGGATTCCGAACTGATCCAGGGCGTACCGGTAGATGGCCGGGTCAGGCTTGCGCATATGGATGGGCCCGGAGACCACCACCCCGTCCAGCCTATGCAGGAAGGAGTCGCCGTCCCAGGCGTGATGGAAGAGCTCGGCACCCCAGTTGGTCAACCCCCAGACACCCAGGCCTGCCGCCTTCAGATCCTCCACCAGCATGCGGGCACCAGGCACCGGGCCGGCCAGCGAATCGACGAAGTGGTCACAGTAGTAGGCGAACATGGCATCCCAGGGGGATCCGCAGTTGGCGGCTACCCAGTCACGGGCCTGGGCGCAGGTGGCTCCGCCGTCCATCATGTCATTGGCCCGGTAAAAGCCGGAACGGCTGTCATCCAGCATGGCTTCGATGCTCTTGCGCCCGTACCGGGCCACCATGGCCATCTCGGGCTGCCAACGAATCAGGACGTTGCCGAAGTCGAAGATGACCTGTTCAATGGGCTGACCCTGGCACCGAGCTGCTTCCTGCTCAGCCTGGATCACATCTGCTTCAATCTGGACTTCGCCCGGCCAGCCCTTCATGGCTCTCCGCCTTTCCTGAATTCGTTCATCTGCGCCTCTGCCTACGCCCCCTCATGAAACCACGCCGCATAGACCCTGCAGATATTCGCTTGGAGCGACAATCAGGTCAGATCCTTGGGATCCATCCGGAAGCGCAGCTCCCCTCGCCCGCGGCCGGCCACGTACCGGGCCTGAGCCTGCTTGAGATCGTCAGCCAGCTTATCCCTGGAGCTGATGGGTACCCGAACCAGAGCTTGGACCCTATCCTGGGTTCCCTCCAAATAGCCGGCTTTCAGTGTGGATGGCGCCGGTATGGGCACAGGCCCAAGCAGGGCAGGAACAGACTCAGGACCGGCATCGGTTACAGCCTCCTGACCCGGTGCAATCCCGACGGCGTCCAGCATCGAGACGACGGCCTCCCTTTCACCCCATATTGCAGCCATACCGACCGCAGGGGGCATGGCCGTCAGCCGACGATCCTCCAGATCGGCAGCGGCCAGTACCGGCCCCTGCCAGGTCATCAGCGCCTGGGCCAGCTGGGGATCGCATTCCCCCAGCAGGAGCACCTGACCTCCCTGGGCCCGGGAGCGGCAGAAGGAGGCCACGCGCATCCAGGCTCCCAGGGTGTCCATACGCGCATCGACGCCAGGGGCATACAGGCTGGTCCAGGCGTCCAGAATGGCCACGGCCCGGTATCCCCGCGACAGCCGGGGCAGATCCGAATCGCCAGTGTCCTTATTGCTGCCATCCATGCTCGAGGCGACCACTCTGGGCTCGGCGCCTGGTGTGGCGATGACCAGACTGGGGCGATCCTGTACACGCTCGACCACCCCGCGGGGCTGGCTGGGCGAAGAGATGACGATGGGCACATTCCTGAAGAGCATGCGCAGCTCCTGGGCCGTCCCAGCGGCGCCTACCCTGACTACCCGAAGCCGTGAACCCCCGCAATCCGGACAGGACCAGTCCGTAGCCGCTGCCCCGCACCAGGCGCATCGGGGCGCACCAGGCCGCCGTGCCCGCAGAGGCCCAGTGCAGCGGGGGCAACGAGCCTGATGATGACAGCGAGCGCAACTCAGGCTTTCGTAGATGCCGTCCTGCGGTATGGACAGCAGAACCGGACCACGCTCCAAGGCCTTGTTGATAACGGCGACTGCGGTATGGGGAACCCGGGCGCCGATGGTCGGGTCGGCCAGATGGCTCAGCTCCTCCCGGTTCAGCCAGCGGATCCAAGGCAGCAGAGTGGTCACCACAGGCCGGTCAAGCGTCAGGGCAGTGCCTGGACCGGTCACGCCAGAGTCCGCTTCGGTGGCCTCGGGCAGACTCTCCCAGTGGGAACGCACGCTTCTGGCACGGGCCATGGCCAGGAAGACGCCGCCGTGGGCACGCGCCCGCAGCCTCAGCACTCCGCGGGCGTTGGCGTAGGGCATCATCCCATCGGCGTACTGGTAGCTGGCATCGTCCATCAGAGCGAAGAGGGCAGGACCCTCCACCGGGGCGTACATGGCAGCCCGCAGCCCGATGGCGCAGCGGACTTGACCGGAGGCCAGCGCAAGGTAGGCCCTGTAGCGCTCGGCAGGAGCCATGCCGCTGTCCAGAATGGCGAAATCACCAGACCAGCCGTGAGCCTCCTGTTGACCAGGACCGGCGGCAACAGATGGGCCGAAGGGGCGCAACCCCAGCTGCTGAAGGACTGCGGACAGGTGGGTCATCTGACGGGTGCCCGGCAACACCATAACCGCCGACCGGCCGGCCAGCAGGGCGCCTATCAGCACCCTGGCAGCCAGCAGGGCGGCCTGGTCCATGCCGGGCAGAATGTCGGTCAAAAAGGAGCCGAAGTCATCATCTTCCAGCGACTGATCCAGTTTCTCCAACCCCCGATAGCCCGGATCAATGCTCTGTTTAAGATCCTTCTGCCGATGGGCCAGTCCTGCCACCCAGGCGGGGTCGGACGCCAATCGAGGCTGACCGGGAACCAGCTGCTGTTCCTTGTCGATGCGGGCCACGCGAGGGGGCAGGGCCAGCCGCAGAATGTTGGCCTCAGTGCCCCCATAGGCTCTGGCAATGGCAGTGATGTCCGCGCGCAGGGAAGATGAGATCAGGCTGCGATCCAGCACCACCCGTTCCAGGTAGCGCAAGGAGGCGCGGGGAACCTGGCTGTCGGCCACGCGTTCCCAGATGATGCCGTTGACCCTGCGCGCCCCGAACCGGACGCGAACCAGACATCCCGGCTGTGCATGATCGTCCTGGTCGGCATCCACCAGATAATCGAAGGTCCCGCCTAGGTGAGTGGCCTGCACGTCCAGCACCACCCGTGCCACAGGGAGTTCATCGGCCGGTCTGCGCGGAGGTTTCTTTCGACTGCTGCTCGAACGACGGCGCGGAGCGAGACCGTCCAGGGCGGGCTGACTGACGTCCTGCGAATCCATGGCTCCTCCCCTCGCTTTCACAATGAAGAGAGCCACGGCGGATTCCCCAGTCGATGACCCGGGAATCCGCCGTGGCTCTTGATGAACAGCTGCTACCTGGTCATGCCGATGGCGGCCTTGAGCTCGCCCACCTTGTCCACCTGCTCCCAGGTGAAGTCGGGATCCTCCCGGCCGAAGTGCCCATAGGCTGCAGTCTTGGCGTAAATGGGCCTCAACAGGTCCAGCTCATCGATGATGGCAGCAGGCCGCAGGTCGAAGACCTCGCGCACAGCCTCCTGGATCTGCTCCCGGCTGACCCCCTGCTCGGTGCCGTAGGTCTCCACGTTGACGCTGACCGGTTCGGCCACGCCAATGGCATAGGCCACCTGGACCTCGACCTTGTGCGCCAGTCCAGCGGCCACGATGTTCTTGGCTACCCAACGCGCGGCGTAGGCGGCGGACCGGTCGACCTTGCTGGGATCCTTGCCGGAGAAGGCGCCGCCTCCATGATGGGCCGCACCTCCGTAGGTGTCCACGATGATCTTGCGCCCGGTCAGTCCTGCGTCAGCCGCAGGGCCGCCCAGAACAAAGGAGCCGGTCGGATTGACCAGCACCCGATAGCCCTGGTGCTCGACGGCCTTGCCGCAGACGCGATCCAGCACAGGCGTGATGACGTGCTCCATCAACTGCTCCTGCAGCCAGTCATGCCCCACCTCGGGATCGTGCTGGGTGGAGATGAGGACCGTGTCCACCCGGCGGGGCCGGTCATCCTGGTCGTATTCGATGGTGACCTGGGTCTTGCCGTCGGGGCGCAGGTGGGGGATGATTCCCTCCTTGCGGACCTGTGCCAGCCGGAAGGCCAGCTGGTGGGCCAGATAGATGGGCAGGGGCATGAGCGTGTCGGTCTCATCGCAGGCGTACCCGAACATGACTCCCTGGTCGCCGGCCCCCTGGGACTGGTAACGCTCCTCGCGGGTGGCGGCGCTCTCCTGGCTGGCCGACAGCCGTTCCACGCCCTGGTTGATCTCCTTGCTCTGCTCGCTCAGAGCCACGGTCACGCCGCAGGAATCCGCGTCCAGCCCGATTTCGGATGAGGTGTAGCCGATCCTGCGCAGCACCGACCGGACCTGGGACTGAATATCCGTGTAGCCCTGGGACGAGACCTCTCCGAAGACGAAGAAGAGGCCAGTGGCCGCCGAGGTCTCCACAGCCACATGGGAGTGCGGATCCTGGGCGATCAGATCGTCCAGAATGGCATCGGAAATCTGGTCGCAGACCTTGTCTGGATGGCCCTCGGTTACTGATTCAGCCGAAATCAGCCGTCGCTCTGTCATTTCATTCACCTTTGTCTAGAAACCGTCACCGTCCGGGGACCCTGCGCTGAGAGTCGAAAGCTCAGTTGCCTTCGCTCAGATCGTCCTCGCCCAGGGTCTCTTCAAGCAGGCCCTCGTTGATCTCCCGGAAGGCGATGGACAGGGGCTTCTCCTGGTTCTGGTACTCAACCAGCGGGCCGACGTTCTGCAACAGGCCCTCATTGAGCTGTGTGAAATAGGAATTGATCTGGCGGGCCCTCTTGGCCGCGAAGATAGAGAGCGCATACTTCGAATCGGCGTGCTTCATGAGGTCGTCGATGGGAGGATTCGCAAATCCCTGCGGATGGGGCTCGGTACCGAATGCCATAAGATGTTTCTCCAATTCAACTGGATGAACCATTCATTCAATCTGAATGATTTTACCGCCCGGGCTCGATTTTAGCCTGGGATACTTCTCTGCCGGAAAAAGCAGGGCGAAAAGGCCGAGAATTCCAACATGTGGTCATGTTCAAACCGCTGATGCCCACGTTCACTTGAATAAAACTATGCAGATGCGATCAGCCAAATTGATGAAGGAACGAGAGTTCGCCGGCGCCCGTGCTCTCTATCGTGCCGCTGGCGTCAAGGGTGAGGACTTCGGCAAGCCCATCGTGGCCATCGCCAATTCCTTCTCCGAGTTCGTGCCCGGCCACGTCCACCTGAACAAGGTGGGGCGCCTGGTCTCCAAGGCCGTCAAGGAAGCGGGCGGCATCCCCCGCGAGTTCAACACCATCGCCGTGGACGACGGCATCGCCATGGGCCATACAGGCATGCTTTACTCTCTGCCCAGCCGTGACCTGATTGCGGACGCTGTGGAGTACTCGGTCAACGCCCACTGCGCCGATGCCCTGATCTGCATTTCCAACTGCGACAAGATCACCCCCGGCATGCTCATGGCTGCTCTGCGTCTGAACATTCCCACGGTCTTCGTCTCCGGCGGCCCCATGGAGGCTGGACGTACGGTCATGCCCGACGGGACAGTCCAGGAGAGCACGGATCTGATCGACGTCATGTACGCTTCAGCGGATGACAGCATCGATGATGCGGGTCTGCTGGCCCTGGAGAAGACGGTCTGCCCCACCTGCGGGTCCTGCGCCGGCATGTTCACTGCCAACTCCATGAACTGCCTGACCGAGGCCATGGGTCTGGCCCTGCCCGGCAATGGCACCACCTTGGCCTCGCACACAGCGAGGAAGATGCTCTTCGAGCGGGCCGGCAAGCTGGTCGTCGAGATCGCCAACCGGTACTACCAGGATGACGACGACTCGGTCCTGCCGCGTTCCATCGCCACCAAGAAGGCCTTCGAAAACGCCATGACCATGGATGTGGCCATGGGCGGATCAACCAACACCGTCCTGCACATCCTTGCCGCCGCACAGTCGGCGGATGTGGACTTCACCCTGGACGACATCGAGCGCATCTCACACACGGTCCCCTGCATCTGCAAGGCCTCCCCCTCCGGAGACTGGGAGATATCGGACGTCCACCGGGCCGGCGGCATCTGCGGCATTCTGGGTGAGCTGGACCGTGGCGGAGTACTGCACAAGGACACGCATTCCATCGACTATCCGGATCTGGAGTCCAAGCTCAACGACTGGGACATCATGCGTCCCACCTGCCTGGACCAGGCCAAGGAACTCTACCATGCAGCGCCCGGGCACATCGCCTCCCCCGAGCCCTTCAACCAGTCCAAGGAATGGAAGGACCTGGACACCGACCGCGTCAACGGCGCCATCCACGACCTGGATCACCCGGCCGTCTCCGAAGGTGGCCTGGCCATACTTCGCGGCAATCTGGCCCCCGATGGCTGCGTGGTCAAGACCGCCGGCGTGCCCAAGGAAATCTGGAACTTCCGCGGACCAGCCCTGGTGGTCGAATCGCAGGAGCAGGCTGTGGAGGTCATACTCAATGGCACCCTGCACAAGGGTCAGGCCCTGGTCATCCGTTACGAGGGACCCAAGGGCGGCCCGGGCATGCAGGAGATGCTCTACCCCACCTCATTCGTCAAGGGCAAGGGCATCGGCAAGGACGTGGCCCTGCTGACCGACGGCCGCTACTCCGGCGGCTCATCAGGCCTGGCCATCGGCCATATCGCTCCTGAAGCAGCCAACAAGGGCCCCATCGCCCTGATCCGCAACGGCGACATGATCCGCATCGACATCCCCAACCGGCGGGTGGACGTCGAGCTGAGCGATGAGGAACTCGCCCAGCGCCGCGCTGAACTGGAGGCCGGCGAAGGCTATGTGGCCCACAGGGACCGCAAGGTCTCCCTGGCACTGAAGGCCTACGCCGCCTTCGCCCGCTCAGCAGACAAGGGCGCCACCCGCGACCCCGACCTGATCAACCGACTGTCGGGGCTGGACTGACAGACCAAAATCCCCCAATCGGGCTTTCACTCGATTGGGGGATTTTTTTGACTCTTCTGGAGTAAAGGGCAGATGCTCAGAGACCGTATTCCTTGGCGATTACCGACCAGAGCGCCTGAGCGGCTTTATCCACACTGTCGTTGACTATGACCTGATCGAACTGATCCTCTGAGGCCAGCTCCACCTTGGCGGTCTCCAGCCTTCGGGCCCGCTGCTCCTCATTCTCGGTTCCCCGCATGTTCAGCCTGGTGACCAGGTCCTGGAATGACGGCGGTGCCAGGAAGACGTAAAACACTTCCAGACCCAGCTCTCCCGCCCGTTGGCGGACACGATGCGCCCCCTGCAGGTCGATCTCCAGAATGGTGGGCACCCCTGCTGCCAGATGGTCCAGGACCGGCTGCAGCGGGGTGCCATAGTGGGACATGCCATGGACCAGGGCGGTCTCCAGAAAATCTCCGGCTGCCTCCCTGCGGGCAAACTCCTGCTCGTCCATGAACCAGTAGGTGATGCCGTTCTTTTCGCCCGGACGCGGAGCGCGGGTGGTGGCCGAGACGGAGACCCAGACCTCCGGGTGGGCATGACGCAGGGCCGCCTCCACAGTGCCCTTGCCAACTGCCGTGGGACCCGTCAACACAATCAACCGGCCGCCCGTCTCCCCCGGCCCCCCGGTCTGTGCTCCCGAAGAGTCCTGACTCGACATGTCGGCACCGTTGATCGCTGACACGGCCACTTCCTTTCCTTAAAGGTCACCCTCCGGCCTAGCTGGACCGGAACATGGGTCAATCATATAGCGAGCACCTACCTGGCCTTCTCCAGCTCCAGCAGCCGGGCCGCGTGCTCCTGTATGCTCATGACCTCGTAGTCGTCCTTTTTGACCACATCAATGGCCATCAGAGCGGCTGAGAATTCGGTGATGGTAGTGAACTGCGGCAGATCGGCGGCAATGGCGGCAACTCGGATCAGATAGCCGTCGGAGCGCGAACCTCTTGAGCTAGGCGTGTTGAGGATCATGTCAATGGCCCCATCCTCAATCAACTGGACAGGATTTCGGCCCATATGCCTTACTCCGTCGGCATCTGTGAAGGCCTGACCCGGCTCTTCAGCATCGCTGATCTTGTCGACAACGGCCACATCAAAACCGTACCGACGCAGGACAGAGGCCGTGCCACGGGTGGCGCAGATGCTGAAGCCCTGCTCCAGCAGACGCGCTGCCAGCATGGGCAGCTGCCGCTTGTCCGCGTCATTGACCGACAGGAAGACGACCCCGCTGGTGGGCAGACCTCCTTGGTAGGCGGCCAGCTGGCTCTTGGCGAAGGCGTGGGGGAAGTCCCGATCGAAGCCCATGACCTCTCCCGTGGAACGCATCTCCGGGCCCAGCAGAATGTCCACGGTACGACCCACTGGAGTGCGGAAGCGCTTGAAGGGCAGAACGGACTCCTTGACCGCCACAGGCTGGCCGACACGGACCATGCCGCCGTCGCCGACAGGCAGGAGCAGGCCATTGGCTCGTTGCTGTGCGATGGACTCCCCCACCATGATCCGCGCCGCGGCCTTGGCCAGCGCAGTACCCGTGGCCTTGGATGCGAAGGGGACGGTCCGGGATGCGCGGGGGTTGGCCTCGATCACATAGAGGGTGTTGGCCATGAAGGCATACTGAACATTGATCAGCCCCCTGACCCCGCATCCTTGGGCTATTGCCAGGGTTGCCTGCCGCAGCCGGTTGATCTGGTCATCGGAGAGAGTCGAGGGCGGCAGGGTGCAGGCGGCATCACCGGAGTGGACTCCGGCCTCTTCCACATGCTCCATGATCCCGCCGATGTAGAGCTCCTGCCCGTCATAGAGGGCATCCACATCGATCTCGATGGCGTCCTGAAGGAACTTGTCAATCAACAGGGGCGAGGGCAGACGGCCAGAGACCACCGTATCGGCCTTGGCCTCATCCAGGGCGCGATCCACGTAGGTGCCCAGCTGCTGGTCGTCATAGACGATCTCCATGCCTCGTCCGCCCAGCACGTAGGAGGGCCTGACCAGAACCGGGTAGCCGATGGCATGTGCCGCATCTCTGGCCTCATCCAGGGAAAGAGCAGTGCCGTACCGGGGGGCGTTCAAATGCTCCTTGCTGAGCACCTGGCCGAAGAGTTCGCGGTTCTCGGCCAGGTCGATGGACTCGGGACTGGTTCCCAGAATGGGCACCCCGGCCGCCTTGAGCCTGGCAGCCAGAGAGAGGGGTGTCTGACCGCCCAGCTGGACGATGACCCCCTTGACCGGTCCCATGGCTTTCTCAGCCCGGTAGATCTCCAGAACGTCCTCGAAGGTCAGCGGCTCGAAATAGAGCCTGTCCGACATGTCATAGTCGGTGGAGACCGTCTCGGGATTGCAGTTGACCATGATGGTGTCATAGTCCTTGCCCAGCTCCTGGACAGCGTGCACGCAGGTGTAGTCGAACTCCACCCCCTGGCCTATCCGGTTGGGCCCCGAGCCCAGGATGATGACTGCCTCGCGTTGGCGGGGTCGCAGCTCGGACTCGTCGGCATAGCAGGAGTAGTAGTAGGGCGTGACGGCATCGAACTCGGCTGCGCAGGTGTCCACAGTCTTGTAGACAGGATGAAGACCGAAGGCCCAGCGAAGCTCCCTAACGACTGCCTCGCCCTGGTCGCCCATGCCGCGCAGGTGGGCGATCTGCAGGTCGCTCAGTCCCGATTGCTTGGCCCGGCGCAGCAGGTCCTCGTCCAGGACCTCGGCCTGGCGCACCTGAAGGGCCAGCTCGTTGATCATGCTGATCTGCTCCAGGAACCAGGGGTCGATCCTGGTGGCCTGGTGGACCTGCTCTACGGTAGCCCCTCCCCAGAAGGACCGCTGAATCTGCAAATAGCGGTGCTCGGTGGGAGTGTGCATGGCCTCCAGCAGCCGGCCGGTCTCGGCCTGGTCGGGCCGGGGACCATCCCAGGAGAAGGTCATGTGCCGCTTGTCGATGGAGCGCATGGCCTTGCCCAGGGACTCGCGGAAGTTGCCGGCTAGGGCCATGGCCTCGCCCACGGACTTCATCGAGGTGGTCAGGGTCGTGTCCGCCCCGGGGAATTTCTCGAAGGTGAAACGGGGGATCTTGGTGACCACATAGTCGATGGTCGGCTCGAAGGAGGCAGGCGTTGAGCGGGTGATGTCGTTCTCGATCTCATCCAAGGTGTATCCAAGGGCCAGCTTGACCGCAATCTTGGCGATGGGGAAGCCGGTGGCCTTGGAGGCCAGTGCCGAGGAGCGCGAAACACGCGGATTCATTTCGATGACGATGATCCGTCCGTTCTTCGGGTTGACGGCGAACTGGATGTTGCAGCCGCCAGTGTCCACCCCCACGCCGCGGATGATGGCGATGCCGATGTCACGCATGCGCTGATACTCACGGTCGGTCAGGGTGAACACCGGGGCCACAGTGATGGAGTCACCAGTGTGCACGCCGACCGGGTCCACGTTCTCGATGGGGCAGACCACAACCACATTATCCAGGCGGTCGCGCATGAGCTCCAGCTCATACTCCTTCCACCCCTCGATGCCCTCCTCCAGAAGGATCTCATCGGTGGGCGAATAATGGATGCCGGCGCCGGCGATCCGCCTCAGCTCCTCGCGATCATGGGCGATTCCAGAGCCCAGGCCGCCCATGGTGAAGGAGGGACGAACCACGAGTGGGTAACCCAGTTCGGCGGCTACTGCTTCGGCCTCATCCAGGCTGTGGGCGATGCGGGACTTGGCCGACTCGGCACCGGCCTGGTCCACCACCTGCTTGAAGAGCTCGCGGTCCTCTCCCCTGTCGATGGCGTCCAGCGAAGCACCGATCAGCTCAACCCCGTAGCGCTCCAGCACGCCGGCCTTGCCCAGCTCCACGGCAGCGTTCAGAGCGGTCTGACCGCCCAGGGTGGGCAGCAGCGCATCCGGCCGCTCCTTGGCAATGATCCGCTCCAGGAAGGGCAGGGCGATGGGCTCGATGTAGGTGGCATCGGCCATCTCGGGGTCCGTCATGATGGTGGCGGGATTGGAATTGACCAGGATGACACGAATCCCCTCTTCGCGCAGCACCCGGCAGGCCTGGGTCCCCGAATAGTCGAACTCGGCCGCTTGCCCGATGACGATGGGTCCCGAGCCGATGACCATGACCGAATGGATGTCCTGCCGCTTAGGCATGTGCCTTCCCTTCCTTGGCGTCCTGCATCAAAGTGACGAACCTGTCGAACAGGTAGGAGGCATCATGCGGACCAGCCGCCGCCTCCGGATGGTATTGAACGGAGAAGGCTGGAATGTCCAGACACTCCAAACCCTCGACCACGCCGTCGTTGAGATCGACATGAGAGACTCGGACACGGCCATATCGGCCTTCACCATAGGGTGAGGGCACTGGGTCTCCCTTGGGTGCCTTGACTGCGAATCCGTGATTATGGGCGGTAATCTCAACCTTGCCAGTGCTGAGATCCATTACCGGCTGATTGATGCCGCGATGACCGAATTTCAGCTTATAGGTCTCGAAGCCCAGGGCGCGGCCCAAAAGCTGGTTGCCCAGGCAGATTCCGAAGAATGGTAGTCCGGCATCCAGGACCTGCCTGAGGAGCGACACCTCCTCGTCTGCGGTCGATGGGTCGCCTGGACCGTTGGAGAAGAAAACCCCGTCAGGCCCCAGGGCCTGTATCTGCTCGATGGTGGTGTCGACGGGAAGTACGTGGACCCTGCACCCGCGCTCAGCCAGCCTGTGAGGGGTCATGGACTTGATTCCCAAATCCACCGCCGCCACCGTGCAGACAGGCTCTTTCGCCTGACGGTCTCCGACTGGTTCGACGATATAGGACCTGTCTGTGCTGACCTCGCCGGTCAGGTGGGACCCGGTCATCTTGGGGGCCGAACGGACCTGATTGAGGAGTTCCTGCATGGTTCTGGGCCTACCGCCGTCGTTGAGCATTGGGTCCGGGCCTGAAAAAATACCGGCCCGCATGACACCTGCAGAACGCAAGTGTCGCACGAGCCGGCGGGTGTCTATGTGACTGATACCGACGATGCCCTGATCGACCAGCTGGTCATGGAGACTGCCCCGGGCCCGCCAGTTGCTGACGTTGGGGCTGGGTTCCCGGACTACATACCCTGCCACCCAGATCCTGTCTGACTCCCCGTCCTGGTCATTGACGCCGGTATTACCGATGTGGGGGAAGGTCTGCACAACGATCTGCCGAGCATAGCTAGGATCCGTCAGGGTTTCTTGATACCCAGTCATTCCGGTCGAGAAAACAATTTCACCTATGGTAGTGCCCACCGCTCCGAAGGCTCTCCCCACATACACTTCCCCATCCTCAAGGATGAGCAAGGCACGATTGGAGAAACGGCTATCGGAGGTGATGGTGTTGGTGTCTTTCAGGTTCACCGAACCCCCTTGATTACCGCGGATATTCGCACCCATATTAATGACCCCCATGGATTATGCCGGCAGACCCAGCCAAAAAATGGTTGGTCAAATCTTGCAGGATAGACCGCTGGTCAACCAGTCCGAATAGGGCAAAAGGCCGACCTGATGCCCAGATAGTTAGCGGGCATCGGTCGGCCTTTATCCGAATCATTGCTCAGTTGTCCAAAGGACGATCCACATCGGAGGTCAGTTCCTCCGGCAGGGTCAGTTTCAGCTGGTCCAAGCTGGGGGCCGACTGATCGACAGTATGGTCAGGAACATGACCGGATTCCCCTCCTTCAGATCCACTCGCTGCCGATTCCGACTCGCTGCCAACATGGGCATCCTCAGAGGAAGCAGGCTCGGAGACTGCAACCACCGCTTTTGCCTTATCGGATTCATCATCCGAAACGTCCGCATCGGCCTCGGCATCAGCCAAGGCAGCGATCCGATCGGCTTGTTCACGACGAGCCTCATGCTCATCCTTCTCCTCCTCCAGGGCACTGAGAACGCCGTGAATGAAGGAGGGGGCATCGGCATCCGAGAGGGTCTTGGCCAAGGACAGGGCCTCATCGATGGCCACCTTGTCCGGAACGTCAGGGTTGTAGAGCATCTCCCAGGTGGCGATGCGCAGAATGTTGCGGTCGATGGCGTGCATACGGCTCAGCGGCCACCGGGTGGAGTGGGCCTGCAGAGCCTCATCGATATCCCGACGGTGCCCTGCCACACCCTCAACGATGGTCACGGCATAGGCGGGCAGAGGTGTCTGAGCCCCCGGCCGAGCCTTGCGCTCCTCCAGCAGGGAGAGGAAATCCTGGCTCTTCTCATCGGCCTCATACAGGGTGTTCAAGGCCCGCTTGCGGGCTGTGGAACGTGCCATGGATGTGTGGTTTCTGCCTGACTCAGTTCTCGCGGCCCAGGTAGGAGCCGTCGCGGGTGTCCACCTTGACCTTCTCGCCCTCGCCCACGAAGAGGGGCACCTGAATCTCGGCCCCGGTCTCCACAGTAGCGGGCTTGGTGCCGGCATTGGAGCGGTTGCCCTGCACGCCGGGCTCGGTTGCCGTCACGGTCAGCACCACGGATGCAGGCAGTTCCACGGACAGAGGGTTGCCGTCATGGAAGCTGATGATGCAGTCGGTGCCCTCAAGCAGGAAGCGCTCCTGATCGCCAACAAGGGCCTCGGGGATGTTGACCTGCTCGTAGGTGTTCATGTCCATGAAGACGAAGGAGTCCCCGTCGCGGTAGGAGTACTGCATGGTCCGGTTGTCCACGGTCTCGAAGTCCATCTTCATACCCGCGTTGAAAGTGCGGTCCACAATCTTACCTGTGAGGACGTCCTTGATGGTCGTGCGCACAAAGGCCGGTCCCTTGCCGGGCTTGACGTGCTGGAACTTGATGACGGTCCAAAGCTTGCCGTCCAGGTTGATGACCGATCCGTTCTTGATGTCGTTGGAAGTCTGTGCCACCTTGATACCACCTCATTCTGATGAATGTTCCTTCGGAGGGCTCCTGGCCATCTGCCGAAAGCACCGGGCCTTACAGGATCCGGCCCGCTCGCGATAAATCCTCGCCTATTATGCCACGGCGCATGAACACCGAAGCTGGTCCGGCGGCGAGGCCGGCCGGAAATGGGCGGGGCCCGGAATCACAGGAAGGATTCCGGGCCCCGTCATTGGATCGCGTCGACAAGCGACAGGCAATCCTACTCGATGATCTTGGTGACTCGACCTGAGCCGACCGTGTGGCCGCCTTCACGAACAGCGAAGGTCAGACCCTCCTCCATGGCGACGGGCTGGATCAGCTCGACGGAGAAGGTGGCGTGATCGCCGGGCTGAACCATCTCCACGCCCTCGGGCAGGGTGATGACGCCGGTGACGTCGGTGGTCCGGAAGTAGAACTGCGGACGGTAGTTGGAGAAGAACGGCGAGTGGCGTCCGCCCTCGTCCTTGGTCAGCACGTAGACCTCGCCCTCGAACTTGTGGTGAGGGGTCACGGTGCCGGGAGCAGCCACGACCTGGCCGCGCTCGACGTCCTCGCGGCCGATGCCGCGCAGCAGCAGACCGGTGTTGTCGCCAGCCTCGGCCTCGTCCATCTGCTTGTGGAAGGTCTCGATGGAGGTGACGGTGGTGGACTGGGTGTCGCGCAGGCCGACGATCTCCACGTTGGTGTTCACGGGCAGCTTGCCGCGCTCGACACGGCCGGTCACCACGGTGCCGCGGCCGGAGATGGTGAAGACATCCTCGATGGGCATCAGGAAGGGCTTGTCCAGGTCGTGGACCGGGGTGGGGATGTAGTCGTCGACGGCATCCATGAGGTCCTTGATGGTCTGGACCCACTTGTCGTGGTCAGGGGCATCGTCATGCAGGGCGCCGTAGGCGGAGGTGCGGATGACGGGGCAATCGCGGTCGAAGCCGTTCTCGTCCAGCAGATCGCGGACTTCCTCCTCGACCAGCTCGATCAGCTCTTCGTCGTCGACCATGTCGCACTTGTTCAGGGCGACCAGGATCTTCGGCACGCCGACCTGGCGGGCCAGCAGAACGTGCTCGCGAGTCTGGGCCATGGGGCCGTCGGTGGCGGCGACCACCAGGATGGCGCCATCCATCTGAGCAGCGCCGGTGATCATGTTCTTGACGAAGTCGGCGTGCCCGGGGCAGTCCACGTGGGCGTAATGGCGCTTGGCGGTCTGGTACTCGATGTGCGCGATGTTGATGGTGATGCCGCGCTCCTTCTCCTCAGGAGCAGCGTCGATCTGAGCGAAATCGTACTCGGGGTTGACGTCCGGGTACTCCTCATGCAGCACCTTGGAGATGGCCGCGGTCAGGGTGGTCTTGCCGTGATCGACGTGGCCGATGGTGCCAATGTTAACGTGCGGCTTGGTCCGCTCGTACTTTTCCTTTGCCATTGTGTTTTGTCCTCCTGGACGTCTCGTAGGTTGCCTGCGCGAACCACGCACAGAGCACTCGCTACATATTACTGGGTTATCGGGTTCTTTGCCACTTTTGCCCTCCGCCCAGTCAGCGCTACAAGAGTGTAACGCCGACTTGTGACAGAAGAGCCTTTTGGCGGCGGCCCGCCATGGCGGCGGACCGGACCGGCATTACTCGCCTCGCTGGGCCTTGATGATCTCGTCGCTGACAGCCTTGGGAACCTCAGCGTAGGAGTCCATCTGCATGGTGAACATGGCGCGCCCCTGGGTCTTGGACCGGAGGTCGCCAATGTAGCCGAACATCTCCGACAGGGGCACCTTGGCGTCGATGACCTTGACGCCGGTGGCGTCGGTCATGGACTGGATGGAGCCACGACGGGAGTTGATGTCGCCCATGACGTCGCCCATGTACTCCTCGGGAGTACGGACCTCGACGGCCATGATGGGCTCGAGGATGACGGGCTTGGCCTTGGGAGCAGCCTCCTTGAAGCACATGGAGCCAGCGATCTTGAAGGCCATCTCCGAGGAGTCGACCTCGTGGATCTGGCCGTCGGTCAGGGTCGCCTTGACGCCCACGACCGGGAAGCCTGCCAGCACGCCGGACTCCATGGCCTCCTGCACGCCCGCGTCGACCGAGGGGATGAACTCCTTGGTGATGTGGCCGCCGGTGACCTTGTTCTCGAAGATGTAGGATTCGCCCTCTGAAGTGTCCAGGGGCTCGAAGTTCATGAGCACCTTGGCGAACTGGCCGGAACCGCCGGTCTGCTTCTTGTGGGTGTACTCCTGGTTCATGACGGGCTTGCGGATGGTCTCGCGGTAAGCCACCTGGGGCTTGCCCACGTTGCATTCCACATGGAACTCGCGGCGCATGCGGTCCACCAGGATGTCCAGCTGGAGCTCGCCCATGCCGGAGATCAGGGTCTGGCCGGACTCCTCGTCGGTCTTGACCTGGAAGGTGGGATCCTCCTCGGAGAGCTTCTGCAGGGCGATGCCCATCTTCTCCTGGTCGGCCTTGGTCTTGGGCTCCACGGCCACCTCGATCACAGGATCGGGGAAGGTCATGGATTCCAGCACCAGCGGCGCCTTCTCGTCGCACAGGGTGTCACCAGTGGTGACGTTCTTGAGCCCGACGAAGGCGTAGATGTTGCCGGCGATGGCCTCGTCGACCGGATTCTCCTTGTTGGAGTGCATCTGGAAGAGCTTGCCGACGCGCTCCTTCTTGTCCTTGGTGGAGTCCAGAACCGTTTCGCCCTGGGCCACCTTGCCGGAGTAGACACGCACGTAGATCAGCTTGCCGTAGAAGGGGTGGGTGGCCACCTTGAAGGCCAGAGCCGAGAAGGGCTCGTCCACGGTGGGCTTGCGGTCGATCTCGACGGACTCGTCGCCGATCTTGTAGCCCTTGATGGCCGGCACGTCCTCGGGGCTGGGCAGGTAGTCCACGACCGCGTCCAGCATGGGCTGCACGCCCTTGTCCTTGAAGGCGGATCCGCAGAAGACCGGGAAGGCCGACTGCTCGATGGTCATCTTGCGCACAGCGGTGCGGATCTCTTGCTGGGAGATCTCCTCGCCGCCCAGGTACTTCTCGAGCAGGTCCTCGTCCGACTCGGCCACGGCCTCGAGCAGCTCGGTGTGGTACTGCTCGGCCTTGTCCTTGAGATCATCGGGGATGTCGATGGTCTCGTACTTGGCGCCCAGGTCGGCCTCGTCCTTCCAGTAGTAGGCCACCATGCGCACCAGGTCGACCACGCCGTGGAAGTCGCTCTCAGCGCCGATAGGCAGCTGCATGACCAGCGGCTTGACGCCCAGCTTGTCCTTGATGGTGTCCACCGAGTAGTAGAAGTCGGCGCCCAGCTTGTCCATCTTGTTGATGAAGCAGATGCGGGGCACGCCGTACTTGTCGGCCTGACGCCAGACGGTCTCGGACTGGGGCTCCACGCCCTCCTTGCCGTCGAACACCGCCACAGCGCCATCGAGCACACGCAGGGAGCGCTCCACCTCGGCGGTGAAGTCCACGTGGCCGGGGGTGTCGATGATGTTGATCTGGTAGCGGTCCTCAGGATCGTGGGACTGGCGGTTCCAGAAGGCCGTGATGGCGGCTGAGGTGATCGTGATGCCACGTTCCTTCTCCTGATCCATCCAGTCCATGGTGGAGGCGCCGTCGTGGGTCTCGCCGATCTTGTAGTTGACGCCGGTGTAGTAGAGAATACGCTCGGTCGTCGTTGTCTTGCCGGCATCGATGTGGGCCATGATGCCGATGTTGCGGACCTTGGTCAGGTCCGTGAGCACGTCTTGTGCCATAATTCCTTGTTCTCGCTCTCTTGGGATTACCAGCGATAGTGGGCGAACGCCTTGTTGGCCTCGGCCATCTTGTGGGTGTCCTCGCGGCGCTTGACCGCGGCACCCAGGCCGTTGGAGGCATCAAGGATCTCGTTGGCCAACCGCTCCGACATGGTCTTCTCACGACGGGCGCGGCTGTAATCGGTCAGCCACCGCAACGAGAGCGTATTGGCGCGGTTCGGCTTGACCTCGACGGGGACCTGGTAGGTGGCGCCGCCGACACGACGGCTGCGGACCTCCAGGCTGGGACGAATGTTGTCCAAGGCGCGCTTGAGCACGGCCACAGGCTCCTGGTCGGTCTTCTCCTTGACCTGCTCCAGAGCAGTGTAGACGATGTTCTCGGCGATGGACTTCTTGCCGTCCAGCAGGATCTTGTTGATCAGCTGGGCCACCACGGTGGAACCGTAGATGGGATCGGGCAGGAGCTGGTGCTTTTTAGCTGGTCCTTTGCGTGACATGTGTTACTTGGCCTTCTTTGCTCCGTACAGGGAACGGCCCTGCTTGCGATCCTTGACTCCCTGGGTATCCAGCGCACCGCGCACGATGTGGTAGCGCACGCCGGGCAGATCCTTGACACGTCCGCCGCGCACCAGCACGATGGAGTGCTCCTGCAGGTTGTGGCCCTCGCCGGGGATGTAGGCGGATACCTCGATGCCGGAGCTCAGACGGACACGGGCGACCTTCCGCAGAGCCGAATTCGGCTTCTTGGGGGTGGTGGTGTAGACACGGGTGCACACGCCGCGACGCAGCGGGCTGCCCTTGAGTGCCAAAGTCTTCGACTTGCGAGGCTTGGCCTTGCGCCCTTTGCGGACGAGCTGTTCAATTGTTGGCAACTGACTCTCTCCGATTCCTTCGATGAACTTGTCTTCGTTTGCACTGCGAGACCGCCGCACCGCAGCCGCAGTCGCTCCCAGGAGGAGAGATCAGCCACTGTCCACCGGCCCGATGGCCCCTGATCCTCCTGCCGGGCATTGCTGCCTGCATTCTTCGGATTCGGGGATATCCCGACAAGCTCACCTGTAACATAAGGCATGCTGTCGGCACACACGACGAAAAGTATATCACCGGGGCAGACACGGCCACGTCTAGCACTCGGAAGTATGCTCTGAGCTTTGCTCACTGTGATGCCGCACTGGAACCGTCGATAGGAAGCCCCTTGCAAGAGACCTTTGGCGGGCTTTTGCATGCACCGCTCACAGATTCCAATAAAGGAACGGGCGCCCGCCTATAACAGCTTCCTAATTTATAGGTGTCGGAAAGGACATAGCATATCTGTATCAGCAAATAGAGATGCCAGAAACATCAATGCCTGCGTTCGGTCACGTAAGCGTCAGCGTGCGGGGATGCCCTGGGATTTGTGGGTGGCCGGCCGTCTACTTGGTGTCCTTCTCAAGAGCCTGGCGAATGTAGTCGCGCAGAATTAGGGCATGGTTGACGGCGGGATCCTTGGCCGCATAGACCAGTGTCGTCCGATCGTGTTCGCGCACAATGCTCAGTAGATCCCCCAGGGCGGGATTGTCATCCAGCTCGGTACGGTAGCGGCGGGCGAAATCCTCGAAACGGTCCGGATCATGGTGCCACCAGCGCCGCAGGTCCGGACTGGGAGCGACGTCTTTGAGCCAGCCGGACAGGGCTGCCCGCTCCTTGCTGACACCGCGCGGCCAGAGCCTGTCGACCAGGATGCGGATCCCGTCCTCGTCAGCGGCCCGCTCGTATACGCGCTTGATATCCACCTGACCCATCATCTGCCTCCTGAAACCAGGGACCCGAGTGATTCATGTCTCCTTGAACCATGATATTGACGGAATCGGCATTACGGAAGAGGCAGCGACTGCCATACCGTGGCGTAGGCTGATGAGTATGCTTACAGACGCAGACAAGGGCAAGGCAGCCGGATCAAACGGCAGCAGACCAAGCCCTCAAGCCCGCAATTCGGCAAAATCGACCGGACCAGGATCCAAGGGACGACAGTGGCGGCGCCTATGGATACCCGACCAGATAGGCGGCTGGGCCATGGCCTTGATGCCGGGCTTGGCTGGGCTGCTGGTCGGAGGCCCGACCTGGAGGAGCCTGCTGCTCATGGTCGCCTGGGCTTTCTGCTACTGCTTTGAGTTCACCGGCTCACGGTGGATGGTATCGCACCGAGCTGCCAGATTTGCGCCACCAGCTTTGGGATACGCTCTGCTCACGGCCGTGACCGGGCTGATCCTATTGGTCAGCACCCCTGGGCTCCTGCGATGGGCCCCGCTCTACCTGGTGCTGGGCGTGCTGAACTTTGCCGCCGCCTGGATGCGCGCAGAGCGCTCCTGGTGGAACGATACCGTGGCCGTGATCGCGGCCTGCACGCTCTGTCTGATCGCCGTCTCCCTAGGGTCACGATTCCAGAAGCCAGGACCAGGACTGGAAGGCGCCAACGCCGGCTACTTCGGATGCCAACCGAATCCTGCTGTGGACTGCTTCGCCAGTGGATTCCTGCCAAGCGCCGCCCTGCCATCGATTGGAGTGATCAGTGCTGCTGTCTTCGCTGTGACCCAGTTCGGTTCGGTCATCTTCGTCAAGACCATGATTCGCGAGCGCGGCAAGACCTGGTGCTACCTGCTTTCGCTGGCTTGGAACCTGGCCCTCTGCCTGATCGGGGTCGCCATGATACGCACCGCAGGATGGTGGCCATTATTGACCGCCCTGGCTCTGCTGGTGCGCGCGGCCCTGCTGCCTGCCATCTCCCGTCGGCGCCGCATCCCCATTCTGTACGTGGGCCTGGTCGAATGCGCCACCAGCCTGCTGGTCTTCATCCTGGTGATCGCTCAGGCTGACGTAATGACCGCGGCTCTGACAAGCTTGCTCGGCGCATGACTGCAGGTTTGGCCACACATGTCACCCATGTCACCCACGTCACCCACGGGTTCGGGCCTGTTTGGGATGACCGGTCCCGTGTACTGATCCTTGGATCCATACCCAGCCCGAGTTCGCGCGAGGCTGGCTTCTACTACATGTTTCCGCGCAACCGCTTCTGGCCCGTGCTGGCCGCACTTTTCGACCAGTCTGTTCCAGCGCCCGATCCGGTCGTCCGTGCCCGGTTCGCGCTCAATCACCGCATTGCCCTTTGGGATGTCATTCAGGAATGCGACATCCATGGTGCCTCTGACGCTTCAATCACCAATGTCGTGCCCACCGACATCGCCGGCCTGCTGGACCGTGCGCCCATCGGCACCGTATTTACTACAGGACGCAAGGCCGGACAGCTTTACCGTCGCTACTGCCTGCCGAATCTGGAGGAGAAGGGGTATCGACCGACGATGATCAATCTGCCATCCACCAGCCCCGCCAATGCCGCTCTGAGCCTGACCGATCTGATCAAGGCCTACCAGCCCATAAGAAAAGCCCTCGACGAAGAAGAGCATCATATGCAAGACACTCACATTTACTGTGGCTAATAGACAAATACCAGCAGTCAAAGCCCAAGATGTTAAGAGATGTTGAGAACCTTCCTAAGACAGAATTCCCCTTCCCCAGTAAAAGGTGATCGGCTAATAACCGCAATTCTAGATGGGCAAAAACTGCTATAACCAGCCTGGTAGCAGAATTTATCCACGATCATGAACACTCCCCTGTTCTGATCAACGACCAGTTCTGGCGGACTCAGATGACCAGCCAGTTGCCGTTTTTAGATATGCTTCCGTGAAGATAACCCGACCAAGTTTGGTCACGTGGCAGCATGCTCTAAATTAAGGAAAAGGCTATAAAAACCGGATGGATTGGCGCGAGGCTCATAAGTCCTTCTGGACGTCAAAGAGCGTACGACAAGTGCTGAATGGTCCGGACTTCAAGTTAATAACCAAACCTCGGTTGTGCTGGGGATTTTTATGTAGAAGCCATGGTCATGAACTGAAAGCCCAAAGACAGAGCACAACCTTTGCCATATGGGTCACGCTTCACCGGCGTGCCATGTCATGCCATCGTGTATAGTTTCATCTGTTGCATTGATCCGCCATGCGGGTCGATTCACCATGGTGGCTATAGCTCAGTTGGTAGAGCACCTGATTGTGGTTCAGGAGGTCGCGCGTTCGAGCCGCGTTAGCCACCCGTTTTGTTAGTAGGCTTCCATGTTTTCCTACAAATGATTAAATCGAATTCCTTGGACTATAAAGGTCCCTATACCTGACAAAAGCTCCATTGCGCGTAAACAGTGCGCGATTCTCTATCACATAAATGCCATTAACAATAACCACATCGTCTCTCCAACTTGAATTTGACAAATCATCGGAGCAACTCTACACTCTTTTATTAAAGATCTTGGATAAGATCTGGTTATAAGCCTGGATAGGTTTAGGTAGTTTGTGTTTTTCTTGCGCAATGACGCTTAACCTACTCCTTCCTTATATTGATGTTTCATATTGCTATAAGTAAGGAATTAGTTATGGATAATCTGAAGAACGATGTTGCGATAATTAAATTCATCCAATACGACGAGCAATACAGTGGATGTATTACCCGTGTCGTCGGGTACGCAAAGATTCGAAGTTTAATAAATCTTATCGACGTGCTAGATCTTGATGCGAATCCCCGTTCATCAAAGGTCGGCACAGTGACCAACGACATTCAAGATTCAATCGAGAATACCCCAGACATCTTTCCTTTCAAAACCAAAGGTTTACTCGTGGCATCCTCCGAATATGAGCAGCTTGAACGCCATCGTTATCGTCTGCACTTCAAGGACCGACAGACTGAGGGTATTTTGGACGGCGGTCACAATGCTCTGGCTATAGGTTTGTATGTACTGCGCCTAGCAATGGATGCAGCAAATCACCCCTTCCCTCGATCCATAAAAACTTGGAGCGACTTCAAGTCTGCTTGGTACAAGTTCCATGAGCTGATTGACCAGTACCTCAAAGACACCCGCAAAGATGAAGACGATACGGAATCCGTAACGCGATTGGACGTTTTAGTCCCGATAGAGCTATTGCTTCCTAGAGACCAAAACGATAGCAATTGCCTCGATGAATTCAATTCAAATCTCTTGGACATTTGTAATGCACGCAACAACAATGTTCAGTTGACAGTAAGCACCAAGGCCAACAAGCATGGTTATTTTGATGCCTTCAAAAAACTACTGTCCGAACAGGATCCTGACGTTGAGAAGCGCATTGAGTGGAAAACCAATGATGGAGGTGACATCAAAGCCGCAGATGTCATAGCTTTGGCATGGATACCACTATCATTGTTGCCTTCGATACCAAACAAGTCCGGAAAACCCTTTGAGGCACCAAATCCGGTACAACTTTATTCGAGCAAGGCTGTCTGTCTGAACAAATTCGAGCAGTTCATGAGTCTGGATAGCGTTTCATCACAAGGTAAGGGATATCAGCGCGAGCTTAGCAATCCAAGCGTCTACAGTGCATTTCAGATCGCTGTGCAACTTCCTCGTCTGTATGACCACATTTATGCGACATTCCCTAGGCTTTACAACAAAAACGGCGGAAGCTACGGGAAAATCAACGCTGTAAAATCACTCAATCGGCGCCACAACAGCCATTTAGCTCCATATGGTCATGAACAAGTAGAATATCTGAGTCCGGATGGGTTCATCACACCCTTGGTATATGGATTACGCGCACTGATGACGGTTGAACAACCTCAAAAGCAAAACGAATACCCACGCGTGGTATGGAGTCAAGATCCTTTACCTTGGCTCGATCAGCACCTGGCAAGCATCATCAAGCGATACGTAACCATATTCACACCGTGGGGCTATGACCCACAAAAAATCGGAAAATCGATTGGAAGCTACCAGAACGCCCTCGATGATTACAAATTAGCTCTCGCAGGAATAGAGTAGTAAGCACGAGTTTCATTAAAGCCACCCATCGCATGCTGTTAAAAGCCGCAGAAACAAAGCGGGGGTGGCTTCATCTTTGCGAAAGTTAGATGCTGGCATTCTTTACATCTGAATTCGTGATTCCAGCTTCTGAGAAACCAATTACATATACTAAACTGGTCGCCCTCACATACTTATCCGTCAATGAGCACTATCAATGAGCATCGGAAATCCGAAGTTTACCTTGTTTATTCAACGTTTCAGTGACGAGTAGAGAAGGCATCCCATCCATAATTCTCACATGACAAAGACGGCTAAACCACGAAGTTTGCTGGGCGAACGGATAGCAAAAGATTAAGGACAGACACTTATAAGATAAGAATAGGAAATTCTTCATGCCTGATGAAACTACATATTTAACTAAATTTTACGGTTTACTCTCCAGCACTAAATAAACCCTCTTTCCAACGCTAGAGTATCGTTGCTACATCCTTTAAAAGTCAATAGAGGAACGATATCGGTTTGGTGCCGGTCAATGCCACTTTTACGAGAAAATGGCACATACACTGGCCTCAACAGAGGTTGCTTCCCGGAAATGGGTAGGCCGCCAGATGACCTGCCACAAGTTACGAGGAAGAACAAGCCTGGAGGGTCAGATGAGCAACAATCGAAACGAACGAGCGAATAAGTACCAAGGCAGGCATGAGGAATCGCGGGTGCCCGACAGCCAGCAGAAGAGGCATGAAAGCAATTCCACACAGAGCAATAACACCCGGGAAAGTTCCCAACAACCAACAATGAACACCAAGAACCATATGCCAAAGCCGGTGGACAATCCCAAGGCCAGCAAAGATAACCATGTAGAAAATTCACCCAAGCCGAAGCCTACACCTGAACAAACAGGCGAGAAGGAAGGCAGGGATTCATCCAACAAGGACGCTGATCATAGCAGGCCTGAAACGGAAAATAAGCAGGAACAGACCATACCCACCGACCGCGAGCAAGCCTCTCACACAGACAGAGAGCATGACTCCTTCCACGATGACAAGCCAAGCCAACCCAGTAAGCCTGTCGGCAAACCATCTCAACCAAGTGTTGCCAACTTACCCAAACCACCCAAGGCGAAGAACCATGACTCCTTCTATCTGGGCCTGGCTTCGGCAGTCCTAGTCGCAGCTTTGGGGCTCAGCCTGAGCACCATGCCGATCTTCTTCTCACTGCCTCTTGCCGCCGTCCTCTTCGGAATTGGCATCTGGCTCCTCTCCTATGCCAGCTTCAAGTCTCCCGGCAAGCCGGAGGGAGAGGGAACGGAGACGGACAGGCATACCAGGACCGTAGTTGTGGCGACGGTCCTTCTGGTGCTGCAAACCTTCATCATGGATGTCTTCATCTTCACCCGAATGGGAACAGTCGGCAAACACCAGAACGCCATCGTGATCACATGGATCATCGCCAGCATGATCGAGACCCTGGCTGCCTTCGCGCTCATCTACCATCACAATCCCCTGCAGTCCAAGCCCAAGGATTCCGCGGCAAACGACAAGCATGAGGGAAAGGAATAAGGCGCCACAGCGCACATAAATCAGAAACGACGCACAAGTCCAAAAAGGCGGACTGGCCGTCAATGTGAGACCGCCACAGCAGACGAACAAATCAGCTCGCCTAGTTGTTCTGTTCGCCAAGGTCTCGTGCCCACTGAGGTTTTGCGTCTCAGGGTGCCGCGTATCATTCTTGAAGACGCGCGGCACCCTTGCATGATCAACCCACATACCGTAGCTGGTCATAGCTGGAAACTGTCGGATGGACAGAGGCTACGATGCCATGCGCTACGCCGACCGGCTCCCCAAAAATTCGGTAAAAAAACCGTGAGCCCATTTTTCGGACGTTACAACTCTTCAGACATTGCATAGGTTGCGCGGGTGCAACTATGTGGGCACAGCTTCATGCTCCTTCTATTTCTCGTCCACATTCGGAAAATACCTTGAGCTCGGTCCCTTCTCGACCGACACTTATCAACGCGATCACATTCAGACTGCACTAACCTCTCATCAGCACCGATCAGCAACTAGAATCATTGGTGCAATTGCTCACACACAGTTGTGTTTGAAAAAGGAAAGACATGAGTGGACCAGAACAATCTCCCGTAACCTTCGGGGTCCTCAAAGAGACAAACGAGGAAGAGTCTCGTGTGGCCCTAACGCCAGACATCGCGACCCGGCTGACCAGGCAAGGCATCACCTGCCTATTGGAGTCCGGGGCCGGGGCTCGAGCCGGCTTCCGGGATGAGGACTACCAGCGGACGGGAGCCACAGTCACCGACAGGGATACCGTCCTATCCAAATCAGAAGTCCTGGGTTTCGTCAACAGACCGGATAGCTCCTTGCTGAAGAGGATTCCAGCCGGAACATGGATCATCGGCATGCTGGGGTCCTTGAGCGACAGGGACTACATCAAATCCCTGGAAGCGGCCGGGCTTACGGGAATCGCCATGGAGCGGCTCCCCCGACAGCTCAGCTCGGCCCAGTCCATGGATGAGATGACCTCGCAGAACTCGGTCATGGGATACAAGGCGGCTCTGGTGGCTGCCGATGCCTATGGATCCTTCTTCCCCATGATGACCACTGCGGCGGGGACCATCCGACCAGCCAAGGTCCTGGTCCTGGGCGCGGGGATTGCAGGCCTGCAGGCCATCGGGACCGCAAAACGCCTGGGAGCCGTGGTCACTGCCTATGATGTCAGGCCCGCTTCCAGGCAGGAGGTGGAATCCTTGGGAGCCAAGTTCCTCGACTTGGGGCTGGACTTCTCCAAGGGACAGGGCCAGGGCGGCTATGCACGGCAGCTGACCGACCAGGAACAGGCCCAGCAGCAGGCTGCGGTGGATGCCAAAGCGGCAGGCTTCGATGTGGTCATCACCACGGCCAAGGTTCCAGGCGGAAAGCCTCCTCGCCTCCTGAGCGCCAAGGGTGTGGCCAACCTGCATCCCGGGGCTGTGGTCGTGGACTGCGCTGCCAGCGACCTGGGCGGCAATGTCGAGGGATCACAGGTGGGAACCAGGACCACCGACAAGGGGGTCATCATGATCGGGGCACCATACCTGGCCAGCGGTGTAGCCACGACGGCCTCCAACCTCCTGTCCAGAAATGTAGCGGACGTATTGGTGCACTTCCTTCGTGATGGCGCGCTCAGCATCAAAGCAGACGACGAGATCGATCAAGCACTGGTTGTATTTAATGCAACCAAATCCGGCACACATGGAAGCGCTGATGCCCCAGATGCCGAAGAGACCGAAGAGAAAGGTCAAGAGCAATGAATTCTGTGGTCATAGCAATTACGCTTTTCATTCTGGCCCTGCTGATCGGCGTGGAGGTGATCGGCAAGGTTCCGGCCACGCTTCACACACCGCTCATGTCAGGCGCCAACTCCATTCATGGCATTGTGATCGTCGGAGTGGTCATCATCGCGGCGGAGGCCCATTCCCCGCTTTCCTATGTACTCATATTCCTGGCTGCCGTCCTCGGCGCCATGAATGTGGTAGGCGGCTACGTGGTGACCGACAGGATGCTGGAGATGTTCAAGTCCTCCAAACCCGACAAGGGAAAGGATAAGGCCAGCCAGGACGAACAGGCTTCGTCCCTCACGACCGAGAGCGCTAAGGATCAGGGAGCCGACAAGTGAATACCCTCGATATCATTACCTGGTTCGTCTACCTCCTTTCCTCGGTCATGTTCGTCATGGGCCTGCACTACATGAACTCCCCCAAGACGGCCCGTACGGGCAACAGGATTTCTGCAGCGGGCATGGTCATCGCCGTAGCCATGGCCTTCATCCATCTGTTCGCCACCGGTTTCAACTCCTCCCTGGCCATCATTCTGCTCGTGCTCGGCATCCTGATCGGATCGGCAGCGGGGGTCTACTCGGCCAGGAAAGTCAAAATGACGGACATGCCTCAGCTGGTTTCCGTCTTCAACACGGTCGGCGGCGGCGCTGCAGCCCTGGTCGCCCTGAACGACATACTGACTTCCGAGGGCACCCCGACTCTGGTGGTGCTGATCACCGCCGGCCTGGGCGTGGTCATCGGTTCCATCACCTTCACCGGCTCCCTGATAGCTGCCGGCAAACTCCAGGGCATCAGCATGATCAAAAACCTGAAGCTGCCGGCCAAGGCTGTCTGGAATGTGCTCTTCGCCCTGTTGACGGTTCTCAGCCTGGTCATGCTCTGCCTGAATCCGGGCAATCGGACCCTATGGGCCATCCTCACGGCTATTTTCGCCCTGGGCTATGGACTGGTCTTCGTCATCCCCATTGGCGGTGCCGACATGCCCGTGGTCATCTCCGTCTTGAACGCCTGCACCGGCACAGCTGTGGCCATGAACGGCCTGGCCATCGACAACGTGGCTCTGATCGTGGCAGGCGCTTTAGTTGGTGCAGCAGGCGCCACTCTGTCCGTCCTGATGGCCCAGGCCATGAACAGGCCGCTCCTGAGCGTCCTAGCTGGAGGGTTCGGCGGTTCCTCTGTCAGCGCCAGCCAGGATCAAGGTACCCAGGGGACCATGAAGGAGACCACGCCCGACGATGTGGCCGTCCAGCTGGTCTATGCGGACAAGGTCATCTTCGTCCCCGGCTTCGGTCTGGCGCAAGCCCAGGCCCAGCGCGAACTGGCCGACCTTGGCGAGCTGCTCAAGAGCCGTGGCGTGGAGGTCGCCTATGCCATCCATCCCGTGGCTGGCCGTATGCCCGGACATATGAACGTCCTCTTGGCCGAAGCCAACGTCCCCTATGAGGAATTGATCGACCTCGACGACATCAATCCCCAGTTCCCCTCAGCCAACGTCGCCTTGGTGGTCGGCGCCAATGACGTGACCAACCCGGCAGCCCGCCGACCGGGGACCGCGGTATCCGGCATGCCCATTCTGGATGTTGACAAGGCCCAGCATGTTGTTGTCCTCAAGAGAGGCAGAGGCAAGGGGTACGCCGGCATCGAAAACGAGCTCTACTTCAACCCGAACACGCAGATGCTCTTCAACGACGCCAAGGTCAGCCTTCAGGCGATCATCGCCTCCGTCAAGGAACTCATCGCCTGAGCATATGCTGTAGTGAGTACCCTGGCTCCGTATCGGCTTGGCTGGTCCGGAGCCAATAATCGTCGAACCGGAAGGACCCACATGCTGTCATTCGTCAACGACTATTCCGAGGGCGCCCACCCCGCAGTCCTGCAGCGGCTGATCGACACCAACATGGAGCACCTTCCCGGCTATGGCAAGGATCGGTACTGTTCCTCCGCCGCTCAGAAGATCGCTCAGGCCTGCGACTGCCCCCAGGCTCAGGTCTATTTCATGGCCGGAGGGACCCAGACCAACCAGGTCGTCGCTTCCTGCCTGCTGAAGTCCTACCAGGGAGTAGTCGCTGCAGATACCGGCCATGTCAACGTCCACGAGGCCGGCGCCATCGAAGCCGTAGGCCATAAGGTCCTGACCATTCCCGGCGAACAGGGCAAGATTCGCGCCGAGGACCTTAAGGCCTTCCTGGAAGGCTTCTACGCCGACGAAAACCATGAGCAGATGGTCTTCCCCGGCATGGTCTACATCTCCCATCCCACCGAGTATGGAACCCTCTATACCCGCGAGGAGCTGGAAGACCTTTCGCAGACCTGTCGGGAACACAAGATTCCGCTCTACCTGGACGGGGCCAGGCTTGGGTACGGACTGGTGGCCCCCGGAACCGACGTTGACCTGACGGACATAGCCCGTCTTTGCGACGTCTTCTACATCGGCGGGACCAAGGTCGGAGCACTCTGTGGGGAAGCGGTGGTCTTCCCCAGGGGGAACGCTCCCGAGCATTTCAGCACCATGGTCAAAAGAAGAGGTGCCCTTCTGGCCAAGGGAAGACTCTTGGGTGTGCAGTTCGACGCTCTTTTCACCGATGACCTCTATTCACGAATCAGCCGCAACGCCATCCAGACAGCAGCGATGATCAAGAAGGCCCTGCATGCGAAGGGGTATCAGATTGTCATGGACTCCCCCACCAATCAGACCTTCGTCCGCTTGGACAATGAGCGCTTGGAAGCGCTATCCAAGCAGGTCGCCTTCGACTTCTGGGAACGCAGCGATGCCACCCACACCGTGATCCGACTGGCCACCTCATGGGCGACGACTGTTGAGGACACCCAGGCTCTGATCAATTTGCTGTAAAGGCCCCCCGAGCTCAACCAAGACAAACCACGGTCATCCTGCTACCCCTCCCCTGCTGGTCTTCCTTAGGGAGGGGTATTCGCATATGTACGTGAACTTTTCATCCGCCCTGCAAACACGACCGATCCCACATTGTTGGACATATCACACTCGTTCGGGTGAGTGCAAAGCTCTCGTTCAGTAAGATCTTTATTGCAACAATGCTGATGCACACACCCCCGCCCTGAGCATAGGGGGTCGAAATGTTTCAACGATGAAAGGAAGCTTATGAAAGCCGTTGTTTTCGAACAATTCAATACCTTCCCCACCCTCAAGGAAGTGCCGGAGCCGACCCCTGGGAGCGGCGAAGTTCTGCTCAAGGTGGCCGGAGCAGGTTGCTGCCATTCCGACGTCTCCGTCTTCCAGGACTACACCCCAGAAACCGGGAGCCACACCAAGCCGCCATTCATTCTGGGGCACGAGACCACCGGCTGGGTCGAAGAGGTAGGACCCGATGTCACGGGCTTCAAGAAGGGCGATGCCTACATCGTCTACGGACCCACCGGATGCGGCCACTGCCCTCACTGCGTGGCGGGCCAGGAGAACTACTGCTCCAGCGCCGCAACCAATAAATCCCTGGCCCTGGGACTGGGCCGCGATGGCGGCATGGCTGAATACATGACCGTCCCCGCCCGCAACCTGGTGCCGCTGGGAGATGCAGATCCAATCGGCGCAGCACCCCTGGCTGATGCGGCTCTGACTCCCTACCATGCCATCCGGGCTGCCATGCCCCACCTGAACGGTGGTGGAAAGTATGCTCTGGTCATTGGCCTGGGCGGGCTGGGCCAGATCGCCATTCAGATTCTGCACGCGCTGACCGGCGCTACCGTGATCGCCACTGACACCAAGCCGGAGGCTCTGGCCAAGGCTGAGGCCAAGGGTGCCATCCCCGTTATGAGCGACGAGCACCAGGTGGAGAACATCAGGAAGATCACCCATGGCGAGGGCGTGGATGCTGCCTTCGATTTCGTGGGTGTGGCCCCGACCATTGCTGCCGCACAGGCCTCGGGCGGCCCGGGATCCCGGGTGACCGTGGTCGGCATCGCCGGCGGCAAGGCGGAATACGACTGGTATTCCAAGCCCTGGGAGCAGGAGCTGCTGGGCGTGTATTGGGGCTCCATTCCTGAGCTCTACGATGTGGCCAACATGTATCGCCACGGCCAGATCCAGACCGAGATTGAAACCTACTCGCTGGACAACGCTCTGGATGCCTACCACAAGCTGGTCGACAACAAGCTCTCAGCCAGGGCCGTCATAGTCCCCCACACCAAGGCTTGATTTTCCCCTGATTGTAGACGGAGAAGCCGCCCATCTGTCGGTCGAAATTAAGCACCATCAGATTTAAGTACTGTCAGATTCATGTGCTGACACCATTCTCCGCCTACATGCGCTGATGGCCTGTCATGGTCTTGCTATAAGGCCATGACAGGCCACTGTCATCTCACTAAGCGGCTCAGACCCGCATTATTTACAGTTCGCTCGTTTGCGTGGCATCGCTTAGCAGCAAGTGGACGAGGAAAATACCGTTAGTGGATTCTAGGCTCATGGAGCCGCCGAGCGAATCCACCAGGGAATCAACAATACTGAGACCCAGGCCTGTGCTGCTGATCTTGGTCCGTGATTGGTCATCGGTCTGGAACCGTGCCATCAGCCTGTCCACATCAACGGCTTCGCCCTTGGTTTTGTTGCCGAAGTCCAGATGAATCCGCCCATCTTCGCCCTGGCGCAGGTCAACCCAGGCTGATGCATCCGCATACTTGAGCCAGTTGCCGATCAGGTTCTGAATTATTCGACACACCATGGTCTGGTCCGTCGTAATTTCCACACCAGTTTGGATTCTGGGCTCCACCGTGACGGACCGCGCAGTCAGCGAATCGAAGGCGTTGAAGAGCTCCTGCTGAACCAGTGCAGACAGATTCACCCTAGTCAGATCCAGGCTCACGCTTTTCTCCTGCATCAGATTGAAATCCATCAGGTAATGCAGATAGTGGTCCACCGACTGCAGGTTGTTGAGAATCTTGCCCAATTGCTCCTGATCAGCCGATCCCTCCTTGAGCAGCTGGGCGTATCCCCTGGCCACGGTCAGCGGGGTCTTGATGTCATGGGTCAGGTTGGTCAGCATCTGCCGGACTTGCTTGTTCTGCTCAGCCTGAGTGATCTGCAGCCGTCTGGTCTTGTTCAGAACGGCATTGATCCTATCCGCCAGAGTGCAGATGAGCCCGATATTAGACCCAGTGGTTACCAAGGCGTTGGTGTCGGCATGGTTGATGAAGTCCAGATCATCACTGATCCGTTTGAGGTCGGTAGTCAGCATTATCAGGCCAATCGCTAAGGCGAGAGCGACAAGACCCAGAACAAGTGCAACCACCTTCACGGATTCACCTCCGACGACCCCTTATTCATCGTTCTTCCTTCCACGTGGATTCAAACCAGGCGAATACCGATGCCCCAGACCGACACGATGTAGCGCTGACTGCCGGCGTATCTGTTCAGGCTGGTCCGCAAGGTGCTCAGGTGCACATTGAGAGTGTTCTCGGCATTGATGTAGGGCTGGTTCCAAACCTGCCGATAGAGATCCTCCTTCTCGAAAACCCGATGCGGATGATCCATCAGAAGCTCAAGAATGGCAAATTCCTTGCGCGCCAGTTCGACCCGGTGCCCATCAACGCTGACCGTGTGCTCCATCCGGTCCAGCTCGATACCTTCGAAACACATCTTGGAGTCGGATCCACCTGCTGCATCCGCATCCGCTTTCAGCGCCCCGGATTGGCGCAGCTGGACCTGGACGCGAGCGCGAAGCTCGTCGATGTCAAACGGCTTGGTTACATAATCATTGGCGCCCTGCTCCAGGAGGCTGACGGTCCTGGTCTTGTCCTGAATGGCCGTGAGGATGATGACCGGCACTGACGACATATGCCGAATGGACTTGAGAACGCTGTCCCCGGTGACTACGGGGAGCATCAGATCCAGAAGAATCAGGTCGGGTTCCTCCTGCTGGAAGCGGGCCAAGGCCTGGGCGCCAGTCGTCGCTTGGATGATTCGGTAGGTCCCTCCCAACACATCCTTGAGCAGGGACTGGATGTCCTCCTGATCCTCCACGACCAGAATCGTCGGCATACTTTCTTCCTTTCGCAGGTCACTCTCATGTTACTGAAGCCGCCTAACGATGCCGATCTCGCCCAATCGGATTTATGAAATTCTTAATGATTTCTTAGCCATGCAATTAAGAAAGGCACTTTAGATTCTCTGATAGCGACACAGGGAAAGGAATTCCATGGACGATACCATTCTGGATATTAACCATGTCAGCAAACGGTTCGGCCGCTTCCAGGCACTGGACGATCTCAGCCTCTCCATAAACAAGGGCGAGATCTACGGGCTGATCGGCGAGAACGGCGCTGGCAAAACCACCCTGATGCGTCTGATCACCGGACTGTCCCCCATACAGGAGGGAAGCATAAGGCTGATGGGGCACACAATTGGCAAGGACAGCCGGATACTGAGCAGAATAGGCTCGGTCATTGAGGCACCAGCCGCCTTCAAAAAACTGACCGTCAGCCAGAACATGAAGCTGACAGCCATCCAGCACGGGCTGGCCGACGACAAGGCCATCGATCAGACCATCGACTTCGTCGGCCTGAGCGAAAAGGCCAAGACTCGGGCCGGTCACCTCTCTCTGGGCCAGCGTCAGCGCTTGGGGCTGGCCATGGCCATCCTCACCCGACCCGATTTCCTGATTCTGGACGAGCCCATCAACGGCCTGGATCCGGCAGGAATCATGGAATTCAGAACACTCCTGGACAGGCTCAACAAGGAGCGCCAGACGACCCTTCTCATCTCCAGTCACATTCTGAGCGAACTCTACCTGGTCTCCTCCCGGTTCGGATTCATCAGCCACGGTCGCCTGATCAAGGAGGTAGACAAGGATGAACTGGATCGGATCAATCAGAATGGACTGTTGATCGACGTGGACCAGAGCTCCAAGGCCGCTATGCTCCTGGATCGCAAGGGAATCGGCCCCTTCCAAGTCCTTGACGACCATCAAATTCTGATCAAGCAAGGGAATCTGGAACCGGGACCCATCAACAGTCTTCTGGTTCAGGAAGGCATCTTGGTCAATCAGATCGGCCAGCAGAAGGGATCGCTGGAGGAATATTTCGCGGATCTGCTGAACAAGGACCCTCAAGAGCTTAGGAGACAACAATGATTAACCAGATCAGGGCCGACTTTTACAGGCAGCGGCGATCCATCGGCATGCTGATTCTGCTGATTGCCACTGTGGCACTCGGCATAGTGACCACATGGGGCAAGACGACCATAGGAATCACCACCGGAGGCGAAGAATACGCTCATAAACTGTCGGAAATCGAACGCCAGGGCTGGACAGTCAGAACAGGCCTGCAAGCAGGTGTCGCCTCCGCCTCGTCCCTGGTTTACTTTTACATCGCGGTCTTCGTTATCGTCATTGGTTCGGAATACAGCCAGCACACTTTGAAGAACACGCTGACATCAGGCATCTCACGAATACAGTTCATCCTAGGCAAGTACGTGACCATCCTGATTGACATCATCCTCCTGACCCTGTGCTACTTCATCACCATCCTGATCACCGGTCTGGCTCTAGGAAGGAAGCCGGGGGCCGACTGGGGCGTCTTGGGCAAGGATGTGGCCGTCATGACCCTACTGGTGAGCTTCTGCATTTCCGTCATCATCAGTCTGGGCATTGTCCTCTTGATCATTGCCAAATCCCTGGTAGCCCCAGCGGTGGTGATCGTGATATGGCCCGTGCTGATCGGCCTCGTAGAGTTGACAGCAAAATGGCAGTGGCTGAAATACTTCGACTTCGTCGGGTTCGGCGAACAGATCGTTCTGAACACTCTGAAGGCCGATCAGGCCTGGATCTATGCCGGAGCATCCGTGGGCGTGGTCCTGGCGGCCATCATCGGATCGGCTCTGATCATATCCAAGCAGGAGATCTAAGCCAGGTCAGGCTATACCTGCTCCGGCTCTTTGATCGCTGACGGCCTGCATGGCCATATGGGCAAAGGCCTTGACGGAGGCATCCAGGGAATAATGTTCCTTGGCATGTTCGGCGTAGCGTCCGGACCAGACTGCAAGGGCATCAGGATGGTCTATCCACCAGTCGATTTGCTCAGCCAGCGCCCAGGCCTTGCCAACCGGGAAGAGCGAATGCTGCGTCAGGGCGAAGTGTCCTGCGGCGCTCAGGTCGGATCGGGCAATGATCGGGACTGCGCCACAGGCCATCCCCTCCAGGACGCTGACCGATTCCAGATCCGCGATTGACGGATGGACCAGCAGATCGGCCCGCCTGAGCAGGTCGGGCATAGTCGCGTTCTGGTGGAATCCAATCGAGACCCGCATGCCGTCCAACTGCCGGGCGGCTTCCGCCTTCAGACGGCGCTCCATGGGCCCTGTGCCTGCTATGGTCAGGCTGATCCTGCGCCTGTTCCTGCACAGAGCCAAGGCTCGGATCAGGGTCAGATGGTCCTTTTCCCGGGCCAGCCTGCCGGAGGCCGCGACTTGGATCAGCCGGTCTGATCGCTGACGCTCGTATCGGTCACGCTCATATCGGTTCCCGGGGTTGAACCTAGGCTGGTACCCGTTGGATATGACATGCAGGCGGGCCTTGTACCCATGCGAGCGCAGCAGGTCGGCCGTCAGCTGGGTGGGAACGTGGATGTGCCTGACATGATCGTAGAGCCAGAACCGAAAGAGCCGGTAGACGGCCGAGTCCACTCCGGGCAGCCAGCGCAATGGGCCTGCGGAATAGGTGATGTTCTCAGGCTGAATGTGAAACCCAGCAGTCACCGGTATGCCCATAGAACTGGCCTGTGCCAGGGCGGCACGGCCGAAGACGAATGGTTCGTAGATATGGACCAGATCCACACCGGCAAAGGCCCTTCGGAAGAGTTCCGGATCGGCACGGGCGAAGCTCATCTGCTGCCTGGCCGCCACACGGGAAACCAGAGGAATTCGATGCACCCGCGCCGGATAATCTGTCGAGCCCACCCCTACCAGCCGAACCCGGTGCCCCAGCGCCTCCAGACCCTGGGCGTATTGGATGGCGGAATTGGAGGTCCCGTTGCCCCTGTTGCCGAAGGAATCCAGGACCAGGGCCAGCGTCAGGCGATCATGATCCCTCATCGGCCTTCCCTCCGCTGTTCATCATTAGCAGACTTGGGCCGGATTAAGACAGGTAGACGACCCGATTGCACCCACTATTAGTAGGAGAAGGCCGGGACTGCCGCCCCACGGTAGTAGCGGTTGATGGCATCAGCCACATAGCGGCTGTGATAGGCAGAGACCAGAGCCTTGTAGGCGGCATCATTTTTGTCGGCCTGCCTGGCCACGATGATGTTGACATAGGGGTGATTGGCTGGCGATTTGAGATCGCCGGGCACCTGGTAGATGGCATCCTGGATCTTCATGCCGGCATCCAGGATGAAATTGGTGTTGGTGATGCCGGCCGCATAGTCGGGCAGGACCTTGACGATTCCCGGTGGATCGACCTGGTCCAGGACCAACCCGCGCGGATTGTCGACGATGTCTTCGGGAACCGGCGTGGTGGCCTTGGGGTCGCGCAGACCGATCAGCCCGGCGCTGGCAAGCACCTTCAGGGACCGTCCCAGGTCGATGGGATCGCTGGGAATGGCCAGCCGCTCGCCATGCCCTATCTGGTCAACGCTCCGGTACTTCTTCGAGTAAAGGTTGAGCGGTGAAATGTAGGTGTCGCCAATAGCAGCAAACTGGTACCCATGCTGCTTGGTCTCCTGCTCCAGAAAGGCATAATGCTGGAAGGCGTTCAGGTCGATCTCACCGTTGGACAGTGCCTGATTGGCGTAACGCCCGTATTGGAAGGAGCGGAGCTTGATTGTTATGCCGGCCCGGCGCTGGTCCAGTTCGTGCTGCACGGCCTTCCAGATCTCCTCATCGGCATCGCCCACCAGGCCGATGCTGATCTCCCGCTGGCCGCGTTCGGGCTGGTTGACCTTGACATAGGCCACGCCCATCAGGACGGCGACCACCAGGATGACGACCGAGACAGCCGCCAGCTCTCGCTTGGCTCTGGTTCTTCTGGTGCTCATATCCGTTCTCCTTCATCGATGGAACCTATCGCATCAGGAAACCTTGAAGGCCGGCAGACAGGCGCCCTTGTAGACACGGACGATGGTGTCGGCCACGGGCTTGGAATGATAGGCGCGCACCACCGCGGCGTAGGTGGGGTTGTCCCGCTGATCCCTGGTGGTGACGATGATGTTGATATAAGGCTTGTTGGCCGGGTTCTGCAGATCGTAGGGAACCTCGTGGATGGCATCGTGCACGCTGCGACCTGCATCGACCACGAAGTTGGCATTGGTGACCCCGCCCGCATAGTCGGGCAGCAGGTTGAGGATGCCGGCCGGATCCACCTGCTCGATACTCAGATGCTTGGGGTTGTCCACCACATCCTCGGGCAGCGGGTTGGTGGCCTTGGGGTCGCGCAGACCGATCAGCTTGGCATCGGCCAGGACCTTCAAGGCCCGGCCCATGTTGGTGGCGTTGTTGGGGATGGCCACCCGGTCGCCGTCCCGGAACTGCGAAGGCTTGGCATAGCGCTGCGAGTAGAGGTTCATGGGCGAGATGTAGGTATTGCCAAGCACGGCCAGCTGGTAGTGGTTGGTTTTCACGTCGTCCTCCAGGTAGGCGTAATGCTGGGCTGCGTTGAAGTCCACCTCGCGGTTGGATGTGGCCTGGTTGACGTAGATGGCGTCCTGGAAGGGCTTGAGTTCGATCCTGATGCGTTCGCCACGCCGATCCAGCTCTGCCTGGACGGCCTTCCAGATCTGGTCGTCCGAGCTGCCGATGACGCCGACCCTGACGACCTTGACATCGGCACCCACCTGGTTCAGGCGGACATCGGTGCCGACCACCAGCGCCAGCAGGAGGACGATGACCAGGCTGAGCGCCGCCAGCTGGACCTTGGCTCTGTTCTTTTTGCCGACGTGACTGCGACCGACCACGATAATCTGACCTTTCCCGGGTTGCTCAGTGTTCGACGACCTCGGCCAGAAGCCGGCCGAACAGTTCGATCAGGGCGATGAAAATGACCAGCACGATGATGGTGGCGATGGTCACGTCATTCATGGACCGCTGGTAGCCCAGACGGATGGCGAAGTCGCCCAGACCTCCGCCGCCCACGATGCCCACGGTGGCGGTCTCGCCCACCAGACTGACGATGGTGATGGTGGTCACCCGGATGATGGAGGGGATGCCCTCACGCAGGTAGACATGCCAGATGATCTGCCAGGTGGTCATGCCCATGGACTCCGCCGCCTCGACATACCCAGGATCCAGACCGGCAAGGGCCGACTCGATCTGTCGGGAGAAGAAAGGCGTGATGCCCACGACCAGGGGGAAGATCGCCCCCTTGGGCCCGATGGCCGTGCCCATGAGCATCCTGGTCACCGGCACCAGGGCCGCCGCCAGGATGATGAAGGGGATGGAGCGGAAAAGGTCGATCAGCTTGTCCAGGATAGTGAAGACCAGGCCGTTGTGGCGGATGCCGTCACGTCGGCTGATGATCAGCCCCACCCCGATGACCAGGGCCAGCAGGAAGGAGATCACCCCGGAGACGCCGACCATGACCAGGGTCTGAACCATGCTGCTGAAAAACTCCGGCAGCCGGCTCATGACGTTGGGGAACCAGGCGGTAAGCAGGGACGTCATGACTTGAGAACCTCGATTCCGATGTTGCGCGAGCGCAGGTATTCCATGGACTGGCGGATGTTTTCAGCGTCGCCGCCCACTCTGACCACCAGACCGCCCAGGGGCGCATCCTCCACCACATCGATGTCGCCGAAGATGATGTTGACGTCCAGGTTGTAGCGACGGCTGATGGTGGAGACCAGGGCCTCGGAGACCTCCTTGGAGACATAGGACATGCGCATGAGGATCTGCCCGGGCTCCAGGGCCACCAGGGGCGAATCGGCGGCCATCAGATCCTTGACCTTGTCCAGGTTGGAGGTGGTGGCCACGAAGGATTTGGTCAGCTGGGCCTTGGGGTCTGCAAAGACATCGAAGACCCTGCCCTGCTCCACGATGACGCCCTGGTCGATGACCGCCACCCGGTTGCAGATCTGCCGGATGACCGACATCTCATGGGTGATCATGACCACGGTGATGCCCAGCTGGTCGTGCAGGTCGCGGAGCAGCTGAAGAATGGAGCGCGTGGTGGTCGGATCCAGTGCGCTGGTGGCCTCGTCGCTGAGCAGGATATCCGGTTCGTTGGCCAGGGCTCGGGCGATGGCCACCCGCTGCTGCTGGCCGCCGGAGAGCTCGGCGGGATAGTGGTCGGCCAGCTCGGTCAGCCCTACCAGTTCCAGAAGCTCGGACACCCGGGCCCGTCGAGATGCACGGTCGCGGCCGCTCCCCCGCAGAGGCAGGCCCACATTGTCGGCCACCGTTCTGGAGGGCATCAGGTTGAAGTGCTGGAAGATCATGCCGGTGCGACGCCTCAGGTCCCTCAGCTCGGCCGGAGCCAGATCCTTGACCTCGCGGCCGCGGACCTTGACGCTGCCCGAGTCGTAATCTTCCAGCCCGTTGATGCAGCGGACCAGCGTGGACTTGCCCGCCCCGCTCAGACCAATGATGCCAAAAATATCCCCAGTCTCGACGGTCAGATCAATGTCGGCCAGTGCCGTCTTGTCTTCGTCGTCGTCGCTGTGATAGGTCTTGGTCAGGTGCTCCATCCGCACCGCCGGTGTCCGCTCGCTCACGTTCCCGCCTTCCCTGGTCGACTGCATGACATGGTAATCGTCCCGGCGGCCAGCGGACAAGAAGGCCTCTATAGATGTCGCTTATAGGCATGTATCGATAAACCGTCTGCTTGGTCGATGGGTCGGTGGCAGAATATGGGTATGAGCGCATCCGGTCAGCAGCGGATTATCAACACCATCAATCCCGGGGAGCGACCGTACGGCTCTCCTCTGGGGCCAAGACCTACACGAGTCCTTCTCCTAGGAGCCGGCGAACTCGGCCGCGAGATAGCCATCAGTCTGATGCGGCTGGGTGCCTGGGTTGGCGCGGCGGACTCCTACCCTGGCGCACCGGCCACCCAGGTGGCCCATGCCGGCTACCAGGTGAAAATGAGCGATCCGCAGGCTTTGGAGGACCTGATCGACAAGGTCCACCCCGATTTGATCGTGCCTGAAGTGGAGGCCATTGCCACAGACCGCCTGGTCGATGCCGCGGCCCGGGGCATCCAGGTAGTGCCTGCCGCCCCCCTGGCGGCCATGTGCATGGATCGCAGGGCCCTGCGCGTCTTCGCCCACGAACAGGTAGGCCTGCCCACTACCCCCTACCGATTCGCCGACTCCCCCGAAGAGCTGGCCAGCGCGGCGGACCAGGTGGGCTACCCCTGCATGGTCAAACCTCTGATGAGCTCCTCCGGCCACGGACAGACTCTGGTGCGAAGCAGGGAGGGTTTGTCTCAAGCCTGGAATTCGGCACTGACCCAAGGCCGGGCAGCCACCAGGCACCAGGGCAAGGCCGAGGTCATCGTGGAGGCCCTGGCCCCCCTGGCCCATGAGCTGACGGTTCTGACCGTGGCCTCCTGCGCCGGCGTGGCCACCTGCACGCCCATCGGCCAGCGTCAGGAGGACGGGGACTACCGCCTCTCCTGGCAACCGGCGGATCTGAATCCTGACATCCTGCAGCAGGCCCGGAGCATGGCCACCCGGTTGGTTGAGGCCATGACCTCCCTGGCCCGCCAGAGCGGCGAGACCGGTTGGGGGATCTACGGTGTGGAGATCTTCGTCCTGCGCGACGGCTCCTTGCTCTTCAACGAGGTGGCGCCGCGCCCCCATGACACCGGCATGGTGACCATGATCTCCCAACGGCTGAGCGAGTTCGACCTTCACGCCCGGGCCATCCTGGGCATTCCCGTCCACCAGGAGGATCTGGCCCTGAGTCTGCCGGAAGGCGCATGCGCGGTCAGCCGGCCCATCCTGGTCAGGGGCCAGGGACCGGTCAGCTTCCAAGGCTTGCCGCAGGCCCTGGACCACCCAGGCACCGATCTGCGCATCTTCTCCAAGCCGGAAGTGCATGGCCTGCGCCGCATGGGCGTGGCCCTGGCCCTGGGCCCTGACCTGCAGACTGCCACCAAGCGTGCCGAAGCCGTGGTCCACGATCTGAAACCCCGGGTGGGCACGGGGATGTAACCCGGGCTTGCTATGGTGGTCGTGTCCCAAGCAGTGCAGAAGTTTCCAATTCGCAACAAACTCGAGGAAGGCGAACAGTGGAAAAGTTGGGAATGCGCTATCAAGGCAAGGCCAAGAAACTGTACGAGACGGATGACCCGGACATACTCTGGGTTGAGTACACCGACCAGGCCACCGCGGGGAACGGGGCCAAGAAGGCCAATATCGAAGGCAAGGCCAGACTGAACAACAGGATCACCACGGTGATATTCTCCCTGCTGGCCCGCCGGGGGATCCCCAGCCACTTCGTACGCAGCATCTCGGATACCGAACAACTCAACCGCCGGCTGGACATGTTCCCGCTGGAGATCGTCATGCGCAACCGGGCCGCAGGCTCCTTCGCCCAGCGGTACGGGGTTGAGGAAGGCACCGCCCTGAAGCAGCCGGTGCTGGAGTTCTTCTACAAGTCCGATCCCCTGGATGATCCGTTTATCAACCGGGACGACATCCTGGCCCTGGGACTGGCCACTGAGCAGGATCTGGACATCATCGCCGCGAAGACCCGGGAAATCAACGGGGCCCTCACCAGCATCTTCCGCGCCATCAACGTGGAGCTGGTGGACTTCAAGATCGAAATGGGCAAGACCGGATCGGGCATCATCCTTCTCGGCGACGAGATCACCCCCGACACCTGCCGGCTCTGGGCGATCGGCAACAATAATGACGGCCAGGTCACCCACTTGGACAAGGACATCTTCCGCAGGGACCTGGGCAGCATCATTCCGGCTTATCAAACCATTCTGGATGGGCTGACCGAATTGGAGGAGCGCGAAAGCCAATCGAACAGCTGAATCGGTCGACCCGGAAGCGAGCATATCGCCTCCGGGTTTTTCATTGGTCCCCAACCAGTCCATCGCGAAAGGATCCATTGTGCTCTTCCGTGTCTATACCGAGAAAAAGCGGGGCTTCGACCAGGCCGCCGACAGGCTTGCCGAACAGCTGCGCACCCTGCCGGGCGTGCAAGGGCTGACCGGCCTGCGCATGTTCAACCGCTACGATCTGGAAGGCATCGACGAAGACCTCTTCAAACGCTGCCTGCCCACGGTCTTCGCCCAGCCCCAGACCGACCTGGTGGCCACCCAATTGGAGCAGGCCCTGCGCATGAAGGGCGACGAGGACCTGCCGCCGCTGGACTCCCCCATGCTCTTCGCCGTGGCCCCCCTGCCCGGCCAGTTCGATCAGCGAGCCGACTCCGCAGCCCAGTGTGTCCAGCTGATCGGCCAGGGCGCCCGCCCCTTGGTGGCCACAGCCACCGTCTACCTGCTCCAGGGCGACCTGGATGCCGAGCAAATAGAGGCCATCCGCAATTACCTGGTCAATCCGGTCGACTCACGGGTGGTAGGGCTGGAGCAGCCCAAGACCCTGGCCATGCCTGACGACGATCCGGATCCAGTGCCCGTATTGGACGGGTTCCGCGATCTGGATGATCCTGGACTGGAAGCATTGATCGACAAGCTGGACCTGGCCATGGATCTGCCGGATGCCCGCTTCTGCCGGGATCACTACCGCCAGGAAAAGCGCGACCCGACCCTGACCGAGCTCAAGGTGATCGACACCTATTGGTCGGACCACTGCCGGCACACCACCTTCAACACCAGGCTGGAGCGGATCGAGGCGGACAACCCCCGAGTACGGACCACGCTGGAACGGTATCGGGCAATCCGAGAAGAACTGGGCCGTCAGGACCGACCTGAATGCCTGATGGACATGGCCACCATCGGAGCCAAGTACCTGCAGAAGCGCGGCATCCTGAACGACGTGGACCAGTCCGAGGAGGTCAACGCCTGCACTATCCGGACCAAGGTCGACGTGGACGGCCAGGATCAAGACTGGCTCTTCCTGTTCAAAAACGAGACCCATAACCATCCCACCGAGATCGAGCCCTTCGGTGGTGCAGCCACCTGCATCGGCGGAGCCATCCGTGATCCCCTGTCCGGAAGGGGCTACGTCTACCAGGCCATGAGGGTCAGCGGGGCAGCAGATCCCCGTCAACCGCTGGATCAGACCCTGCCCGGCAAGCTGCCCCAGAGCCGGATCGTCCGTCAGGCAGCCGATGGCTACTCCTCCTATGGCAACCAGATCGGGCTGGCCACCGGGCAGGTCCGGGAGATCTACCACCCAGGCTATGCGGCCAAGCGGATGGAAGTGGGCGCTGTGGTGGCTGCCACACCGGCCGACCATGTGATCCGCCGGCGGCCTGCACCCGGCGATCTGATCATCCTGGTGGGCGGCAGGACCGGCCGCGACGGAATCGGCGGCGCCACCGGGGCTTCCAAGTCCCAGAATGAAGAAAGTCTGGAACGTTGCGGAGCCGAGGTGCAGAAGGGCGATGCCCCTGAGGAGCGCAAGCTCCAGCGCCTCTTCCGCCGTCAGGAGGCGGCCAGGCTGATTGAGCGCTGCAATGACTTCGGAGCCGGCGGCGTTGCCGTGGCTGTGGGCGAACTGGCGGACGGGCTGAACGTGGACCTGGACCGGGTGCCGCTCAAGTACCAGGGGCTGGACGGTACCGAAATCGCCATTTCCGAGAGCCAGGAGCGCATGGCCGTGGCCCTGGCTGCCGAAGACGCGCCCGCCTTCATCGAGTACGCCCAGCAGGAGGACCTCGAGGCCACCGTCATCGCCGAGGTCACCGAAGAACCCCGGCTGCGGATGACCTGGCGATCAGAGACCATCGTGGACATCCCCCGATCCTTCCTGGCTTCCAACGGCGCCCCTCATAAGGCCGATGCCCAGGTGGCGGTCCCTGCTCCCTACCATGCCCCCTTCGAGGTCCAAGGCAACCTGGACGCGCGCATGAAGGCCCTGCTTGCAGATATCAACGTCTGCTCCCAGCAGGGTCTGGCCGAACAGTTCGACTCCACCATCGGCGCAGGCACTGTCCTCATGCCCTTCGGCGGAGCCCGACAACTGACACCGGCCCAGGCCATGGTGGCCAAGCTGCCCGTGGATGGGCACACTACCACCGCCTCGGCCATGGCCTGGGGATTCAACCCCTGGATCAGCAGCCAGGACCCGTACACCGGCGCCTACCTGGCCGTGGTCGAGAGCCTGGCCAAGCTGGTGGCCAGCGGCTTCAGCCGTTCCCGGGCCCATCTGAGCCTGCAGGAGTACTATCCCAAGCCCGGCGGCGACCCCCGGCGATGGGGCCTGCCAGTGGCCGGCGTCCTTGGCGCCCTCCAGGCCCAACTGGACCTGGCGGTGGGGGCCATAGGCGGCAAGGACTCCATGTCCGGCAGCTTCGAGGACCTGGATGTGCCGCCCACACTGATCAGCTTTGCTGTGGCCCTGGGGCAGGCCAAGGATGCAGTCTCCCCCGAATTCAAGGCGGCTGACCGTCATGTCTATCTCTTGGCGCCCGAATACCAAGAGGACGGTTTGCTGCCCGATCCGGAGAGCCTGCGGACCGTCATGGACCAGGTGGAATCGATGATCAGCCAGGGCCTGGTGGATGCTGCAGCCACTCCGGGCTACGGATGCATGGCGCAGTCCCTGATGGAAATGTGCATAGGCAACAAAATCGGGCTGGATCTGGCATCAGACACTGCTATATCTGCGTTCTTCCGCCCCGCCTATGGAAGCTTCATCCTGGAGACCTCGGGTCCGGAGCCCCAGTTCATTCAGAATTCCGGCCTGCATTTGCGCCTCCTTGGACACACTCGCGAGGATTATCGTCTGCGCTGCGGCGGCGAGGATCTGGACCTGGCTGAGCTTGAGGAAATCCGTGCCAGGGGATTGGAAGGCATCTTCCCGTACCGGGGCCAAGGCGACCAGGTGCCGACCATCGGCCGCACCGACCGTGAGCCCGGCAGGCCAGCGGCGCGCAGAACCAGGGGGACTGCCAAGACCGCACGCCCCAGGGTGGTCATGCCTGTCTTCCCCGGCACCAACTGCGAGTTCGACTCTGCACGGGCCTTCCAGGACGCTGGAGCCCAGGTGGATACCGTGGTCATCCGCAACCTGAATGCCGAGGACGTGACCGAAAGCTCCAGCCGCCTGGCCCGGGCCATCCGCAGCAGCCAGATACTGATGCTGCCCGGAGGCTTCTCCGGCGGCGATGAGCCAGACGGTTCGGCCAAACTGGTGGCATCCTTCCTGCGTTCCAACCAGGTAGCCGACGCCCTCCAGGAGCTTTTGCAGGACCGGGACGGGCTGGTTCTGGGCGTTTGCAACGGCTTCCAGGCGCTGATCAAGCTGGGCCTGGTTCCCTATGGCAAAATCGTCACCGGCTCGCCCGAGGATCCCACCCTGGCCGTCAACACCATCGGTCGCCATCAGAGCCGTCTGGTCCACACCCGGATCAGCTCCACACGCTCCCCCTGGCTGAGCGCCTGCCGGGTGGGCGACATCCACACCATGCCCATCAGCCACGGGGAAGGACGGTTCGTGTCCGAGCCCGGCCTCCTGCGCACCCTGATCGACCAAGGACAGGTGGCAGCCCAGTATGTAGATGAGCAGGGCCGTCCCTCCATGGATCCGCTGGTCAACCCCAATGGATCCGACATGGCCGTCGAGGCCATCACCAGCCCGGACGGCCGGGTGCTGGGCAAGATGGGCCACACGGAGCGCAGCGGCCCCGACCTGTATCTCAACGTGCCCGGAAACCGCACGCAGCCGCTCTTCCAGTCGGGAGTGGACTACTTTGCCGCCTAGGGGAAAGGACATAGACCATGTCGTTGGAGCTTGAAGGCATCCACGAGGAGTGCGGGATTTTCGGTGTCTGGGGGCACCCCGACGCTGCCCGGCTGACCTACTTCGGCCTGCATGCCCTGCAGCACCGCGGCCAGGAGGGCGCCGGCATCGTTTCCAACGACCAGGGGCACCTGATAGGACGGCGGGGCCTGGGCCTGCTGACTCAGGTCTTCCCGGACGAGTCCAGCCTGGCACCGCTGACCGGTGACCGGGCCATCGGCCACGTTCGTTACGCCACAACCGGCTCAGGGTCCATCGAGAACATCCAGCCCTTCGTCTTCCGCTTCCATGACGGGGACATAGCCCTGGCTCACAACGGCAACCTGACCAACTGCAACAGCCTCAAGGCGCAGCTGGAGGATCAGGGGGCCATCTTCCACTCCAACTCCGACACCGAGGTGCTCATGCACCTGATTCGGCGCAGCCCTGAAAAGGACTTCATGGCGGCGCTCAAACAGGCCCTGCGCCAGGTCCATGGCGGCTTCGCCTACCTGCTCATGACCGAGGACGCCATGATCGGCGCCATGGATCCCAACGGCTTCCGCCCCCTCTCCCTGGGCCAATTGCCGGGAGGGGCCTATGTCCTGGCCTCTGAGACCTGCGCCTTGGACCTGGTCGGCGCCAGGCTGGTGCGGGACATCGGTCCCGGCGAAATCGTCCGGGTGGACGACTCGGGCTACAGCATCGAGAGCTATACCGATCAGACCTGCCTGTCCATCTGCTCCATGGAGTTCATCTACTTCGCCAGGCCCGACTCCAATATTTATGGGGTCAACGTCCACTCGGCCCGCAAGAGAATGGGCGCGAGGCTGGCCCGTGAGGCCCCGGTGGACGCCGACATGGTCATCGGGGTGCCCAACTCCTCCCTGTCCGCCGCTTCAGGCTATGCCGAGGCGGCCGGGCTGCCCAACGAGATGGGGCTGATCAAGAACCAGTATGTGGCCCGCACTTTCATCCAGCCCAGCCAGGCCATGCGCGAGCAGGGCGTCAGAATGAAACTGGCCGCTGTGCGCGGCGTTGTAGCCGGCAAACGAGTGGTGGTTATCGACGATTCCATCGTCCGAGGCACCACCTCGCGCAGAATCGTCCGCCTGCTCCGGGAGGCTGGGGCCAGCGAGGTGCACATGCGCATCGCCTCCCCTCCCCTGCGCTACCCCTGCTACTACGGCATCGACATCCAACGGACCTCCGAACTGATTGCCGCCAAGAAGTCCGTGGAGCAGATCAGAGAAGCCATCGAGGCCGATTCCCTGGCCTACCTGAGTCTTGACGGTCTGGTGGATTCCATCGGCCTGGGTCGTGATGCACCCTACCAGGGACTCTGCGTGGCCTACTTTAACGGAGACTACCCAACGCGGCTTGACGACTACGAGCAGGGCTTCCTGGCCTCGCTGACCCCAGAGGACCGGGCCCGGCTGGAAGCCTCCAAGGGATCCTACGGGCTTGACATGCCTGCGGGGTCGGGGCAGAAGACAGACCAATGAGCACTAGCGAAGAGCAGAACAGACAGCGCAGAGAAAGGGGCAGCCATGCCGAAGGCATATGAGCAGGCTGGGGTATCGGTGGAGGCCGGATACGAATTGATCGACAGGATCCGCTCCCACACGGCCAGGACCCGCAGGCCGGGCGCCGGCGACATCGGCGGCTTCGGCGGCGACTTCGATCTGTCTGCGCTCAATTACCGCCACCCAGTCCTGGTCTCGGGCACTGACGGCGTGGGCACCAAGCTGATGGTGGCCCGGGAAGCCGGCCGCCATGACACCATCGGCCAGGACTGCGTGGCCATGTGCGTCAATGACATCATCGCCCAGGGGGCCGAGCCGCTGATCTTCCTGGACTACATCGCCTGCGGACACAATGACCCGGCTCTGCTGGAGCAGGTGGTCAAGGGTGTGGCCGACGGCTGCGTCCAGGCCGGGGCCGCCCTGGTAGGCGGCGAGACCGCTGAGATGCCCGACATGTACCAGCCCGACGAGTACGACCTGGCCGGATTCACCGTGGGTGTGGTCGAGCGTGAGTCCCTGGTGGACGGTTCGGCCATCAGAGAAGGCGACCAGCTGATCGGCCTGCCCTCCTCGGGCGTCCACTCCAATGGCTTCTCGCTGATCCGACAGGTCCTGCTGGACCAGGGGGGCATGAAGCTGGAGGATCGGCCCTACCAGCTTGGCGGACGGACCCTGGGAGAGGAACTCTTGACCCCCACCCGCATCTATGTCAAGGCCCTGCGCCCGCTCTTCGCCTCCGGCCTGCTCAGGGGCGCCGCCCACATCACCGGCGGCGGCTTCGTGGAAAAAGTGCCCAGGATCCTGCCCGAAGGACTGGCTGCCAGCTTCAATCTGGATGCCTGGCGGGTGCCGCCCATCTTTACGATGATCGAAGCAATGGGCAAGGTCGACCATCTGGAGATGTACAACATCTTCAACATGGGTATTGGGATGGTTCTGGTCGTTTCCCCTGATCAACTGGACCAGGCCCGCGCAGTCCTGGATGAGGAGCAGGAGCCCTACGCCCTGATCGGACGGGTGACGGGTGCTCAAAACGGCCAGCAGGTCATCCTCAATGAAAACGATCGTCAGCAATAGCGAGAGGAGCCCATCATGGCGGACAAGGTAGTGGTCATAGGATCGGGAGCCAGGGAGCACGTCATCGCCACCACCCTGCTGTCTGGGCCAGGAGTGGATCATGTCTGGTGCGCCCCGGGCAACCCCGGCATGGAGCCTGACGGCATCAGCCTGCTGCAATTGGATTCCTCGGAACCTGCAAAGCTGATCGCTGCAATACGCGAGCTGGGGATCGACTGGGTCTTCGTCGGACCCGAGGCCCCTTTGACGGCTGGATTGGTCGACGACCTGCAGGCTGCCGGCATCCCCGCCTTTGGTCCTACCAAGGCTGCGGCCCGCATCGAGGGATCCAAGGGCTTTGCCAAGGACCTGATGCGCAGGCATGGAATTCCGACCGCCGACTATGCGGTCTTCCATGACCTCGAGACAGCCAAGTCCTATGTGCGCTCGCACGGCGCACCCGTAGTCATCAAGGCTGACGGGCTGGCTGCAGGCAAGGGCGTGACGGTCGCCGTCGACCTTGACCAGGCCATGCAGGCCCTGGATGCCATCTTCATCGATCATAAGTTCGGGCAGGCCGGAGCCCGGGTGGTCATCGAGGATCGGCTGGCGGGTCAGGAGTGCTCGCTCATGTGCTTCGTCCGGGGCGAGCAGTTCTGGCCCATGCCCCTGTCCCAGGACCACAAGCCCGCCTATGACGGGGATCGGGGTCCCAACACCGGCGGCATGGGGGCCTACTCCCCTCTGCCACAGTTCGGCCCGGAACTGACCCAAAAGGCCCTGGATACCATCGTTGCACCCACCGTCCGTGCCCTGGTTCAGGAAGGCAGCCCCTTCACCGGAGTCCTGTACACAGGATTGATGGTCACCGACCAAGGCCCCCAGGTCATCGAATTCAATGCGCGACTGGGGGACCCGGAGACCGAGGTGGTGCTGCCTGCGCTGACCAGCGACTTGGGCACGGCCATCCGCACGCTGATGGAGGGCGAAGAGCCGCAGTTCACCTGGGACGACTCCCACAGCCGCTTGGGGGTGGTTCTGGCAGCCCAGGGCTATCCCGGCAATCCCAAGACCGGGGTGCCCGTGCCGCTGATCGCCCCAGAGCAGGATCTCAGAGCCTACTACGCCGGAGTGTCCGGCTCGGCTTCCACTGGTCTGACGTCCTCCTCAGGAAGGACAGCCCTGGTCGTGGCCCAAGGCGACGACCTGGACCAGGCCGCCCGGCGAGTCTATGACCGGCTGGACGGATTGTCGATGCCCGGACTCTTCTATCGACACGACATCGGCCACCGCGGACTGGAAGCCTAGTTGGCCGAACTGGTCGAGCTCTCCCGGTCCTTGTCCCGGTTCTGCTCTTCCTGGCGGACTTGCTCCTTGGCCTGCTCTTTGGCCTGGCGCTTCTTTTCAGCCTTCTGTCGGGCAGCATCGGAACGGCGGGTAGGCGTGGTGTTGAAGCCAGTCCCCTGCAGGTAGTGCTTGCCGGCCATGATGTCGTACTGAATCAGCTTGTAGTCGTTCAGGAGCTGTCGAGTGGCTTTGTCGAAGTCTCGGGCATTCATGGGCTGGCCCTGGGCATTCAGATAGTTGGTCTGCCCTGCCGGTATTCTGTTCCAGTCCTGGATCTGGTTGGCCACCGGAGGCTCGATGGCGCTGATCTTGTCGTGTAGCTCGGTCAGGAAGGCCGTAAAGGGCGAGACCTTGGCATCCATGTGCTCGGCCGCCTGGGCTTGGAAGAAGTTTGGCGAGGAATAGGCACTGTTGCTTACCTGCGTTCCCGAAGCATCCGAGGCCTTGTTTGACCAGATGAAGTAGTCGGTCAGATGCAGGGCCAGGGAGTTGCGCTCGTCCCAGCTTGCCGTGCCGTAGATGCCGGGCAGATGATCCCCATAGAAGACCACGGTGACCGGCTTGCTCTGGGAGTCAAGGCTGTTCAGGAAATCGGCAGTGGCCTGATCGCTCAGGCTGACCCCCTTGGCGTAGGTGCGTATGGACTGCATCTCATCGTCGCCCAGGGGCCTGTTGGGGTCGGATGAACTGACCGAGAAGCCGTTGTTGTCATACCAGTCGTTGTAGGGCATGTGATTCTGCATGGTGATGACCTCGACGAACTGGTTGCCCCTGTCGTCGCCCATCTGCTCCAAGGCGGAGTCGTAGGCGGAGCGATCCCCCACATACTGACTGCGGTCGATGCGGTCCTGGTGGGCTATCTGGTCAGGACCGGTCAGCGAGTAGAAATGCGAGAAGCCGAACTTCTTGTAGTTCTCGGCCCTGGAATACATGGAGGACTCGTAGGGGTGGAAGGCCAGGGACCTGGATGGCGTCCCCCATGCCTGATTGACCGTGGGTATCCAGTTCAGGTGAGGGATGACCTGCTGATAGGGGGAGGTCAGCGAGGGATCGAAGTTGGCCATGGACAGGCCGGTCATGGCCTGGAACTCCAGATTGGCCGTTCCCCCGCCATAGCCGGAGGAGAGCATGAGCCCGCTGGTGGTGCCCTCCTTGATGGATCTGATATGAGGCATGGGGTCCTGGTTGAGCGCGACGCCCGGCACCCGTGTGGGATCCGAGAACGACTCAGAGAGGATGTAGACCAGGCTCGACTCATTCATATAGGCCTTGCGGTCATGGTTGATGCGGTCCGCCGAAAGCTGATAGCGATGGGCCAGAGACTGCATGGTGGCACGACTGTATCCTGCGGGCTGGTCCATGACCTTGGGCCGCAGCTGCCGGGAGAAGGACACGAAGACCCCGTTGCGCTGGGCGTCATAGACCGAGTCCCACATGGAGGGTTTGTCGCCCATGAACTGCGAGAAACGATAGGCGGGACTGCCGTAGGTGCCCACAGTGGACATGAACACCGCCACCACCAGAACCGGAACAAGAACACCTGCTGTACGGAGTCCCGCACCCAAAGGCTTGTTGCCAGTGGCCACCGGACGGCCGCGACGGGCATCCATCCGCGTCACCACCCAGCAAAGCGCGCCGAGGACGATCAGGGCCACGACGCCTAGCCCGATCATGATCAGGGACCGGGCCGGCAGGAAGGAGACCAGGTTGGCCGCATCAGCATGGAGGAAATCCAGGTCCGAGGGCAGGACGGCCTCATACCGTGCACGCACCTTGAAGCGTTCGATAACCGCTATGACCGCGCAGATGGCCAGGATCAGCCCTGATGCCGCCCAGAAGCGGTTGGTCAGGTAGGTCAGGGCCAGGTAGACCAGGGCCACAGCCAGCATGTTGAGCACCAGGACGAACCGACGCTGGGTCCACATGGCCGAGATGAAGCCCCAGAATCCGATCAGCGGGTTGGACAGCTCGACGCGGGAGCTGTTCAGGGAGACCCCCCACTGCAGGATGCCCACTGACAGGAAGTCAATCAGGATGAAGGTAAGCAGGTAGACCCACCCGCGTACTTGAAGACGTCCGGTCATGTTCTGCATCCAGGATCTCCACCGGCCGGGCTGATGCTTACGATCGTTCACCGCATACTCCTGACTTTGGCGATTGGGCCCGCTGGGCCTTTACCGATACCTGTGCCATTGTTCCCATCAAGGACGACAAGCCCCACGAAAACATCCCTTGGCGAACATGAAGCGCAAGTGGGCTCTCAGGCCTTGGCGCCCGGCACCTGCTGGACCAAGGCGCTGATCCAATCCTCCAGGTTCCGGTACTTATCGGGGCGCTGCTCGCTGACCTCGAACACCGGCACATGGGCCTTGCGAGCCTCAGCAGCCAGCTCCTTGGAGGTTCGATTGACTTCTTGGGTGTTGAGGACCAGCATGTCCAAGCGTCCGGATGCCAGCAAATGACGGAAGGCCACAAGGTCCTCAGGCGAGGGCTCGCTCTCGTTGGCGGCCGCCCGCAGGTACCCCTCTGGGGTCAGATCCTCCATGCCCAGATCATGGCAAAGGTAGTAGGCAGCCGATTCCGTGGCCGCGTAGTGCCGTCCCTGGGTGTGCTTGCGCGCATCGGCAATAAGATCGTCCAGCCGGGCCTGCCGACCCTGCCAGTCCTGGTAGGCCTTGTCGAAGCCAGCCGCTCGGTCTGGACGCAACTGCCTGTAGGCCTCATGCACGGCCTTGGCAGCTGCTCTCCTGCCCTGGGAGGAAAACCAGAGATGGGGGTTGTCGCCGGTCTTGCGCCCTGATGCCTTGGATACGTCCACCAGCCTGGCCTGCCCGGTTTCCGCGGCCTTGGCAGCCCAGTCGTCGATGCCGGCCCCGTTGACGATGACCAGATCTGCACGACTGATCCGGGCGATGTCCGCCGTCGTCGGCTCATAGTCGTGGGCATCAGTCGAGGTGTTGCTCAGAATGGTGTCCACCCGGGCCTGGTCGCCGCCCAGGTCCACGGCCAGGGACTGCCATTGGTTGATGCTGGCAACCACCTTCAGGGGGCCGGATCCTGTGGGCGACGAGGATGATTCGCTCTTGCCGCAACCTGTCAGACAGGTCAGCAGGGTCAGTACGGCCAGGAGGGCGGCGACCAAGGTACGGGTCCGGCGGAGGCGTGGGCTGCTGGCATGCATGAATGGGTGGTTCCTTCCTGGCGACGGCACGGGACGGACCTGTCGCCAGGCTCGCCGACCGTTACTGAGATTGATTATCAATAAATCTACCATAGACGAACCCATGACCGGAATCTGAAGATGCGGTCCTGGCGAGAATGAATGACTGCTCAAATGGCAGCCGTGTGACCGGACACTCCCTATACTGAACTGCGGATGTATTTTGGTTGGAAGGAATGGCATGGGTGCATGGCTGGCAAAGGTCCATCTGACCCAGGGGTGGCTGCCTGCGTCAATATTTTCGCTGACGGCCCTGGCCCTGATCGTGCTGGCGCTGACCGGACTGACGCATGGACGCTGGCGGACCCTGCTGCGCCAAGCGGCCATTGCCCTAGGCATAGGAGGCCTAGGGCTGTTGGCCACCTGGCTGGTCTCCGACGTCTTCATGCTCTTCGGCGTCTCCCTGGGCTGGATGGTCATCATCAGCGTGGCCTTGGGATTCCTGGCAGCGGGGTTTGCCGTCTGCATCCTGATCACTGCCCGGGGCTGGCGCCGCGTCCTTGCCGCCCTGACCGTCCTGCTCTGCCTGCTTTCCACCGGGCTTCGAGTGGATATCATCTACGGGGAGTTCACCACTCTGGGGTCCCTGTTCAGCGTCTCCCTCTACCCCGACTACAAAGACCATAAGACAGCCAGACCGGCCATGAGCGTGACACAATGGCGATCCTTGGCCTCACGGGGCGAACTGCCCTCGCATCCCAGCGTCGGCCGCTCCTACAGCATGCGCATCCCCAACAGCCGCTCCCGATTCGCAGCACGGCCAGCTGATATCTACCTGCCGCCTGCCGCCTTGAGCGACAAACCGCCCGCGCTTCCTGTGTTCGTGCTTCTGGCCGGCCAGCCCGGAAGCCCCGACCGGCTCTTCACCGCCGGAGCCATTCCGGCCATGATGGATGCCTACGCCTCCCAGCACGACGGCCTGGCACCAGTGGTGGTCTCCCCCGACCAGAACGGTGCATCCTCTCACAACAGCCTGTGCGTGGACTCCCCGGTCTACGGGAAGGCTGAAACCTACCTGAGCAGTGACGTTCCCGCCTGGATCCGCGCTGAACTGCCCGTCGCCAGCCAGCCCCAGCAATGGGCCATCGGCGGATTCTCCCAGGGCGGGACCTGCTCCACCCAGCTTGGGGCACGGCATCCAGACGTCTATGGAAGCATGCTACCGGCTGATGGGGAGCTGGAACCGACCCAGGGTCGGCAGGAACAGATGATCCGCGACTACTTCGGCGGCGACCAAAAGCGCTTCCTGGCCCAGGTTCCGGCCAGGGCCATGCTGGAGCGGGCGCCATCCCGCCAGCTTCTGTTCACCGCAGCCGGGTCCAACGATAAAGAGTCACAGCACAATATGATGGTCATCGCCAAGGCCGCCAACCAGGCGGGCATGAAGGTGCGGGCCGTCATCACCCAGGGATCGGGCCATGACTGGCATACAGTCAAGACGGCTTGGAAACCCGGGCTGGAGTGGGTGGGCGAATCCATGGGACTAGGACCCATGTCCCGACCAGTTGAAGATTTCCCGAACATTATCGAAACACACCTCGGCTGAACCGCTGACAGATCAGAGCGTCCAAACCGATAAGCAGAAAGAGCCGCCGCAATCATGGAGACAACAAATAAAGGATCCGGGCTGATGGAGCCTTCGGCCAAGACCGTGCTTCTGCGGGACCTGACCAGATGGGTCAGACGTCACGCTCTTGCACTGGCTTTCAGCCTTGCGCTGGTCCTGCTCAACCTGATCACCTGGCTGCTGATCTGGCTGCTGCGCATCCCCGGCAGGACACGGCTGGGCATGCCGCTGTCAGACCTGATCATTCACCAGGTTCCGCATCCGGTCCACGGCCAGGGCCGCCCCTCGCTTCTGGTCCAGTTCGCACGGCTGCTGGTATCCTTGATCATCACCCCTGGCCCCCTGCAACTGATCATAGATGTGGCCCTGGTGCTGGTCATGCTGTGCATCGCCGAGACCCGACTGGGCCGCAGACGCACCGTCCTTGCGGCGGTCATCAGCGCCATAGGCGGCGCGGCTGTCGGGCTGATCATCTGCACCCTGATCAATGCACTCCAGGACCATTGGGCCTGGTTCATCCGAGTGCCCATGACGCTCAGCCCCATCATCCTGGTGGTCGGATCCCTGATGGCCTCCATCCCCTTCAGCGACTTCCTCTGGCGACGCAGGATCGCCACCATAGGCTACACGGCCTTGATACTGATGGTGCTGTATACCGGCAACCCCGGCTACTATTGCGCCCTGGCTGCAGCGCTGATCGGCCACTTGACCGGCCACCTCTGGCACGGACCGGTCCAGGACGCCAATCCGCATGGCCACAGCGGCTCCTATGAGACCCGCCACCTGCTGGGGGCCATTTCCACGGTTCTGGCTCTCGGCCCCCTGGTCACCGTCTCCTCCAGGATCCGCGCAGGATTCTTCACCCCGCTGGGCATGTTCCTGGGTTCGGACCCTGGCGGCAGCGCTGCCCTGTCCCGCTGCCTGGCCGAGAACAACCAGGCCAGCTGCTACGCCCAGTACGGTCTGGTCGCCGGCCGAGCACCCACCGGCATCTCGTCCCTGATCATGCCCACCCTGGTACTGCTGGTGGTGGCCTGGGGCATCTATCATGGCCGCCGGGTTGCCGCTGTCACCGGTCTGGTCCTCAACACCCTGACCATCATCCTGGCCATACTCTATTTCCTGGTCTTCCCCCTGACCATCGGAGACGGCCTGCCACGGGTCATCCACCACGGCGCCCTGCCCTCCCTGCTGATCATCACCCTGCCGCCGCTGATTCTCAACTGGTTCCTGGCACGCAACCTGCGCATCTTCCTGGTACGGACCAAGGCCTCGCGCTTGCAGGTGGGCTGGGCAGCCATCGTCCTGGCCTTCCTGGCCACAGCCATGGGCTATCTGGCCTTCACTGCCGCAAGCCCCGGGTCCTTCCACCCCTGGCCCACCACCGGCAGGGCCCTCTCCCAGCTGCCCGAACTCTACCTGCCCAATGGGGTGGCCTCGCGCTTCCGCCCAGCCCTGGTCCCACGCACGCCCACCGGGATGATCGTCAGCCATGGGGTGGGGCTGATCTTCTGGCTGGCGGTCCTAGTAGTTCTGCTCTCCTGGATGCGCAGCTCGGTCATCCAGAACGGCAGCGAGCGCCAGGAGGCCGATCGTCTGGTCGAGTATGGGGGCGAGAGCATGTCCTTCATGACCACCTGGGAGGGCAACAGCTACTGGTTCTCTCCCAGCGGCCGCTCAGCCATTGCCTACCGGCTCCTGCACGGCATAGCCCTGACCACCACTGGACCATTCGGCGACCCTGACGAGTATGCGGATGATCTGGACGGATTCGCACGCTTCTGCAGTGCCCACTCCTGGTCACCGGTCTTCTACAGCGTCCACAAGCCCCAACGCGATCTGCTCGCCTCCCGCGGCTGGTCCACCCTGACAGTTGGCTCGGAGATGGTGGTCACCCCCAGTCTTTGGCAGACCAAGGGCAAGAAGTGGCAGGACATTCGCACAGCCATCAACAAGGCCAAGCGCGACAAGATCACGGACGTGCTGACCACATTCAACGATGCCTCCTGGGATGTCCAATCGCAGATCGTGGATATCTCCGAGCAGTGGGCCGAACTCAAGGCCCTGCCCGAGATGAAGTTCACCCTGGGCGGCCTGGATGAGCTGAGGGACCCGCGCATGGCCATCCTCTACGCCGTAGACGACCAGGGCAAGGTGCTGGCCGTGACCAGCTGGATGCCCACCTACCGCCAGGGCCAGGTAATTGGATGGACCCTGGACTTCATGCGGCACAGGACCGACAGTCCCAACGGGATCATGGAGTTCCTGATAGCACGGATGGCCGAACGGCTGCGCGACCAGGGCACGGCGGAATTCATGAGCCTATCGGCCGCTCCCCTGGCCGGCATGGACAGCAGCGAAGACGATGACGATGGTCAGGGCGAAGATCGGACCGCCTTCCTGCAGCACGCTCTTCACCTGGTGGCCGACCTGATGGAGCCGGCCTATGGCTTCCGCTCGCTCTTCTTCTTTAAGAAGAAGTTCCAGCCCAGCGAGCACCCAGTCTATATCTGCTATCCCGACCCGGCTCAGCTGGCCCAGATCGGACTGGCTGTAGTCCAGGCCTACCTGCCCAATCTCAAGGCTTCTCAGGCCTGGGATGCCATCAGGACCATCATGCCCAAGGGCCGGGAGGATCACTGACGTCTGCCTGACCGGAGCGGTCTCGACAGCTGCTGCACAGGCCGTAGACCTCCAAGGTGTGCGAGGAGACCGTAAAGCCATGTTCAGAAGCCACGGCCTTCAGCCAGCCATCGTCCGGCGGGCTGATCTCCACGGTCCTGCCGCAGCGTTCACAGACCAGATGATGGTGGTGCCTACGCTGGGCCAAGCAGACCCGGTAGAGGCGGATGCCTCCGTGCTCAATGCAGTCCAGGCTGCCGGACATATGCAGGGAAGCCAGCTGCCGATAGACCGTGGCCAGGCCGATTCGCTGGCCCGAATCGCCAAGGAGCCTGTGCAGCTCCTTGGCTGAGACAAAGTCATTCTGGGCCTGAAGAACCTTCCAGATGGCGTTCTTCTGCCGCGTCCGGCGGCCGACGGATGAGCCAGCGTTCATGATTAGACACACTCCTTGGGCTCCACCAAGCCTACATCCGGATTGCCGGGACAGATGTGAGGATTCGGTTCAGTCCAGGTCGGACCAGCAGCCTGTGGCCTCCAGATCCCGGGCAGTACGCTCAGGATCATCGGTCAGCACCGTCAGATGCCCCATCTTGCGGTCGGTGCGCACTTCGGCCTTGCCGTAATCATGCAGGAACCATTCGGGATGTTCACCCAGCAGCCTCCTGACCGGAGCCACATGCTGACCCAGAACGTTGACCATGACCGCGGGACTGAGCAGGCGAGGCTTAGGCAGTGGCCAACCGGCGATGCCCCGGACATGGGCATCGAACTGGTCCATGGAGCAGGCCTCGATAGTGTAGTGACCGGAATTATGGGGGCGCGGGGCCAACTCGTTGACCACCAGACCGCCATCGGGCATGACAAAGAGCTCAAGGGCCAAAGTCCCGGCCAGCTTGAAGCCGTCAGCCAGAGTCAGGGCCATGTCACGCGCCCGGTCGGCCATCTCAGGCTCGACCTTTGCCGGAGCCAGAGTCATGTGCAGGATGTTGTGACGGTGTTCGTTGCGCACCATGGGGAAGGTGACATAGTCCTTCCCGTTGCCTGAGACCAAAATGGAGGCCTCAAAGGCGAAGTCCACGAACCCCTCCAGCACGGAGGGCGGGAAGTCCCGACCCTTCATACGCGCCTGCAAGGCCTGCAGATCCTCCTTCGTGCGCAGGACCGCCTGGCCATGACCATCATAGCCGCCGGTTCGTGTCTTGAGCACAGCGGGCATTCCCAGCTCCTTCAGGGCTGCGTCAAGCTGATCAAGACTGTCAACCTGCCTCCAAGGGGCGGTATCGATGCCATGGCGGTTGATAAAGGTCTTCTCGTGAACGCGGTCCTGGGTGACCCTGAGCAGGTCGGTCCCCTGGGGGATGGCCACACGATCCCTCACCTGGTCCAGTGCGTCGGCATCCACATTTTCGAATTCGTAGGTGAGCACATCGCTGCGTTCGGCAAGCCGCTTGAGGGCCTCGAGGTCGCCATAGTCGGCCGTCTCCTGAAAATCGGCCACCTGGGCCGCGGGAGCATCGGGCGTGGGATCCAGCACACCGATGCGGAATCCGTGGTAGCGGGCACTCAGAGCCATCATCCGTCCCAGCTGGCCGCCGCCGACGATCCCGATGACGGATCCCGGCTCCAGGTGATCGATTCTTCCCTTGGTCTCCTCAGACAAGCTTGGCATTGGAAGCCTCCACGGATCGGGCCAGCCCGGCACGGTAGTCATCCAGGGCCTGAGCCAGCCTCGGATCATTGATGGAGAGAATCGAAGCCGCCAGCAGGCCGGCGTTGGTAGCCCCGGACGCCCCAATAGCCGTAGTCGCTACAGGAATGCCGGCAGGCATCTGCACGATGGACAGGAGTGAATCAACCCCGCTCAATGCATGGGACTTCACTGGCACTCCGATGACCGGCAGCGTGGTCTGGGCCGCCACCATCCCAGGCAGATGGGCTGCTCCCCCGGCCCCGGCGATGATGACCCCTATGCCCTGGCTCCGGGCCTGATGCGCGAACTCCGCCATGCGCCCAGGTGTGCGATGGGCGGAGATGACCTCCTTGGTGTAGACGATAGCGAACCGGTCCAGCATCCGACAGGCTTCCTTCATCGTCTCCCAGTCGCTCGATGATCCCATGATCACTGCGACGCGTGCCCCTTCATGTGTATTGTCAGCCATCGGCCCTCCAATGTTCATGCATATCCGATACTACGCAAGGCCGGGGAGAAGCCGGCCAATCGTGACGGTCCTATGGATGTAAGGGCCGGGCCTGGTGAACATCGGGCTTACAGCGGTTCCAAACCGCCGCCCCAGACCTAGAATCATTGGATTGCACGACAGCAAAACAGACAGGAGGGTTATGGGCAAGCTTCTGGACAGCATCGACTCCCCAAAGGATCTGAAGGTTCTCTCCTTGGAAGAGCTGAATCGACTGGCCGACGAGATCCGTCAGCTGCTGATCAGCTTCTGTCGACGTCACGGCGGCCACCTGGGTTCCAACCTGGCCACCATCGAGCCCATCATCGCCCTGCACTACGTCTTCGATATGCCTCATGATCATCTGATCTTTGACGTCTCCCATCAGGCCTACACACACAAGATCCTGACCGGCCGGCGCCGGTTCTACACGGACCCTGAGTCTCAGAAGGATCTTTCCGGATTCACCTCGCCCAAGGAGAGCCCCTACGACGACTTCATGCTGGGGCACACCGGCACCTCCATCGGCCTGGCCTGCGGAATGGCCGCCCAGCGGGATGCGACCGGAGGCAAGGCCAACATCATCGCCTTGATCGGGGACGGCTCCCTGAGCAGCGGGCCAGCCTTCGAGGGGCTGGACTGGGCTGCTGAGCAGGGCGGCAACCTGATCATTGTGGTCAATGACAACGAAATGTCCATCGCCGAGAACCACGGGGGGCTATACAAGAGCCTGGCGGCCCTGCGTGCCAGCGGGGGACGCAGCTCAGACAATCCCTTCCGCGCCCTTGGACTGGACTACCGCTACGTGGAGGAGGGCAACCGAATCGAGGATCTGATCGAGGCCTTCCGCCAGGTCAAAGACACTGATCATCCGGTGGTGGTTCATATCCATACCCGCAAGGGCCTGGGACTGGGCCAGGGCAGCCGAGGACAGATAGGATCGACTTCGATGGCCCAGAGCGATGGGCAAGCTTATATGACTTCCCTGCCGGATTTGCCCGCCGAGGGTCCGGTGGAGGCGAACCACTGGCAGGACGGCTTGGACTCCCTTAACCGTCTGCCCAACTCACGAAAGACCTACGGAAGAATGGCCATGCAGGCCCTGGAGGCCAGGTTCTCGCAAGAGCCGGGTCTGACGGTCATCTCCCCCGCTACACCGCTGTCCAACGGCATCGATCCCGACTTCCGTCAGCGGGCCGGTAATCACTACCGAGACGTGGGTATCGCCGAATCTCATGCGATAGCCTATGCCGCGGGCATCGCCAAGGCTGGAGGCACGCCTGTAGTCGCCACCTCAGCCACCTTCTTCCAGAGGGCCTACGACCAGATCGAGCAAGAGATGGCCTTGAACGGCAGTGCGGTGACCCTGCTGGTCTTTTCCACTGGCGTTGCCAAAACCGATGCCACACACTCAGGCACGGCCGACATGGTCATGATGCGAGGCATCCCCGGACTGACCTGCCTGGCTCCGACCAGCGGGACTGAGTTCTTGGACATGCTGGCCTGGGCCACTGGCCCGGCCCGGCAGCCGGTGGTCATCAGGGTGCCCGGCGAGCGCACGCTGGCGACAGAACGCGCAGGTAAGCCGATAGCGCCGGTAAAATCCGATTCCACGACCGCAGGCCAGCCATGGGACCGTTACCGTATCCTGCAGCAAGGCAGGACAGTGGCCCTGCTAGCTCTCGGCGATGCCCTGCCCCTGGGTCGTGACCTGGCTGATTCCTTGAAGGCATCCCTGGGGCTGAAACCCACACTGGTGGATCCGCATCGCTATGACCGCTTGGACGAGCAGACCCTGGATGCCCTGGCCAGCACCCACTCCCTGGTGGCCACCCTCGAGGATGGTCAGCTGGATGGCGGCTGGGGACAGGCGGTGGCTGCCTACTACGGACCGAGTCGGGTTCGCACCCTGGCCTTCGGAGCGGCTAAGGAGTTCAAGGACCGAGTTCCCCAGGCCGCCCTGCTGGAAAGGTATGGCATGACCGTTCCTGCAATGACCCGTGCCATATCGGATGCCCTTGCCGACCAGGCTTCATGGATCTGACCCGCCGGTGGACCCAGGCGGGTACAATGAAAGGGTTTGGCCCCGTAGCTCAGCTGGATAGAGCAACTGACTTCTAATCTGTAGGTCGAGAGTTCGAATCTCTCCGGGGTCACCAATAGTGTTTCCTGCTCCTTCACTAGAAGCGGGGAATCGGCTTGTGTTCACGTCTTCTACAATGATGAGCAGCCGAAACAACAAGTAAGACAATTTGCGGTAGTTGACGACTACGGACACTGGTCTGTTCTTTGTCGGCAATTTGCTATATCAAGCGTGCAAGCAGTCCGGACTTTGCACGGCAGACCGCAATTACACAAATCACACTACGAACTCACTGCCTGTGCTTATTAATCTCTCGTATTGAGAATGCGGCTATGGTAGGCCCATCAATCAGTCGTCCATCACGAATCATATTGGCTATATCAGCTGACCGCAGCCATTGGAGATCCTCTAGTTCCCAATCACGTCCCTGATTGACGCTATCGAGTACAGGAAAAGATGAAACGTCATCAAGCCGTATTTCCATCACCCGTACGTCGTCTTGAAGCACCCCGGCATCGGCATGAAGCCTGTGCAACTGACGGACGGCGTCAGGCTGAGCCTGCAATCCGGTCTCTTCATACAGTTCACGAATGGCTGTGGTCTGGGGATTCTCGCCTTGCTCCCCCATTCCTCGCGGAAATTCCCACAGCCAGTCTTCTACAGCAACCCGCCAGTGGCGCGCTATCAGATAGAAGTCCTCTCCCCCTCGTTCAATGACCGTCACGCAAATCACGCCTGGTTGACCCTGCTTGACAGACGCTACGTGCAAGGTCATGCCTGCACCCGTGTCCCTCACCTTGACATCTACAGCAGTCACGGTAAAATCGGCTCCCCCGGCTTCCTCAAAAATTTTTCTGCGTCTTATTTCCTGCAAAGGACCCCTAGACCTCAGCCCATCAGCGTTTTTCACAGTCACCTTCCTGGTCGATGATTACCGTTGAGCGAATACCATAGTTTGTACTGCCGTATGCTGGTCGTGCATCCACTCCATCATCGTCAGCAACTCGGGAAATACTTCAATGAACCAAGCTCCGGCCAATATTACGATAATGGATATTGAACTTGAAAAAATGATCTTGTCACAAAAAACGGATATGGATGCGATGATCAGGGTCGCAATAAACTGTTTAATAATTTTTAAGTTGTCCTGCTTTCGGTCAAGCTGCGATGCAGACTTCTGCACACAATAGGCAATGTTGCGAATATGCCGCTGCTGGTCAGAGTCCGGGGCGTTCGGTCGACAATTACGCCACTGTTTTATGGCGTTTCTTGACTGATAACAGAACTGTACAAAACAGTTGGAAGGCATCTGCCCCAACAATTCTGTGACCTTGCCCGACAGCATCAATGAGCGCCCACCTGTCCGGCCAGCATAGCGCTCATACGAATTCGGTTTGCTTTGTACAGCCATAAGGCAGCAGCCCAGGTAATCCGCCATTGCTAAGCGGTAGACGAACTGATACCAATCCACCAGCGTTTGCTGATCGCATTCCATGATCCTATTGCAATCAGTCGTACCTAAGGGCAAAGTAGAATGTCTTATGAGCGCAAAGGCCTTGGACCGTCTCGGCTCATGACTTATTTTGTCCAAAACATCCCAAAATGCCGTCTTTGCTGCCTCGTCCGCCTTGGATGCGGAACACCAAGAACGCAGGCAATCGGCGTTTTCACTGACAACAGGAAGAAAGGCATCATTGAAGCTGCGGACGATGCCAGAATTGGACTCAGTTTGAGAACCTTGTTGCTCATACCTAATGAGACCCTTCCGTTCAGCATCTATCCATTCCTGCCAGCGCTGAGCCAGCAATTGACAGGTACCATCAGATCGGTCTTGCTGGCAGTATGCAGCGTACAAGTATGCGATTTCTTGAGCTATAGACCAATGATCACCTGCATGCTCATTCAATCCAGCTCTGGCCCGTGAAGCAAATCGTTGACTTTCTTCAGTAGTGACGGTCTCCTGTAAAACTTGATACTCCAACGGACGCAGTGTACCTATATCCGGCAGGGTAACCGTCTCTTCTTCAGCCGAATGTTGATGCTGACTATCAGGCGGCACTGTAGTGAACCGCAGCAGGCACTGCTCCAAGGTCGGTTGCCTGCCTGATACGGTGAGGAAGGACTCCTCATAACCATTCTGCCCCAGAAGATCAAGAACAACATCAGGACCAAATGCCAGAAAATAGATACCATCGAAGATTTCCGCATCAGTGACAAGAACATGGGGGCTATAGAGGAATGCCGTTCTGAGAATGCCGGCGAATCGTTCAAGAAACTCCGGATACTGCTGAATAGTTCTCTCGCAGATGCTCACGCCGTCAGGACCATCTGACCAGAACTTCGAATTCACCTCTGGAATGCGCTCTTGATCGCACTTTTGACTGCTGTTACATTGATGCCTGACCTGATTCCAATCATTCAGCTGTTCCTCTGAATCGAAATTGGTCAGCATGATGGCATATGGACATACGCTCTGACTCATGTCTATATGCTAGACCTCGTGTTTGCCTGCTCGTTCAGCAGGTTCCCCCTTAAAGCCAGTAAAAGCAACTGAGCCATCAAAGAAAATGCCAAAAAGACCGATTGCTGGTCATTGAGACTCAGAATACTCGATAGCGCAGTTGCCGCTGCCCTTGGCAATTATCTGCATATTGGCAGAAACTCGAATATGCCTGTAGCCGTGAACGAGAACCTTGCTCACTGACCCTCTCTGGCTGTCTGCAAGCTCACGCTCTGCTCTCGCAAATCCTATTTAAGACACATATCAAAGCCACTTGTTGAATAAACTCACATCTATTCGATTCAACATCCGGACCTAGGATCAGCCGTTTTCCATAGATCCACAGAACAGCCGACGCCACCGGCGCAAAGCACATATCCATGGCCCAACAATGGCCACATATGTCTTTGCTCTATTTTTCAAGACTCGTCTGACAGTTTTCAGTGCCAGGCCCTCCCCCTAATCAGGTTCTACCGGAAATATAATGAAACATTTCCACAATGGAATCCACAGGAAGAGTAGGCATGAACGATTGGTACCAACCAAGACCCGGCGGTTCAGGCAAGCCAGAATTACTCTGGCTACAAGGAATACACAAGAGTCTTTCAACAGCAACTACGAGTCCGCTTCCGGCAGGGAAATCCCTCAGCAGCTGCCAATGGCTACCCTAACGCGGATCAGTCTTGGCAGGTTTCGGAGGACCAAGGAAGGCCACAGAATCCCTATGGCCAAACCGCATATACACCTCAATCCAATGGCACCAGCGGCCCGGCCCAAATTGAGCCTTGGCAGATTCAGGCCCAATATGTCAATGGACCGGACAGTTCAAACAAGTCGAAGGACACAGCAGCCATCATGGCTTTTTTCTTGGTCGGCTCCGGCATACGCAACTTTTATCTTGGTAAGACCGGGGGTGGGGTCGCACAGCTGCCGATTCACCATTTTCGTTCTCTTCACTGGCCTTTTCATCTCTTCGATTTAGGCCAACGTTGAAGGTTCGCAGATTCTTGGTTCACATTCAGGTTTGCCTTACCACATGAACGAGAAGGGACTCCAGCAGCAGGATTGAAGACGCCAGACAATCACAGAGCACGGCACAGACGGCGATTGTTCGCGTCACGACACCCGAAGGATGCCATGGGCGCCCTTCTCAGCCAGGCTCATGACGTGGTTGACTATGGAATAGTCGCCAGGCTGATCGACCTTGAGCTCCACAAACCCGCCTTGGGCCGGCAGCAGGGGCAGGACCTGGGCTCCCGCTGATGAGGATGAGGCAGCAGCGGAATTCCCTCCTGCGCCTCCGCCTATCAGATAGCGTCCCTCAGTCCAGACCGTATCGAACTGGGTTCCCACAATGTGGAAGGACAGCGGCTGGTTGGGTCCGGCGTCCAGAACCCAGATGCGGACCCTTTGCCCCTTTTCCAGCTTGAGGGGATGAGCGTCATATTGAAAGGCCCGTCCGTTGAAGGTCATAATATCCGGGTTCATGGCCGCTACCTTTTCCGCATCGGCAGCCCCTTCATTGGACCCCAGATAAATTTCGGACTGGACCAGAACATATTCAGCAGCCACGGGCGGCAGCGTGCCGTCATCGACAACCACAGCCCCATACATGCCGTTGGCTATGTGGTTTGACATGGGGTCGCTGCTGCAGTGGTACATCCAAATGCCAGCCCGATCAGCGGTGAAGGTGTACAGGAGCTCCTTGCCCGGCTCAATATTGCGCATCATGGTCTGAGGGACGGCCGGACCGGCATGAAAGTCGATGGAATGGCTCATGCTTCCCTTGTTCCTGATGGTGACTTCAAAAGTGTCTCCCACACGGCCCCTTAACACCGGACCCTGAGCCAAAGGGCGCGATCCACTATCCCGCGAATCGTTCGCGTCGTCGAAGCTCCAGACTGTGCGCTCAAGCCCCGCAGCCACCTTTTCCTTGCGTTCCTTGATATCCAGTGTGTATTTTCTGGTTCCAGCCCTCCCCTGATCATCCAGTGGCGGAAGAGCGGCCTTGGCGGGGTCGCTCTTCTCAGCCTGAGACTTGAGCTTGGCGGCTGATGGGACATGGCTTAGGGCCACCTTGCCAGCTGAGGACCGTCCTTGCCCGGCAACGATTCCACCCCTGGCTTTGATCTTGAGCTCCATGCCCATCTGGCGGTGTCCTGCCAGCGAGCACCATCCCAATGTGTCCCCGCCTAGGACCCCCACGTCGACCGAGACGCTCTGGCCTACCGGAACTGACCCTGTGCTCTTGCCATTGGCGAAAACCAAGTCGTGCCGCTGATCTCCGGTGTTCCTAAAATCTACAATCAGCCGGTCTCCTGCATCGATGGTGATGGTATCCGGCACAAAGGCCATCCCTTTTACCTTGATCGTTGCTCTGCTGGTGTGACCCGTCGGCTGGACGCTCATTGGCGATGCCTCCTGGACGCCTCCGGCACTAGGTGCCGCCCCGACCGAGACAGCCAGCGTCGGCCGCAGGACCATCAAGACCATGGCAGCCACCAGGACCAGCACGGTAGCGGAAGTGGCAACGAGATCTGTTCTTAGGGCCAGGGTTCCCACTTGTTCGTTTTGCGAGCCCTCAGGCTGGCGACGACGGTAGCGTTTGGATGCCAGGACCTGTTTGCCGCGAGCGGCCAGGTACACCACGGTCAGCATCATGGAGAGGATTCCCAGGACATTCAGCAGGTTCCCCGCCTTCCATAAGGGCGTGTAGAGCCGGATGGTTCCAAGGAGCCTGATCAGCAAGCCAACCTGCATAAGCGCCCAGGCAACCCAGAGGAGCGGGTGAAAGGGCAGGGGCCTGCGAATGACCGAGGGGACGATCATGCAGACATGGGCGATGACCATGGTCATGATGAATCCGATAGCCAAGGCATGTAGCGCCATATCCCCCCAGTAGGTGCTGGAATCCAAGGGCGCCGCCATCCAGATAAGGGCAGCCAGAAGTCCCCAGGCGTAGGCCGACAGCATGCAGGTGCCCATGAATCCTGGCAGACCGCCATGACGGAAGGTGCCCTTGGCCACATCATGACTGGCCATGACCAGGAGGAGCAGTCCCAGCGACAGCCCCAGAAGCGGATAGCCGACCGAAGGCGCCATGGCTTGGATCGGCAGCATCAGGACTGTCAGGAGGCTCAGACCCAGGATTCCCGATTCAAGACGAATATCCGAAAAGACCGCCCTGGCCAGCTCCACCCGTTCCCCCACGATGGTCAGAATAAGAAAGAAGAGCCAGGTTGGGGCCAGAACCGAGGCGTCCAACCCTGCAACCCATGCAGCAGCTCCGACCAGACCAACCAGGGATCCGAGGACCTGTATGAGCACCTCTGCAGAAGGCTGCCGACGCCAGATGGCCAAGTACATGGCTGTAAGGACCAACATGGACAAAGTCCACGGAATGCCGCCAAAAAGCTCCACCCTGACCCATGCTGGGGCATCACCATGGCTTGAAACCATCAACGACAGCAGGCAGAGCAGAGACCCCAGCAAGCCCAAGGCAGGAGCAAAAAATCCCCAGGAGGGTTTGCTGGATCCGCCGCTGCGGTAGGCCACTGCCCTCTCCAGGCCAATGGCTGCGCCCAAAAACCCATAGACCATGAGCCCGCCGTGCAGGTCAGCCAGCGGCACCCTGCCTGAAGGGTGAATCAGATCCGCGCGAATCAGCGCCGCAACAAGGCCAAGCAATGCAGCCAGACCTGCGCCGATGAGGAGGGCCATCCTGGACCTGGGCAAGGCCGTCCTGCCGCCGGACTTGCGCATCTTTGGGTCATCCTGCATGGGTCTGTCCGCCTTATCCTGGGTTGATAATTGATTGGATAGTTATACAATTTAATCGATGAGTCAGAAAATTCAACCCTCTAAGCAAGGGATCCATGCCCCCTCTGGGCGCAGAAGCGGGGAGGAGATCCGCTCTGCAATTTTGGATCATCTGCATACGGCAGCCGAACAGACCGGTGCAGGCCTAACTGCGCAGCAGATCGGAGCAGCCTTCGGCATCCATCCGACGACCGCTCGTTTCCATCTTGAACGCCTGGTCGAACAGGGCGAGGCTGTCCGTCAGACAAGAGACAGGGAAGGTCGATCGGCCGGTCGAGGCAGACCGTCTGTCATCTACTCCCCTATATCCACAAACCATGCCAGGGAGGATATGATCTCCTCGCTCTGCTCCGCACTGGAAACTGCTTGTCCCGATGCTGACAGCAGAGATAGGGCTGCGCTGAAAGCAGGTCAGGTCTGGGGTCGTACCCTGGCCAGACAAAGCGGGGCGAATGCCGAGAAGGACGTGTCCTCGAGCATGTCACAGACGCTGTTGAACACTCTGGCCACCCTGGGTTTTGCTCCGGTTATGGCAGAACCGGATTCATCGAGCCTGTTTCTGACCGCATGCCCCTTCTTGGACAGTGTCAACGCCCATCCCATTATCTGCACGATCCATCTGGGGATGGTCCAAGGAATCGTGGAAGGGAGCAGCAAAGCGGCCAGGAATAAAAGAGCCCGGGTATCGCTGGAACCTCTGTCGTCGCCAAAGGGATGCTTCCTGAAAGCAGCAAAAGCGGACAACCAATCAAAAAGGAGAGCAAAGCAATGACCTACGTGATTGCCCAACCTTGCGTGGACGTCAAGGACAAGGCCTGCGTAGATGAGTGCCCGGTGGATTGCATCTACGAGGGCCCCAGGAACCTGTATATCAACCCCAACGAATGCATCGACTGCGGCGCCTGCGAGCCGGTCTGCCCTGTGGAGGCGATCTTCTATGAAGAAGACCTGCCAGAGGAATGGACCTGGTTCAAGGATGCCTCCGAGGACTTCTTTGCCCAGGTCGGTGATGCCGGCGGCGCCCAGGCCCAGGGACCCTACGATCACGACCATCCACAGGTCGCCGCCCTGCCCCACCAGGATAGCTTCGTCTGCGTTCAGCCCGAATCACGCGGCCAGCGCGCGGTCTGGGTCCGCAAGGACCAGGCGGAATGAAAGCCGGTTCAAGCCAGGACGATCATCTGGCCTTCCCGGACTTTCTGGACCGCCCTGTGGATCAGGCCGCCCGCCTGCTTCTGGGCTGCCTGATCATTCGGGACTACGATCCGGAAGGCGAACAGGCCAGGGTTCGGATCGTGGAAACCGAAGCCTACGATCAGAATGATCCGGCCAGCCATGCCTATCACGGCCGGTCGGCGCGCAACGCTGCCCTCTTCGGCCCCAGCGGACACATGTACGTCTACTTCACCTATGGAATGCACTACTGCCTGAACATCTCCTGCCAGGAGGACGGATTCGGCGCCGGGGTGCTGATTCGAGCCTGCCAGCCAGTGCAGGGTCTGGGCCTTCTGCGCAATCACAGACACGGCCGTCACCCGGACCGGGAGCTGACCAACGGTCCCGCCAAGCTCTGCCAGGCATTGGACATTGACAAGCACAACTATGGCCACGATCTTAGAAAACCACCCATACGCCTGGCGACCGCGGGGCTGGCCCAGGACGAGACCATCACGGCAACCCCTCGAATAGGCATATCCCACGCCAAAGGGGCCCTACGAAGGTTTGTCATCACCGGCAACCCCTACCTGTCGCAATGAAAGGGCAGAATCCTTCACTTCTGACTTCTACAGCCTCAAGGGTGGCTTATTGCTCAATGTAGCGGGATTCGACACAGCTCTGGAAACGAACAAGCGCAAGCATGACAGCAGCCAGCAAAGCGATGATCAGCATGCCTATGAAACTGCCTGTTACCGGATCCAGTCCAAACATTTTTGAGAAAGCCTTGAAGGCCCAGGTAGATGCCGTAAAACCGAGGCTGGTGGTGGCCGAAAAGACCCCCATGACCAGCGGATAGCGTCTGGGCGGAGTCAGGTTGGACAGGAGGAAGGGGCAGGTGGCCATATTGATGGCACTGCCCGACCCAATCAGAAATGCCGATAAACAAACCAGCGGGAAGGAGCGGGTGGTCAGGAAAAGCAGGGCGCCCAGGGCCATCAGAAGGAAGGCGGCCGGAATGGTCCATTGCCGGCAAATCCGCTTGATGCCGTTGATGCCAAGCCCGATCACGACCGAGGAACCCGTGTTGAACATCAGGGCCACCCCGGCTGCGCTGGTGCCACCCAAACCGTATTTAGCTATGTAGACAGCGAGCTTGTTGTACAGGACCGCGACCAGGAAAATGCTCAGGAACCCGATGAGGATACAGGAAATGGTAGCCCACCAGCATTGTCCGCTTTTTTGAGAAGAAGACGATGCCTCAGATCTTACGGCCTTTTCCGACTCCTCCTCGACGGCACCGACTCCGGGGACCATGAAGATGACCAAGACCAAGGCAGGCAAGGCCAGAAAATAGAGCCAATAGTTGTGCAGCCAACCTCCCTTGGCCAGAACACCGCCCAGGGCAAGGACCAGCATGGAAGAGCCATCCTGAACAGCCAGGACCAACCCCATCAGCGCAGCCAGCTGCTTCCCGCGGAAGAACCTGGCCGACAGGCTGGGGAGAACTGTAGTGGCGATGCCCACGCCAAACCCGACAACCAAAGCAAAAAGGAGAAGCTGGCTTACGCTGCTATGCACAACCAAGGGCATCAAACCACCCAGGGCAATACACAGACAGCTGATGCAGGCAGCAGTTCTGAACCTCACTGTGGTCAAGAGTTGGCCAAATAAAAGAGCCGAAACGATGGCTGCCGAAGAGCCGATAGAGACCACTGATTCAACGGTGGAGGGATCAGCATGAGGAAAAGATGCCTGGATGGCTGCAACGGAAGGAGAGATGATGGAGTCAAACCGCGACATGATGGCCAAGGCCATGATTCCGAGCAGAATCCCAAGATTCCGTCTGGTCAGTATCCCTGTGTTCTTAGGCTTAGACGCGCACGGGTCCGGTTCCACCGTTGCTGCCTCCCTCTCAATATCAGCGGCACCATTCCTGGTTGATGGGGGTAGTCTACTCCAGCAGCAGGGCCATGCCAACCAACACGACGAGGAAGAGCAGATTAAAAGCGGTATAGATTTTCAGGTAATCGCCTTTCTTGCCCGGATACTGCTTGACCACAGCCTTGTAGGAAATCAGCGAGGCCATCGAAGCAACCAGGGTGCCGAGCCCGCCCAGGTTGGTACCCAGAATGATCGGGCGCCAGGCTGTCGAAAAACCTGAGACCAGCAGGGCTGTGGGCACATTACTGATGACCTGGCTGCACAGGACCGAGGTAATCAAAGGGTGGATATTGACCAGGCTGCTGACCAGGCTGTAGAGCTGGGGGATCCGTCTGGCATTGCCTATAAAGATGAAGAAAGCCACGAAGGTCAGGAGCAGTCCCCAATCCACATGCAGAAAGACCCGCCTGTCGCAGATCAGAAAGGTCACCGCCACCACCAGAACCATGGCCCACTGGGGAATCAGCTTGGCCACACCAAGCAGGCAGACAAGAAAGAGCAGGAGGTAGACGGTGATGCGCCATCCGCTGGACTGCTGCATCTCCTTGACCTGAGGCTGTATCCCCTCCTCCCTGGGCGCTAGTATGCTGCGGCGGATCTCTTGCGCATCCATGCCCTCGAACTTATTCAGATGCTGATTCCTGAAGACGAACCAGCAGCACAGGAAGAGCATCAGGGCTGCGACCAAAGCGTAAGGTGCCATGAGGAGGAGGAACTCCCCGGCAGGCATCTCGGATCGGGCCTTGAGGTATAAGTTGTGAGCATTGCCGATGGGCGTCAGCATGCTGCCCACATTGGCACCCAGGGTCATCAGAGTGACAATCAGCAGGGCATGGTTTTCCAGGCCGGCCATGATGAGAACAGCAATGGCGAAGGGCACGAAGGTGACCAGGGCTACATCGTTCGTGATGAACATGCTGGAGAAGAAAGGCAGGGAAACCAGCACCAAGGCCAGGCCCCGCACCGAGCGGACACGACTCAGCAGGCCGGCACCAATGGCATGGAAGACCCCGATGCGCTGAAATCCGCAGACCACCATCATGAGGGATCCCAACTGGGTAAGGGTATTGACGTGGATGTAGCCAATATACTGCCGGTCGGGAGGAATGAGGATGCAGGATACGAGAGCGATGACTGCCGCGACGACCAGGACGGTTTCGTTCTTCAGCAGTCCGATCACCCGATGTTGCATGGTCACCTCCGGCGAACGAATTCCTCACTTAGTTTACGCGCCCGCCCACGGCTTACAGGAACTCTCCTGGCGCTATTTTCCGCCACTAAGCCCAAGGTCGGGACACTCGGCGCTACTGGCTGCTGGCCTGTCTAGTCCCGACTTTTGACCCTTGTCGGATACGCATAGAGTCGGATGCCTATGAGACATGGAAAGGGGTCCTGCGAATCAGTACATCCGCAGGACCCCTATCAGACCGGAATATTACTTGTCATTCATTCGTTCCGGATCGGGAATCAGATAGGACAGAGCCAGGGCGATCAGCACCAGCACGCCGCCGCCGATCATAGCCGCAATGTATCCAGTACGGGCTCCGCCGGATGCCGCCAAGCCGCTCATGCATGCATAGAGGACCGCATAGCTCAGGCCTGAGCCCAGGTTGAAGGCTCCGGCGTTGAGTCCCGGCAGATAGCCGGTGTTGTCCGCAGGAGACAGAACCACGCCCAGCCCATTGAGCATAATGTTGGCTGTCCCCGCATAGGAGACGCCCAGGATCAGGGAGAGCGCCACCAGGCTCCAGATGCTGGGAACCAGGCAGACGTAGATGCCAAAGACCAGTCCCAGAACGCTGACAAGCTGACCGACTCTCAGAACCTTGAGATAGCCGAAGCGCGAGGCCAGCATCCCAGCCACAGGGCCAAAGACCAGACCGACCAGGGCATATGGGGTCAGCGTCGCAAAGGAGACGATGCTGGCCTTCAAGCCGACGCCGACCTCGCCATCCTGAGCAAGCGCCGGAACGATCCCGTTCATGATGGCGAAGACGCCGACCATGGTGGTCAGAGTCGTCAGCAGAAGGCCCCAGGTGCGCCGCTGCTTGAGATAGGTGGTAGTGACCATGGGTGCCGACGTGGTGCTTTCGACTTTCCAGAAGATCATGAAGAAGACCGCAGCAACCAGGATCTCGACGACCACCAGGATCCAGCGCGCCTGAGCCAGCTTCTCGACCTCGTTGATAGCCAGGTAGGCCGCCAGGAAGGCTATGCAGAGGAAGACCACGCCGGCCCAGTCCATGCGGGGACGATCGTCTGCATAGCTCTCGCGGGCGAAAACTGCTACTAGGAGGACAGCAATCACTGCAATGGCCACCATGAACCAGAAGACCGACCGGAAGCCGAAGGTGCCGGCCAGCCAACCGCCTAGGATGGCATCCACGCCTCCGATGCCGCCGTTGACCGCCGTCAAAACGGCCATGAGCTTGGCGTAGCGGGCCTCATCGGTCACTTCGGCATGCAGCATGATCAGGGTCATGGGTACGACCGGACCGGCCACTCCTTGAATGACGCGCCCAATCATCAGCATCGTCACATTGGGAGCCAGAGCGGAGACCACGCATCCCAGCGCCGTCAGGCTCAGCATACCCAGCAGCACCTTCTTGCGGCCGGCCAAATCGCCCAGCCGAGGCAGGAAGAGGGAGAAGACGGCACAGGAGGTGAAGAACACCGTTTGTGTCAGACCAATGCTGGAGCTGCTGGCATTGAGCTCGGTTTCCATGGTCGTTAGGGCCGGCGAGAGCATGGAGGCGTTGAGCTGGAAGGCGAAGACGGCGGCCATCAGGGCCGTCATCAAGGCGACAATAGAAGCACCAGAGCCACCAGCGGTCGTGGCAGCGGGCTTGTCGGTCTTGGGTGCGGCTGCGTTCGAAGTCTTCATTGATTTCATCCAATCGCGGTGATGGCCTTGACCACCAGGTCCCAGAATCCCTGGAAGTCCAGCTTGACAGCCACCTGGGTGTGGCAGTCCTCAGCAGAGGGCTCAGGGCCGCGCAGATCGGCCACGGTCATCCCGCAGGTCAGGTCCCCGCGCAGCTCCACATCAACCGGGCAACGACGGGTGCTCACAATAGAGGGGTCGATCAGATAGGCCACAGTGCAGGGATCATGCACAGGCGGATCCACGAAGTCCTGGTTGTCCTGGTAGGACTTGCGGAAGAAGTCCATCAACCCGCTGACGAAATGGGCCAGATCAGTGCCGATGCCCTCAATGCGCTGCTGGACCTCCGGGGTGCACAGGGCCTGATGAGTCAGATCCAGCCCCACCATGGTGACCGGCCAGGGCTCGTTGAAGACGATATGCGCGGCCTCGGGATCCACCTTGATGTTGAATTCAGCAACAGCGCTCCAGTTGCCCACATGGTAGCCGCCACCCATGAGCACAACCTCTTGAACGCGATCGACAATGCGGGGTTCCTTGCGAACGGCCATAGCGATGTTGGTCAGGGGTCCTGTGGGAACCAGGGTCACCGTGCCCGGCTCCTCGCGCATGATGGTCTCGATGATCCAATCGACAGCGTGGCCAGGATCCAGGGGCCGGGTAGGCTCGGGGAGCTCGACCCCGTCCAGACCCGTCTGGCCATGGATGGAGGCGGCTACTTCCTGAGGACGCACCAAGGGCCTATCACATCCGGCATGGACCGGCACCTGGCGCGCATGAGCCTTTTCCAGCACAGCCCTCGCGTTGTAGGTAACCTTGTCCAGACTCTGGTTGCCGCCAACCGTAGTCACTCCGATCAGGTCGATCCGCGGATCGCCTACTGCCAGAAGGATAGCCACCGCATCGTCATGACCTGGATCGCAGTCCAGGATGATCTTGCGCGTCGTCATATACTCGCCTGCGCCTTTCTCATGAATATGTCCTGGGCCATGGATCATGGCCCAGGACATGATACCCCTGATCGGCATTCAACCCCTGTAGGCGCGTTAAGCTGGTCAGTCCTGGACGCTGGCGAACCCACCCACTGCCCAGGCCAGTCGATTCCGAAGCTCGGGATCGACTGCGAATAGCCCCAATCCGTGCACCCCTCGTTTGAGCAACACATTGAACTCATGACGAAGGTTATCCACAGGATTCATCTCTGGCTCCGACCGATGATTAGTCGCCAGTGTGTTGCAACTGAACTTCGGTTCGAATTTGATCTTTCCATTCCTATAAGTGACTGATGGTCCAATGATGACCCCCGCGTAGTTGAGGTCAAAACCTTGGATGGTGAATATGGAGCCCACCTCATCGATGGTGAAGGGCAGCTCGGCCCAGGCAATCCGGTGATTTGCAGCAGAGTTTCCCTGGGCCTCATATAGCTCGTAATTCCAAGGCATGGCGAATTCACCATCCCCTTCCTGACCCTCTTCGGCCCACACCCACTGGCCTGAATCCCCTTGGCGCAGTACAACCTGCCAGTGACGGGAGGAATCCAGTGGATCCGGGTGCTTCTTGCTGCTGTAAGGCCAGTCATAGGTGGCCAGGAGTCGGCAAAGGCCCAAGGAGCCCTCTCCCCTTTGCTCCCTGTCTTTATAACGAATAAACTCCCTTAAATCCTTGGGCGAATCAAAAACCTTAATCTCATAAGGATGCTCCCAAGGATCCGGATGCAGTGGTTCAATGACACCATCTTTGGCTGTCATCCGATCCAGCCAGGCGCAGGTTGCAGGGTCAGCCTGAATACGCATCTGTTGATCCAAACGAACATGACTGACCTGGAAGGTATCCTCGTGCGCCTGACCGTCCCGTGACTTTTCGTGGATGAGCATAGGTTGCGAGAAGGTCTTATCATGCTCAGAACCAGTCAATCCCAGAAGCCGACTTTCCTGGGCATCCACGAACTGAGACCCACGCAAGACTTGTTCGGGATCGAAGACCACGATGGCTACTTTTGCCCGCCGTAGTATGTCGTAGAGCTGGTTGCTTCCGGAGTAGCTCTGCGACCCTTGCGTCAGCAGCAGGTGCGCCTCGTCAATCAGCACGACATCTGCCTTGGCATCTACGCTATTCATGGGGTCAGCTGCCCTGCCTGTGGACCGGCCATTTCGATTGGTGTGCTTGCTGAACCGGTTGATGAACTGGACAGCCCCAACCACACACTGACCGCGTTTCTTCTGCAATCCCAGCTTCAGAGCCATCTGGTTGTAGACATTAGCCTGCTCGGTCTGGTTGACAATAATGTAGGAACGCTGCCTGGCCTTTGACGAATGGTTATCGTCCTTGTCGTTCAAGTTTCCATAGATGCCATATCTAGCACATATTTGATAGAAGAGATGACTGAGCAAAACGGTCTTGCCAGTGCCTGACATACCCTGAACGACAATGACCTGGGTATGGGCTTTATTGTTGATCTGAACCGGGCCTATCGATTCTGTCATAGAGTGGAAACCCTCGCTGGGGTTTTGAATGATCACTGACTCCAACACATGCAGAACAGCCTCTTCAGCCCGCCGTTGTTCGTCGGTGAGTTTGCGGAAGGGAGAGGCTTTGAACAGGGCAGAGTCCAGAATAGCCTTCTCTTCCGGGAACAGATCGGGCTCCATTTCATGCAGAGTCTGCCAAGCCTTGGAAAAGATGCTGTCGAATTCATCGCTGGTGTAGTACATGTCCTGAGCGTTGGTTCTACGGTTCATAACCAGTTTGACCGCGTCGACGCTCTGCATATACCCCATCAGCCGATTTTCCATATCCAAGGTCAAGGACTTATTGAAGTGGCGATCGCCGATGATGTATTGACAAACCCTGTCCTGATGATTGCGCATGAATCGCACCAGGCGTTCCCAATCCGTCCGGGTCCGTGGGTCCAGCTCAATGTGCTGCCTGGTTCGAGAACGAATGTCGTTGGTTTCCCCGACGTAAACCACATAAGGAGGTCCACCGCCATGCTTCTTGCCGCTGTCCCTTTCGTCGGCAGAGACAATATATACAGTGGGATAGCGTAGGAACAGCTCCTCAAGCAGCCTCCCCTCCACCTTACTGCCCTGACTGCCAACAACTTTCGCCTGCTTGTACTCTGCAATAGCCTTGGAAAAATCCTCATCGCTGAAATCGCCATAGGGCAGCGTCATCACCACAGGCTGCGGCGCGCTTGATGAATCCATGGTTTCACTATGCCACGAACCCACACCAATCTGAATGCAGGAGGGCCGACTGATAGGCTCGAAATCATGATCAGCAAGGAAACCGACAGAGCAGTAATGAATTTTGTACATGAGCGCGACTGGGATCAATTCCACACGCCAGCCAACCTGGCCAAATCAATCTGCATCGAAGCTGCCGAGCTCTTGGAATGCTATCAGTGGGGGGATGACCCCAGGGACGCAGATGAAGGCCACGTGGCCGACGAACTGGCTGACGTGCTCACCTATTGCATCCAACTGGCGGATCGACTGGATCTGGATATGGATCGGATCATCATGGACAAACTGCACAGGACGGCCGACAGGTATCCGGTGGCTACTTCGCGCGGCTCCAGCCGAAAATATCGCCCCCTGCAGTAGACAGCTTGATTCAGCAGGTCTGCGCAGCCGGTGACCCCGATCGTTCGAGTCGCTTGGCGATCAATGCTGACAGATCATCCAAGGTGACTCCAGCATAGCTATTCATGGAAGCGAACTGGGGACCTGAAGAGGTGTCGACCGGGTTGGTGCCGGTATAGGCCACAGTGGTGGCTCCCGATGCCACAGCAGAAGTGATGCCAGTCAGGGTGTCTTCGAAAGCCAAGCAAGAGACCATTTGATCAGGACTTGTGATGCCCAGCAGACCCGCCGCATGCAGATAAGGAGCGGGGTCGGGCTTTTGCGCCAGTCCGTCATCCCCACACACATAGTCGGCAAAAGCCCCGTCAGGAGCCTTGGCGACCACAGCCTGAGCCATGCGGCGTGGCGAAGTAGTGACCAGAATGGAGGGGATGCCAGCCTCAACTAGGTCTGCCAAGACGTCACGGACTCCTTCAATCCATGGCATGTGACGCTCCTCCATGGCAATCACCCCGTCAATCAGCAGATCCGGAATCTGATCCTCTGGAAGGTCAAGACCCCGCTCGCGCATCACCCTTGCTACTTTGGGCAGGGGTTTGCCCGAAACCTGCCAACCCATGTCAGTATTCCAGTCTCCTCCATGCTTGCGCGCTAGATCTACCTCCGCCTGATGCCAGTAAGGCTCTGAGTCGATCAGGGTTCCGTCCATATCCCAGAAGACAGCAAGCGGTCGACGACCTTCAACAGAACGGGCTTTGTCAGCCGAACCGGCACGACTTGCTCTCTTTTGATGCTCCTTGTTCATGCATTCACCCTATCGGCAGGGCTTGTCTTGAGAATGGCTCCACCCCCGCACTACTTAGCATGAAGATCTGGCCATGGAGCAGGCAGTAACTCATCCAGGCTCACATTAAGTACTTGAGCAACTGCCATTATGTTGATCAAACTGGGATTGGCTGGACTCCCAGGCCGTGACTGGCCATGCTCCAACTGTTGATATGCAAACCGAGAAAGGTTGGCATTATAGGCGACGAACTCTTGGCTGTAATGTAAAGCCGTTCTTCGGCGTTGTACGTTCAAGCCTAATACCACGGCGTATTCCGCCCATCCGCTCGGTACTTGAGAATGTGCCACAAAGCCAAAGTATTCATAAAAAACATGTTGTCATGCCTTACCGGTAATACTATATCAGTAAGGCATCGCCTTTTTCTGAAAGGGGATCGATTACTGTGCTCTGTCTTGCACCAAAACTGGGTCTGTCGTAGTCGTTGCTGGTTTCGGCACCCATATATCCGATGAACAAAGAGGATCATCAATGAAAGAAACAATCCTGGACGACTACGCGAACATCGTAAAAAGGATGAATCCATGAGAAAAACCAACATTATTCATAATCCGGCCATCGGTCTGGTCATTTCCCTAATTCTCTGTCTGGCGTGTGGGCTTATGTCCAATCTGGCTCAAACCGATGGGGGGACGCGTTACCAAGGAGACGCTACAGATTGAATCGCCCTCAGGCCACCGATTGAGCATGGATATGCTCCAGCCAAAATCGGCTTCTCCTAAGCACCCAGCACCTGCCATTGTCTTTGCTCACGGAGGCAACACCAACAAGGAGAAAAGCGACGATTTCCAGATTGAGTGGGTTCGCAGAGGTTTCGTCGTGGTATCTTTCGACCTTTATGGCCATGGCGAGTCCAAAATTCTCAATGACCAGGAATGGCTTGTGAACGGACGCGGATTGTATGACACGGTGGAATACCTCACCTCTCTCCCCTTTGTCGATGCTGATCGGATAGGGGTTTCAGGGCATTCAAGAGGCGGGAACACCATCCATGAATCCATCCTGATCGACAACAAGCGCCAGCATCCACTGATCAAGACCGTGCTCTATGTCAGCCGAGACCCGGTCTATAAGGACAACGAGACGGCCGCCTTCGGGTATGCTCCCGGCAAGACGAACGTCGTCGAAGCAGCCAAGAAGAATACCAACGGTAAGTATTTCAACTACTATCGCGAGCGCACCGTAGGAGTACTCGCCGGCAAATACGACGACTACTCTTTCAAGGAAAAAGATACGTCAACTGGAAAAATTAAGCCCAACCCGCAGTACCTCAAATCAAATAACGCACGTTCCTTCCTCAACTTCGGCATCACGCCCACTGACCATACACCTGCAGGGATCAGCGGCCGGTGGTACCGCAAGCAGATCAATGGCCATCAAGCCTCACACGTCATTTATATGGAGAACGGGACGCACGGAACAGTGCTCTTCCTATCCCAACCATGCACCGATGCTATTCAATTCATGGTTAAGGCTTTCAACATGAAAACCGACCTTGCCGACAGCAATCATATCTATCCTGTCAAAATGGTCGGAGGGCTTCTTGGACTGATCGGCCTTATGCTCTTCATGGTCTATGGAACACTCTGCCTGGTCAAAACCAGCCTCTTCGAAAAGGCTGGATCAGAGGAACCGGCACGCATGCGTCAAGCTGATGCCTATAAGGGAGGTTCAGTATGGCTTTGGGTCTGCCTTCTGTCGGCCACCGCCTTCTCAGTTGCCAGCGCCTTGACGTTGTTCGGGCTGAAAGTCGACAAGCATATCGGCAACTACTTTCGGCAAGGTATGCCCTTGTTCTACGGTGTGTGGGGCTGCCTGAATGCCATATTCATGATCGCGTTGACAATTCTGTGGTACCGCTTGTATGCGCGAAAGAGGGGGACTAAAGTCTCGGATCTTGATCTGCCCGTCGGTGGAGGAAGACTTTGGCAGACAATAACGCTTGCACTGACAGTCAGTCTTCTGGCTATATTGCTGATCTTCACATGCAAGTTCCTCTTCAACTCCGATTTCCGGTTCTGGTACTGGGCCGCCAGACCATTTACCGCTGACAAGATTCCTGAGATGCTCAAGCTACTGCCCTTCTTCCTTGTAGCCTACGGAACCACATCGGTCTTCATCAATAGCCTGAATTACTCCACCTCGTTCGGGAGGAACTCAACAGCCAACATAGGTCTGCTGGCATTCTTCAACATGCTGCCGGCTCTGCTTATAGCAGTGGTTGGATACGGGTATTTCTTCGTCACTGGAGTCAACGGCCTGTTCGGCAACAACACACAGATACCAGACTGGATGCTGACACCCTTGGTCCCGCTGGCTGTCATGCCTCTGGTGACCCGGGCGATCTACCGTCACACCAGAAATCCCTATCTGGGTGGCATCATTACCGCGATCATTGTTACTGTGATGACCTGCATCAACTCACAGATACCCTTCCCCGCCTAACGGGGAGACCACACCAACCCCAGGTCCTCTCCGTCCCTGTCTACAAGGAAAACTTCGACAAGGACAGGGAGGATCAACTTTTCTGGCCACCAGATCACTCGGCGTTGCCGAAGACCTGGTTGCGCAATTCGTTGCGCTGGGTCTCGTATTGAGTGAGCTGGCCGAGAAGGTCGAACTTCTCCTGGCCGTCGGGCAGCTGATTCATCTGGTGCTTGACCGAGGCGATAAGCCGCATGTAGGTGGCATCCAACAGCCTTGCCAACAGCTCGGAGGCATACTGACGCTCCTCCGGGCTAGGCTGCTTCAGCTGAACATCCGCGCCCTCGGAGCCTGTGTTCTGATCGTCCCCCTTGTCGCCTTTCTTGGAGCCGGGTCCTGAGCCCCTCTGCTTATCCTCCTGCTTATCCAGATTCAGCGGCAGAGGCATGACGGCCAGCTCGTTAATGGCCGACTCCAGCATGGGCCCGCCAGCCTTGGTCAGATTATGCATCCACAGTCCTTGGGGCGTCTTCCTGTCAGGCAGCCCTCCGGCGGCCTGCACCGCCCGATAAAGGGAGCGGAAAATCGGAACCTCGAAACTGTCCGGACTCAGCTGGGCGAAGGCATTCGATCCGACCGCTCTGGGAATTTGGATAAGCACGCCCATGAACTGCTGCTCGCAGATGAAGACGGCATCATCGATGTGGTGGTAGCCCTGTCGAAGGGCGTCCTCACGCTGTATTCTGCGGCGTCGCATGGCATCGTCACTGCCCTGGCCCGCACGACCCTCCGATTCACCCGCGCCGCGGTGAGGAGTGCGGACCGCATAGGCATCCTGGTCCTTCACATGCAGCTTGCGACGGGCCCTGTTGACCTCCTGGCGCAGCAGATCCAGATCCACGCCTATTTTTCTGGCGGTCTTACGGGTATAGGCCCCCACCAGGGAGCGGTCCCTGATCTGGGCCAGGATTGGTGCTACGGCCTTGACTGCTCCCATCTGCCCGGTGGTGTACTGGGTATCGAACATGGCCACGGCGGTGTCGATGACGAAGTCGTATAGCGGCCGGGCATGCTCGACCAGGGAACGCACGGCCTCATCGCCATAGCGGATGCGCAGATCACATGGATCCAGATTCTCCCGAGCCACCGCCACGAAGGTCTGCGTCAGAAAGCTTCCGTCAAGGCCGAAGGCATGCAGAGCGGCCTTCTGCCCGGCGGCATCACCGTCGAAGGTGAAGACCACCCGAGAGCCCTGGACCGGCCCCACCAGCTGGATGGCGCCGAGGGCGTCGTCGGAGATGAGCCGGCGGACGATCTTGGCATGATCCTCGCCGAAGGCAGTGCCGCAGGTGGCTACAGCCGTATCGACACCGGCAAGGTGGCAGGCCATAACGTCGGTATAGCCCTCCACGATGACCACCTGCCGCTTTTTGACGATGGCGTCCTTGGCCAGATCGATGCCGTAGAGCACCTGGTTCTTGCGGTAGAGCTGGGTGTCCGGCGTGTTGATGTACTTGGCGTTGATGCCGTCGTCCTCGTAGAGCTTGCGAGCGCCAAAGCCGAGGGTGCGGCCCGTGGAATCCCTGATAGGCCAGGTGACCCTGCCCCGGAAGTAGTCATAGACCCCCCGTTGCCCCTGCCTGGCCAGACCTGCATCCAGCATCTCCTGCTGTGTGAAACCCTTGGTAGCGAGGTGGCGAACCAGATTGTCCCATCCGCGTGGGGCGTATCCGCAGCCGAAATGCGCACTGTCAGCCTGGGAGAAGGTTCTGCCCGCCAAGAGCTTGCGCGCTGCCAGCGCCTCCTTGCTCATGATCTGCGAGACGAAGAAACGCTGGGCCTCCTCGTTGGCCTCCAGCAACCGGGAACGTTTGGACCCCCGGCGCTTGTCCTGGCGGGAGTTTTCGTAATGCAGCTCAATCTGGTACTTGTCTGCCAGAATCTCGACGGCATCACCGAACTCGACGTTCTCCTCCTGCTCGACATAAGTAAAGACATCGCCGCCCAGGCCGCAACCGAAGCAGTGCCAGACCCCCATGGACGGACGTACCGAAAAGGACGGGGACTTCTCATCGTGAAAGGGGCACAAGCCCATGTAAGTGCCGGAACCTGAAGGCTTCAGAGTCACGCTTTCAGAGACGATCTCATACAGATCGGCCTTGGCTCTGACCTTCTCGATGTCTTCCTTCTTGATCATTCCGGACATGACACCCAGCCTACCGGGCCAGGCCGATGTGTTGCGCCCGGCATAAATGCCGCAGGCCTAGGGGCAGACCAGGGAATGCAGGGCCAACGCCGAGCCGTCGGTCAGAGAGGCCACCTGGTCGATGGCCACCCTCAGGCGCTCCCCATCTGAACCCGCCTGGCGCCAATCCTCCAGGAAGACATCCTCCAGAGCATCCGAAGGTGCTGGCGAGTCGGCCATCATCACCTCAACCAGGTCGGTCACGATTTTCAGCTGCTCTGCATGGAAGGGCTCCTTCTCACGGGGAGCCATGACGAAGTAGACAGCAATCCCCTTCAAGGCCACAATCTCATAGGAGGTCCGGGGAGGAATGACCAGCCCCCCCGAGTACCTGGTCAGCGGACCTTGGCCATGGCGGCTTCGGGTGGCCGCCTCCACGGAGTCGGCAAAGCGCCCTATCAGATAGCTGGTCGTGTTCTTCAACGTAGCCAGGGCCCGACGTGAACCGTCGAAGCCCAACGGCAGCATGCCACGGACGGTTTCCAAGGCTCGTACCAGCTGGTCAGCATCCCATCGGTCGCCATACCAGGATCGGGCAGCCCGGACCACACCATCGATGATCCTGGGCTCAGCCAGTCGCTCAGGCACGAAGGAACCGACCACGATGGCATCCTCCACGTCATGGACGCTGTAGGCGATGTCATCAGCCAAATCCATGACCTGGCACTCCATAGGAGTGCTGGCCTGCGGCGCCCCCTGCTTAAGCCAATGAAAGACCTCTTGGTCGTCAGGGTAGACGCAGAACTTGGCCGTCCTCTCCCCCTTGGGATGAGCCGAGGCCTCGGCCAGGGTCCAGGGATATTTGACCGCAGCATCCAAGGCAGCCCTGGTCAGGTTGACCCCTGCCGAGCGTCCGTCCGAATGGAAGACCTTGGGCTCCAGCCTGGTCAGCAATCGAAGGGTCTGTGCATTACCCTCGAATCCCCCTATGTCGGAGGCCAGCGAAGACAGGGCGCGTTCGCCGTTGTGGCCGAAGGGCGGATGGCCCAGGTCATGGGCCAAGCAGGCACAATCCACCACGTCGGGGTCGCAGCCCAGCATGGTCCCGATCTGCCGACCAATCTGGGCCACCTCCAGGGTGTGGGTCAGCCGCGTACGTGCAAAGTCGTCGGTGCCGGCGACCAGGATCTGCGTCTTGGCCCCCAACCGACGCAAGGCTGAAGAATGGACAAGACGCGCCCTATCACGTTCAAAGGCGGTCCTGCTGCTGGTCTTTGGAGGCTCTGGCGCCCACCGTTCCTGATCCTGAGCGGAGTAGCCCTCTGCCAGCAGGCGGGATCCGCCCTCCTCGTCAGTGCCCATCAGGCGCGCCCGCTCCGTTCAGTCCAGATTGTCCACGACCACCACTTCAGTGGGCACATTGCCCGCCGTTGCCTTGGAATAGGGGCAGAGCTCCTGGGTGCGTTCCACCAGGCGGGTGGCCAGATCACGATCGACGCCGGGCAGGCAGACCTCAATTAGAGCCTTGATGCCGAAGGACTCGCCCTGGTCGCCGAGGGAGATATGGGTGCGCACCTTGCTCTGGGCTAGCTTGGTGGCTGGCACACGCAACTCCTTGCCGGCCAGTCCCATGGCTCCCTGGAAGCAGGCTCCCCAACCGATGGCGAAGAGCTGCTCGGGGTTGGTGCCCTGGCCCTTGCCCCCCATGGCCTTGGGTGTATCCAGGTCCAGGGAGAGATCGGGCTCGTGGCTATCCGCATGGCCCTCGCGGCCTCCGGTGATGTCAGCTACGGCTGTGTATGAGATATTGCTGGGTTCATTTCCTGTATATGTAGTCATAACCTCATCTCACCACTTATATTGCCCCTTGACAAGGCCCCAAGCCCAGGTTCTACCTGTGATAGTGGTCTCAAAGAATGGATTCAGCGGCCATCAGATGCAGGTCGGCAGGGTCGATCACCTCATGCACGCCCAAGTAGAGCCGTGGAATCCGGCTGCGCAGGCAGGTGAAGATCTCATAGCTGATGGTGTCGGCGGCCCGGGCCCAGTCGTCAGCGGTTGGCTCGGCCTGATCCTCTCCACTGCCTGGACCGAAGAGAACAACGGTATCGCCTTCGCTCACCCCCAGATCGGAAGCCATGCCCTTGAGGTCAAGCACGCACTGGTCCATGCAGACCCTGCCAGCGACGCGAACCAACTTGGGCCCTTGACGAGTCATCAGACGGACGGGTCCGCCCCGGTGCTCCCGGCCCATGGCGCCCTGGCGGTCAAAGCCCGAGGCAGACCGATGGATCCCGTCGGCGTAGCCCAGGGGCATGATGGCCGTGCTGGTGGGCTTCTCCGTCAAATAGGTGCGCCCGTAGGAGATGCCATGACCGGCCGGCATATCCTTGACAGTGCCTAGCTGGGCCTGGAGGGTCATGGCCGGACGCAGACCATAATCGGCCGAAACCCCCATGGAAGGATCAGGCTCGTATCCGTACAGGCCGATGCCCGGACGGGTCAGATCGTAACGTATCCCAGGACGGGTCAGCGTGGCGGCGGTATTGGCCAAATGCCGGATTTCGGGTTTCATGCCTGCGGCCGTCATCTTGTCGGAGAACTCCTCGAAGAGCGCGATTTGCTCGTCAGTGGACGACACAAACTCGTCCACGCCAGGCATGTCGGCCACTGCCAGATGGCTGAAAAGCCCCACAGGCTCCAACAGCCCCTTGGCGGCCAGGCTTGAGAGCTCGTGCAGGGCATCCCCGAAGGCTTCAGGGGTGAAGCCGTTGCGTCCAAAGCCGGTGTCCACCTTGATATGGACGCGTGCAGGTCTGCCGGCCAGATCTGCCGCCTGGGCTGCCATGTCCATGGTCTTTAGGGAACCGATGCCCAGATCGATGTCAGCCTGGATCAACTGATCAAAGGGGGCGCGGTCCCCATTGAACATCCAGGACAGAATCCGGCAACGGTCGGGGCCGATGCCTGCACGACGCAGACGCAGGGCCTCGCTGGACTGGGCCGTTCCCAGCCAAGTTGCCCCGCCCGCCAGTGCCGCTAGGGCGGCGGGGATGAGCCCGTGGCCGTAGGCATCAGCCTTGACCACACCCATGACTGCAGCACCGGGGTTCGTGGAACGAACCAGCTTCACCAGGGTGGCCATATTGGCCTTCAAGGTCCGCAAGTCCACGATGATCTGTCCAGGATAGGCCCGAAGAGCCTGCTCGTAATGCCGCTGGCCCTCGGGCCCGGAGAACCGCCATGCCGGTGCTGCGCTCAATGTCATGGCTCCATTGTGCGACAGCGCTGCGACGGTCTGCCTCCGCCCTCAGACGGCAACCAAGCGCCTGGCGGCCCTTTCGCGCTCAGCCAGGTCAAGGGGCCGATCGTGCCGCTGGTAGGCCACCCGCACGTTCTCGATCTCCTTGTTCTCAGGCATGATGATGTTGCCGCATCGGGTGAAACCGTGGGTCTCCAGGATGTGCTGCATGGCATAATTCTTCAGTCCCGTATCGGCGCGGATGTTCTCGTACCGGCGCATGCTCCAGTCAAGCAGGTCCCCGGCCGCATGACGCCCTAGTCCCGAGGCAGCCACCCGATGGATGGTGGTATAGGGCCGGTCGTCCAGCCAGCTGCCGTCAATGACCTTATAATCAGGTTCCGGGTCATGGAAGAGGGCGAAAACGCCGATGATGCGCTCGTGGCTGCCCTTGTGCTCGTCCAACTCAGGTTCAGGGTAGGCAGGATCGTCAGGAATCTGATCCATGCCAGCCGCATCGTCAACCAAGAGCATGGTGTGGCCCCCGGAGATGTCCTCGCGGATGCGTTCGGGCAGGGGGTACTTGTCCCCCCACTGACGGGGGTTGCCGGTCTCGGCCATCCGCTTTCTGGCGTAGGCGTAGACAGGCATGATCGCCTCAAAGTCGTCCATGGTGGCATGACGGATCCAACGTGCAGTCTCCATCGCGTACCTGCTCACTGTGGCTACCTCTTTCTCGACCGGTGCGGCAGGGACGAGACCCGCCCCCGCGATTGCCGAAGTACGAGTGTATCCATCAGGAAGCTGTCACGAAGTGAGTACGCATTGAGCGAATCGGGGAATAGTCTGGGCTATTCTGCGCTCTCCTGGACCCGGCCTTCCAAGCGCAAACGGCGAGCACGGGTCAGGTTGACCACGCTGTGTCGGCTGACCAGGCGGGTTGGCATGACCACATGCCGCTGGAACTCCTTGCCCTGGCGCGCATCGAGGATCATTCCCACCGCCATCCTGGCCATCAGATCAAATGGCTGATCCACCGTGGTAAGGGCGGGCATCAGATAAGAGGATGGATATACGTTGTCGAATCCGACCACGGACAGGTCCTGCCCGGGCTCCAGCCCACGTTCGCGAGCCGCTCTGTAGATATTGACGGCTGTCAAGTCGTTGCAGGCCAGAATCGCAGTCGGACGATGATCGCGGTCCAGCAGATCACAGGCGGCTTGGTACCCTCTGTCAGGCAAATAATCTCCCTGCTGAACCATGTTTGACGGCAGGGTGGCACCAATGGCTGCCAATGCTGCTCGGTATCCAGCCAGTCTGGCCTGCGCGGATTGCACATTCGCCGGTCCGGCGATGACGCCAATGCACCGGTGCCCGGCGTCAAGAAGGCATTTGGCCGCTTGGTATCCTCCAGTCCAATTGTCCAGCGTTATGCTCATGTCCTCATCGCTTACCAAGTCCACCGGATCGACCGCCACCAGGGGAATGCCCCTTGCCTTGAGCACATTCTTGCCCTCCTGGTCTATGGAGGACATCTGGGTGATCACACCCAGCGGGTTGCGATCAATGATCCCCCTCAGGCATTCCTCGGCACGCCGCTGGTGATCGGTCTGTGTCACCGTCAGAGCCAGACCGGCATCCAAAGCCCACTTTGAGGCATAACGTATCATCTCGATAGTGCCATTGTTGGCAATATAATCCACAACCAGCTCAATAGTCTGAGCAATCTTCGTGCTGACAAGCGGATGCGCATAGCCCTCGTCTGCTAAAGCTTTTTCGACCCTTCGACGGGTTTTTGCCGCCACGCCCGGTCGACCGTTGATCACCTTGGAGACGGTCGAAGCAGAGATGCCGAGCTGCTCGGCTATGGCGCCAACGTGCGGATTGCCTGGTTCCTGTCTGGCCATGTGCGTCCTTTCCATTACCCACCAATCGTAACCAAGGAAGCAGCGAAAGCATCCATGTCGAAATTAGAATTTTTACATTTCTGATTTTCAAATTTCTATTTCTACGCCTATAGTAGGGTATACGTTCACAAGATTGGCAAAGGAGCCACGATGAGTACTATCACTGCGGTGAAAACGTATGACTTTCGTTTTCCCACTTCTCTGACCCTCTCAGGGTCGGATGCCATGAACAAGGACCCCGACTATTCGGCCGCCTATGTGGAAATACACACCTCGGCTGACGACGGCATCAAAGGTTGTGGTCTGGTCTTCACCATCGGACGAGGCAACGATGTTGTTTGCAGAGCCATAGATTCCATAGGAGAGACTCTGCGTGGCCTAGAGGTTGAACGTCTGCTGGACAGCATGGGTCTGGCCTGGGACCTATTGGTCCATGACTCACAGCTGCGCTGGCTGGGGCCCGAAAAGGGAGTCGAGCACATGGCCATTGGCGCACTGCTGAGCGCCCTTTGGGACATGAAAGCCAAAAGGGCGAGAAAACCCTTGTGGTTGCTGCTGGCTGAAATGGATCCTGAGGATCTTGTCAGCACATTGGACTTTAGATACCTCTCCGATGCCCTGCGCCCCGAGGAGGCCATAGATATCCTCAAGGATGGGCAATCCGGCAAGCAGGAACGCATCGAGGACATTCGCCAGCACGGGTACCCCGGTTATTCGACAGCACCAGGCTGGCTTGGCTACAGCGACGAAAAAATGGTGGAGATCGCCAAACGGGAGACGCAGGAGAAGGGCTTTAAGCAAATCAAGCTCAAGGTAGGCCAGAACCTCGATGATGACATACGCCGCCTGGGACTGGCCAGGGATGCCATCGGTCCCGACGTCCGCCTGGCCGTCGACGCCAATCAGGTCTGGGATGTCCCGCAAGCCATTGATTGGATCAACCATTTCCATGACTTCGACCTGGCATGGGTCGAAGAGCCCACCAGCCCCGACGACATCATCGGCCACGCAACCATTGCCAGGGCCATCAATCCCATCCCCGTAGCAACCGGCGAACAGATGCAGAACCGCATCATGTTCAAGCAATTCCTGCAGGCCAACGCCTTCGGCATCATGCAGATCGACGCCACCAGAGTGGCAGGCCCCCAGGAGATAGTTCTGGAATACCTGCTGGCTCGCAAGTTCCACAAGATAGTCTGCCCCCACGCCGGCGGGGTCGGATTGTGCGAGATGGTCTGCCACTTCGCCATGTTCGACTACGCAGCCGTCTCCTGCACCACACAGGGCCGAATGATCGAATACGTAGACAACCAGCACGAATATTTCGTGAACCCCGTGCGTATCAGCCAAGGCATGTATCAGGCACCGACCGCTCCTGGCAATGGGGCCGAAATGACCGTGGAAACCGCACAGCGCTACCTGCACCAGGAGTGAGAGCGGCCCACCTCAATCAAAATCCGGTCCAATCACTGGACCTCTAACAAATCATCCATCCATATAGACAAAGGAGTTCTCATGGATCTGCATCTCAAGAACAAGGTATTCATCATCACCGGCGGCTTCAAGGGCATCGGCAGGGGCATCACTCTACAACTGGCCCAGGAGGGTGCCATAACCGCAGTCATAGACCGTGACGAGTCAGCCAGGGACCAGTTCTGCAAAGACATCGAGGCCTATACCGATACCTACCGGACCTTCATTTTGGATCTGAATGACACCGACGGCATTGCACCCATTGTGGAGCAGGTACACAAGGAATTCGGCCATATCGATGGCATAGTCAACAACGCTGGAGTCAACGACAACAAGGCTTTGGAAACCACTGACTGGCGCGAGTTCGAGCGTTCCGTACACGGCAACCTCACCCACTACTACGAACTCATGCATGCCTCTTGTGCCTACCTCAAGGAAAGCCACGGATCAGTCATCAACATCACCTCCAAAACCGCTGTGACCGGTCAGGGCAAGACCAGCGCCTACGCGGCAGCCAAGGGCGGGGTTCTGGGCCTGACCAGGGAATGGGCTGCGGCCTTGGTCCATGATGACGTACGAGTGAATGCCATCGTGGTTTCGGAATGCTGGACCCCGCTCTATGCCGACTGGATCAAAACCTTTGGCGATGAAAAGGCCCAGCAGGCACGCCTGTCGGTCATCACAGACAAGATTCCTCTGGAGCATCGCATGACCACACCCGAGGAGATTGGGAACACCGCCACCTTCCTGCTCTCTGATCGCGCATCACACACCACCGGCCAATGGGTGTTCGTCGATGGCGGATACGTCCACCTGGACCGGGCACTGAATTGAGCTCTGACATGGAAAATACAAATACGCGAAACAAGGGCGGGTCCAAGGCAACCGTCGCCATAACCCTGGTCATCGGACTCTTCTTCATTTGGGGATTGACCATGAACCTGGTCAACGCCCTCAACAGTCCGTTCAGCAACTACATGGAGCTGAACAGCACCCAGGCATCACTGCTGCAGGTGGCCTACTACGGAGCCTACTTCGTCATGGCCATCCCAGCCGGAATCATCTCCAAGCGCTTCGGTTACAAGGGCGGGGTCATCTCCGGACTGATACTGTTCGCAGTCGGAGCATTCATCGTGGTGCCGGCCACAAATATGGCCAGCTACGGACTCTTTCTGTTCGCCATGTTCGTGGTAGCGCTGGGAGCCTCATCTCTGGAGACCAACTGCAACCCCTACGTCACCAAGCTAGGCGACGAAAAAGGCGAATCCTTCAGACTCAATCTGGCACAGAGCTTCAACGGCGTCGGCAACGTGGTGGGGCCTCTGATTTTGGGCAGAGTGCTGTCCAAAACCCTGACCCCAAAAGAGCCAGGCTTTGAGCAAGCCAAGGTCAAGTTCCTGTCTGATACCAGGATGATCTATATCGTCATCGGCATCGTTCTGCTGCTGGTGTTGGCTGTCTTCATCGTCTTCAAACTGCCAACACCACCTGGCGATGACGAGCAGGAAGGGAAAACTGGCACCGGTTCCGGCACCTCAAGCCTGCTGAAACGCCCTTACTTCGTACTGGGCGTGATAGCCGAGTTCATCTTTATCGGCTTGCAGGTGGCGGGCATGGCCATGTTCTCCGCTTATGCTCTCAAACATTGGGGCGCTGGCATCACCGCCGGTCTGGCTGCCACACTGTTGGCATTGCTGTCGCTGCTGTTCACCCTTGGACGGTTCCTGACCACTCCGTTAATGACCAAATTCGATGCCGGCAAGATACTGGGCATCTACATGTGCGTCACAGCCGTGCTGATGGTTCTGGTATTCCTGGGTCTGGGACGATTCTCGGTCATCTGCTTCCTGGTTGCCTATCTGTTCATATCAATCGGCTACCCCACCATCTTCTCGCTGACGCTCAAGGGCATCAGGGGCAACGACGCCAAGACCGGCTCTTCGGCGCTGGTCATGAGCATCGTCGGAGCAGCCCTGATCCCGCTGCTGCTGGGTGCCATCCAGGATGCCATGGGCATCGAAATCGCCATGCTGGTGACCGTGCCCGGATTCCTCTACATCGCCTGGTATGCCTTCCGCGGGTGCCGCATAGGTCTTAAGCAGGGGGCCTGACATGACACGACAACTACAGGTCATCGATGCTCACTTCCATATGTGGGATCTCGAACGGCAGCATCTGCCTTGGCTGGACGGAATGCCCTCACTGAACCGGAGCTTTCCCCTTCATGAGCTGGAAAGCGAGTACGAGCAGCTGGGAGTGGAATTTCTGGGCGGAGTCTATGTGGAAGTAGACTCGGACGACCCCCTATTAGAGGACCGCTTGGTCTATGAGAACAATGACCCCAAGATTCTTGCTCGAATGCTCCGAGTCCAGGTAGGGCCCTATATGAGGGTGCCCATCAATGCTACGGGCATCAGAGAGCCGCTGCACACTGACTCTGCCCCTCGCGGCCGTTGCATGGAACCCTCCTTCATCGCTGGGCTCCGCGCCATGGCTGATAAGGGCCTGCCCTTTGAGCTATGCAACAGGGGGGCAGAACTGCCGGACATGGCTCAGACATTCTCTCAGGTTCCTTCCCTGACTGTCATCATGGACCATCTGGGCAACATGCCCGACTTGTCGCCGGCCTCCAGAAAGGCCATAGAGGCCATGGCGGCCCTGCCGCACTGTTATATCAAGGTGTCAGGGGACTTGCCGGTCGATCGCGACATCGTCGCCTTCGTCAGGGACACATTTCCCCCGGACAGGATCCTCTATGCCTCCAACTGGCCGGTCGTCACCGTGCACTCCTCACTCAGGGAACACTGGCAACTGATGCTGGACATCTTTGGCCCTGATGAGGACTTCTTCAAGCACAATGCCATGAGGGCCTATGGGATCGATGCCGATATGCTTACTGTGGAAGGGTGAACATGAGCACATCATCAGCCAAATTCGAGGGAATATTCTGCCCGTCGATAACCGTCAGCGACGATCAAGGAGTCATCGACACCGACCTGTGGGGACGACATCTGGACCATCTGATCCAGGCTGGCATTAATGGGGTGCTCCTGTTCGGAAGCATCGGCGAGTTCTATGCCTATGATCTCCAAGAAAAGCGCTCAGCCCTGCAATTCGCCGTCGACCATATACGGGGGCGCATGAAGGTATTCGTCGGAGTAGGCGACACTGACATGGACCGGGTTTTGGATCTGACAAAGTTTGCTGGAGAAATCGGCGCCGATGCCGTGGTGGCTGTCAGCCCTTATTATTTCGGTCCTTCGGAACCGACTGCCTACAGGTATTTCACCAGCATCGCCCAGGCCTCGGCTGTGCCGGTGATCCTTTACAACTTCCCTGCTCGTACTGGCAACGACTGCTCCCCGGAGTTGGTCGCTAAACTGGCCCAGGAATGTCCAAACATCGTTGGCATCAAAGACACCGTGGACACAATCAGCCACACACGCCTAGTCGTATCGGCAGTCAGACGTGTCAGCCCTGGATTCTCGGTGTTCTCCGGATTCGACGAATACTATATGGTCAATCGTATCTGCGGAGGCAACGGTGTTTTATCGGGCCTGACCAACGTGGAGCCGGAAACCTTCGTGGCCATGCATCAGGCTTATCAAGAGGGCGATTACCGGACTGCTCTAGACAAGGCCCGACGCATCAACCACCTGATGGCGATTTACGACACTGCGGATTTGTTCGTATCGGCCATCAAGGGAGCTGTGCGACTGCAGGGTCTGCCCATCAGCACACGCATCCGCGAACCTGCCATGCAGATTGATGACGATCAGATGAAACAGATCGAAACCATACTGCGTAGTTGAGCTTTCGTCTGTTAGATCGAACTGGGCCTCAGGAAAGGAACATACCCTTCCTCAGGCCCAGTTGTTTGCCTGTCAGCGATCAGACCAGCTTGCGCTCGTAAGGATCGGAGCTGATGCCGGCGGCCACGATGTCGCGGCTCCACTGCTTGGCCGAGAAGAGCGAATGGTCGCGGTAGTTGCCGCAGGAGGTGATCTCGGTGCCGGGCACATCGTCCCAGGTGGCCTTGTCGGCGATGAACTCCAGCGACTCCTTCAGGGCCTTGGCCACATCCTCGGTCGAATGACGGCCCCAAGCAAGCAGGTGGAAGCCCGTCCGGCAACCGAAGGGCGAGCAGTCGATATAGCCGGGGATGCGCTCGCGCAGGAGCACGGCGATGGTGTGCTCGATGGTGTGCAGCCCAGCAGTTGGGATGGCGTTCTGATTGGGCTGGACCAGGCGCAGATCATAGTTGGAGATGATGTCTCCTTGGGGCCCTTTCTCCTCGTCGATCAGACGAACGTAGGGCGCCTTGACCTTGGTGTGATCCAGCTGGAAGCTCTCTACGATTGGTTTGTCAGCCATTGTTATTTCCTTTCCTGTCGGGCGCCGGGTATGAAAGGCAGCCGCGATGAAGTCGTGTATGTCTCATGGTAGGCCGACCCGCCTATCAGATCCGGAAGTGCCCTTGGCCACATCCACCCCTCCTCTGGCCGAAAACTCGGAGATGACACCCATGAACTGGGGTCCATACTGCTCCAGCTTGTGCTGCCCCACACCATTGACGGCCAAGAAGGTTGCATCATCAGCCGGACGAAGACGGCACATATCGCGCAGTGCCTTGTCGGAGAAGACAATGTAGGGAGGCTTGCCGATCTTGCGGGCTATGCTGGTCCGCAGGTCGCGTAGCTTCTGGAAAAGTTCCTCATCTTCTGGGCTGGCATCGCTTGCACCGGCCTGGTCGAGACCATCATCGTCGACGGTTGAAGAGGATCTGCCGCCGAAGACCTTGCCCGAGGCACGTGGGCGTTCCGTCCGCTTGATTTCGTAGTGAAAGTCTGGGCTGACCGTCTGTGCGGCCTTGGGCCCGAAATGGACCATGGGCAGCCGCCCCTCCGTGATGTACAGATACCCGTCCGAGGCCATCTGGTTGAGCACGTCACGGATTCGCGCCTCTGGAACCTGATCCAGAGCGCCATAGCTAGGGCACCGATCCAACCCTCGCCGAAGAAGATCCTGCGAGCGCGAACCTCGGAGAATCTGGGCGATCTTGCCGGAGCCGAATCCCTGGTTCACATCATGCACGCACCTGCTGATGGCACGGGCCACACCGCTGACGTCGATGGTCGTGAAGGTGCTCAGACAGTTGGAACAGTTCTGGCAGCCGCCGCTGCCCGTGTCAGGATGCCCGACTGGGACGGATTTGCCCTTATCGGCCTCGGCAGGCGAAAGACCTGCGGCCGCCTGGTCCACCTCCTCGCCGAAATACCGCAGCATGTACTGGTGAAGGCAGCCGGTGGTTCGACAGTAACCGATCATGACGTTGAGCAGACGCCGGTGTTCGGCCCTGACTGCTTCAGCCTGCTCACCGGTCAGCCTGTCATTGCCGTTGTCCATGTCCAAGAGGCGCCTGCGGGTGACGATGTCGCTCTCGTTCCACAGCAGGGAGCAACGGGCTGGCTCGCCGTCACGTCCCGCTCTGCCGGCCTCCTGGTAATAGGCCTCGATGCTTTCAGGCATATTGTGATGAATGACATAACGTACGTTGGACTTGTCGATGCCCATGCCGAAGGCATTGGTAGCCACGACCACCTGCACCTTGTCGTTGACGAAGTCCCGTTGCGCCTGCTCCCTGTCCTGGGCATCCATGCCAGCGTGATAGCTGACAGCACTGACACCGGCCTTGGTCAGATCATCAGCCAGAGCCTCGGTCTCCTTGCGGGTGGCGCAGTAGACGATGCCAGAATCATCGCCATGCTTCAGTGCGTACTGGACCACCCAGCGATTCTTGTATTTGCTCTCCAGCTTGATCACGTCGAAGAAGAGGTTGGGCCTGTCGAATCCCGTCACCGCCACGTAAGGATCGTCAAGGCCTAGCATGTATACGATGTCGCGCCGAACCTTCTCGGTCGCCGTAGCGGTGAAGGCTGCCACCGTAGGTCGGTCGGGCAGGGACCTGATAAAATCGCCGATGCCTAGGTAGGCAGGGCGGAAGTCCTGACCCCACTGGGATACGCAGTGGGCTTCGTCCACAGCCAGCAGGGAAATTTTTGTATGTTGGGCGAATTCCCTGAATCTGGGGGCATCCAGCCGCTCTGGGGCCACATAGAGGATCTTGCTGCGCCCTTGTGCAGCCCGAGCCAGGGCCAGGGACTGCTCATCCATATCCTGGGTGGAATTGACGAATGAAGCTTGAATGCCGGCATCCTCCAGCCCGTCCACCTGGTCCTTCATCAGAGAAACCAAGGGAGAAATGACGATGGTCAGACCATCCAGAAGAGTGGCAGGAATCTGATAGCAGATGGACTTGCCGGCACCGGTCGGCATAACACCCAGGCAGTCCTGCCCGTTCAGGATAGCCTTGACCAAATCCTCCTGACCCGGGCGAAAGGACTCATATCCGAAATACCTCTTCAGCGCCTGCCCTGCATCCTGGATGTCCACCATGATTCCCCAGTCTATTGCCCCGACAGGAGTCAAGCAGTGGGCGAACGACCATGTGGTCAATCGTCGCTGGAATTCTTAGCTATCCTGCCACTAACCCAGAATGCTGAGCCCCTGGATAGCTGGTAGCTGCCGACGGCTGGTGAGCCAGTAGCTGAGCAGGATGCATATGGCGGAGAAGACTAATGTGAAGACCACTTGGGGCCAGAGTAAATACACGGTGACGTATCCCCATAAATCAACATTCATGAAGGGGCTTAAGGTCTTGTACATCCAATGGCCGCGCATAAGGTTGATCATCTGAACCGCCGTTTGCTGCCACCCCCAGAAATTCCAGCCGGAAATCGAATGCCAGAAACCAACACAGATCAACAGCCCTACCAGCAGCAGACATCTGCCTTTTCGATCAAGACGGGCGGCCAGGTCACCCAGCACCTGGCCAAGCAGAACGAAGGCTACCTGCACCATAAAGACATGCAGCGCCAGAGCCAGCCAACGGGACGGCTGCTGGGCATACGACTGGTTAAAGCATGACACACTCCAGGGATCAAGAGTCAGTCTCCAAGGCGAACAGCCCTGTACGAGAAACCTTTGGTAACTTTCTGTAAAGGGCATCCATCCGATTTGGCCTAGGCTGCTGATAATCGCGACCACGATCATGAAAGTGCTTGTCGCCAGGGCCATGACCACATTGGAGATGATCTGGGTCCATGCGATTGTGGACCGGGTCACAGCATTGGAGATCAAGGGCCGGAAAGTCGTCAGTGAGCAGACAAAGGCGGTGGCCATGAGCACCATCTCGGTGAACAGACCGGTGAATCCAGAGCCCAGGGGGATAAACCCCATAACCCCCAGAGCGAGGACGAGGGCCCAAATCACAAAGACGGTCAGCCTCGGCATCGCTTGTACGCGCAGGGTCATCCGGGTCTGCACCGCAGGCGACAGGAAACTCTTGATTCGGGCCCACCCTTCAGCCGGTCCAGCACCCAGGTAGGGGCTTTCTGGCCCCAGCTTGGTCTTCGTCCGCACTGCCCCTGCAACTTGCGTGTTATTCATTGTGCCGCTCCTTCCGTTATCTGGACGAAGTAGGTCTGCAGATCCATTGGGGCGACAATAAGCCCCTTGGGCTGCTCGTTAGGCACCGGCCCCTCGAAGCTGACGCGCAGCAGATCGCCGATACGCTGCCTGCTCAGCAGCGGCGGGTCGCTCTGGGCAAGATAGTCCTCCACGTCAGGCGGACGGCCCGTGACAGTGGTCCCCAGGGCAGACAGATCATCCACGCTGAAAGATCGCAGGACCCGCCCCTGGTCGATGATCGTGGCGCGGGAGATGAGCTGGCTGACCTCGTTGATGATATGGGTGGCGATGATCATGGTCGGTCCGCGGTGCTGATAGGCCTCCAGAACGAAGGAGTAGATCCTCTCCCTGGCCGCCGCATCCATTCCTGTCGTCGGTTCATCCAGAATGAGGTATTCCACAGGCAGGCAGAGTCCGATGACGTCCTTGACCACCTGACGCTGCCCCATGGAGAGGGAAGCAAAAGTGTCAGTCAGCCTCAATGCGAAGCTCTTAAGAATACGCTCAGCCAAGTGCCAGTCAAAACCACCGTAAAACCCCTCGGCCATGGCGAATGCTTGTCTAATGTGTCGTCGGGATGGATAGGGCCAGGTTTCGTTGACCAGGGCCACGCGGCGAACGATTCTTGAGTCGCTGACCAGATCGCTTCCATCCAGGTGGATCAGCCCCTGGTCAGGAAGTGTCCTGCCCGTCATCAGATTGCACAGGGTGGATTTGCCGGCCCCGTTCCGCCCGAAGAGTCCGTATATATTACCGGGCTCAAAGCAGAGTGAGATCTCATCCAGGGCCTTCAGCTTTCCGTACGATTTGTCCACCTTGGAAACTGTCAGACTCATTGGTAGACCCTTTCTATGATGGCGTCCAGGTCCTCACGAGATACGTCCAGAGACTTGGCTTCTTCGACCAGATCCTGGAACCTGCCGTTCAGGAGTTCCCTCCTGCGACGCTCTCGAACGCTCCGGCCCGCACCGGCAGTGACAAACATGCCCAGCCCCCGCCGTTTCTCCAGAAGGCCCCGGTCGACCAGCAGGTTCATCCCCTTGAGGACTGTGGCCGGGTTGATCTGGTAGGCAGTCGAGATTTCCGTGGTGCTGGGAATCCTTTCACCATCGGCGACCAGTCCCTCGGCTATGGCTTCGGTCAACCGGTCTGCCACCTTCACGAAAACGGGCCGACCATCCGGTATTTCGATCGCCATCGTTTGACCGCCTTGTCTGCCTTGATTCGGGGCGTCGAATTAGGATCTGCATTACTGTTTATTACTTAGTTACTTGAGTAACTAACCAACAGTCTACGATTTGCTCTACCAACCGTCAAATCAGATGCAGTCTTTAACCGTCTGTTTTCTCTGCACAGATGCTCTCGCTGCCCTCCTTCATTCCGTCAAGGACGGGCATGCACTCATGTAATTTTGCTTGGCCAGAATGCCGATGAGCACCGGTACCTATAGGGTCGCAGCTGCCAGTAGCTGACGGGTATAAGACTGACTGGGGTGATCGAGGATGGCTTTCACAGGCCCCTCCTCCACCACCTTTCCTTGACTGAGCACCATGACCCTGTCCGCGATGTGCTGAACCACGCCCAAATCATGGGAGATGATGATCATGGACATGCTATTTGACGGATTGCTCTGCTTTCTGGACTGGGCCATGATGGACTGAAGGGTATGAAGAATCCCAACGCGCGCCGAGACGTCGATGGCGCTCATGGGCTCATCGGCCAAGAGTATCCGGGGCTTGATGATCAGGGCCCGGGCTATGGCCGCCCGCTGAGCCTGGCCTCCGGACAGATCGGAGGGATAAGCCGTCATGATCGCGCCTGGGTCAAGCTGAACCTCTGACAAGACCTTGGCCACCCGATCAGCAAGGTCTGTCCCATCTTGACGACGATGCCATAGGTGCCCACTCCCCCTGCGCCTGGCAGCCAGAAGAGGTTCGGCGACTGACCGGCCGATGGTCCACCGCGGGTCGAGGGAGGTGAAGGGGTTTTGAAAGACCAGAGCAGAGTCTTGGGCAAGCGCCTTGGCGGCCGGGGAACCGTGGAGAACCGGTCTGCCCTGATATGTCACCTGCCCGGCATCAGGCCTCAACTGACCTAGGAGCAGACGGGAAAGCGTGGTCTTCCCTGAACCGGACTCCCCTATGATCGCCAGGCACTCCCCCGACAGAAGGGAGATGTCAATTCCGTCAACCGCAGCCTTCCGAGCCATGCCGCTGCCGGTAGAGGCATAGACCTTGGTCAGGCCCTCCCCGATCAGGATCGGATCGGCATGTGCACCGTCAGTCGCGTTCATGCTTGCCTCCATCTGCGCGCAGCGTCAGCTCTCTGGCCGCTCTCACCAAAGTCCTGCCCTGTGGACTGGATGGGCTGCGCAGAATGCTCTGCGTCTGCCCGCTTTCCACCACTCGCCCTGCATCGAGGATGTAGCAGTAATCGGCAACCCGGGCGAGGACTGAGAAATCATGGGTGATGAACAGCAGGGAGGCCCCGCTCTGGTCGACCAAGGAGACCAACAGGTCCACAATCTGCCGCTGGGTGATGGCATCCAGGGCCGTGGTCGGCTCGTCTGCCAGAATCAGTCTGGGCTTGGTGACCAGGGCCGTGGCTATGGCCGCCCGCTGCTGCTGTCCCCCGGACAGCTCATGTGGATAGGATCCAGCCAGATCCGCATCCAACCCGACCTGGGCCAATATCTCCATGACCCGCCTGCGCCGTTCCTGAGCGCTCAAGCGGTAGTGGCGGCGAAGAGGCAGCTCAACCTGGCTGTAGACCTTCTTGACCGGGTTCAGGGCCGTGGAAGGATTCTGAAAGACCATGCTCATCCGGGAACCGCGCAGGTCCGCCAGGGACCGTTCATCCGAGCCGAGAATCTGGAGGCCGTCCACCAGAATGGATCCCGACAGGGAGGCCGTCAGTGGTGTGGTGCCCAAAACGCAGCGGGCGATCATCGACTTTCCGGAGCCTGAGGAGCCGATCAGGCCGACCCGTTGGCCGTCCCCGACTTTGAGGTCCACCTGGTCGAGAATGGTGCGGCCATTGATGGACAGGCTCAGGCCGTCAATATTCAGCGACATGATTGGCCTCCCTCGCCTGTATGGACCGCATTCTCGACATGATGACCAGCGTCATCTGATTGCCCGGATTGAAGAGTGGACCGTCCGGCGGCAGCTACGGCAGCCCTGAGCCTGGGGTTGGTAACCGGATCGATGGCATCACGCAGGGCGTCGCCGAACAGGTTCAGCGCCACCACCACCATGGTGACCGCCATGCCGGGCCAGAGCACGGTCAGCGGAAAGACGTTGATGAACTTGACCGAGGTGGTCAGCGAGTGCCCCCAGGAGGGCAGGCCGGAGGGAACACCCACCCCCAAGTAGGTCAACCCTGCCTCAGCCAGCACGGAGGTCCCCGCCGACATGGAAAGTTGCACGCACAGGACCGGAATGACATTGGGCACCAAATGAGTCAAGAAGATTCTGAAGGATCCGACCCCGCTATGCCGGGCGGATTGCACATAGTCCGACTCTGCCACCAGGAGCGCCTGGGGTCGTACGATCCGAGCCAGGTTGAGTCCGTATCCGAACCCGCAGGCCACGACGACCACGGCGATGCTGGGGCCTAGGGGGACAGCCAGGATCAGAGCCAGCAGAACAGTGGGCAAAGAAATCAGGGCATCGACCAGGACCACGACCGTCTGGGATACTCCTGAACGGCGCGAGACCATGGCCATGACCAGAAGAAGCCCCAGAACGCCTGATAGGAGGACCGCCAGAAGGCTGATGGCCAGGTTGGTGGCCGATCCCGCCATGAGCCAGGAGAGAATGTCTGCCCCGGTGCCATCCGTTCCCAGCAGGTGGTCGCGGCTGGGGGCCTGCCAGATCCGGTACCCGTCGGTAGTCCAAATAGGAACCGGGGTCCAGAACCTGGAAATCAGGGAGACCAGGATCCATATGGCCAGAACAGTCATCGAGTATCGCCCCGAGGCCTTGCGCCACATGCTGGACAACACCACCCGCATCCGTCCGAAGAATCCCAGTTGGCCTGGGAATGTGGCCCTCAATCCCAGATGGGGCCTGTCTGCGTGTCCCCAACTCATCAGGCAGCCACCTCCTGTCTGGCCGCACCTCGAAAACGCGGATCGATCAGCCTATGAATAACGTCCACCAGCAGTCCAAGGAAGAGGAAGAAGGCCGCCAGCAGAAGCAGCTCGGACTGAACGGCCGGAAGATCCCGGTTGCCCACATCGGTGATCAGCATGGAGCCCAGTCCCGGCAGGGCGAACAGGTTCTCGCTGACCATGACCCCGGTGATCATCTCGGCCATGGTCAGCCCGACCACCGAAACCAACTGGGGAGAAGCCAGCCGCAGACCGATGCGCAGGGCGGCCTGGGTTCTGGTCATCCCGCAAGCCATGCCCATGTCCACATACCCCGAAGAGAGCATGTCGCCCAGCAGGGAGCGGGTGTACCGCATGATGCCGGCGCCCACGATGATGCCGGTGGACAGAGCAGGCAGAATCAAAGCCGCCAAGGCCTGACCCGGCTGAGCCCAGCCGAGAGCAGGAAAGCCCTGGGAGGGCAGCAGACCAATCAGGCCACTGCCCTTGGCGAAGAGCATGATCAGCAGCAGTCCTGACCAGAGGGCGGGTACGGATCCGCCCACGATGGCGGCCATGTGGCTGAAGGACTGCATCCTTGGCGAGCGCGCCAGAGCGGCCGCACAGCCCAGGGGAATGCCCAATAGCAGGGCCACACCCAGTCCCAGAAGAATCAGCGGGAAGGTGATCTGGGCCCGGATACCAACCTGGGAGGCGATGGGACGGTTGGTCAGAATGGACCTGCCCAGATCCCCTTGCAGAAAGCCGCTGATCCAGTCCAGATACTGCCTTGGGTAAGAGCGGTCCAGGCCCATCTGCCGACGCAGCCGGTCAACACGCACAGGCGGAGCATCCAGCCCGGCCATGACGGCGGCCACGTCACCGGGCAGGATGCGCAGTGCCAGGAAGATCAGCAGGGAGATGCCCATCAGCGCCAAGATGAAGAGCACCAGGCGCCGCACTAGGAATTTGGCCATGGCTATCCCCGCCTGTAGGTCACGCCGGACAAGGGCATGAGGGACTGGTTCAGATCGACCGGGAAGCCCTCCAACCCCGTCCGCCAGGCCGTGGTCACCCGGTAGTTGAAGAGCCAATCCGCCGCCGCATCGTTGCTGACAATCCGGGCGGCTTGGGCCAGGAGCCTGTCGGAGTCATCGGCGGAGGTCGTGGCCATGGCCTGCCTATAGAGCTCCTGGACCTGACGATTGTCATAGTTGTAGTAGTAGCCGGGGTTGGCCCACTGATGGAAGTCGTGGCTCTCGCCATGATCCACCAGAGACAGGTCATAGTCCTTGTTGACATGGACGTCCTGGAGCCAAACCGAGAACTCCACTACCCGCACATCCAGGTCGATGCCCACCTGACGCAGCTGCGAGCGCAGCTGATCGCCCAACTCGCTGCCGTAGGTGTTGGCGTAGGTCAGCCGCAGCTTGAGCCGGTGACCGGGACCGTACCCGGCTTGGGCCAGAAGCCGCCGCGCCTGCTCAGGATCGTGGGGGTAGAGCCCTGTCAGATCCTGATAGCCGGGATCCAGGGAGGGTATGGGGCCGCCCAGAGCCCTGTCCGATCCGCCCCGGGAGGCGATCAGCTGCCGATGGTCGATGGCATGGCGGATGGCCTGCCGCACCAGCGGGTCGGATGTGGCGGCACCCTTGCCGTTCATGGCCAGAACGTACTTGTCGGTGTCGTCGCCCGCCTTGACCTGGAAGTCGCGGCTGTTGCGGAAGGGACTGGCCAGGTTCTCGGTGACCGGAGCCAGCACCTGCACATCCCCGCTGCGCAGGGCGTTGACGGCAGCGTTGTCGTCGTTGAGGTAACGGATGACGATGGTTGGCGTCTTAGGCTTGTCGCTGCCCCAGTAGTGCGGATCGGCCTTGAGGGTGACCGAGTCGTTTGGCCGGAAGCTTTCCAGCAGGTACGGGCCGGATCCCACGGCCTGGGTCTTCATGTCGTAATGAGCACGACGGTCAAAGACCAGGCCAGCCCGGCCGCTCAACTGCCAGAGCAGGTCCTGGTAGGGTCTGGACAGCGTCAGGCGCACCGTCAGAGGATCTGTGGCCTCAACGCCCTGGAAGCCTTCCAGCATCTCGCTGCCCTGATAGTGGCCTGCCATGAGCCCGCGAATGGAGTCGACCACGTCCTGGGCCCGAAGAGCATGACCGTTGGAGAAGCGGATGCCCTCATGCAGGTGGAAGGTGTAGACCAGGCCGTCCTCGGAGACATTCCAGCTCCTGGCCAGCCCTGGGCGCACCTGGTTCCGGGAATCCCGCGACACCAGGCCCTGATAGACATTGCCGATCAGAAGCTGATCCAGCGCCGTACCCGACTGGTTGCGGATGTCCAGATTGGTGGGAGCCAGCTTGAGCCCCACCGTGACCGTGTCCGCAACGGTTCCTCCCTCGGCCTGGCCAATAGGTCCACGATGCCCGGTCCACAGGGAGAGTGCCAAGGCCAGGGCCAGCAGGAGACTGAGCAGCTTCCAGGGCAGGGTGTTGCCGCCCGACCTCATAGGCCTGATCCTGGCGTTGAGTTCGGGGTCAGTGCTTGGGCCTGGCTCCTGGGCCGCCTCTGTATCTGCTGCGGTCACGCTGCCATGGGCATGCGTGCCGTGTCGATCTGCGTTCATTGACGAATCCTTATGCTGTGGTTGACCGCCATTCTGGTCGATCACCGCCCACCAGCATACTCCCCGAAGCCATCACCCAGGCTTATGCGCTTAGGATGGATTCGGAAAGCGCCACGCGCCCGGACAACGGCAGGGAGGAAGAGACATGCTGCTGGCCATCGACATCGGCAACACCAACATCGAGGTCGGATTCATGGAGGGCGACCAGGTCGCCGCCTCCTACAGGCTGACCACAAGGATCGACCACACGGCCGATGAGTTCGGACTTCTGCTGGGGCAGCTCATGGCCCTGGCCGGCTACAAGACTGCGGATGTGCAGGATGCCATCATCTCGTCGGTAGCTCCCGCGGTCATGCACGCCGTCAGGTCCTGTCTGATCCGTTTCTTTTCCATCGACCCCATGGTGGTGGGCCCTGGCGTGAAGACGGGCATGAACATCCGTCTGGACGACCCGCGTTCCCTGGGCGCCGACTGCCTGGCTGACTGCGTGGGCGCCTTCCACCGCTACGGAGGGCCTGTACTGGTTATCGACTTCGGCACGGCCACCACCTTCAACTATGTGGATGACAGGGGCGCCATCCGCTCAGGCCTGATCGTGCCAGGCATCCGTTCAGGGGCCCAGGCCCTGGCCGGTCAGACCGCCCAACTTCCCCAGGTGGAGATCACCCGCTCTCAGACCATCATGGCCACGGGTACCAGGACGGCCATGCAGGCCGGGCTCTATTACAACTTCCTTGGCGGCCTGGAGCGGATCGTCCGCCAGTACCGCAGCGAGATAGGCCGGGACTTCCACGTGGTGGCCACGGGCGGCATGGGTCGTACCTTCTCAGAAGACACCGATCTGATCGAGGTCTATGATCCCGAGTTGATCTTCGCCGGCATGTACAGGATTCACCAGCTCAATGCCGATGGCCGACCACACGCTGCACCAGCGCGCCATTGACCTGCAGACTGGCCTGCTTGCCCTCCCCGTCAATGCCGGCCAGCGAGCCCACCAGGATCTGGCCCTCCAGCTGAACCTGCACTGGATGTCTGGACCGGTTGAACAGAAAGACAAAACGCGTCCGATCATCCTTACTGACTCGCTCAACTCTCAACAGATCAGGGTCTCCATGGGCCGATCGCATATCGGCGACATCCAGGGCCTCCAGCAGGGCAGGAAGAACCTTGGCCAGATCCTGGGCATCCAGACGGCAACCCAGGTAGGCGGCCTTGCCATGACCCCAGTCATGGACGGTCATGGCCGGCATGCCATCCATCCCTGTCCATGGATCCGCCCGGTAGCTTGTCAGGACCTTGGTGCCCTTGTCCAGGTGACCGATGACATCGGCCCAGTCGTGCGCCGTGACCCCGTTGGTCAGGTCCAGGTGATCCAGCAGGCCAGGTGCGCCGGGAGCCATGGGTGCGAACTCCTCAACCGACAGACCCAGCAGGTCCCGAAGCGGCCCCGGATACCCACCGGTCCATACGCGGTCCTGCTCGTCGGCGATGCCGCTGCCCCAGGTGACGATCAGCCGCCCTCCACTGTGTACATACTTGTGCAGCCGCTTGGAGAGGTCAGCGTCGATCAGGTAGAGGGCTGGCAGGACCACCAGCGGATACTCCTCCCATCCGGCCCTGACCGGCAGGACATCGGGCCGGATGGCGTTGTCCAGAAAGGCCCGGTACCAGACCGGCGGCTCCTGGCCATGCTCGACCCGGTCGCTGGGCGATGCTGCCTGGGAGCTGGCCCACTGGCTTGCGTAGTCGAAGACCAGGGCCACCGGGGCCTTGGCCAGCGTACTGCCGGCCAAACCAGCCTGCGAGAGTCCCTGCAGGTCCCCTCCAAGCTGGCAGACGTCACGGAAGACTGCCGTGTCCTCGCCGGCATGAGGCAGCATGGCCGAGTGGAACTTTTCCGCGCCAGCCCGGGACTGCCTCCACTGGAAGTAGCAGATGGCATCAGCACCAAGCGCCAGATGAGCCAGGGAGTCGCGCTCCAGCTGTCCGGGCTCCTTGCGGGGGTTGACCGGCCGCCAGTTGACCGCCGAGGTGGACTGCTCCATAAGCCACCAGGGACGCCGGCGGGCGATGGAATCCACCAGGCTGGAGGAATAGGCCAGCTCCTCCAGATGATCCCTGCCAGGCGTCACATAGTGGTCGTTGGCCACAAAGTCCACCTGGTCGCCCCAGTCGTCATAGTCCAGTGCGAATCCGTCGGCGCTGACCATGAAGTTGGTGGTCAGGGGGATGTCCGGGGTGATCTCAGCCAGGGTGTCCCGCTCGGCCATGTAGAAATCCTTGAGGGCATCGGAGCTGAATCGCTCGAAGTCCAGCATGCGGCCCGGATTCTGAAAATTCCCCTGGCCGATGAAACGCGGTGGCAGAATCTGCGAGAAGTCGCTCAGCCTCTGTGACCAGAAATCCGTGCCCCAGGCGCGGTTGACGGCCTCGATGTCCTTGTAGCGGCGGCGGCACCAGCGCTGGAAGGCCCGCATGGCATCGTCGGAATAGTCGAAGCGATTGTGGCAGCCATACTCATTGCCCACATGCCAGGCCACCAGATAGGGGTTGTCCCGGTAGTGCTCGGCCATGGCCCGGCAGAGTTTCAAGGCGTAGGACCGGAAGACCGGCGAGGTGGGCCGCCAATGCTGCCGGGCCCCGGGCCAGACCGTGTCGCCTCGCTCGTCCCTGAGCAGAACCTCAGGATGGGCCTGGGTGAGCCAGAGCGGCGGCGAGGCCGTAGCCGAGGCCAGGTTGACCCCGATGCCCGCCCGGCCCAGCTTGTCGATGATCCGGTCCAGCCAATCGAAATCGAAAACCCCCTGGCTGGGCTCTATGCGCGACCAGGAGAAGACCGCCAAGGCCACCACGTTGACCCCTGCCTTGGTCATCAGCCTGATGTCCTCATCCCATGTATCCTCAGGCCACTGGTCGGGGTTGTAGTCGCAGCCGTACCAGAGGGACTGCTGACCCTTGAGATGCTTGGGCCATCGATAGGGCCGCCGTGTCGGTTTGCTCATGGGTAGAACCTCCTGGTCCGTCTCGACTCTCGGACAGGGATGCCTGCCGCGTCCACGTCGTCCCGCGGCTCGGGGATCCCCTGACCATTATGTCTTACCAGTCTGACTGTTCAGGCTTTTCCTTGAGGCTCCAAGGGAACGGAAGAGGTGAAAGTTCGATCAACCCCGGTTAAGGGGTCCGTGAATTCCAAGCGACGGGCCACCAATTGCAGTGGTCTGGAGAAATCGTCATAGGCCCGGGACTGGATTCGGGGGTAGAGATCGTCACCCACTATGGGCAGCCCCAGAGCGTTCATGTGCACACGAAGCTGGTGGGTCTTGCCGGTCTTCGGGTAAAGGGTGTAGGTGGCCAGGCATCCCAGGCCCGCCGTCAAATCGATCCGAGTAACCGCATTGACAGGCCCTCGCTCCTCCCAGGCCTGGAGAACCCCACGGCGCTTGATCATCCTGGAACGGCGCTCCAGCGGGAAGACCCGGGGCGAATCCAGGTGTCGCACAGTGCCGGTCCGCGGACGCACTATGGGTCGCACCGGCGCCAGGCACTGGTAGACCTTGCGCACGCGATGCTCCTGGAAGAGCATCTGATAGGCCCGCCTGGCAGCCGGATCTCGAACCAGGACCAGCACGCCTGCCGTGGCCCTATCAAGCCGGTGGGCAGGGATGATGTCGGGCTCCCCGTAGAGCCGGCGCATTCGGACCAGCACAGTACTGGCGTACCACATCCCTCGAGGCATAGTGGCCAGAAAATGGGGCTTATCGACCACGATGATGCGCTGGTCCTCGTATATGATTCGGGGTTCGAAGGGGATCTGCGGCTCCTCCAGGACCATCCGGTGCCCCCGCTGCCCGGACCCGACAGCCATGGGATCCTATTCCACCGTGACCGACTTGGCCAGATTGCGGGGCTTGTCCACATCCAGACCCTTGAGCCGGGCCATGTCCAAGGCGAACAGCTGCAGGGGGACCACGTCCACCAGGGGGCTTAGCAGGGTTGGGCAGGGCGGCCTCCAAAAGACCACGTCAGCATAGCGGTCGGCGTCCGGGTCGCCCTCCTCGGCCACGACAATGGTGAAGGCGCCACGGGCCTTGACCTCCTCGATGGCCGAGATGACCTTGTCATGCAGCACATTGCGGCCCCGTGCGCTGGGCACGATGACTACCACAGGCTCCCCCGGCTCCACCAGGGCGATAGGCCCGTGCTTGAGCTCGCCAGCGGCGAACCCCTCGGTGAAGATGTAGGCGATCTCCTTGAGCTTGAGCGCCCCTTCCAGGGCCACCGGATAGCCCACATGCCGCCCCAGGAAGAGGAAGGAGCGGGCCTTGGACATGCGCTGAGCCGTCTGTCTGATGACCTCGGCCTGTCCGTCCAGCACCTTCTGGATCTTGGCCGGCATGGCCTTGAGGCTGTCGATGGTCTGGTGGATCTCGTCTCGATACATGGTCCCCTTGACCTGGGCCAGGTAGAGACCCAGCAGGTAGGCCGCCACGATCTGGGCCAGGAAGGCCTTGGTGGAGGCCACAGCCACTTCGGGGCCGGCGTGGGTGTAGAGCACAGCGTCGGACTCCCTGGGGATGGTGGACCCCTGGGTGTTGCAGATGGCCAGAACCCGTGAACCCTGCTCGCGTGCGTGGCGAAGCGCCATCAGCGTATCCATGGTCTCTCCTGACTGGGATATGGCCACGACCAGGGTGCGCGGGGTCAGAATGGGATCACGGTAGCGGAACTCATGGGCCAGCTCGACCTCCACCGGGATGCGGACCCAGTGCTCGATGGCGTACTTGGCCACCAGCCCTGCGTAGGAGGCCGTTCCGCAGGCCACAACGATGATCTTGTCGATCTGGCGGAAGACCTCCTCATCGATATGAACCTCGTCCAGATCCAGGTCGCCTGACTCGTCGTACCTACCTAACAGGGTGTTGGAGACCGCCGCAGGGTCCTCGTGGATCTCCTTGTCCATGAAGGAGTCCCATCCGCCCTTTTCGGCGGCCGAGGCATCCCAGTCGACGGTATAACGACGGGGATGCTCCACCGGGTGCCCTTGGAAGTCGGTGACCTTGACCTGGTCCGCGCTGATGCAGACGGCCTGGTCCTGCCCCAGTTCCATGGCCTGGCGTGTATAGGCTACGAAGGCCGCCACATCGGAGCCCAGGTAGTTCTCCCCGTCTCCCAGGCCGACCACCAGCGGCGAATCGTGTCGGACGCCCACCACCAGATCAGGCTGACGTGAGTCCACAGCCAGGATGGTGAAGGCTCCTTTGAGCATGCGGGCCAACCGCCTGATGGCCTCGAAGATGTCGGGCTGGCCGGTGGCATCGACGATCTCCTGGGCAATCTTGCCCAGAAGCTTGGCCGCCACTTCGGTGTCCGTGGAGGACACGAAGGTGTATCCCTCGGTCTCCAGGTCCAGCCGCAGCCTTGAGGCGTTCTCGATGATCCCGTTGTGGATCAGCGCGACCTTGCCGTCACGGCTGGTGTGGGGATGAGCGTTGACATCAGTGGGTTCGCCATTGGTGGCCCAGCGGGTGTGCCCGATGCCCACGGTGGCTTCGGGCATGGGCTTGGTCTTCAGATCAGCAACCAGATTGCCCAGGCGCCCCGCCTTCTTGCGTATGGCCACCTGCGTCATTCCCGGGGCAGCAAGAGCCACTCCAGCCGAGTCATAGCCCCGGTACTCCAAACGCTCCAGACCCTTGAGGCAGACCTCCAAAGGCCTGCCGCAGGCCGTCCGCACTGATCCCGCATAACCGACGATTCCGCACATGGACCCCAGTCTAACCATGGGAGTTCCGCCGTCGCCTGTCCGGAAAAGCTTCTTGCCGGAATTTCTACAACCTGAACAGGGCCTGAGCCTGCTGAGCCTAGAGTACGGTATGCAAGAATTCAGCGAACCTCTCGGAGTGCGGATGGTCGATGATGTCAGGGCCTCCCTGCTCCACCACGACTCCCTGATCCATGAAGACGATCTGCTCGGCCACCTCGCGGGCGAAGCCCATCTCATGGGTGACCACCACCATGGTCATGCCCTGTTGGGCAACCTGCCTCATGACCCCCAAAACCTCTCCCACCAGCTCAGGATCCAGAGCTGAGGTGGGCTCGTCGAAGAGCATGATGTCGGGGTGCATGGCCAGGGCTCGCGCGATAGCCACACGCTGCTGCTGACCGCCGGAGAGCTGGGCAGGATAATAGTCCATCCTGTCCTCCAGCCCTACACGTTCCAGCTGGGCCTGAGCCTCCTGGCGGGCATCGGCCTTGGGAACCCGGCCCACATGGACCGGCGCTTCCATGACGTTCTCCAAGGCAGTCATGTGGGGGAAGAGGTTGAAACGCTGGAAGACCATGCCGATCTTGGATCGCTGCCTGGCAATAGCCTTGTCATCCAGGGTCTGCAGCACAGAACCTTTGCCGGTACTGATTTTCCTGTATCCGGTCAGCTCGCCGTCCACATAGATTTCGCCTGCTGTGCGGGTCTCCAGCTGGTTGATCAGCCGCAGCAGGGTCGACTTGCCTGAGCCGGAAGGCCCCAGGACGGCCGTTACCGTGCCGGGCATGACTTCCAGATTGATCCCCCGCAGTACATGCTGGTCGCCGAATACCTTGTGCACATTCCTGATGACAATAGCCGGATTCCTATTGACTTGCCCATTTTTCCTGGTCTGCCTGTCCTCGTCCATGATTTTCCTCCTGCGCTCAGGCGTTCAGCCCGGCCATCATGACCTTGTTGACCTTGTCAGTTTCCTGACGGGTCTGCGGGTCCTCGCCATCCTTGCCGTCCTTGTCCCCCGACCCTGCCAGGGGCCGCGAGTCGAAGCCCTTGCCGTAGTGCTTCTCCAGCTGGGCCTGGATGACCATCAGAACGGAGGTGATGACCAGGTACCAGATGCAGGCCACGATCAGCAGCGGGATGGTCTTGTAGATGCGGTTAGCGATGGCGTTGGTAGCGAACTGGAGCTCCAAGGTGAAGGGCACGGCAAGGGCCAGGGATGTGGTCTTCAACATGCCGATGGTTTCATTGCCGGTAGGCGGCACGATGATGCGCATGGCCTGAGGCAGGACGATTCGCCGCATGATCATGGACGGGGGCATGCCCAGAGCCTTGGCGGCCTCCTCCTGGCCGGGGTCCACAGCCTCGATGCCGGCGCGGACGATTTCGGAAAGGTAGGCAGCCTCGTTCAGTCCAAGCCCCAGAACCGTCGCCACGGTGGCGTTGAGCACGGTCTTGGTGTCGATGCTCCAGAACTCCGGCCCGAAGGGGATGCCTATGGCCAGCTTGGGAATCAGCACGGAGAGCAGGCCCCAGAAGACCAGCTGGGTATATACAGGAGTGCCGCGGAAGAACCAGATGAAGAACCAGCTGACCCAACGCAGGACCGGATTGGACGACTTGCGCATGACCGCCAGGATGATGGCCAGGATTGTGGCCAGAACCATGGCGTAGACGGTCAGCAGAAGGGTCCACTTGATGCCGTCCAGGACATGCTCGTTGAAGAGATACTTCCAGACCGTGGGCCAATCAAAGTTGGGATTGGTCACCATGCCATGGATCAGCATGGCCACGAAAACGGCCACGATGACGGCGGCCACGATCGGCCCCGGCTTGCGCACCGGCCTGGCCTCTATTCTGCCGGGGATCTGAATCTGGTCCGTCCCCTTCTTGGTATGCATCTCCTGCTTCCTTCCGCACCGCTGAACGTATTCAGGCCCAGCCTATCCGGCCGGGCCAACCGCTAGGCGCAGACCGGTTGTCGAGCCGACCCGCGCCTAGAGGCCTGTCTCAGTCAGAGACCGCAGGGTTGATCTCCGCCTTTTCGACTGCCCCGCTCTGGACGCCCCAGTTCTTGAGGATCTTGGCATAGGTGCCGTCGTCGATCAGCTTCTGGAGCGCCGCCTGAGTGGCTTCAGCCATGCCGCTGCCCTTCTTCAGAGCGGCGCCTTGCAGGACGATGTCGGTATCCTTGCCCAGCTTCTCCAGCTGGCCGTCGGTCTGCTTGATGGCATATCCGGTCACCTGGGAGTCGGCGTAGAAGACGTCGATCTTGCCGTTGACCACCGCTGTGGCGGCATCGGTCTGCTGCTTGTAGGACTGCACATCCACCGGCTTCTTGCCCTTGGCCTTGCACTCGGCCGAAATCTTGTCGGTCGCCTGCTGCTCTTCGATGGTGCCCGTCTGCACACCGACCTTGACGCCGCAGATGTCGTCAGGATTGATCTTGTTGGGGTTGCCTTTTTTGACTGCAAAGGCCGTGCCTGCCTTGAAGGTAGTGACGAAGTCAACCGACTGCATCCGCTCCTTGGTGATGGTGAAGCTGGAGATGCCCGCGTCGTACTTGCTGCCGATGGCCGGGATGATGGTATCGAAGGAAGCGCTGACCATCTCCCCCTTGAGCCCCATCACCTTGGCGATGGCGTTGGACAGGTCGATGTCATAGCCGATCGGTGTCTTTCCGTCCTCATTCATGAATTCACCCGGAGCATACGAGGTCTCCATGCCCACAGTCAGCTTGCCGTCCTTGGAAACCGACTCGGGCACCTTGGCCGCGATGGCCGGATCCTTTTTGATGCCACTGACGTCAAAAGCCGCCGGATGGGAACTTGTTGTGGACTTGCCCGACGCATTGTTGCTGTCCGCCTCGTCGGTGGTTCCGCAGGCCCCGAGGGAGGCCAGCAGGGTGACACTCAGAGCCGCCGCCAGCACCGCCTTGATCTTGCCCATGTCTCTTCTCCTCTTCCGGACCGCCCGAGGCGACCCTCCGTATCCCTTGATCGACATGCACTATTATGCACACATTTGTATTTTTATGCATCCAGCTGATTGTTGACCACCTGTTGCAGTTTGTTCTGCAGGGCAGATTTTGGCTCCAGCTCAAGCTTCAGAAGCTTATAGAACACTGCCAACCGTCTTAGCTCCGGGCGTGTCGATCTGCATAGTGCAAGGAAATATCAGGAGGCAGCCGGCCTATCCGAGAATCAGAAAGTGCATCAGCAGGCGTCTCAGCCCCGACGGTTCCGGTAGCGCATGGCCCTTTGGGCCTCGCGGCGGTCCTGCTCCTCTCGCAGGGACTGACGCTTGTCATACTCGCGCTTGCCTCTTGCCACGGCGATCTCCACCTTGACTCTGCCATCCTTGAAATACAGGCTCAGGGGGACAATGGTGTAGCCCTTGGCCTGAATCTGCCGCTCCAGGCGAATGATCTGCCTGGCATGCAGAAGCAGCTTGCGCTTGCGCTTGGGGGCATGGTTGTTCCAGGTGCCGTTGAGATATTCAGGGATATTCGCGTTCTCCAGCCAGACCTCGTGGCGACGGTCGATGCTGACGAATGACTCGGACAGGGAAGCCCGCCCTTCGCGCAAGGACTTGACCTCAGTCCCGGTCAGAGCGATGCCTGCCTCATACCGATCCTCGATCTGGTAGTCATGACGAGCCCTGCGGTTCTGGGCAATCATCGACGTGCCGGTCTCCTTAGCCATGATGTTCTCCTCCGGACCATGCCGATCATGTCGCCTGGTAGGCCGGACGGCTAGGAGTGGCGTCCCAGGTGGCGGACCTGGTCCGCTTCGATGTCAGTAATGGATGTACTGGTAGTTGCCGGCCCCGTAAACCGTCTCATAGGCGGGGAATGAGGCAAATCCAGTGCCTCCTTCGGAGATGAGCACCGATCCATCTGCATTGACCCGCTCGACCACAGCCACATGGCCATAGGTCCAGTCGGCGTTCCAGTAACCGACCCGCTGGCCACGGGCGAAGACCATGGCGGCTCCGACGTGTGGAGTGTTGTTGACCAAGTAGCCCAGACTGCGTGCGGTATTGGCCCATTCAGCCCCGTTGCCCATGTAGGATCCCACAGGAAGGGACAGCTGCGAACGGCGGATGTAGGCCCAGAGGGTGCACTGACGGGCGGGATAAGCGCTGCCGCCCACCGAGTTGCCGGTGGGATGGCCGTAGCAGAACCCAGAACCCTCAGGGCAGCTGCCAGGTACCCCGTAATTCATGCCGGAGGCACCTCCACCGCCCCCGTTGCTCGGCGGAGCCTGCTGCGGAGCCGGCGATGATGCGGAGCCGCCACCGCCGACCTGCTGGGCGCCGCCGGCATGGGGATCGGCCCCGCCACCGGCATTGCCTGTGTTGAGGGAATCGATCATAGACTCGGTGGCCACGATATCAGCGGCCTCACGGGCCGATTGCGTGGTCAGGGCAGCCTTCTGCCCCTCCAGCTGCTTGCGTGCTGCAGTTCCCTGGTCGCGCAAGGCCTGCAGACTGTCCTGCTTGGCCTGCGCCGCAGCTGCCGCCTGCTGGGCTGCCGCCTGCTGCTGGTCGGCCTTGGCCTTCAAGGTGCTGATCTGCTCCTCAATGGCCTCGAGACGCTGCTTGCGATTCATGGACGAATTGAGGGTGTTGGCGGCATCATTGGCCGTGTTGGCCTCGGATCGGGTCACGGCTGCATCGGACTGCATCTTGTCCACAAAGTCCTTGGTGCTGGAGGACTTGGTCACCACGTCCATGACCTGGGAGGCCTCAGAGCCGTGGAAACTCTTTCTCGCCATCTGCGCCACACCGGCCTTGGCGTCGTCATAGTCGATGCCGGTCTGACGGATCTTGGCCTCCAGGTCGGCACGATCCTTGCGGGCCGCCTGCAGTCGGTCATTGGTGGCCTGAACCAAACTGTCGGCCTGCTCGGCCTGCTGCTGAGCTTCGACAGCACTCTGCTGGGCCGCCGGGATCTGGTTGGCAGTCAGATCGCTGAGACTGAGAATCTGGTTGGCCAGCTCGCTGTTGACACCCGCCAGCTTGCTCTTCAGAGCCTCATGGCTCTGTACCTTCTGCTGATAGCTACTCCAATCAGCCCGGGCCGGTGCGGGGGCCACTGTCAACCCCAGGATCCCACCGCCCAGCATCATGGCCAACGACCCCACCAGGCCGCAGATGGCTTCCAAGTGCTTCGTACGATTCATGGTCAAGTCCTCACTATCACTTATCCATGCTAGTCATCATTATGGCAGAGTTCGGGCCCATAAGGACAATCGGCCCGTCGCTGCGGATCAGGTCCTCAAATACCGCCGCAGGGAGATGGAAGAAGCCAATGCGGACAGAAGCATGGCCCCCAGGATCAGCGCCGGGGCCATGAGCAGGACCGTGGACTGGTCCACGTAGGGTATCCACTGGACCGTCCGGGCCAGCCAATCCGTGATGAAAAGCTTGACGATGGCGCTCAGAGCGCCGACAGCCAGAAGAGATCCCAGCAAGGACGCCACCACGCCCTCCAGGATGAAGGGCAGTCGTATGGTCCAGTTGGAGGCTCCCACCAGTCTCATGATCTCGGTCTCGTTGCGACGCGAGGCTGCGCTCATCCTGATGGTGGTGCCAGTCAGCAGGATGGCTACGATCACCATGACTACAGCCAGGACCAGGGTGACTGCCGTAGCCCTGTTTAGGATCTTGAAGACCGGGTCGAATATCTGACGCTGGTCGGACACCTCCTCAACGCCGTCGCGTCCGGACAGCACCTCGGAGACCACCTGGTACTTGGTTGGATCCTTGAGCTTGAGACGCAGGGAGGCCTGCATGTCCGCTGCGGTCATGGTCCTTCCCTCGTATGTGCCGTTGGGGTACTGCTTGAGGAAGGTGTTTTTGAAGAAGTCCTCCCTGCTCTGGTAGGTGATTTTTGCCACAGAGTCGCGCAGCTCGGTATTGATGGTGTTCTCCAGCTTGACGATCTCGGCGTTGGTGGGCGCCTTGCCGGTCGCGCAGGATGCCGCCTGGCTGGCGCCGTCCGGGCATAGCCAGACCACCACCTCTACTTGGTCGTACCAGTCCCCCTTGGCCTTGCTGATCTGGGCCTGCATGAGTCCCGATGCGCCGATGAAGAGGAAGGAGATGAACGTGACCAGCATGACCGAGAGGATCATGGAACCGTTGCGCCGCAGGTTGTCCCAGGTGCTGGAAAGGATGAACCGCAGTCTCATCGTGCCGCCTTCTTCTTGTCATGACGCTCGTCACGAGCCTGTGCGCCGCTCTTTTGCTGGGACTTCCTGGCCGCCTTGGGAGCTTCAGGGGGAGCGGGCGGGGCCGGCGGGGCCCCCATGGACTCGGCATCGTGAGACTCAACATCATGATCTATTTCATTCGTCGAGTCCTTTTTACTGGTCCTGCTCTTGCCGGAGGGTTCTTTTGAGGATTGCGCGCCGTCCTGCTTCATTCGGACCGCAGCCTGACCGGATTCGCCGGTCCGTTGGGCTGGGCTGGAGACATCGGGCCTCTTGAACTGTTGTTCACGATCAGAAGCCTCAGCAGAGGATTCCTTCAACGGTTGGCGGTTTTTGACTTTGTCATCTTTCTTGGGCCCGCCTTGACCATGGTCATGATTGTGATCGTCATTCGCGAGACCCTTGCGGTCACGACCTGGGTTCCTATCCTGCTCTCGACTGCCCGCATCTTCGGGCCGCGGAGCAGCTTCCGAACCACGAGCGAACTTCCGAGACTTCCTGGAGGCTGCAGGTTCTGCAGGTTCTGCTTGGGGACGATTCCCGGATTCGGCGCGATCAGTTCCTGCCTTGCACTGGTCTTTGTCACCGGAACCTTCACTCGACTGACCCGGTCGATCCTGGCTGCCCTGAGACACCGGTGCAGGTCTGCGGAATCGTTCGTCAGAATCGGAATCGGCCTTCCGATCGGGCTGCCCCGCAGAGGCTTCTTCATGCTGACTGGAATCTTCCTGCGCAGACTCAAGACTGCCCAGGCCCTTCCCCCAGGTCAGGGTGTCCTCCACCGAGGTGAAGACCTGCCCATAACGTCCTGTCCTCCCCGAATGCATGGACTTGGCCAGCCGTGCGATTCCATCATCGCCATACTGACCCTGGTCGACGGCCTGTGCCGCCGCCTGGACCACCTGCTTGGCCCCCTTGGTTCCATCCGCGATGGGTTCGGTAGCCGAGCTATTCCCATCCTGCACGACAACCTGCACCGGACGGCGCCCTCCAACACCAACCTCACGAGCACGGTCCAGGGCATCGCCGTCGGCGGGATCCCCGATGGCATGATGGGAGCGCGCCGCAACCTCGGCATCGGGGAAGAAGCGCGAAGAATCGTAGGAGCCGTGGGCCTCGTCGCGCATGATCCGACCCGTATGCAGCTCCACCACCCGCTTGCGCATGGAGTTGACGATCTCCTCGTTGTGGGTGGCCATGACCACGGTGGTGCCGGTCCGGTTGATGGCATCCAGAACCTCCATAATGCCCAGGGAGGTTGTGGGATCTAGATTGCCTGTGGGCTCGTCAGCCAGCAGGATTTCCGGATTATTGACGTAGGCGCGGGCCAAAGCCACCCTTTGCGCCTCGCCGCCGGAAAGCTCATGGGGGTAGTTTTGCTCCTTGCCCGTCAGCCCCACGGTCTTGAGCACCTGAGGAACCAGAGTCTTGATGGTGGATCGACGAGCGCCGATGACTTCCAGCGTGAAGGCCACGTTCTGCCATACAGTCTTGTTGTTGAGCAGCTTGTAATCCTGGAACACAAAGCCGATGGAGCGCCGATACCCGGGAATCTCACGGTTGCGCAGGCGTCGCAGATCGTTGCCGGCCACGCGGATCTCCCCCTCGGTGGCCTCCTCCTCGCGCAGAAGCAGGCGAAGCAGGGTGGTCTTGCCCGACCCGCTGGCGCCCACAAGGAAGACAAAATCCCCACGATCGACATCCAGGTTGATGTCATCCAAGGCGGGACGGGACCCCTTGGGGTAGATCTTGGTCACGTCCTTGAGCGAAATCAACGCCATTGACTCTCCGTTCCTCGGTATTCCCCTACAGAGGCTATCAAGAAGACCGACACTACACACTCATGAAACACCGACCCGGATGAGGCCGAGCGCAGGTTTATTTGCTGGCTTCCTCCTCACGGGCCTGAACCCGCTGCTGATGCCGCCAACGGATGCCGGCCTCTATGAAGGCATCGATGTTGCCGTCAAAAACGCCCTGGGTATCAGAGGTCTCGTATCCGGTGCGCAGATCCTTGACCATCTGGTAGGGATGCAGGACGTATGAGCGCATCTGATCACCCCAGCTGGCCTTGATGTCGCCGGCCAGCTCCTTCTTCTTCTTGGCCTCCTCTTCGTGCCGCAGCACCAGCAGGCGGGACTGCAGAACGGCCATGGCAGCCGCACGGTTCTGGATCTGGCTGCGCTCATCCTGCATGGTGACCACGATGTTGGTCGGCAAATGGGTAATGCGCACGGCCGAATAGGTCGTGTTGACACCCTGGCCGCCGGGGCCGGAGGAGCAGTAGGTATCCACTCGGATATCCGAATCGGGGATGTCGATGTGGTCGGTTGGCTCCACCAGGGGGATGACCTCGACGGCGGCGAAAGAGGTCTGCCGTCGCCCCTGGTTGTCAAAGGGCGAGATCCGCACCAGACGATGGGTGCCGCCCTCCACCGACAGCCGACCGTAGGCGTAGGGGGCATCCACCTGGAAGGTGGCTGACTTGATGCCGGCCTCCTCTGCATAGGAGGTATCCATGACCTTGGTGGAGAAGCCGTGCCGCTCAGCCCACCTCATATACATGCGCAGGAGCATCTGGGCCCAGTCGGCCGCGTCCACCCCGCCGGCGCCAGAGCGGATAGTGACCACGGCAGCACGCTCGTCATACTCCCCGTCCAGCAGGGTCTGGATCTCCATATCGGCCAGGTCGGACCTCAACGAGTCGATCTCCTTGCGGGCCTCCACCAAGGTGTCCTGATCATGCTCCTCCTGACCCAGCTCCTCCAGAGCCTGGACATCCTCCAGCCGGGAGGATGCGGACTCCAGATGCTTGAGCTGGGATTGCAGGGCCGAGAGCCTGCTGGTCACCTTCTGGGCGTTCTCCTGGTCGTCCCAGAGTCCGGGCGCGCTGGCCTGACGCTCCAGATCAGCAATCCGCGAGCGCAAACCCTCCGGGTCCAGCGCCTTGGAAATCATCTCGTACTTGGCCTTGGCCTGATCCAATGCTTGGGCAAAATCCATCTCTGCCATACCGTCTCACCGCTTTCCAGACCGGCTCCACGCGAGTCGGTCGCCATCTTCATTCCCATTTGCCTTTGCCTGTGACGGCCGGATTCCCGCCGACCGGACGGACCGGGTCAAAGGCCGCTGAAGATGGCGGGAATGACAAGACTGGCCAGCAAAGCCACGGCAATGACCAGGCAGACCGCCCTGGCTGTGTTGCGGCGCCGACGTTCCCGGCGCTCGCGCTCATGACTGTAGGCACTCATAGTTGATAATTTTACCTATCGGCTGGGACCTGGCTGGCGACCATCCAGACCCGACTGTCGGACGGACCGTCTCTGTTTGAGCGTCGACCGGTTTATCCTGTAAGACAGCTTATGCCAATACGAGAGCACCGCCTGAAGGAGGAACGATGAGCACAGCACGCACCGCATGGGGTTGGGGCCTGGCCAGCCAGGACGAGCAGGGCCGGACCCTGGACGTCTGGTACCCCAAGGCCGAGATCTCGACGCCGCCGACCCCGGCAAGCCGTCCCAACCACGGCTTTGGCGACCAAGTCAACAGCCAGCCGGATGCCCGCGGCATCCGAAAGGTTCCGGTCTTCACTGTGGCCGATCTGGATGGCCCGATAGCCAATGCAGCCGATGCCTATCTGCGGCTTCATCTGCTCAGCATGCGCCTGGCTCCTCCCAACAGCATGAACCTGGACGGGATCTTCGAACAGCTCAACACGGTGGTCTGGACCAACTACGGACCCTTTGCCGTTGAGGACTTCGCCCTGCGCAGGTCAGCGGTCATGGCTGCAGCCAGCCGGTCCATGCCGGGCATCCCGGTGACACAAGTAACGGTGCTGAGCGTGGACAAGTTCCCCCGCATGGTGGATTATGTGGTTCCCGAGGGAGTGCGCATCGGCAACGCCGACCGGATTCGGCTCGGCGCTCATCTGGCGCCGGGAACGACGGTCATGCATGAGGGCTTCGTCAATTTCAACGCTGGAACTCTGGGCCACTCCATGGTCGAAGGACGGATCTCCCAGGGAGTCGTGGTCGGCGACGGTTCGGACATCGGCGGCGGAGCCTCCATCATGGGCACCCTGTCCGGCGGAGGCCGCCATCGGGTCTCCATCGGTCAGCACTCCTTGCTGGGAGCCAACGCCGGCATCGGCATCTCCCTGGGCGACGACTGCGTGGTTGAAGCCGGGCTCTACGTCACCGCTGGCACCAAGATCGGCCTGGGCGACCAGGAGGTCAAGGGGGCGGAACTCAGCGGACGGGATCATCTGCTCTTCATCCGCGACTCCCGCACGGGCCAGGTCAGAGCCCTGCCTCGCAAGAAGGGGATCGAGCTGAACGAGCGGCTGCACGCCAACTGAACCCAGGCAGCCATAGGATTCAGCGCTGCTCTATGGGCAGGTAGTCGCGTGGCCCCTGACCGGTATAGACCTGCCGGGGTCTACCGATTTTCGTGTCAGGATCGTCCAGCATCTCCCGGTACTGGGCGATCCATCCGGGGATGCGACCCAAGGCGAAGAGCGTGGTGAACATCTCCGGATCGAAGCCGATGGCGCGGTAGATGAGCCCGGTGTAAAAATCCACGTTGGGATAGAGGTGCCGCTCGACGAAGTAGTCGTCATGCAGGGCCAGGTCCTCCAGCTCCAGGGCCACGTCGAAGAGCTCTGCGTCCTCGGCGTTCCTATCCTGGTAGGGCTCGTCCATGAGTTTGTAGAGCCACTGCTTGGCTATTGCCGCGCGCGGGTCATAGGACTTATAGACCCGGTGGCCCAGACCCGCGATTTTCCGCCCCACGTTCTTGGCCTGGTCCACATAGCCTCGCACGCCCAGACCGGAATCCCTTATGTTCTTCAGCTGGCGCAGCACGGCCTCGTTGGCGCCGCCGTGCAGGGGGCCTGACAGGGTATTGATGCCGGCGGCCACCGCAGAATACAGATTGGCCCGGGCCGATCCGGCAATCCTCACCACTGAGGTGGAGCAGTTCTGCTCATGGTCGGCATGGATGATCAGGAGCTTGTCCAAGGCTTGCACCTTGAGAGGATCGGCCTGATAAGGCTGGTAGGGCACGGCGAAGCTCATCCGCAGGAAGTCCTCCACATAGCCCCAGGTCCTGTCCGGGTAAAGCAGGGGCTGGTCGCGGCGACGACGGTGGATTAGAGAGACGATGGTGCGCACCTTGGCCATGATGATGGCGCTGGCCTCCTCCAGCTGATCAGGATCATCAACATTGCAGGTGTCGGGGTGAAAGCCTGCAAGGGCGTTGACCGCTGCGGCCAGCACACTCATGGGATGAGCCTGGCGGGGGAAGGATGAGAGCAGATGGCGGAAGTCCTCCCCTACGACTGTGTAACCCAGAACATGGCTGCGGAACTGCTGGTACTGCTCGGCATCAGGCAGCTCGCCATGGGACAGCAGCCAGGCCACTTCGAGAAAATTGGACTGGGCGCACAAGTCCTCTATGGCATAGCCCCTATAGCGCAGTATGGATCGCTTGCCGTCAATGAAGGTAATTCCCGAAACGCACTGAGCTGTGGTCTGAAATCCGGGATCGAGCGTGACCCATCCGTCATTGCGCAGGGAGGAGACCAGAATGCCGTCGGGCCCCTCGGTGGCGCGGACCAATGGCAGATCAACCTGGTCGGAACCGATGGACAACCGTGCTGTAGACACCACGCACCTCCTGTCAATCAACCAGTGAGGTGCCAGTGAGAGTCGACGGCCATGCCGAATCAGGCTACCGGCACCTGTACCGGCGTGGAATTGCCGACATGCTAACAGAAACAATCACGACTTCGATTACCGGTTTGTAACCGCAAGCAGGAATCCGCCGCCTCTACCCACGATGCGCAGGTCCAAGCCAGTGCCGTCTTTGCTCCCGCACCAGCTTGCGGGCACAAGGCCAATGAAGCAAGTGCAGGTATCCAACAAGGTCGGCATCAAAAAGGGATCCAAGAGCATCCACATTGTGGACATTCCTAGATCCCTTATAGTCCTGATTCGGCCTCGGACAGCCTTCTGGCTCAGTCCCTGGTCGTCAGGATGACAGGTCCCTGCTCGGTGATGGCGATGGTGTGCTCGCTGTGGGCGCCGCGCGATCCATCTGCAGAACGCAGGGTCCACCCATCCTTGGGATCCTGGTAAATCTGATCGGTGGTCGCTAGGAACCAAGGCTCAATGGCGATGACCAGACCCGGGCGCAGCTTGTAGCCGTGATGGGGAGTGCCGTCGTTGGGCACATGGGGATCACCATGCATGATCCGCCCTACCCCGTGTCCGCCGAACTCCAGGTTGACGCTGTATCCGTTTTCATGGGCAACCTCACCGACTGCAGCGGAGATGTCGCCTAGGCGGTTACCTGGCTGAGCCTGGGCGATGCCGGCCTTCAGGGCCTCTTCGGTGGTCCGAATCAGCCGCAGATCCTCCGGATCGGCATGCTCGCCCACAACGAAGCTGATGGCCGAGTCGCCTACCCAGCCGTCCACGTTGATGGCCAGATCGAGGGAGAGCAGGTCGCCGTCCTTGAGGTTGTAGTCATAAGGCACCCCGTGCAGGACGGCATCGTTGACGGATAGGCAGATGTAGTGGGCGAAGGGTCCGGTGCCGAAATCAGGCGCATAATCCACATAACAGGAAGTGGCTCCCTTGCGGGAGTTGATCCTGTCCTTGACGTAGTCGTCCAGCTCCAGGAGGTTGACCCCAGGTTTGCTCATGGCCTTGAGCTCCTTGAGGATGCTGCCGACAAACCTGCCCGCCGGCTTCATCTGTTCGATCTCCTGCTTGGTTTTGAGCTCGATCATCCTCTGCGTCCTTTCATGATTGGTGCCCGCGGGTGCCGCCCCTCAGGATCCTGCCCAAGTACTACCTCTCAGTATTATCGGGTCACTCGGACGAGTCCGGCTCTCAGTTCCGGCCGAAGGTGAAGGCCCTGATAATGGAGACGACTCCCAGCACCAGAAGAGCGCACCCGCTGAAGATAACCAGGAAGATGACGGAGCTCAACGGGTAGATCATGACGATGATCCCGGCGATGATGGAGACGATGCCGGAAAAGATGGCCCAGCCTGAATGCGGGAGCCCCCAGGAGGCGGCCAGGCTCATCACGCCCTCCATGATCCAGCTGATGCCCACAATGATGGTGACCAGCAGGGTCAGCGCTGAAGCGGACAGGGCCGTGTTCCTGACGATAACGATGCCGCCGACGGCGATCAGAGCGCCAAAGAGGACACCCAGCACCCGCCAACCGCCGGGAAGTCCCCTGGACACAATGGAGGTGGCCAGACGGACCACGCCGGAGATGATGAAGTAGATGCCCAGCACCACAGTCACGGCGATCAGGGTCTTGTCCGGCCTGAGCAGCAAGGCCAGACCCAGGATGACTCCAATCACGCCCATGACACCCATGATGACGCGGATGGCCCGCAGGGTTCTGAATCCCAGATCCTCGGCGATCATGGAGAAAGGATCCATCCGTGGCGGGCGCCCCTGATAGCCGGGGTATTGCCCATACTGACCATAATTATTCTGGTATTGGCCGCTATTCTGCCCAGAATCCTGACCACCGTACTGGTTGGGCTGACCGCCCTGCATGGGATCCGTCATACCGTCCTCTTTCGCTCGCTCAGGGCGGCCAATGGGCCGCCCCGTTACCGTCTTCCAAGTGTAAATCACCAACAGAGGCAATCGCGGCTTTTCCCTTCGGCGGATGATTCGCCGGTCCGCCGATTTCCGGTGACCGCAGGGCATGGCATGTCACCAAAGATGGCTAGGCTTGTACCATGGCACAATCTACAGAATCCACGACCTCCTCCGGACTTGATCCGGCCTCCTTCTCTTCGGTCATTCGCCCTCAGGACGATCTTTTCCGCTTCGTCAACGGCCCCTGGATCGACACCTACAGTCTGCCCGAGGACCGCTCCCGGTTCGGCTCCTTCGACAAGCTTGCCGAGGATGCCGAAGCACAGATCCATGAAATCCTTGAGGATCCGGAATCCCCGGCCATCAAGTCGGCCCTGCTCTATCGCAGCTTCCTGGACACCGATGCCATCGAGGCTGCGGGAATGGAACCCATCCGCTCCGACCTGCAGGCCATCGATGCTGCACCCGACAAGAAGGCATTGACCAGACTGCTCGGCCAGCTCAATCCGACTGGCGGCCCCGACCTGTTCGGCATCGCCATCTATGGCGATCCGGGCGACGCTGGCGTCAACGTGGCTCACATGGAGCAGGCCGGGCTTGGGCTCCCCGACGAGGCCTACTACCGGGAGAAGAGCTACGCTCCAGTCCGCCAGGCCTACACCGACATGGTCGCCTCATTGCTCAGGCTCTCCGGCTACGCCGACGACCAGGAGGAAGCCCACAGGCAGGCGGAGTCTTTCCTTGAGGTCGAGACGCGCGTAGCGGCACGCCACTGGGACAATGTATCCACCAGAGATGAGGATCGCACCTACAATCCCACCACCCTAAAAGACTTGGAGTCAACGCTTGCCGATTTCGATCTGCACACTTGGATCGAGTCCTGGCAGAGGGCCTATGCCTCCAGCCCGGTCGCCAATCGGCAACCAGTCGATCTGAACGCAGCCCTGTCCAGGACCATCGTGCATGAACCCTCCTTCCTGCAGGGGTTGAACGAGCTATGGAAGACCAGCGACCTGGATGACCTTAAGCTCTGGGCCCGCGTACACACTCTGATCGAGTGGGCAGGTCTGCTCAGCAGCGACTTCGATCAGGCCAGGTTCGACTTTTACGGCAAGGTCCTTTCAGGCACGACCAAGATGCGTGACCGCTGGAAGCGAGCCGTCTCCCTGGTCAACGGCATTTGCGGCGAGGAGGTCGGACGCGAGTATGTGCGCCGGCACTTCCCTGCTTCCAGCAAGGCTCGTATGGAGGCCTTGGTCAAAGACCTGATCGACGCCTACCGGGTCTCCATCACCTCCAGCGACTGGCTGGGCGAACAGACCAAGGTCAAGGCACTGGCCAAGCTGGACAAATTCTCGCCCAAGATCGGCTACACCGAGCACTGGCGCGACTATACGGCCCTGGCTGTGGACGAAAAGCTGGGCCTGGTCGACAACGTACGGAGGGCCAACCTCTACGAGTCCGGTTATCAGTTCGGCAAGGCCGGCCAGCCCGTGGACAAGGAAGAGTGGCTGATGAACCCTCAGACAGTCAACGCCTACTACGAGCCCACCCTGAACGTCATCGTCTTCCCCGCAGCAATCCTGCAGCCGCCCTTCTTCAACCCGGAAGCCGACGATGCTGTCAACTACGGAGGCATAGGGTCGGTCATCGGCCACGAGATCGGTCACGGATTCGACGACCAGGGCTCCAAGTACGACGGCGACGGACGTCTGCAGGACTGGTGGACCCCGCAGGACCGTGAGAACTTCGAGCAGCGGACCAAGGCGCTCATCGAGCAGTACAACGGGTTCGTCCCCCAACAGCTTGCCGAGAAGTACGCCGACAAGCCCGGGCAGGCACCTCATGTCAATGGGGCGCTGACCATCGGCGAGAACATCGGAGACCTGGGAGGCGTCAACATCGCCATCAAGGCCTATGCCCTCTCCTTGCAGAAGCGCCGGGGCGGCACAGCCGGGACAGACGATGCGGCCATGGACCAGGCGCTGGCCTTGGCTCCGGTCATGGACGGCTACACCGGCCTGCAGCGGTTCTTCCTGTCCTATGCCTCCATCTGGAGGACCAAGAACAGGGATCAACTGGCTGAACAGTATTTACAGATTGATCCCCACTCCCCTGCTGAATTCCGCACCAACGGCATCGTCAGGAATGTGGATCGCTTCTATCAGGCCTTCGGGGTCACCGCCAAGGACGGCATGTGGCTGGAACCCGCCGCACGGGTCAGGATCTGGTAAGCCAGCTCGATTGAGATCGTTGGCTGTTTGACGGTTTCAATCAGCCTGCTGATCAAGGTGGGAGGCCGACGGGAGTCAGTCGGCCTCCCACCTTCGTCTTGCTCGGCCAAAACAACCTTTGCTCATCCGACATTGGAAGCCTCCGCCGATGTCCGCTCGGCTGCAGATGATGCAGATGATGCTGAGGCAGTGTCGGGCGGCGATGATGTCAGCGGAGTGGTCCAAGGATCCGGACCGGCAGCCCCCTCATCAACGGGCCCAGCACCTGATTGGATCTTGGTGAAGGTGTCCTGTCCCCTGGCCAGGTCGTGACCGATGCCATCGGCCACCAAGACCAGGCTGTTGTGCGATTGACCATCACTAGTCCATTCCTCCGTCACCAAGGATCCGGATACGATGACCGGATCGCCCTTGTGCAGACAGGCCAGGGCATTAACCGCCAGAGTCCTGAAAGCCTTGACCGTCAGCCAGGTGGTGGATTTTCGTTTCCACACCCCAGCAGAGGCATCGTAATAGGCCGGGGTAGAGCCCAGCCTGAAGGAGCAGACCGGTGTGGTGCCCGGCTGTCCCAGACGGGCTGGCTGGGTCCCCATAAAGCCGAAGACGGTCGTTTTTATTTCGTTGATGGACATATCGGAACCTCTCTGTCGATGGTATGAATCCGACGCGGTAAACCTGTCGGTCTATCACTAATTGCGCGGCGGTGAAGCCATCCGACGGAGAATCCCAAGCCAGAGCGCGGATAATCGGAGCGGGGGAAGGGACTGGCCCCAGCCAGGAACCCTCCGTCGAACGGTGAATCCATCCTGCCTCCGCACACGTCCCCGCACCCGACCTGCTGGCCATTGTGGTCGAACGGCCTCGGCCTGGTTCCCGTGGTGGACAAGCCACCCCATGGCTGGGTTCCGAATGCCCCCGTCACCGCCCCGGACCATTGAGCATCGGTCCTGGGCTAAACTGTGAGAGCAGATACATCGGCACGGTTTGGAAGGACCCGCAGTCATGGTTCACACGCTGGTCAGTTGGAACATCGATTCGCTCAACGCCGCCCTGCTTGGCAAGAGCAGCCGCAGCGCCCTCTCCCTGAAGGTGGTGGAGACCATACGGGATCTGGACCCTGATGTCGTAGCCATCCAGGAAACCAAACTCAACGGTGACCAGAAGAAATCCGCAGGCATCCTTAAGGCGCTCATGCGCTACTTCCCCGATTACCAGGAGGTGGACCGCCGCTCCGAGCCCCCGGCCCGCACAGGCTATGCAGGCACGCTCATGCTCTACCGCAAGAGCCTGCCGGAGCCTATCGTGACCCGCCCCCGCATCGGCGCTCCGGACACCATGGACGACGAGGGCCGCATGCTCACTCTGGAGTTCCCGGACTGCTTCGTCACCACGGTCTACACCCCCAATTCCGGATCGGGACTGGTCAGGCTCAAACCACGTGGCGTCTGGGACGATTGCTACCGCCGCTACCTGCAGGGGCTGGATGCCCGCAAGCCGGTCCTGGCCTGTGGCGACTTCAACGTGGCCCACGAGGAGATTGACATCGCCAACCCGGGTTCCAACCATCACTCAGCCGGCTTCACCGACCAGGAGCGCGAGAAGTTCGGCCTTCTGCTGGATGCGGGCTTCACCGACACCTTCCGAAAGATCCATGGCGATGCCGCCGGCTTCTACGACGATCACCGCAGCGTCTACACTTGGTTCGCCCAGCGGGCCCCAAAGAGCAAGATCAACAACTCCGGCTGGCGCATCGACTACTGGCTGACCTCCAACCGGATCGCTGGCCAAGTCAGCACCAGCGAACCGGTGGACACCGGCGAGCGCCAGGATCATCTGCCCATTCTGCTGCGCATCTGACCTGATAGATTCCTGAACCCAAACCGATACAACCAGAAGGGTGGGGTCTTGGTCGCATACATCATGACGTGACCAAGACCCCACCCTTCTGTATCAGTTGCGATAAGCAACTATATGAGTGCGGCATAACCTACTGCAGGGCGCCTATCCTATCCACGATCACCTGATCGGCCTGATCGGCAGGAACTGCCTGCACATCCGAGCCGTCGCGATTGCGGATCTCAATGGTGCCGTTGGCGATGGTGTCTCGACCGGCAATGGCGACCAGGGGCACCCCGATCAGCTCTGCATCTTTGAACTTGACCCCAGGAGACACCTTGGGCCGGTCGTCATAGATGACTTCAACGCCACGGTCCTCCAAGTCGGCGACCAGCTTCTCAGCGGCATCGAAGGCCTCCTGCTTCTTGCCGGTGGCCACCACATGAACCGCGGCAGGAGCGACAGCCTTGGGCCAGGCCAGACCCTTGTCATCGTGATGCATCTCGGCGATGCAGGCCAGCACACGGGAGATGCCGATGCCGTAGCAGCCCATCCAGACCGGCACAGCCTTGCCGTTATGGTCCAGGACCTTCAAACCCAATGCGTCAGAGTATTTCAGCCCAAGCTGGAAGACCTGGCCAATCTCCACGCCACGCTCGAAGCTGAGCGGCCCGGAACCGTCAGGGCTCATGTCACCGTGACGCACTTCGGCGGCTTCCACCACTCCGTCGGCTTGGAAGTCACGCCCGTAGACCGCATTGGCCAGGTGCACGCCTTCGGCATCAGCCCCGGTCACCCAAGCTGAACCGGGCGCCACATGGGCGTCGAGAAAGTAGCGAATATGAGCGGCGGACTCAGTGTCCGAACGCTGAGGACCCAAAACGCGGGGTCCGATGTATCCCTTGACCAGCTCGGGGTGGGCAGCAAGGTCAGCCTCGCTGGCCTCCTCAATCTCGGCAGGAGCGAACTGGGCTTCCAGGCGCTTCATGTCCACCTGACGGTCGCCCGGCAGGCCGACGGCCACCAGCTCCCGCCAGCCCTCGGGATGGTCATCATCCGCAGGGTGCTTGACGGCCACAACCAGGTTCTTCAGAGTATCGGCAGCAGTCCAGTCCCGGCCGTCCTCACGAGGATGCAGCTGGTTGAACCGTTCCACCAGAGTGTCGATGGTAGTCGAGTCGGGAGTGTCCAGCTCCTGCATGGCCGGGGTCGCAGTGTAATCGATGGGATCGGGACGCGGGGTGGTCAGCGCCTCCACGTTCCATGCCTTCCCCGAGGGAGCCAGGGCAAAGGTGTCCTCGCCTATGGGCAGCGGAGCCAGGAATTCCTCCGACTCGGATCCTCCCATGGGTCCGGAGACCGCGTGGACGATCACGTAATTGACGCCCAGACGCTTGAAGATTCGCTCATAGGCGCCGCGCTCATCCTGGTAGGCCTTCTGCAGCCCCTCCTTGTCCACGGTGAAGGAGTAAGCGTCCTTCATGATGAACTCGCGACCCCTGATCAGCCCGGCACGGGGACGGAACTCGTCGCGGTACTTGGTCTGGATCTGGTAGAGAACCACGGGCAGGTCCTTGTATGAGGAGTACATGTCCTTGACCAAAAGGGTGAACATTTCCTCATGGGTGGGGGCCAGCAGATAATCGGCGCCATGCCTGTCCTGGAGGCGGAAGAGATTCTCCCCGTACTCCTCCCAGCGGTGGGTGGCCTCGTAGGGCTCGCGAGGCAACAGGGCCGGGAAGTGAACCTCCTGGGCGCCAATGCCGTTGATCTCCTCCCGGACGACGGCCTGGACCTTGTCAAGGACCTTCAGACCCAGCGGCAGCCAGGTGAAGATGCCGGGGGCTACCTTGCGGACATAGCCGGCCCGCTGCAGGAGTTTGGCCGAGTCCACATCGGCGTCGGCCGGATCCTCCCTGAGGGTCCGCAGAAAGAGGGTTGACATGCGCATGGCTTTGGTTCTCATACCTCCCAAAGATATGCGCGCAAAGGGACAAGCAGCTCCAGGGGAAGCTACATGACGATTCGCGCAACCAGGCCCGAAACCAAACAGCATATGCAGGTGAAAGTCGGTAAATTCATAACCGGGCATCTATCCAGCTCTAAGTCCCTTCATTGGGACAGCCAAGATATAGTGGTTGTATATCGAACAGGTTTTCTGATTTACAAGGACAAGGCGGGCACCTATGTCATCAGAGCCGGGTGTGACCATCCAGACCTTTACCAACCTCGACGCAGAGCACATGACGCTCCTCCTAGAGGCCGATCCCTCAGAACGGATAATCCATGACGTTTTCGCCCATTCCTGCGCCTACGAAATCCGAGTGGGACAAACTCTGGCCGGTGTCATGCTGCTTGCCAGACCGAACACGGATACCTTGGAAATTACCAATATCAGTGTGGACCGCGCTTTACGCAGACTGGGAGTCGGAAGCAGATTAATAGACCGAGCCAAGATGGAGACCGTCAGACTGGGCCTGAGAAGGCTGGAAGTCGGGACCGGATCCACCAGTTTTGGGGCCCTTTGCTTCTACCAGACATGCGGGTTTCGCATGGACCGCATTGAACGGGATTATTTTGTCAATCGCTACGCGCATCCCATTGTCGAGAACGGAATCACCCTGAGAGACATGGTCCGCCTGTCATGGCGTCTCGAACTGCCCAAATGACCGCACCGGGCCAAGACCGATAAGGACGACCCTTCAGAAAAGCTGGTCCTGGCTGAATTCGTCTTCTGGCTCCTGACCGACGGCCCGCTTGGTGAAGGACTCGGGACCTTCATCCTTCAGACGGGCGCAGGCCGCCTTGGATTCGGCCCTCAAACCCGCATCCAGAACGACGGCATCGGGAGAGACCAGGAAGGCGTGCTCATTGATGCCCGTCAGGTAGAGCCCATCCAGGCTTTCCACACGCGAGAGGGCCACGTAGCCCATACCTGGCGCGAAGGTCCGTCTCAGGTCCATGACTGCCCTGTCCAGGGTCATCCCCTGGGACTTGTGGATGGTGATTCCCCAGGCGCAACGAAGGGGAACCTGATTGACGGCGGCCAAGACCGTGTCCCCGTCCATGGTCTCCCAGGCGGCCGGCTTCATGGTGACCACGTTGCCGTTCTGGAAGGAGACGATCGGCCATCCCCCCTTGGCCGAGCTGGTGAATCCGCTGACGGTGCCGATAGAGCCGTTGACATATTGATGGTCCTGGTCGTTGCGCAGGGCCATGACCGCGGCCCCGGTCTTCAGGGCCAGATCCTCGGGGGCCAGCATGTTCTTCTTCAGCCGTTCCACCAGCCTGGCCTCGCCGCGGGATGTGGCCTGGTAATGGTGGGCCTCTTCGTCGATGGCGGCCAGACGCTGATCATTGAGCGTGTCGGCCTGCTTGTTGACCGGGAAGAGGTGGACCGCCACCTGGCCGGGGGCGGGCACTGCGCCGACACGGGCGGCCAGGACCTCATGGTCCTCCTGGGTGACGCCACCCTCTCTGATGTCAGTCAGGACGGTCAAGAGCTGGCCATCGTCCTGGCGGTGCTGCTCGGTCAGGTAACAGATGACCGGGTCCAGGTCCTGCCAGACCAGTGATTCTGTTACGAACCCATCCGGGTCCTTGCCGGCCTGGGCATAGCGTTCCCGGGCAGCCTGCAATTCAGGGCTGGGCAGTATTCCTGCAGCACGGTTGGATCGCGTCACCGGCGGCAGCTGGAAGAAGTCCCCGGAAAGGACCACCTGGATCCCTCCGAAGGGTTCAGGGCTGTGGCGAACGGCCCGGCAGGCCTGGTCCACCATGTCGAAGAGCCAGGCGTGCATCATGGAAACCTCGTCGATGACCAGGATGTCGGTGCCCTCGATCTGTCTGCGACGGCGGGTCTTGATCCGTTTCAAGAGCGATTCGGTCATGCAGGTAGCGATGCCTACTCCGCTCCAGGAGTGGATGGTCTGGCCGTTGATGTGCGTGGCGGCGATGCCGGTCGAGGCGGTCACCGCCACCACCGCCCCGGCCTGACGGGCCTGGGCGACGAACTCGCTGAGCACAAAGGTCTTGCCTGACCCGGGGGCGCCCGTGATGAAGGCATTGGCCCCCGCACTCAATATGGTCAAGGCTTCGGATTGCTGCATGCCTCCATGGTGCCACGTCAGAGGTACATGGCCATGCCTGTCAGTAGTCGGTCTTCTCAGGCTTGTTGGCGTCCTCGACCGGATTGCCGGACTCTTCGTAATGACGCAGCAGGCTGGTCTGTTCGATCTGTTCCGCCCCGGCCTTGGACTGCGCCTGGTCAGGTCCGGGAGCCGGAAGGAAGAACATGGAGCGGTAGTAGCGCAGTTCGTCCATGGACTCGATGATGTCGGCCAGGGCCCTGTGGCCGCCATGCTTGGCTGGCTTGTTCTTGTAGACGTCCGGGTACCAGCGGCGGGACAGCTCCTTGAGGGTGCTCACGTCGATGACCCGGTAGTGCAGAAGATCCATCAGTTCAGGCATGTACCTGTCGAGGAACTTCTTGTCGGAGCCCACGGAGTTGCCTGCCAGATGAGCCTTGCCGTTCTTGGGCAGGAAGGGCTTGACGTACTCGATCACCTGACGCTGGGCCTCCTCAAGATCCAGGCCGGTCTTCATCTCCTCGATCAGGCCGGAGGAGGTGTGCATCTTCCTGACGAAGTTTCCCATATGGTCCAGGGCCGCCTGGGAGGGCTTGATGACCAGGTCGATGCCCTTGTCCAGGACCTTCATGTTGAAGTCGGTAGGCACCACGGAGACCTCGCACAGCTCGTCATGGAAGATATCCAGACCGGTCATCTCGCAGTCAATCCAGATCATGCGGGATTCCTCCGCAGAGAAAGTCAGATCATTGTTATCGCTCATCTGTACGCCTTTCAGATCCGGGTCGCGCACCGGATCGCTTCTTCCGCCGTCTTGAACGGAACATTACAAGATACCGCCAGCACGTGACCGGCGGGGGGTCCGCCAGCACAGCCGACCGGACCATGACTGACTTGTGATATGCAATCGGCGCAGGTCCTGATGAGATCCTGCGCCGATCACCTGCCTATCTTGGCTCAGTTGTGGAAGCCTGAGTAGTTGGGGGCCTCCTTGGTCATGACGATGTCATGGGGATGCGATTCACGCAGACCGGCATCGGTGATCCGAATGAACCGGCCCTTGCGCTGCAGCTCGGGGATGGTTCGGGCACCGGTGTAGAACATGGTCTGATGCAGGCCGCCGACCAGCTCGTAGAGCACATAGTTGAGCGGACCGCGGTAGGGCACCTCGCCCTCGACACCCTCGGGCACCACCTTGTCGGAGCTGGTGACATCGGCCTGGAAGTAGCGGTCCTTGGAGTAGCTCTTCTTGCCGCGCGGAGCCATGGCACCCAGCGAGCCCATGCCCCGATAGACCTTGTACTGCTTGCCATGCAGGAGGACCTTCTCGCCAGGAGCCTCCTCAGTGCCTGCCAGCAGACCGCCCAGCATGACCGAATCGGCCCCTGCCACGATGGCCTTGGCAATGTCGCCCGAGTAATGGATTCCGCCATCGGCGACCAGCGGGATCCCGGCTGGGCGGCAGGCCAGTGCAGCATCGTAGACGGCGGTCAGCTGGGGCACGCCCACACCGGCAACCACGCGGGTGGTGCAGATGGAGCCGGGGCCCACGCCGACCTTGACCGCGTCAACGCCGGCATCGATCAGCGCCTGGGCGCCCTCGCGGGTGGCCACGTTGCCGCCGATCACATCCACATGGTCGAAGGCATGATCTGCCTTGATCCTGCGAATCATATCCAGCATGAGCTTGGCATGGCCATGGGCGGTGTCCACGACCAGGATGTCGACCCCGGCATCGGCCAGGGCCGTGATGCGCTGCCAGGCATCGCCGAAGAATCCGACAGCTGCAGCCACACGCAGCCGTCCGCGCTCATCCTTGGTGGCCTCGGGGTACTGCTCGGTCTTGACGAAGTCCTTGACGGTGATCAGCCCGGTCAGCTTGCCCTCGTCATCGACCAGGGGAAGCTTCTCCACCTTGTATTTGGCCAACAGCTCATGGGCATCTTCCTTGGTGATGTTGGACGGGCCGGTGATCAGATGGTCCTTGGTCATGATGTCGCTGACCTTGAGTCTGTCGAAGTCGGCAGGATTGACGAAGCGCATGTCACGGTTGGTGATGATGCCCACCAGCTGCTGCCGACGATCCACCACGGGCAGACCGGAGACCTTGTAGGTGGAGCAGAGCTTGTCCAGGTCGGTCAGCGTGGCATCCGGGGTGACGGTCAGGGGGTCGGAGATCATGCCGGACTCGGACCGCTTGACGATGTCGACCTGATTGGCCTGATCCTCAATGCTGAGATTGCGGTGGAGGACGCCGATGCCGCCGTTGCGGGCCATGGCCACAGCCATGGTGGCCTCCGTGACGGTGTCCATGGCAGCCGAAAGGACCGGGGACTTCATGGTGATGTTCCGAGTCAGCCGGGTGGTGGTATCTACCTCGGAGGGGATGACATCGGATTCGTTGGGCAGCAGGAGGACGTCGTCATAGGCCAGACCGATTTTCTGGAAGGCGTCGGGAAGTTGAGTGTAGGAGGAGGGTTCGCTTTGTGGGTTTTCCATAGCCATAGCACCATGCTACAAGTGCTTCTTGACCGTTCACTGCACCGTGTCCGCACTATTTCACTGGGTGAATCAATTGTCCTCATCTTTGTCGTGGCGGCTCTTGCGATGCCAGTGCGGTCTGGCCGCATGCTGTGAACCTTGGGCGGCGAGAAGAGCGTTCTCACGCCTGATTTCGGGAAGGCGACGACGATAGTAGGGGTAGAGGGTAGCGAAGGTCAGCAGCATGGCGGCCAGGGCCAGACCGATCAAGACATATCTCAGTGGGAAGAAAAGAATAAAGAGCGAGCCGAAGGCAATCAGGGCGGCCCAGCCCCAGAGGATCAGGACCGCGGACCGAACCGTGTGACCGATGCGCAGCATACGATGGTGCAGGTGCATGCGGTCGGGGTGCATGGGTGATTGCCCGTGGCTGAGCCGCCGGACGATGGCCAGGCACATGTCCAGAACGGGCAGAAAAAGCACCAGGATGGGCAAAAGAATGGGCATAAAGGCCGGCAGATAGATGCTGGCGTGAATGGTGGCCGGATCCAGCCGACCAGTCACCACAATCGAAGCGCAGGTGATCAAGTATCCCAGCAGCATGGATCCTGAATCGCCCATGAAGAGCTTGGCCGGATGCCAGTTGTGCAGGAGGAATCCCACGCAAATGCCCACCATGGCCACGTCGATCAGGGTCGCCAGGGAGGCATAGTCGGGCGAGATGCGGGCGATGATATAGGAGTAGATGGCGAAGGCGATGCCCCCGATGGCTACGATGCCTGCAGCCAGGCCGTCCAGGCCGTCCACAAAGTTGACCGCATTGATGGAGGCCACGATCAGGAAGGCTGTGATGGCCATGGACAGGCTGGGCGAGGCCGCCACCAGGGATCCCAGAGGCAGGGAGATGATCTGGATGCCACCCCAGGAGACGAAGACCGAAATCAGCAGCTGGCCGGCCAGCTTGAGCATCCAGTCCAGGTCCCAAAGGTCGTCGGCTATGCCCAGCAGGCAGATGGCCACGGCCCCGGCCAGAATGACCCAGGCCTGATGTCCGGACTGGAAGAGGCCCGTGATGAAGGGAATGCGGGAGGCGAAGCACATGGCCACGGCAAAGCCTATCAGCATGCCCAAGCCGCCCATACGGGGGGTGGGCACCTTGTGCACGTCCCGAGCGCGGACCACACCTACGGCACCGACCCGGATGGCGAGATGACGAACCATGGGCATGACCAGCCAGGTGGCTCCGCCAGCGATGGCAGCAATGAACAGGTATACCCTCACTGACCCTCCCCTCTGCTGGTCTGGCCGGACAGTATTGCACGGACCCGAGTCTCGCCTATGACGCCCTGCCGCAGCACGTGTATTCCGTCAGGATCATTCTTGTCGGCTTCCACCACCGTGCTGGCCACTGAGCCAGGGGTCGGCCCCCCGTCCAGGTAGAGATCGACGCTGTCACCCAGCTCGGATTCGGCCTGCTGGACGGTCTCCACGCTGGGATTGCCGGATCGATTGGCACTGGAAGCAGCCAAAGGTCCGGTCACCTGCAGGAGGGCCCGGCAAATGGACGAGTCAGGCACCCTGACGGCCTGGGTGGGACCCTCGGGCTCCCTTCGAGGGGTGCGCAGAGGGCAGGAACTTCCTACAAGGGCAATAGGCGAAAAGGGGCCCGGCAACAGGGCATCGGACAGGCGATCCAGAGGCGCAGGCAGGCTAAGATCCAGACGGTCCATGGCCTCCGCCCCATCCAACAGCACCTGGATGGACTTGGTCCTGGGACGGTGCTTGGCCTGGAAGAGCCTATCGATGGCCGCGTCATTGCATGGATCGCAGACGATGCCATAGACCGTGTCGGTAGGAATGACCGCCAGCCCCCCGGCGGCCACCACCTGGGCCAGTAACTGCGGCGACCGACTGTCATAGGTCATCACCCGGCTCATACCCTGCATCACGACCTTTCGGCTCGACATGTTCATGTGACCAGCTACCAATCTATCCCAGGACCCCGGCAGCCCGCCAGGACCTGAAGAACCGCGGATCTGCGTCCCGTCACCCTGGCCGTCGGGCTGTCAGGTAGCGGTCGCGGCCAGCCAGATCCCGGTGTGTGCGCGCATCCAGGTACCCTCGCTCCTGTGCAGCTGCAACCATGGCCGCCCCCTGGGAGGCGTCATGCTCCATGACCAGCAGACCGCCGGGTGCCAGCAAAACCATGGCCCTGTCCAGAATGCGGCAGGGCACAAGGCACCCGTCGGGTGAACCGCCATAGAGGGCCAGGTCCGGATCCCAGTCACGCACCTCGGGCTGGCTAGGAATCGCATCCATGGGGACGTAGGGAGGGTTGCTGATGACCAAATCCACATGGGCATCCAGATCAGACAGGGCGGCGGAATCCGTGGCATCAGCCAAAAGCAGCTGATAGTCGGATCCAGCCTCCCGAATGGCAGCCTCCTGAGCGGCGGCATTCAACGCACCCCACCGATATGCCTCCTTGTACACCTCCACGGCCCGAACCCGCGCCCCTGGAACCTCTGTGGCCAAGGACAGGCCGATGGCTCCACTGCCGGAACACAGATCCACTGCCAGTGGATGATCCACTCCAGTCAAGGCATTGATACCTGCCTGAACCACCGTTTCGGTCTCAGGACGGGGGATAAAGACCCCCGGACCCAGGCGGAGATCCAAATAACGAAAGCAGGCGTGGCCAAGAATGTACTGCAAGGGTTCGCGTCCGACCCGCCTTTGCAGATAGGACTGATAACGGTCCAGGGCCGCCGACTGGGAGTCATCGGCCTGTCTGCGACCAACACCGTTCGTCAGCAGTTCCTCAGCAGTCCGATCCAAGAGCAGCGCCTGATCCAGCTGGTGCAGATCGCACCCAAGGGCATCGGCCAGCAGCAGCCTGGCATCATTGAGCGGAGTGGGCAGGCCAGCCTGGGCCAGCAGGTGATGGCCTCTATCGACCAGCTCAGCCATACTGGTCCCGCGCTCCTGCTGATTCACCCCTGCGAAGCCATTCTGCGGGCCTCATCAGCTTGAATGTCGGAGTCGATGACGGCCTGCAGATCGCCGTCCAGCACCTGTTCCAGGTTGTAGGCCTTGTAGCCGGTACGGTGATCCACGATCCGGCTCTCTGGGAAGTTGTAGGTCCTGATACGCTCGGACCGATCCAGGGAACGGACCTGGGAATGGCGCATGTCTGCAGCCTGGGCGGCCTCCTCCTCGTGCTTCATGGCCAGCAGACGGGACTTGAGCACCCGCAGGGCGGCCTGGCGATTCTGTATCTGGGATTTCTCATCCTGCATGGAGACCACGATGCCGGTGGGAATGTGGGTCATCCGCACAGCAGAGTAGGTGGTGTTGACGGACTGTCCTCCCGGGCCGGAGCTCATGAAGATGTCTACCTTGAGGTCCTTGGGGTCGATCTCGATCTCGTCGTCGTCCTCGTCAGCCTCTGGAAAGACGATGACTCCGGCAGCTGAGGTCTGAATACGGCCCTGGGACTCGGTGACGGGGATGCGCTGGACCCGATGCACGCCGCCCTCGTACTTGAGCGAAGCCCAGACGCCGTCGGCCGGAGCCACCTGGCCGCGAGCGCGAATGGCCAGCTGAGCATCCTTGACCCCGCCCAGCTGGGTACGGTTCTCGCTCATGATCTCAGTGGTCCAGCCGCGTTTTTCGGCATAACGCACATACATGCGCATCAGATCGCCAGCGAAGAGGGCCGCCTCCTCGCCGCCGCTGCCGGCCTTGATCTCCATGATCGTATCGCGGCCGTCATCGGGATCACGCGGAATAAGCGCGGTGCGCAGGGCCTGTTCCAGATCCGGTATTCGGTCAGCCATGGCCTTGGCCTCTTGCGCGAAGTCAGGATCCTCCCGTGCCATTTGTTCGGCGGCCTGGCTGTCTTCCAAGGCGCTTTGATAGGCCTTGTAGGCTTCAACGATGGGTGCGAGCTCAGCATGCCTGCGGCCCAACTTGCGGATCTGCGCCGGATCTGAAGCCGTTTCGGGCTGACTCATCTGCTTTTCCAGGCGACCGTACTCCTCGACGGCAGCCACCGCCGCCGGAAACTGCTCCTCGCTCATCTACACCCTTCCCGTCCGCTCATCCGCATGGTTCAAGTCATAAAAAACGCCAGTCCCCGCCGGGCATAGCAGAGCGACCCGGAAGGGACTGGCGTTGGAAGTGCTACTTGGTCCTCTTGCCGTAACGGGCTTCGAACCGAGCCACGCGACCACCGGTGTCCAGAATCTTCTGCTTGCCGGTGTAGAAGGGGTGGCAGTGCGAGCAGACATCAACCGTCATATGATCGCCGGGAGCGGTCGAACGGGTGATGAAGGTATTGCCGCACGAGCACGTGACCTCAACGGGATGATAATCGGGATGAATTCCCTGCTTCATGGTTACTCCTAGATTCAAGGGCCCCGGGTCGACCGCCCCTGTGGCGGACGTGAACCGGCAACCGCGTAATAGTCTAGCGCAACCCGGGGAGAATACGACCCCCTTGCGCCACACGCCGAATCAGCCAACCGGTGTGGCGGACCGCGCGCCCTTTAGAATCAAACAGTCGGACCGACCGGCCCGGCGAGGCGACAAAGGAGGGCAGCAATGCAGCAGGAAGTGGCGTTCGTTACAGGGGCGGCTCAGGGAATCGGCGAGGCCATTGCCCGCCGTCTGGCCAAGGACGGGTTCGCCGTGGCCGTGGCGGACATGAACACCGACAAGGCCCAGGCAGTGGCCGACTCCATCAATCAATCTGAGGGACGGGCCATGGCTGTCACCCTGGACGTGACCGATCGTGTCCAGGTGCGCTCGGCGGTAGAGAAGACTGCCACCAAACTGGGCGACTTCAATGTGATCGTCAACAACGCTGGCTTGGGACCGACCACCCCCATCGATTCCATCACCCCGGAGCTGTTCGACAAGGTCTACCACGTCAACGTGGCAGGAACCATCTGGGGCATGCAGGCCGCCGTCCAGGCCTTCCGTGATCGAGGCCACGGGGGCAAGATCATCAACGCCGCCAGCCAGGCAGGGGTGGTGGGCAATCCCAATTTGATGCTCTATTCCTCCACCAAGTTCGCCATCCGGGGCCTGACCCAGGTGGCTGCACGCGATCTGGCCAAGGAGGGCATCACCGCCAACGCCTACGCCCCCGGCATCGTCAAGACGCCCATGATGATGGACATCGCACATCAGGTCGGGGCCAACGCCGGCAAGGATGACGAGTGGGGCATGTCCACCTTCTCGGACGGCATCGCCCTGGGGCGGCTTTCCGAGCCCGAGGATGTGGCCAATGCCGTAGCTTTCCTGGCTGGGCACGACTCTGACTACATCACCGGCCAGACCCTGATTGTGGACGGCGGCATGCAGTTCCAGTGAGTCTTTAGCAAGGATTCGCCCGCATATGATGGACCCTCGCCGATCGGCTCTGCCCGACAGCGAGGGTCCACGATCGTTCAGTGATTGTTCAGGCGTTGAAGACGTACTTGTCCAGACGATCCATGGCCTCCTGGACACGGCTCAAAGGCAGAGCCAGGTTCATGCGGATGGCGCAGGGAGCCTTGAACTGCCGCCCGTCCTGGACGGCCACACCCACATCCCAGGCACGCTTGAGCAGCTGGTCCAGGTCCAGATCATGGTTCTTGCACCATTGCGTGCAATCAAGGAAGAGCATGTAGGTGCCCTGGGGCTTGGAAAGCCCGACTCCCTCGAAATGCCGCTGGATGTAATCGTAGGCATAGTCCACGTTCCCGGTCAGGACCTGCCGGAGTTCATCCAGCCACTCCTGACCTTGAGGCTTATAGGCCCCGATCAAGGCATGCATGGACAGCACGTTCATATCGTTGTAGTGGGCCTTGGACCCCTTGGCCACAATCCTGTCGCGCAGATACTTGTTGTAGATGATGTGGTAGGAGCCGACCAGCCCGGCCAGGTTGAAGGTCTTGCTGGGTGCATAGAAGGCAGCCGTCCTGTTGCGGGCATCCTCGCTGACCGATTGGGTGGGGATGTGCCTGTGGCCCGACAGGATCAAGTCTGACCAGATCTCGTCGGAGATGACCACGCAGTCGTTCTCCTTATATACTTCCATGGCCTTCTCGATCTCCCACTTCTCCCAGACACGGCCGCAGGGGTTGTGCGGGCTGCAGAAGACCGCCACATGGATGTTGTTCTCCTTGAGCTTGCGGTCCATGTCATCGAAGTCCATGCGCCAGACGCCCTGCTCGTCCTTCTTCAAGGGGCTGTGCACGATGTGGTAGCCATTGTTCTCGATGCAGGAGGTAAAGCCGACGTAGGTCGGGCTGTGGAGCAAAACCGCGTCGCCGGGAGCCGCAAAGGCAGTCAAAGTCGAGACAACCCCGCCCAGGACCCCGTTCTCATAGCCGATGTCCTCAGCCGTCAGGCCTTCCACACCATTGCGGGTGCGCTGCCAGTTGATGATGGCGTCGTAGTACTCGTCAGTGGGATTGAAATAGCCGAAAGCCGGGTGCTTGGCACGCTCGATGATGGCCTCGGGTATGGTCGGCACCGTAGGGAAGTTCATATCGGCAATCCACATGGGGATGACATCGAAGCCCTCCTTGGGAGGATCGGGGGCGAATCCAGGCTCGGCACCCAGGCCGTCAACCGCAATGGCGTCCTTGCCGTGCCTGTCCATGATACTGGTGAAATCGTATGTCATTAGTCAACCTCTCATCCCGTGCAGATGTGCTCGCAGCGACCTTCCGCCAGTCTACAGCCGTGGGCTCCGTCCGAGTGTCTGCGTCTAATACCAGAGCAGCGATGGTACTATCTGGCTTTAGTCAGTGGATGGGGTGACCAAATGAGTGCATCAAAGCCCGTTTCATCTTCTCTGCAGCTTTTCGTCCCGCTGGTGGACTTTCTGGGTAAGATCCTCGGCCCCAAGACGGAAGTTGTGCTTCAGAATGTCAGGGATTTCTCGCATTCGGTGGTTGCCATCGCCAACGGCAACTTGAGCGGACGCACCATAGGCAGTCCCGCCACCGACCTGGTCCTGCACATCTGGCGGAACCACGAATACGACCAGCACAACTATTTGACCCATTACGCTGGCTACACCATCCAGGGGCATCCCGTGGTCTCGTCCACCCTGTTCTTGCGTAATTCCAGAGGACGGGTGATCGGCTTTCTCTGCATCAATTTCGACAGCTCCGCCTTCCGACAGGCCAGCAAAGAGCTCAGACGAGCAAGCGCTTATCTGGACGCTCTGGGACTGGCCGATCCTGCTGCGGTACTGAACGACGATAGAGCCGCATCAGAAGAATCGGATGCTGAGACCGGGACCGGCCAATCGACCCGTGAAGTGCTCTCAGTCAACACAGACGAAGTCGTTACGCATAATATTGCCGAATTCGCCGCAGAGCTTGGTATTCCTCCGGCAAGAATGAACCGGCAGGAGCGACTGCAGCTGATCACGCGCCTGGATGGGTCAGGGGTCTTCCTGGTCAAGGGCTCGGTGGACACGGTTGCCCGGGCTCTAGGGATCTCCTCACCCAGCGTCTATCGCTATTTACACACGATTCGCAATGCGGCTGCGGACCCAGATCAGAGCACCCCGGCTCGCCCTGCTCAGCTTTGACACACCCCCTCCAAGGTGTATGATTAGTACAAGATATACGGGGGACGTATACACGATGGACCTACAGGGGCTGAACTATTTTCAGTTCCAGAGGAGATGTACATGCGTATAGTTTCCCGGCATAAGCCGACGGCTCCTACTCGAGCCCGTCCCGTATTCTTTTCCCTGATAAATTCTCATACTTAGCGGTTCTACGGAAGCGCTTCCGGATTATTGTGCCGTGCGCAGATCTGATGGCTGTCTACGTAAGCACGTTTGGGGCACCGAGAAGTGGATATACACCGAGGGTGCTCTATGATCCGACATAAAAAACGCGCCTAGCTCTTTTCCCCCGGCTTACATGTGAAGCCATACATATTTGCATCGGTGAATCATGGATGCTAGAGCTAGGCGGCGAGAGGACGGCCCCGACATTAGCCGGGGCTGGTCCTTCTACTAAGACTATCAAGAAAGTTCGGGGGACAAAACCTTAGTCATTCCACTGGCAGTCATCGAAGACGCGAACCAGTGCTGGGCTGAGAAACCTGAACCTCTTAATTCGATCCATCAATAAAGCCCCCCGGAACCTTCTAAAGGTTCCGGGGGGCTTGTCTGTGTGGGGCCTCAGGGGCTTGAACCCTGGACCGAACGATTATGAGTCGTTTGCTCTAACCGACTGAGCTAAGGCCCCGCGCCGATTGTACCGGCCAGAGTCATGGTATCAAAACGACTCGTCATCAGCCAGATCCGGGTTGTCGGACTTACTTGGTGACCTGGTTGTAGACAGGCAGACCCATGTATCCGAAAGGAGCCTGGCGAACCTGCTTGCCGGCCACCGCTGAGACCTTCCTGTACCAGAGCGGCAGCACCGGAAGATCCTTGAAGAGAACGGCTTCAGCCTCGCGGTAATCCTGCATGGCTTCGTCCTGATCGGTCTTTGACGCGGCACGGGAAAGAATGGCATCGTATTCGGCGCTCCTGTAGTCCCCATTGTTCAAACCCTTGCCATCGGCCTGGCTGGAGGCATATCCCTGAACCAAGTAGCCTTCGGGGTGGGGATAGTCCGAGGTGATGCCCGAATTGAAAATACTGTTGACCTGACGGTTATGAACTGCAGTATTGAATTCCTTGCCAGTCGGGAAGATATTCGGTGCCGTCTTGATTCCCAGAACCTGGGCATACTCATGCAGAACCGCATCAACCCAGTCCTTGTCTGCCCCGTCGGCACTGTAGGCAATGCGAAGCGTGCCCTCCCAGGGAGATATGGCATCAGCCTGCTTCCACAGTTTACGGGCCTGGTCCGGATCGTGGCTCAGCACCTCTTTGCCAGTGATGTCGGAGGCATTGCCCTTGATGGTGGGTGCCAGGAAATCAGTGGCCGGCGTAACCGAACCAGCGAAGACCTTGTCGGCTATTTTCGCGCGATCCAGAGCATACGACAGGGCCGCCCGGCGAAGGGCGCCCTCCTGCCCCTGGAAATGCTGCAGGCCTTGCGGGATGGTCAGGGAACGGAAGGCCGGCCCTGGCTTGATCAGGGGCTGCAGGCCCGAATCGGTATGGAAGGTTTTCAGGCGGGAGACCGGAACCGTATCGAGCACATCCAGGTGACCGGCTTGGATATCGGCATAGGCGGCATCGAGGCTCTGGTAGTCCCTGAACTCCAGGCTTCCGTTCCGAGCCTTGCGCGGTCCCTTGTATGAGGGATCCTTCTCCAGCTTGATGCCCTGATTAGGCACCCATGATTTGAAGCGGTAGGGCCCGTTCCCGATCGGCTTCTTGCCGAAGGCCTTGATGTCCTTGTAGGCGGCTGCCGGCAGTGGCAGGAAGGCCACATCTCCTACCTTGTAGGGGAAGGAGGAATCCGGCTTGTCCATGGTCACCTCCAGGGTCAGGTCGTCGACCACCCGGAGACCGGACAGAGGAGCCTTGGGGTCGCCATGCTCATCCTGCACCTGCTCGTACCCGGCGATGGTCGAAAAAGCCGAGGCGCCCAGCTGCCCATTGGCTGCATTCGCCGCGAAGGACCAGGAATCCGCATAGGTCTTGGCTGTGATCTTCTCCCCGTCGCTGAAGGTGAGTCCTGGTTTGAGGACAATCGTGTACTGGCTTGCATCCTCATTGGGAGTAATCGATTTGGCCTCGACCAGGGTCATCCCGCCTTTGGCATCGAAGGTGACCAACCCGTCGAAGAGCTGGGTCACCACCTTCCAGCCCGCGGTGTCGTTGGTGCTGGAGGGAATCAGCGGAGCCGTAGGTTCGGCATTGTTGACGCTGATGGCGGCCTGAGGGTCAATCCTGTCTTCTTGTGTGGCCTGGGAGGGGCCGCAGGCGCCCGCTGCCAGGATGAGCGGAAGCACCGCTGCTGCAAGGTAGGAACGAAGTTTGGTCATAGTAGGGCCCTTCCTGCCCGGTATGGGCTGTCACAGCTGCACGGGAAACACTGAGTCAATAAACATATGGTCAATACGGTCGGTTGGGCGAGGATGCCGATATTCAGACCTGCCTGACATCCTGCCCGGATGCCAGCCGATCCAGAGCGCCGGTGCTGCCGATGGCCCGGAAGAGGAACCAGCTGACCAGTCCAGCCAGGACCACTCCACTGATCAGCTCGCAGATGGTGCCGATGATCCCCCTCGGGCTGAGGAGGGAGACCCCCTGATAATAGAAGGCCAGGAGAAAAGCGTTATAGACCAAGGCTATCAGGACACCCCCCAGAACGGTCGTTCCCAGGGTCCAACGACGGTAGCGGAATATTCCGAAGGCCAGTTCCGCGCACAGGGCCTCGACGATGGCCTCCACCAAAATCATCGGCACGTTATAGGCGTTGCCAGGCAGAATCTCGACCAGGACACTGATGATGCCAACGTAGACGGCTGCGCCTGGCTTGCGCAGTATCAGCAGGGAAAGGGTGCAGGGAAAGTAGAAGACCCCATGCAAAAGGGCCGCCATCCCCGGAAGCAGGGCCGTCATCAGCGGGAATATCCACGAGGCGAGCAGGCTGGCCAACCAGTAAATCAACCCCGACACCGCGCCCAGGCCTGCGCCGACCGCTATGTCAAGCGGCCTCCAACGCAACCGATGAGCTGTGGAAATCCGACCCTGCTGCTGTTTCTCCGTCATTGATACTCCCTTGCAACCGTCATAGAGCGGACGGCCCGTTCCTCATGCGCACAGCGATAGGAGGGAACCCGCCCAAGCCGGCAAAGGTCCGTCCGGCGTTCCTTGACCTGCGCATGCCGGGCGGGAACGTCGACTCAAGGCTACCCCGACCACGGCGGCAGAACCAGGGTCTGGTCATAGGTCTTGTTTATAGGCGGCCATCCGCCTGCCTGACCTTGCTTATCAGCCCGGCGCATAAGTCAGAAGTTCCCACTACCATGAATGCAGTTTCCACTGTCTTTTCTATGGTTCTGTGAGGTAGCTTCTTGGCCGAATTCATTTATCAGATGATCAAGGCGCGCAAGTCCTTCGGCGACCGCGTCATCCTGGACGATGTGACCCTGAGTTTCCTGCCCGGCGCCAAGATCGGCGTGGTGGGCCCCAACGGCATGGGCAAGTCCACCCTGCTGCGGATCATGGCTGGCCTGGACACGGTCAGCAACGGCGAGGCTCAGCTCACCCCCGGCTACACGGTAGGCATCCTCCAGCAGGAGCCGCCGCTGGACGAGGACAAGACCGTTGGCGAGAACATTCGCATGGCCTTCGGCGACATCATGAGCAAGGTGGATCGCTTCAACCAGATCGGCGAGCAGATGGCCGATCCCAATGCCGATTACGACGCCCTCATGACCGAGATGGGCCAGCTCCAGGAGCAAATTGATGCCGCCAACGGCTGGGATCTGGATTCCCAGCTGGATCAGGCCATGGATGCCCTGCAGTGCCCCGACCCGGACACCCCGGTCTCGGTCATCTCTGGAGGGGAGCGCCGCCGGGTGGCTCTATGCCGGCTGCTGCTGGAAGCCCCCGACCTGCTCCTGCTGGACGAGCCCACCAACCACTTGGATGCCGAGTCCATCCTCTGGCTGGAGCAGTACCTGCACACCTATAAGGGCGCTGTCCTGGCCGTGACCCACGACCGGTACTTCCTGGACAACGTGGCCGAATGGATCTGCGAGGTGGACCGCGGCCACCTCTACCCCTACCAGGGCAACTACTCCACCTACTTGGAGACCAAGGCCAAGCGTCTGGAGGTCCAGGGGCAGAAGGACGCCAAACTGGCCAAGCGTCTCAACAACGAACTGGAATGGGTCCGCTCCTCCCCCAAGGCCCGGCAGGCCAAGAACAAGGCCCGTCTGGAGCGCTATGAGCAGATGGAGAACGAGGCCCGGAACAACAAGAAGCTGGACTTCTCCGAGATTCAGATTCCGCCGGGTCCCCGTCTGGGCTCCAAGGTGCTGGAGGCCGAGCACATCCACAAGGCCTTCGGCGACCGCGTCCTGATCGACGATCTGAGCTTCACCCTGCCTCGAAACGGGATTGTGGGCGTCATCGGGCCCAATGGCGTGGGCAAGTCGACGCTCTTCAAGACCATTGTGGGCTTGGAGCCTCTGACATCGGGCTCCTTGGAGGTCGGCGACACGGTCAAGATCTCCTATGTGGATCAGAACCGCGAGGGCATCGACCCCAACAAGAACCTCTGGGAGGTGGTCTCCGGCGGGCTGGACTTCATCGAGGTCGGCGGCATCGAGGTGCCCACCCGCGCCTATGTGGCCTCATTCGGCTTCAAGGGTTCGGATCAGCAGAAGCCGGCCGGCGTCCTATCCGGCGGCGAGCGCAACAGACTGAACCTGGCACTCACCCTCAAGCAGGGCGGCAACCTCCTCCTGCTGGACGAGCCGACCAACGACTTGGATGTGGAAACCCTGGAGAGCCTGGAGAACGCCCTGTTGGCCTTCCCCGGCTGCGCTGTGGTCATCTCCCACGACCGCTGGTTCCTGGACCGGATCGCCACTCATATTCTGGCCTGGGAGGGCACGGACGAGAATCCGGCCTCCTGGTACTGGTTCGAGGGCAACTTCCAGGCCTACCAGGAGAACAAGGTCAAGCGTCTGGGCGAGGAGGCCTCCAGGCCCCACCGCATCCACCGCAAGCTGACCCGCTAAACGAAGCACATCACGAGGGATCGAGGGCCCAGGAGAAGCATGAGCACCGAGGATGAAGCACTGGCCCAGGCCATCGCCGGGTTGAATTTGCAAAAACAGCAGCCTGCCGATGGCCGTTCCCGTTTTCTAGGCAAATCGCTGGACTTCCCCACAGGCCGCCTTTACGGGGGCCAGCTGCTGGGTCAGGCCATCATGGCCGGCGGGCGGACCGTGCCGGAAGGTCGATTGCCCCACTCGATGCACGCCTATTACCTGCGCACTGGACTCCTGGATCAGGACGTTCAAGCTGAAGTCGAGACCATTCGAGATGGGCACTCCTTCTCCTCCAGACGTGTTGATCTGCACCAGGGGGAACGGACCATCCTGAACGCCCTGCTCTCCTACCAGCAGGTCGGCCAGGAGGGCATCCGCTATGCCGACCCCATGCCGACGGGGCTGCCCGATCCGGAGGACCTGCCCGGCTCCCGGGAGCTGATGGAACCCTATGCCGACCAGTCCCCCTTCGCTGACTACTATGCCCATCAGAGCCCCTTCGACATGCGCCACGTCGGCGGCACGGTCCTGCTGGATGATGCAGATGAGGCAGACAAAAGGGATTCCGAGGATGACAGCAGGAGCCGCCAGGCCGTTTGGAGCCGCACCCAGGGAAGTGCCGACCTGGATCCGCTGATGCGCCGGGCCCTGCTGGCCATGGAATGCGATCAGATCATGATGGAGCCCGCCCTGCGCCGTGCCGGGCTGAGCATGACCACCCCGGGGATCTCCTTCGCCTCCATCGACCATGCCATGTGGTGGTATCAGGATCTGGATCCTTGCGACTGGCACTGCTTTATTCAGGAGTCCCCAGTGGCCGACCACGGCCGCAGCCTGTGCATGGCCAAGGTTTACAACCGTCAGGGTGATTTGGCAGCCTACATGGTTCAGGAGGCCATGATCAGGGTGCCTAAAAACTGAGCGGCCACAAGGTCATCGCGTATTTTTCCAAGGCGAAGAGTCAACAGCCTGGTCTGCAGCAGGTCGGCCATCTTCGGAAATGCCTTAGGCTACGGCCTCGAACGCTGTTCAGCCCGGCCTTTTACTTGAATTGGCCTTTATCTTCGCCCTGTCAGCGGTATCGGTCGCATCGGCCATGGGTCTTCGTGAGGACTTGCGCCGATCGGGGTTCTCAGGCCCGTCATCCGGGGGCAACTGGCAGAGCCACTCCCCCACAGCTCCGGTCACCACATCGATCAGACAGACCAGGGAGGCGACCAGGCACTCCTGCATGACCCGCGTGTAATAGGGCGCGCCTGCATGCCCCATGCTGATCAGTGCCTGACTGCCATACCAGCCCAACAGGGCGGCACAGGCAACGCCCAAGGCCTTGCTCATGATCAGCACGTTGACCGCGAAGCGCAAATCCATCTCCTTGCGGTCTCCCTTGGCGTAGCGATGCACCTGGAAGGCCATGATCAGGATGGCCGCCCCCAGCAGGAAGAGCAATACGCTGACCAGCCAGGGAACCCCCATGAGGTCCGTCCTGGTGGACATGCCCAGTTCCGAGATGCCGGCGCCTCCCATCAGCCCCAAGACCAGGGCGACCAGATAGTGCACGAGCGGTGTGCGGCGGGCCCTCATGACAACCCGTCCAGAATCCAGTCCTCCGAGACCAGGCTGATGCGATCCCGGTCAGGAGCGCGGTTGGCCAGGCTTGCCAGACAGGATCCGTCAGCTCCAGGCAGACTGTGTTCAGGCTCCAAGTAAGCCCAGGGAATCAAAATGCGCGATGGAGCATGGGCAGCCAGCAGAGGCGGACGGTCCTGAGAGGACAGAACCGAACCATCCAAGCTCTCCACCTCGACCACGTCTGCATCCAATCCGCCCATCTGTCTGATAGGGGCGGCCACCATGTCCAGGGCCGACCGCAGTTCCTCCAGATTCAGCGGTGTCTGCAGAATAACCACGGCCGATAGACGCTGATCCCCCTGGTCGTCCCGATAGGCATATAGGGGCGAGATGCCGACCAACTGGCTGCCGGGGATCCCGTCCAAGGCTGCGAGAGCACGAAGCATGGTCAGCCGGTCGGTTCCCGATGCTCCCTCCAGCGCAATCACATCACGCATCAGAAGGCCCTTTGGCTTGGCCCCCTCGACAGTCGGCTGACTAGACGCTTCGTTATCATTCTCCAAATCTGAGGACAGGCCGTTCTGCGTGGAGGAGGTTACGGGGTGACGCAGCCGGGCCTGTGCCGCATGGCCAGAATCGGCCTGACCAGACAGCAGGAAGGAGGGATGCCCTAGAGCAGCATTCCCGCCGCCCCTGACTCGTCCAGATTCCATGCTGGCCGGGTTGCCTTCCACCTGATCGTCGGCCGCACGCTCCAGGGTGACGCCCACCTGGAAACCGACCCCTGTTCCCTGGTCAGCACCCAGACGGGTGACCGTGACCCGGGTGCGGCGGATCTGATGGGAGAGCAGGATGGCATCAGCCACCTTGGCGGTCAGGGACTCCAGAATCTCATCAGCCGGCTCGTTTTGGACCAGGTTGACGATCCGCCGGACAATCTGCACATAGTCCACGGTCTGAGTGCCGTCGTTGAGCCTGCCTGCCTCACTCAAATCCAGGTAGAGGACGGCATCGACCTGGTAGCCGAGCCCAGGCTTCTGCTGGCCATGCAGGGGTGCGACCTTGATGGAACTCAGACGGATGGAATCCATGATGTACGCTCCTCCCTCGCCTTGGAAGATTCACTGGCACCGGCCCCGGAACCATATGCAGGGCACCGAGCCGATTCAGAATTCAGTGCTGGTCCTCTGCGGACGGTCCGTTTACGCTGCGCCTGAGCTCCTCAGGAATCTCCACCGGAGGCTGCTCGGAGTCCGGCCGATCCGGCGCAGACAGCCAGAGCTGACGTTCGGGAGCCTTGCGCAGACCAGCGAAGACCGCAGCCAGCTCGTCCTTGTTCAGAGTCTCTTTGACCAGGAGCTGTCGAACGAGCTCATCCAGCACGTCACGGTTTTCAGTGATGATCCGCCAAGCCTCTTCGTGAGCCGTCTCGATGAGATTGTGGACCTCCTCATCGATCGCCTCGGCCGTCTTCTCTGAGTAGTTGTGGGGCTTCAGGGCATCGAGTCCGGCGTCCTGGTCATTTTCGTCAGCCCACTTGATGGCGCCTAACTTGGATGAGAACCCATACTGCAGGACCATCTGGCGGGCGATGCTGGTGGCCTTCTCGATGTCGTTGGAGGCGCCAGTGGTCGGGTCATGGAAGACCACCTCCTCCGCCACACGGCCGCCCATGGCATAGGCCATCTGGTCCAGCAGCTCGTTGCGGGACTGCGAGTAGCGGTCCGTGGTGGGCATGACCGCGGTGTAGCCCAGGGCCCGCCCGCGAGGCAGAATGGTCACCTTGGTGACCGGGTCGGTGTGGTGCAGGGCCGCAGCAACCATGGCATGGCCGCCCTCATGGTAGGCGGTGTTGCGCATCTCGGCCAGAGCCATGCCCTTGGTCCGCCGCCGAGGTCCGCTCAGCACGCGGTCGATGGCCTCGTCGATGGCCCGGTTGTCGATCAGCTGGGCATCGGAACGTGCGGTCAGCAGAGCAGCCTCGTTGAGCACGTTGGCCAAGTCGGCGCCGGTGAAGCCAGGCGTCCGCACGGCCACAGTGTGCAGATCCACGTCAGGCACGAAGGGCTTGCCCTTGGCATGGACCTTGAGGATGGCCTCACGGCCCTCCAGATCAGGAGCTTCCACGGCTACCTGGCGGTCGAACCGGCCGGGCCTGAGCAGGGCCGGATCCAGAATGTCGGGACGGTTGGTGGCTGCAATGATGATCAGGTTGGTGTCGTTGTCGAAGCCGTCCATCTCCACCAGCAGCTGGTTCAGGGTCTGCTCGCGCTCGTCATGGCCACCGCTCATTCCGGAGCCGCGCTTGCCGCCCACAGCATCGATCTCATCGATGAAGATGATGGCCGGCGCGTTCTTCTTGGCCTCATCGAACAGGTCGCGCACTCGAGAGGCGCCCAGACCGACGAACATCTCGACGAAGTCAGAGCCTGCCATGGAGTAGAAGGGCACGCTGGCCTCGCCGGCGATGGCCCTGGCCAGCAGGGTCTTGCCGGTTCCAGGGGGGCCATAGAGCAGGACGCCACGGGGTATGCGAGCGCCCAGGGCCTTGTACTTGGAGGGATCCTTGAGGAACTCCTTGATCTCCTCCACCTCCTGGACTGCGGCCTCCTCGCCGGCCACGTCCGAGAACTTGGTCTTGGGGGTCTGCCCGTCGCTGAGCTTGGCGGAGTTCTTCTTGCCCCCCATGCCGAACATGCCGCCGCCGGCCGCCGAGGACATGCGCGAGAGCAGGAACCAAAAGACTCCCAAAATGATCAGCATGGGCAGGATGGAGGAGATCAGGTAGCTCATCATGCTGGTCTGCGGCACCACCGAGTTGTACCCCTCGGAGGGCTTGGCCTTCTCTACGGCCTTGACCACCTGCTGCCCCTGAGCCTCCACGTAGTAGAACTGCACGTCCTTGCCGAAGTTCTTGGAGGTGCGGTTGCCGCGGAAGCCGGGCACATCCTTGACGAAGTCACTATTGAGCTTGAGCTCGACGACCTGCATTTTCTCGGTGATCTCGGCCTTCTTGACCATGCTGCTGCGGTCGTTCAGCAGCTCCAGGCCGTCCTGGGTATCGATGGTCTGAGCGCCGTTCTGGCTGCTGAAGAAGCCGAAGATGGCCAGGATGATGACCACGGCCAGAATCCCCCAGAGCCAAGGGGAACGCCAGAATGAGCGGTTGCCCCCATTGGGGCCAGAACCGTTGTTGCCCAGGTTGAAGTTGAAGGGGTTGTTGCCCTTGTCTCCGTTGTCCTTGCCCCCATTGGGCGGACCCTGCTGCGGTCCCTGCGAGTAGCTCATGACTGCTCCCCCTGATCCTGATGATCCTGTTTCTGGGTCGGGTCCATGTATTCCTCGGACCTGAGTACGGCTATCGAGTCGAGATTACGGTACTGCTCGTCGTAATCCAGCCCAAAGCCCACAACGAATTCGTCGGGTATGGCGAACCCTGGATATTTGACATCCACCTCCACCTCGTGCCGCGAGGTCTTGTCCAGCAGAGTGAAGATCTCCACCGATGCAGCCCCTCGCTCCTTGAGATGCTCGACCAACCAGTGCAAGGTGTAGCCGGAATCGATAATATCCTCAACGATCAGAATATGCCGACCGCGCACATCGCAGTCCAAATCCATCCTGATGTCCAGGTCTCCCTCAGAAACGCTGGTCTTGCCTGCCGGATAGCTGGAGATGCTCATGAACTCGATCTGAACCGGAATGGTGACGGCCTGCGAGAGGGCGGCAAGCGTGTTGAAAGCCCCCTTGAGCACGGCCAGCATGATCGGGTTCTTGCCCCGGTAATCCCGGCTGACCTGCTTGGCCGTCCGGTTGATCAGCTCTTCTATCCGTTCCTTGGACACCAGTTCATGGTCGATATGGGATTGAATATCAGCGATGCGCATGGTCTCCATCATTGCATATGAGAATGACTTGACCCTTACGGATTGCTGTATGAGAGCTGGGAAAACGAGGGCCCTGCTGGCCGTGCCACCGGCAGACCAAATTATCCAGAGCCTGGACCTGCACGGCCGTGAACCGTATGCCCAGTTTGGTCAGTACCTGGGCCAGCAAGCGGGTGCGCAGAGCTGGATGGCAGTCGGCCAATCCGTGGGCATCCAAGCAGGCCAGCACCCCCTTGGCTATCTGGTCCGAATCGGGGCGGGAGACCAGCCGCTGGAACAAGCCATCCACCTGGGTGTCCAAATAATCCTGATCCAGACGGGCCATATCCGCGCCAAGGGCCAGGCGGCGGGCCATGTCCCGCCCAGCGAAGCGATTCAAGGCCGGCAGCAGGTCGTGGCGGATCCGCGAGCGCAGCGGCAGGGTCTCGGGAAGCGTGGAATCAGCCGGTCGATCATCGCCGTTAGTAGGGTCATCCCACCAGTCGATCCCCTGCTGGCGGCAAATAGCCGTGGTATCCTTCCGGTCCAGGTCCAGAAAGGGACGCAGGTAACGCATTCCCCCACGCTCCACACGCCGAGCCATGCCGGTGATGGCCTCCAGCCCCTGTGAGCGAATCAGTCCGATCAGCACCGTCTCAGCCTGATCGTCACGAGTGTGCGCCAGAAGGACGGCCTTGGCCCCCAGCTCGAGGGCCTGTTCGGAGAGCGCCTGGTAGCGGGCTGCACGTGCATCGGCCTCAGGGCCGGCCGAGGTGACCGGTACATCCACTCTGGTGACGCGGACCGGATCCAATCCCAGCTTTCGGCAGGTTCCAGCCGCGCGCTCTGCGACCTGATCCGAATCAGGCATCAGACCATGATCGATCAGCAGGGCACCGCACCGCAGCCCGGTCATGTCGGCCACCAGGTGGGCCGCACAGGCCAGGGCCAGGGAATCCCGGCCTCCAGAGCAGGCCACCAGAATCAATGGGGCATCCGGATCGGGCCGATGCACCCCGTGCTGGGCGAACCGCTGATCCTGCAGGCCCAAGCCCTCCCCGTCAAGGGTCGAACGCAGGAGCCCCACCGCCTTTTTCATTGCCGCTGAATAGACCATGGTCCAGGCTTCTTCCTGCTCAAATCCGATCCAAGGATCCGACCAAGGTGTCCACAGCCTGTCGGGCAGCAGCCGCGTCCTCGGAATCGTTGATGACCACAGCAAAGACCAAAACGCCGCCAGAGCGACGAATCACATTGCCCGTAAGCGAGGTCACCTGATCCAGAGTGCCGGTCTTGACCCGAATCAGTCCATCAGCCTGGTCATCCACCTTTCGGCTGGCCGCTGTGCCGGTCAGGCCCACTACAGACAGGCCCTTGACTAGGGGGGTCAAGCCCTTGTCAGCAAGAGCCAGTTGCTGGACGTCAGCCAAGGTGCCCACCCGCAGGACGGAGCCAGGAGTAAGCCCCGAGCAGTCGGCCATGTTGAGTCCCGCGGTGTCCACGCCCAGCTTGTTCAGCGTGCTGACAACGGCTTTCATAGCCCCAGCTGGACTGTTGGGCATGTTCAGGGCCAAGGCGGTCAGACGGCCGAAAAGCTCGGCCAGGCTGTTGTCGGAGTTGCGCAGCATCAGCGACATGACCTCGCTGAGCCGCGCCGAGCTGATACGGGCCAGAACCCTGCCCTGGGCGTGGTCGGTCCGGTCCGGGCCTTGGGCATTGTCCACCTGGATCCCGGACTCCATCAGGCGGCTGGCGAAGGATACTGCAGCGGCCTGAGCCGGGTTTTCGACCCTGGGCAAGTAAACCCCTGCATCCGGGTAGACAACAGGCTCAGTCCGTCCCTGCCGGGCCTCATCCACAGCCATGGAGACCGGCATCTGGAAGTAGATTCCATCAGGATTATTTTCTGCAATTCCCTCCGGCTCCCGATCGTCGCCGAAAAGCGTGTCTTGGTAGGCCAGGGCCACTCGGTCGATCCCCTGCTGGCGCAGAGCCTGAGCCGTCTTCTCGGCCAGAGTCCCTAGACCGGCCCGGCCATTGACATGCATGGGGTCGTCTTTGCCTACCCCTAGGAGCATATCGCCGTGACCGCGCAGGGTCAGCGTTGCCTGCGAGGGAGCAGAGGAATCCAGAACCGCCTCAGTATCCAGCTGTGAGGACATGTCCAAAACAGAGGCGGCTGCGGCTGCGGTCAAGGTCTTCATGGTGGAGGCCGGTTGGCGCGCCTGGTCGGCGTTCTTCTGGGCCAGCACCCGTCCGTCAGCCTGTCGCACGACCAGCGAGTAGCCATTGCCCAGGCCCGGCGTATCGGCGAAAGCGTTGACCAGCTGCTGGACCTGGGCGGCATCCGCTGCGGACCCAGGCTTGTCGGCGGCAAGGGTCGGCGGCACGCCCATCATGACCGCAGGGGGGACCGAAGAATGACTGGTCTTGGCCAAGGTCAGCGGTCCAGGCACCAGGTCAGCCAGGTCCATGCATGCATAGCCGGCAACCAGTATGACAGCCACAAGCGTGGCCAGGGCCACCCGCCAGCGTCGCTTGATCCGACGACGGCGTGTCATGCGCAGCTGATGTCTGTCACCCAATTGCTCACTCCCGGACTTGTGTTCGCCAACCGAGTTCGGATCGGTAGGCATCATCCAACCAGCCTAGTACTGGTTCTGTCACTGCCTCAGGACTGCAGAGAGGCATAGCGGTCCAGAGTCAGCAGAATGGCCGACTGTCGACGATCGAAGATCCGGGACCCTAAAGCTACACCTATGGCGAGGGTAATCAAACCGTTGGCCAGTGCTACCAGCATAGGCAGCCAGAGCGGAAGCATCCCGCCTTTGGTCATGGACAGCAGCGCCACTAATAAAGTGGGCAGCATGATCACCAGGCTAGCCAGCAACTGCAGCATTGGCAGGAAGCCTTGGGCAACAGCACGCCCCTGGGGCGAAGTGAAGGGCTGGTCCATAGAGGGGACCGGATAGATCAGCAGGGCCGAGAAAATCTGAGCAACTCCCAGACCAGACAGAAGCAATCCGACCGTCACAGCAAGCATATCCAAGGAGATGGCCAGGTCCCTTCCGCCCTTCATTGCCCCGGAGAGGATCAAAGTCACCAGCCCGAGCAGGAGCATGCAGGGCATGGCCACGATCAGATGGCTGCGGACACGGGCCAGCCGGTCCTCACGACCCTTCACTCCCGCAGCTATCTCCATGCGCAGGGCGAGCCCATCGTAGGCCAAAGCGTTGCCCTCGGGAATCTCCAGTATCAGGGCGCCCAAAACCGGTCCCAGCCATATCAGCATGGGCATCTGACGGAAGAGTATTGCGTACAGAACCATCAGGACCAGCAAAAGCGGATAGATAGACAGCTTGCGGGAATCCTGACGCAGATAGATCAGGAGCCGTGCGATCATTGCATCCACAGTGTTCCGGGACCGGCCCAGCATCCCCAGTCCCTTGGAAGCTGTCGGCCGCTCAGCCCTCGCCCCAGTATGCAAACGGTCATGACGCAGACACACCATGCCGATCATGAAGCAGAGAGCCAGTGTGGCCAGCTCCATAAACAGACGTCCGGCCAGAGCCCACCATGATCCCAAAATAAGATCCTCAGGCAGACGGACAGCGGCACCCAGCGGCGTCCAAGCAAGCAAATCGGCCACGGATTTCATGGAGTCGGCGTCCATTGCCATGCCGTTCATAATCTCACTGCTCAGCAAAGAGGGCAGCATGCACAAAACCATGATCACCATGGTGACCAGCAGATAGAGCCCGGACCGGGTGCGCCGAGAAACCATCAGTGTACCGACCAGGTCCAAAATTGCACGGGACAAGGCCAGCAACACCATGACAGCCAGCAGGGCTGCGATTAAAGCCACGATCGAAGCTCCGACACCCATGCGGGCATAGATGGCCGTCAGAGCCAGGAAGCAGACAAGACCGGTCAATCCCGCAGGCCCGGTCAGCCCGGCCAGGTAGAGCCCCACCTGCAGTTGGCCGTCAGGAATCCCGTAAAGGACGAATCGCGAAGGGCCCAGTATCGACCCCTGGCCCAGAAAGGTCAGTTGGATCAGAATCACTCCCAGGGTCAGCCCGACGAGGAACAGGACCAAGATGGTTCCCATACGCTGGCGGTCGCCCGGATCGGCCTTGGGCAGCCATCCCCCCAGTGCCAGCGCAGCCTGCCATGAGGCCAGGCAGATGCCAATGGCCATGAGCAGGCTGATGATGGCGCCGACCATCTGCCAGGAGGAGTGCTTGACCGTTCCCCAGGTAATGGACCAACGCATGGCGATGATGGTGGCTGCCGTTCTCATTCCGCCTCCTGGTCTTCCTCGGACCCGGAACCGTTCAGCCAAGCGATCCGGCGGGCCTGATGGCGGCCGCCGACGAGATCCAGGAAGCGATCCTCCAGATCCTCCCCTGCTGCGACCTGGGCCACCGTGCCATCAGCCCGAACCAGACCATGATTGATGATGGCTACATGCGTGCACATCCGCTCCACCAGGGCCATGACATGCGAGGAAATGACCACGGTTCCTCCAGTATCGACATACTCGACAAGGATGTCCTTGAGATTGGCGCTGGAGACCGGGTCGACCGATTCGAAAGGCTCATCCAGTACAAGGAGTCTGGGGGAATGAATCATGGCAGTAGCCAGGCAAATCTTCTTGGTCATTCCGGATGAATAATCGCAGACGCGCTTTCCTCCGGCATCGGTCAGGTCAAAAGCCTCCAGCAGGTCCCTGGCCCTGCTCAGCGCCTCCTCGCGCGGCATTCGACGCAGCATGCCCGAGTAGACCAGCAATTGCAGACCGGTCAGCCTGTCGAAGATCTGGTCGCCTTGGGGCATGACGCCTATGATCCGCTTGGCTGTATCCACGTCAGACCATACGTCCCTGCCCAGAATCATGACCTTTCCGGAGTCAGGCGCCAGGAGGCCGGTCACCATGTTCAGCGTGGTGGTCTTTCCCGCGCCGTTGGGGCCGACAATCCCATAGAAGGACCCCCTGGGAATATCCAGAGAGAGGGCATTGACAGCAGGCCGGCCCTGGTAGCACTTGACCAGGGCGCGAATAGAGACCGCTGCCTGTGGATCGGGCGGAGGAGCCACTGCCGTGTGGGCGGTCATGCTGGCTGATCGGGCTTCATCGGACATGGCCTTAAGTCTATCCCACCATTATCTCGCTCCTGGCCACCTCCATAATCTAGTTCGCATGTCGGCGGATGCCCGGTCTCAGTGCCCCGAGTGCTCGATGGGCTTCCATCCCGGATTGGCGAAGATGGCCTGGAATGAGATGGGCAGGTAGCTCAGCATGAAGATGGGGAAGCTCAGGCAGTAGGCGAAAAGCTCCTTGTTGGATGCGCCGATCTTGTCCCGCTCGGCCAGGACCGTCAGTGCGGCCAGGCCCATCATGGCCAGGACACCCAGAACTCCAGCTGCGATGCCATTGATCAGTTCAGTCACCTGGCTGGTCCAGGTCACGAAGCCCAGAGCCGGGAAGAGCAGACCGAAGAAGCAGCGGACCAGAGCCAGGACGGTCAGCGGGCAGATGAGAATGGTCAGGTCCACGGCCGAGAAGTCGCGTTCACGGAAAGCTCTGGAGATCAGGGCGGGCCCGTAATAGCGGAAGACCTGAAGGAAGCCCTTGCTCCAGCGCAGCCGCTGCCGCCAGCTCTGCTTGAAGGTGACCGGCTGCTCGTCATAAAGGATGGCGGTGCCGCAATAACCGATGCGCTCGCCGTGCAGAACCGAGTCCATGGTGAATTCCAGGTCCTCGGTCAGCAGGTGGAACTTCCAGCCGTTGTTGCGCTCCATAACCTCCCTGGAGAACATGAACCCGGTGCCGCCCACGTGACAGCTGGAGCCGATGACCATCCTTGAGGTGTTGAGGAACCGGGATTCACGGATGAACCATAGGGCTGAGCCGGAGGAGACCCAGTTGTCCGAAAAGTTGACCGAGTTGCGGTAGCTGGTCAGTATGCGGAAGCCGGACTGGAAGGCCTTGTTCATCTCTTCGATGTAATGGCGGTCCAGGAGGTTGTCCGCATCGAAGACGAAGTAGGCATCGTAGCGGGAGGCAAGGCCCCGCTCAAGTATCTGGTCCAGCAGAAAGGTCAGAGCGTAGCCCTTGCCCACCTGGTTCGGATCCTGCCGCTCTACCACATGACAGCCCAGGGACCTGGCCAGTCCGGCGGTGTCGTCAGTGCAGTTATCGGCCACCAGCCATATGTCGATCATGGAGGATGGATAGGTCTGTTCCTTGATGGAATTGATCAGATGACCGACCACCTGCTCCTCGTTGCGGGCTGAAATAAGGACGGCGAACCGCTTGTCGAAAGGGGCCTCGGGAAAAACCGTGGGCTTGGAGACAAAGGAGATGACGATGCAGATGGCCTGGTAGACGATGCCCACCCCGCCCAGCAGCATCATCAGAACGTCCAGCACTTTGAGCAGAGCCATCAGCGCCACTCCTTGCGAGGGTTATCCTCTTCCTCGGAGGCCTCGTTGGTGGTCTCGGTGCCTTTGAGCGGCCTGTGCCTTACCGGAGCCGAGGCGGACTTGGGTATAGGAACCGTGGCTGACTCATCCAGATCCTTGGCCGTCGGGGAAGAGGTCGGGTAGAGCTCGCGGGCAATCGTCATGACCGGATCGTCCACTCTGACCCTGGCGCTGGTCCCTTTGGCCGACCGGCTGCCCACATGGCTGGCCACGGGCTGAACCACGTGCTCGTTGAAGGCCTCGACACCCTCGACCACCTTGGACTTGCCGACCGGCTTGGGATCCTGCATGAGCGGGGAGTCGATCAGCTCGTAGTGCTTGACCGAAGCCGAGAATATAGCCTGGAAGCTGGCCGCCAGAGGCAGGGCCAGGAAGGCACCCAGGGCGCCGAAGACCGCACCCAAGGCCAGTACGGAGAGGAAGGCGATGGCTGGGTTGAGGTCCATGGTCCGCTGGGAGATCTTGGGAGCCAGGATCATGTTTTCGATCTGCTGGTAAATGATGATGTAGACCAGCACGATCACGGCCACCAGCAGTCCGCGGCTTCCCCAGGCCACCACTACGGGAATAGCTCCGCCTATGTAGGTGCCGATGGTTGGCACGAACTGGGAAACCAGCCCGCAGAAGAGGGCCAGCGGCAGCCAGTAGGGCACCTTCAGAATGACCAGAAAGACCGACATGCAGGCCGCAGAGATGAGCGCCAGAATGGTTCTGCTGAACAGGAAGCTGGAGATCTGGTCCTGGGCGATGGTCCAGACAAAAAGGAAACGGCGCTGGCTCCTGGGGGCCAGCCACTGGCAGAGGCTGCGGCGCAGTTTGGGGCCTGCGGCGGAGATGTAGTAGATGACCAGCAGGACGGTCATGATATTAATGAAGGACCCGACCAGGCCCACGGTGGTGTTCAGGGCCTGTCCTGCGAAGTCCGTCACCCAGGAGGTCTGGATGTTCTTGACGATCTCACCGCCAAGATCCTGCATGGCCGGCAGGTGCCAGGGTGTGCGGCTGGCGATGAATTCCGCCACCTGCTCATAGAGTGCCGGCGCCCCGTTGGCCATGCCAATGACCTGCTGAACCAGCAAATTGCCGAACATGCCCATAAGGACGATCACAATGATGATCAGACCTATCAACGTAACCGCAGAGGCTGCTCCCCGCCGCCAGCCATGCCTGACCAGTCTGAGCACCAGAGGCTCCATGGCAAGGGAGACAAAGATGGCGATCACCACATCCAGCACCAGGAATTCGATCTTCCACCAGGAGGCGTAAGCGAACCAGGCCAGAAAGACAGCTATCACTACATAGAGGAGGGCACGGCCGAACCATTCCGGAGGTCGGCGCGGATCCCCCTTGGGCGGGAAGACCGTCGCGAAATCGAAGCGCTGCTTTTGCTCGTTGGCCATATGTTCCATTATCCCAAGATGGCTGACATGGCGGGCTGTAGGGCACAGGTTGAGCCGACGGTGTATCCGGGCACACGTATCCTGAGGGGTATGTTGACCGTTTCCATAGTCATACCCGCCTGGAATGAGGAAGAACGCATTGAGGACTGCCTCCTGAACGCCACCAGGCAGAGCCAGGCACCCAAGGAGGTGCTGGTAGTCGACAACCACTCCACAGACGCAACGGCCTCCATCGTCCAGCACTTCATCGATCAGCACCCTGACCAGCATGTCAAGCTTCTCCATCAGGACAGTGAACAAGGGCTGATCCCCACCCGCAACTACGGACTTGACCGGGCAACCGGCGATGTGCTGGGCCGGATTGACGCCGACTGCATGCTCCGTCCCAATTGGGTGGAGGTGGTCTCCGGCATCTTCACCCGGGACCCCAAGGCCATGGGCGCCACTGGACCGGTGGCCTACTATGACATGCCAGGCAAGCGGATCGGGCTCAAGGGCGACAACACCATCCGCAAGGCCATCTACCGGGCCGACGACGGGCAATACCTGCTCTACGGTTCCAACATGGCCCTGCGCGCCACGGCCTGGCGGGCCATACGCAGCCACGTCTGCAGGGACAAAGAGGACATCATGCACGAGGATGTCGATATCTCCCTGCACCTGATTGATCAGGGGTTCAAGACGGTCTACTGCAAGGACATGAACGTGGGCATCAGCGCCCGCCGGATGGACACTTCCTTCACATCCTTCCGCCACTACATGCAACGCTTCAAGAACACCTTCGACGCCCACCCGCAACACACCAGGGAGCAGAAGCCCGAGCACACCCTCTACGCCATCTACCCCATCCTCAGGGCCTTCTACCCCGTCTATCAGAAGTACCTGGAATCCGCCGACATCAACCCTGCGGAACGTGTCTGGATCCGCGAACAGATGGAGCTCTTCCACCGCCGCGACCAGGAACTGGACCAGGAGGATCACTGACCGGCGGACGGCACACCAGGCTTGCCTGGTCCATAGGGGGCGGGTATCATGGGCACGTTCGCCCCCGTCGTCTAACGGTTAGGACACCAGACTTTCAATCTGACAGCGAGAGTTCGACTCTCTCCGGGGGTACAAAAGTGCACTATATAGATTTAAATCTAGCTTGATGATTTATGATCTTGTTTTATTTCCGTTTTCTACCAAATAGAGATTTGCACTCATGAGGCAAGCCTTATGCCTTATATAGTTATATGCTAAGCCGTAATACAGGGTTCGGATCTTCTTTTGCTTTAGCGCTAAATGTGTAATCGCCATGCATCATACAATTAAAGTTGTTAGATTTGAGCAGATCTGAGAAGAATCATCTCATCACATCTAATGTACCGTCGGTAAAAATAAAAGTTATTATTATCTTACTTATTGTAAAAAAAGAGTGTTTGAAGTCCAATATCGGTATATCGCTGCATAGTCAAACCGACAGACACAGTACGTCAATCAAAATCTAGCGTATTTTCATCCTCTTGATTTTGCGACTCTATTGCTTCTGCGTCTTTATGGAGCTGTTGAAGTGCATTTAAAGGATGACAATTGGGTTGTACACTTTCCTTTTCTCGTTCTCGATACGATCGACTGTTTTCCTGTAGCTGTTTTCTTTCCGTCTCTTCTTGTTCCTCGTTTTCCTGAACTCGCTCTCGAGCACATTCAATTTTTTTCTTCTCATTAAAATGGACAATATTTTCTTCAACCTCCTTCAGATTTCTTCTAGAAAGTGGAAGGGTTAGCTTTAATGACCTCACAGCTTCTTTTACCTCCTTTTCGTCACGCTTGAGCTCATTTGCGGCTTCCTTTATACTGTACATGCGTTCACAATTTTCCATATCACTAGTTTACCCTTCAGCCTGTTTTCTTGAGCAACCAAATTGCTGCCCTTATAGTTACTGTACACAGACAAACATTGAAAATGAACAAAAGTTCCCTTTTCAAATGTTCGAAACATCTATACTCTCAATCATTGAACCTAATGTCAGGTCCATCAGGGGATTGACATGAGAGTTTTACTTGTTCGGATTTCGACAATCTCACATAGTAGAATGCGCGAATACGTGAGAACACTCACTAATTTGTTGTTGTCATTCGAAGACATGATTATCTGCAATCAGAAAGGCTTGGAAACTGTAAATTTCCAGATTGATCATTTTGCCAACCTCGACCGCACTCGCAAAGGTCATAAAAGACGCTCGCATCAAGGAGCTGTTTACCGGAGGGAATCCAAAGCCGGATATAGCCGCCGGAACCGGTTGTAACCGACATCGTACACTTGGCGATTTGCGTCGTTGGGGGAATAGACCCGTCCAACTAGGTTCGCTTCCATCAACTCCTCCAAGGCTTGCAAATCAGGCTGTGAAGTCGAGCCAGTCTGTTTGCCAACAGAGACCAGTTGGGCCAGGGCCACGGCAGGCATGAGATGTGCATCATCAAGCACCTGAACGGGCGCGTCAAGGATATCCGCCAACATCTGGCACCATTGGGGTTCGCGGGTGCCGCCACCAATCAGGGTGACGCGTTCGATAGGCGTGCCCTGCAGGTCAAGCCCCTGACGAATCGAATAAGACACGCCTTCCAGCGCGGCTCTGGCAAGGTCGCAGGCCTCGGTCTCGGAAGAAATGCCGACATAGGCTCCGCGAATCGAAGGGTTCATCATAGGGAAGCGCTCCCCCACCAGATAGGGCATGCAAATCACGCCGCGTGCCCCTGCAGGGCTGGATTCCAACAAATACCCCATGCGCTGATAGAGGTCGCTGTCACCCTCGGTCGGACTGCCCCCTGCAAAGACTCCGGTGGCCCAAGCATGCACGTTGCCGGCATTGAGGAAAGGCACTGTATTGATAATGCTGTCAGTGCCCACATAGGCCAGATTGACCATTCCAGGGCGGTCGGTTACAGCCCGGTCTGTCACTGTGGCGATCCACCCGGATGTGCCCAGGTTGATATTGAATTGACCGGGATGGAATACCCCGCCGCCCAAGGTAGATGCGCCAGCATCCCCCATTCCCGCATAGACCGTGGTTCCCGGAGCAAATCCCGTGGCAGCGGATGCACCCGGCGTGCTGATGCCGACGCTTTCCCATGGCCAATAGAGTTCCGGGAAGATTGCGGCATCCACGCCTACTGCCTCCAGAATGTCCCTTCTCCACTTCTGCGAGTGCAGATCCATGGCGCCTGCCGTCGAGCAGGCCGTCATATCGCCGCAGTAGACACCGGTCAGCCACCAAATCAGATAATCCTTGGCATCGATGAGCACATGGCGAACCTGCGCATACCGGTCGGGCTGATGCCTGGACATCCACATCAGTTTAGCCACCGGCAGGGACCCGTCGCACGGGTTCCCCACTGCGGCACAGAAGGACTCAGCCCCATAGGTTTCAGTCAGCTCAGCAGACTCTTCTCCGGCCCTGCCGTCCGCGTACAGAATCGCCGGCCCGACGGGCTGCCCCTGTACATCCAAGGCAATCAGATCCTGCATCTGCCCGCTCATGATGATGCCGGTGACCTGGTCGCTCTTGAAGTGCTCGATGCTCCGCCCGGCTCTGGACAAAAGGTCACGGGACACCTCGATGAAGGCCTGCAACCAATCCTCGGGATTCTGCTCGATACGCCCATCACCTGTGTCAATCGGCAGAAAGCCGCTGGACGCGCACACCCTGGCGGAACCCTGGTCATCCACAAGAACGGCCTTGACCTGCGTGGTCCCCACGTCGAATGCGGCTGTATAGGTCATACCGGTCATCCTAGGACTTCCCAACCGCCCGGATGCCGACATGATTCCGTATGTGGACCGACGCAGTCACCCCTGGGCCCCTGACCAGTCCACCACTGCTTCGACATTGTTCCCGTCCGGGTCCAAAACGAAAGCCGAATAGTACTTGGGATGATAATCTCGCAGCCCTGGAGCACCATTGTCACGGCCACCGGCAGCGAGCGCCTTTCTGTAGAAGGCATCCACCGTTGCAGCATCGGCAGCCCTGAAGGCTATGTGGGTCACCGGCGAACCGGTCCCATCCCCGCTAGGCGTCAGATAAAAGTCCGAGTGGGCCCCATCATCTTCTGCACCGAACCCAATGGTGGGCTCATGGTGGGCCTTGGCCACGTACCCCAATGGCTCCAGGGCTTTGCTATAGAAATCGATGGAAGCCTGAATGTCCCGAACCTTCAGCGTCAGATGATCAATCATGTCCGTAATTCTAGGTGACCCATCAACCAACAATGGCAGACCGCCCAGAATGATCTTTTCCGCATGCCGCTCAGTGCTGGGGATAACCAAGCTCAATCCTCAAGGCTGTGCTTCAGATGTATTGGCCGCCGGGCAGGTGCATGAAGTCCTCCACCTTGTTCCATTTGACCGGGTATCCTGCCCCGTGGGCGCAGAAGACCGAATCAGGGGTGTTCTCCAGGTCGGACTCGGGGTCATAGCCGATGGAATCCACAAGAGCATCCTGGTCCTGGCAGGGACGATACCCGTTGAAGAAACAGGTCAGATGTCCGCGGCCGTGGGTGTAGGTGCTGACCTCGATGGCATAATCACGCATCTGTGCTACCGGTGCATCTCCCTCCAGTTCAACCGTGTCCCCGTCTGCCTGAGGTTCCGAGAAGCTGCCCTTCATCCGGTAGATGTCCGACATAGCCCTGCCCAGATTCTCCTGCGGAAGGGCGAGCCTGAAGTGGTACCAGGGCTCCAGCAGAATACTGCTTGCCTTCATCAGCCCCTGCCGGACGGCCCGGTAGGTGGCCTGGCGGAAGTCTCCTCCCTCGGTGTGCTTGATATGCCCGCGGCCGTCCAGCAAGGTGATGCGCATGTCTGTGATGGGCGAACCTGTCAGGACGCCCAGATGCTCCTTCTCGGCCAGATGGGTCATGATGAGCCGCTGCCAATTGCCGTCCAAGCGGTCCAGGCTGCAGGTCGACGCGAAGCTGAGACCGCTGCCCGGCCCCGTAGGTTCCAGGAGCAGATGGACTTCGGCATAATGCCGGAGGGGCTCGAAATGTCCAACCCCTTCGACGGGGGTCGCGATAGTCTCCCTATAGAGGATTCCGCCCTGGCTGAAGGAGACCTGCATGCCGAACCGCCGCTCCAGCTCCTCCTGGATCACCTCCAACTGGACCTGGCCCATCAGTCGTAAGTGAATCTCTTGAAGCTGCTCCTGCCAGACCACATGCAGCAGAGGATCCTCATCCTCAAGGATGCGCAAGGCCTTCAACACCTGATGCGGATCCAGCCCCTCAGCCGTCACTGCGTAGGTCAGCACCGGCTCCAGCACAGGCTCCAGATCCTTCCGCTCGCAGCCAAGCCCCTGTCCTGGATGTGTCAGATCAAGCCCGGTTGCAGCCACGACGCTCCCGGCCTGAGCGCAATCCGTCAGCCTATAAGCCGCTCCCGAATAGAGCCGAAGCTGGTCAATCGTCTCGCTGATCTGTCTGTATCCTGTCTTCCCGGAACCTGATTGGCCTTCGGATCCATTGCACAAATCGGTAATCACGGACGACTTGACCGGCAGGTCGCCACCAGTCACCTTGAGCCAGGTCAGCCTGGCGCCTTTGTCATCATGCGATACCTTGAACACCCTTGCGCCGAACTCTCTGCCGTACCCAGGCGAAAAGGTGTACCGCTCCAGCCCTTCCATGAGGGCGTCGACCCCGTCCAGACGCAGGGCAGACCCAAGGAAACAGGGAAAGAGACGACGCTCGGCAACCAGCCGTGCCAGGCTCTCATCAGATATGCCCTCGGTCTTGAGGTACTCATCCATGACGTCCTCATCGAGCAAGGCCACATCCTCCATATCGCCATGCTCAAGTCCACGGCTCAGATCGAAGCAGCCCTGAGACCAGCGCTGCTTGCAGCTTTGAAGAATGCGGGCAGCATCAGCTCCAGGGGCATCCAACTTGTTGACGAAAATGAAGGTGGGCACCTCGTAGCCTGCCAGAAGCCGCCAGAGAGTATCGACATACCCCTCTAATCCAGCGGTTGCATCGACGACCAGGAGGGCATAATCCAAGACTGACAGGACCCGCTCCATCTCGGCCGAGAAATCGACATGGCCGGGTGTATCGATAAGGGTCAGCTCGACATCACGATAGGTCAGCCATGCCGGTTTGGAGAAGATGGTAATACCGCGTTGACGCTCCAGATCGTTGGTGTCCAGATAGGCGTCGCCATGATCCACCCTGCCCGGACGGCGAATTTCCCCGCCCCGGTAGAGCATGGCTTCCGAGAGCGTGGTCTTGCCGGCATCCACATGGGCCAGCATTCCCGCCACTATCCTCTTGACCACCGGGGGCCTCCCTCACTCTTCACACCTACAAGGTCACATCTACAGGGAACAGACGCATATCCTATCTATGCGCACTCTATGGTCTGTCTGCCGAAACCTGATAAGTCAGGTCGTGGATGACCCGGCCGGCCTCAATCCCCTTACGCTCGAAATTGGTCACGATTCTGCCGTCGAACCGCTCCGACTCCATGAACATGGCATGAGGTAGGGATTCGGCCTGATCAGCCGTCCCCTTGCCGACATGTTGGGTTGGCAGACTGACCCGCAGATCGCCCAGGTTTCTGAATCTCGGATTCTCATCCATCACCTCATGCACATGCAGAGCGTAATCCTCGATGTCAGTTGCAATTCGCCAAAGGCCACCAGGCTCCAGACAATCCGCCAAGTCATCAGCCAGAGCCGGCTGGACCAGACGACGCTTGTGGTGCTTCATCTTGGGCCAGGGATCAGGAAAGAAGGTCCATACCTCCTTGATCAGTCCAGGATCCATTCGGGCCAGAAGGTCCGGGGCGTTGACCTGGGCAAGCCGCAGATTATCCAAGTCCGATTTACCGGCCATCAGCATGGTATGGGCCAACCCCGGCTGATAGACCTCCAGGGCCAGATAGTTCCGATCAGGGTGTTCCCGGGCCGAGGCCACTACATTCTCTCCCTGGCCGGATCCGATCTCGACGATCAGCGGGGCCTGTCGCCCCCAGGCCGACCTGACCATTGCTGCATCACAACGCAGATCCTCGGCAACTGTCAACGAACCCTCAGCCTGGCCCAAATCGAGAAGGTATCTGGAGGAATACCGGGCCCAAGCCTTCGCCAGCCGTTCGCTGAGCTTCTCGGAGCGCCTCACATAGGAGACGATGGACCGCCTAGGGGCCTTGCTCTGTCTTTCTTCACTCATCACAGCTCATATATATCCTAGAAAATACAAACAAGCGGACATAGCGTGCACATGTGCCCGTGATATACTCAATCTAGAACAAAACACAACAAAATGTTGCAAAACCGAACAGTCTCTTACGTCCGATTTTCGACAGGAAAGGCATGCAGATGTCAGTTTTGGTTACAGGCGGCTGCGGATACATCGGCGCCCATGTGGTTCACGCCTTGCAGGAGGCCGGCAAGGAGGTCGTCGTGGTCGATGACCTCAGCTACGGCAGGCCTGATCGGATCGGGAATGCCCGTCTTTATGGCGCTGACGTGTCCGCACCGGGCGCCGATCAGCGTCTGGCCGAGATCATCCAGGAGAACAAGGTCGACTCCGTCATCCATTTTGCTGCCCGTAAGCAGGTGGGCGAGTCAGTGGAGAAGCCCATCTGGTACTACCGGCAGAACCTGAACGGCATGATCAACGTCCTGTCCGCCATGGCAAAGACCAACGCCAAGAAGCTGGTCTTCTCCAGCTCGGCCGCAACATACGGCGAGCCTCCGGTCGACGTGGTCCCTGAGGACGTGCAGCCGATGGTCCCCATCAACCCTTATGGCCAGACCAAGCTGGTCGGCGAGTGGATGGCGCGGGCCTGCGAGCAGCCTTACGGCATCCGCTTCTGCGCCCTGCGCTACTTCAACGTGGCCGGCTGCGGACCGGTCAGCCTGGAGGATCCGGCGGTCCTCAACCTGATCCCCATGCTCTTCGACAGGCTGCGGCAGGGCAAGGCGCCCGCCATCTTCGGCGACGACTACCCCACGCCCGACGGCACCTGCGTGCGAGACTACATCCACGTCTCCGACCTGGCCGACGCCCACATCGCCGCCTTGGACTACCTGGACCGCGATCAGCGCCGCTACGATGCCTTCAATGTGGGCACCGGCCAGGGCACATCCGTCCGCCAGATCGTGGACGAGGTCAAGAAGGTGACGGGCCTGCCCTTCACTGAGGCCATCAAGCCCCGCCGCGCTGGCGACCCGCCGCACCTGATCGGCGACCCCACCCGGATCAACACCGAGATGGGCTGGCATGCCAAGTATGGTGTTGAGGAGATCGTCGAATCTGCATGGAAGGCCTGGCAGGCCAACCCTGCCCACCACATCGACACCGATGGCTGGCAGCAGCAGGACTAGGCAGCGACGCGCCGGGGCTTGCATTCCTCCGGCGCTCATGTAAACTTTCCTCTTGGCTGTTCAAGCAGTCTCGGCTCCGTAGCTCAGTTGGTTAGAGCGCCGCCCTGTCACGGCGGAGGTCACCGGTTCAAGTCCGGCCGGAGTCGCTGGGAATGGTCTGACCCGGTTTTTCCGGGTCTTTTCGACTGTTCATGGCTCTGTAGCTCAGTTGGTAGAGCGAGCGACTGAAAATCGCTAGGTCAACGGTTCGATCCCGCTCGGAGCCACCCGCCATTAAGCCCCTGAGATTCATAAGGAATCCAGGGGCTTAATTGATATTTGCGTTCATCGATCGTTCACGACAGCTGATCCGTCACCCAATCGACGATGTAGGGTGCCGTATGCTCGATTTGATCGATGGCCACCTCGAACTCACGGGGGCCGCCATACCAAGGGTCAACCAGGTCGATTTGGCTCTCCCGTCCCGGTGCCGGCTTGGGCAGGTCCGGGTCGAAGCTGCGGTACAGGTGAACAGCGGATCGCTTGCCGGAGGGCAGCAGACGAAGAAGGGCTCGCATATGGTCGGCCGTCATGGGCAGCAGCAGGTCGGCGTCTTCGGCCTCCTCCCGGGTGATCCGGTGGGCGAAGTGGTCAGCCGGCACCTCATAGCCCCGCTCGCGCAGAACTTTCTGAGCACGTCGATCTATGGGGTTGCCGAACTCCTCGTCACTGACTCCGCTGGATTCCACCCTGACCTGATCCTCATCCAGTCCGCGATCTTGGAAGAACTTGCGCAGGATGACCTCAGCCATGGGCGACCGGCAGATGTTGCCGGTGCAGACGGTCATGACGTTGTAGGGACCCCGTGAGGCCTTTCCTTCAGAATCCTGGCCCATCAACGCACCTTCCCATAGGTGATGTACCGGAACCGCGGGATGGCAGCCGCCTGGTCTGGTTTGGCAGGGTTCATCCATTGGCTCTCGTCGCGCACCTGCCAGAACCGCTTGCTGACCAGCTCCTCCATATCAGGCACAAAGACATCAGCTGGAGTCCGCAGATCCAGATCCGTCACATAGGCGGCATCAGCCAGCGGGAAGAAGGTGCTGAAGACCCCTGCGCCGCCGATGACCCAGATTTCACTGCGATCCATCCCATCGTCGGGAATGGCTTCCTGCCTGGCCAGCTCAAGAGCATCGTCAGCCGCAGATACCACCGTGGCGCCTGGTGCCCGAAACCCTGGATCACTGGACAGAACGATGTTGTCCCTCTTGGGCAGGGGCCGCTCCCCTATGGAGACCCAGGTCCGCCTCCCCATGATGACAGGATGGGAGACGGTCAGCTCCTTGAAGTGCCGCATGTCCTCGCTCAGATGCCAGGGCAGTGCATTGTGGAAACCAATGGCGCCGCGCCGACCGTCAGTGGCCTGCGCCTGCGCCCAGATCATATTGACCGATGAGCGGCGGCCTATCTCTTCTTCCTGATGCCGCCATTCCTCATCACCTAAAAGCCCGGCCTGACCGGGCTCGGGTTCGTGATAGCCGCTTCGACTATTGTCATGCTCCATCTGTTGCGTTCACTCCTCATAGCGAGTAGATATACGAGTACATTCTAATCTGCGGATCCGACGGTGCCCGTATTCCGCTCACCGCACCATCAGACTGCCACAGGGGCCTTGATGGCGGGGTGGCAGTGATAGTCCACCACCTCGAAGTCTTCGTACTGATAGGAGAAGATGGAGTCGGCCTTGCGAATGCGCATGGTTGGATAGGGATAGGGCTTGCGCGACAGCTGCTCCAGAACCTGCTCCACATGGTTGTCGTAGATGTGGCAGTCGCCACCGGTCCAGACGAACTCCCCAGGCTCAAGACCTGCCTGCTGGGCCATCATCAGGGTCAGCAGGGCGTAGGAGGCGATGTTGAAAGGCACCCCAAGGAACATGTCGCAGGAGCGCTGATAGAGCTGGCAGCTCAGCCTGCCGTCGGCCACATAGAACTGGAAGAGCGCATGGCAGGGAGGCAGGGCCATGCTGTCAATCTGGGCTGGATTCCAAGCTGTGACGATCATTCGGCGGGAGTCCGGGTGGGTGCGGATCAGATCCAGCACCTTGGCGATCTGGTCGATGGTGCGATGGGGGTCCTCGGGCGTCGGGGCGGGCCAGCTGCGCCACTGGACCCCATAGACCGGTCCCAGGTCCCCTGTTTCCGGGTCGGCCCACTCGTCCCAGATATGCACGCGGTTCTCCTGCAGCCAGCGCACGTTCTGCGAGCCCTTGAGGAACCAAAGCAGCTCGTAGGCGATGCCACGGAAGTAGACCTTCTTGGTGGTGATCAGCGGAAAGGAATGCGACAGATCGAAGCGCATCTGCTTCCCGAACAGGGATATGGTCCCGGTGCCCGTCCTGTCGGACTTCAGAGTGCCCTCGCGCAGAATGGTGCGCACCAAGTCCTCATAGGGGGTGGGAATGTCCGAGTCGGGACGCTCGGGGATACGTGTGCGAATACGCTGCAGTTCTTCGGAAGTCAAGGCCATGCGGCCATACTATCAAGTCCTCGGTCAGCTGAGCGCGCCCCGGTGACGAATTGCACAGTCCGGGTTAGATTGGAGGAGCAGGTCCGGCCACAGGGTCGGATCCGGATGGCGCACCCGGGCGTGTGCCGGACAAGGAGGAACAGATGGGCAAGAGACTTTGGGTCGAACGCGACAAGGACGGTACCTGGAACGCCTATGGCGACAATGGGGCCCATATCACTTTCGGCAAGGGCGAGGACCAGTTCAACCCCGGTGACCTGATGAAGATCGCCCTGGCCGCCTGCGGAGCCCTATCCAGCCAGTTCGCCGTGGAGAGCGCCCTAGGCAAGGGCAAGGGAGCGAAAATCGTGGTGGACGGCACCTATGACGCCGACGACGACGCCTACCTGAGCTTCGACGAGCAGGTGGACGTCGATGCCACTTCTGCCAGGTTGGCCCAGGATGATGCAGACAAGCTGGAGGAGCGGGTCCGCCGCCATATAGCCAAGTCCTGCACCGTGGCACACACCTATCAGCGGGAGACACCGGTCAGGATCTCCGTCAAGGTTCGCCACTGATCCAGCAACAATGGATGAGCGGGGACCCCCTGAGTTCATGGAACTTCGGGGATCCCCGCTCTTGTTATTGCCTTTACTCCTTGTGCTCGGGATCGATGGTCGACTCCAGATCAGCCAACTGCTCGGGCTTGGCCGAATCCACGGAGATACGCTCCACGCCGGTAATCTCAGCCACATCCGTGCTTTCAGCCGCCTCTGCTGCGGCCTTGAGCCCGGACTCCTCAGCCTCCACGTACTTGCGCGGCACCACGTAGACCGGGCTGACTGCATGCTGCAGGAGCCCCTGGCTGGTCGACCCCAGCAGAAGCCCTGTGAAGCCGCCGCGACCACGCGAGCCGACCACAACCACATCATGGGTCTTGCTGGCCTGGGTCAGAGCTTCCACAGCCGACCCCGGCACCACGGTCTTGTTGATGCGCAGACTCGGATAGGTCTTCATAAGCGGCGCGATTCGGGTATTGAGGTCATCCAGGTAGGAATCCATGACGCTGCGCTCCTCGGCCGACCCCGTACCGGTCAGTCCGGAAATATTGGGCACTGCAGACATGACATCCAGCTCGGCATCCCAGCTGTCGGCGAAGGAGGCGGCTATCTGCAGGGCCTTGAGGCCCCACTTGGATTCGTCGGAGCCCACGGCGACCCGCTTGATATCGTTGCTCAGATGCATCAGTTTGCCGTCGTCGTCGGTGTAGGGAACGACCACGATCGGGCAGTAAGCATAAGCGGGCAGGCTGGAGCTGGTAGTTCCCAGCAGTCGCTCGGCCAAGCCGCCCTTGCCCCGGTTCCCGATGACGATCAGCCGGTAATTGCGGCTCAGCTCCACGAAGACCGAGGAGGGATCCCCCGTCACGATCAGCGTGGCCGCACTGACGCCTTGCTCATCGGCGATGGCCTTGGCTTTGGAGAGGATCTCCTGGGCGTCGTTGTGAGCGGCCACGTCGTCACCCATGGTGGTATATGTCGCATCGAAAGAGACGGCCGCATACGAGGGAAGGGAATAGGCGCAGACGATTTGCAGGGTCAACCCTGCATGCTTAGCGTAGTTGGCGGCCCACCACGCCGCCTTGTAGCTGGCGTCCGAGCCATCGACGCCTACCAGAACAGCCTTGTCGTTGCTCATCCGACGACCTCCTTTATACTTGGCGGTGACAAACCGACACCGCTCCTTCTGTCAGAATATCGCATGCAGGTCTGATCAATAAGTCTGCCGGAACCAACACGCGAGAAACCTCGACTCTGAATATGCAAAACGCCCCCATAGGGGGCGTTAACGCTGCATAAAACCTATGCCTCAGACCAGACGACGGTAGTTGAAAGTCTGATAGACCGCCTGAACCTTGACACTCTGGCCGGGAGCCGGAGCGTGGATCATGCGTCCGCCGCCGACATAGATGCCAACATGGCTGCCATCGGGGGCTACCATCAGGTCGCCTGGAGCCGGATCCGTAACCGGCACGCCCATGGAACCCTGATCGGCAGCTACTCGGGGCAGGCCGATGCCGAAGTGGGCGAACACATACTGGGTGAATCCAGAGCAATCGAAGCCCCTGGCAGGATCGGTTCCCCCGTACACATAGGGAACCCCCTGGAACTGAAGGGCGTAGTTGACCACATCTGCACCCGTGCCGGTGGCCGGCACGTCAGAGATCCGAACAGCGGCACCGCCACGAGCAGCCGAGCGACTGACCTGCGCGGCCTGGCGCTGGCTGGCCGCCGCCTGGGCCTGCTGAGCCCTGGCCTCGGCATCCTTCTCGGCCTGGGACTTGGTGGCAGGGACGTTCAATGACTCGATGCCACCCCAGCGGCTGTCCTTTTCGACGGTGGTCGCCGTCGATTCGGTCAGCAGGTCGGCACGCACCTTGCTGCCTGGGGTGAATGAACGCGACGAAGTGGCTACAGCCTCACTACCATCACTGGCCTGGGCCACGGCGGGTATACCGATGAAAAGCGTGCCACAGATTGTGGCCGCTGCCATCATGCTCACATACTTGCGTGTTTTTTTCATCGTGCACAATTCTATCACGTGTAGGGAACAGAAACTAACTTTGGGGAACACGATCCGCGCAACCAAGGATCAGTAATGGATATAGCGCAGAGCGTGCACATTCGTCAGAGTGCGGGAGTAGGTCTTCCCGTTCATCACGGCGCCGCACTCGGAGGTGACGATGGAGCCATCGGGATTGATCTTCTCCACAATGGCCACATGGCCATAAGCGGAATCCGAACCCTCCTGGCCGGCCTGGAATACCACGATGTCGCCGACGTTGCGCGGCGTGTCATCCACCCAGTAGCCTAAAGTGCGGGCCGAGCCTGACCAGTCCTTGGCATTGCCCATATGGGAGCCCACTGGCAGACCCAGCTGGTGACGACGGACATAGGCCCACCAGGTGCACTGGCTGAATTCATAGGCGTTGCCCACATCTCCCGTGGCATGGTTGGGATTGAACCCTGCCGGCAGAACCGATCGGTTGGCATCCATCAGCGCCGCCACGGCCGGATTGTTTGCCGAGGATTTGGACATCTGCCCGGCATCGAGCTCAGACTCGCCCAGGTCCCAACTGCCCTCGTTGCGCTGTGAAGCCGTCGGCAAAGGCTGACGGTAGTCGGAACGGGAGACCCTTGAACTGCCACTAGCGCCAGAGTAGCCGGTGGAGGATGAGGGGGTGACAAGGTTGATCGCGACGCTGCCGGCCATAGGCAGGGACCAGTCGCCCCGAGCCTGGTTAACAGCCATCGAGGAAGCTGCCGCACCGACAAGGACAGTCAGGGCCGAACCAGTCATGATATGGGAGCGACGGGCTGAGGCCTTGGCCGCCAAACGAATAGAACGTCGGGTTCGAGGGGCTACTTCGTTGAGCTTGGCCGCCAAGGCATCATCGGCGCCTTGAATGCCGGCCTCCCGGGTTGCATCCGTCGATCGGCTGGTCGGCGAACTGCCGACACCTGCGCCCCGCGTGGCCGAAGCCCTGTGCGCAGCATGCTTCATGTAGAATCACTCCCGTTTATGTTCCGACGCGACTTTCGTGCCGTATCACGAACCATCACAAGGGAACACCATAACGCAAGCGGGAACCCAGGCCAAATGACCTGAATTGTCCATACTGGTGTACTCAAGCATGGCTTCGGTGGTCGCTCATCTTCGACAACCACGGAATACGCTAGGATTATACGGACATAAGGCGGACATGGGCAAACCCGCATGCGTGCCGCCTGCCACGGCGTGTCTCTCTGTTTTGAGCCCTGTGTGGTCCACCCTGAGCGAACCCTGATCAAACCGGGGTCGAAGCCAAGAGGAAGGATCCGCCGGCATTCTCGGAATCCTGAGGCATGGTGATGTCGACACGGCCGTCCTGGGAGGGAATGAATAGGGCCCGGCCCTGGTCCAGCACACAGGACTGGTCAGCGGTTGCACAACGGATCCGACCATCAGTACAGACGATGATGCGCGGCCCGCGGCGCGGAATCATCAGGTGACGAGGTCCTAGGCGCTCTATCAGATCCCCGTAACGCTGCTGGAGTCTGTTGAGCAGGGGCCACGTGGCTCCGCCCTCCTCCACATGCCCGTAGACCAGCATGTATTCGTTGATCTTGGGCCGGTAGGTCACCATATTGTGCATGATCAGGGTGGCGATCATGGAGCTGGATGGGTCAATAGGGGCCGAAGGCTGACAGTCCAAGCTATGCAGGAGGTTGGGAATGTCCCGATGCTTGGGGGTCATGCCTGCCCTGAGCACATTGTCGGAGTTGGTCATGATCTCTGCAGCAGTGCCGTGGATGTATGCGTGAGGAGTCCCGGCAGGGATATAGACCGAATCGCCCTCCTCCAGGTCCACAGGGTTGAGCATGAGCAGACAGAGCACAGCCGGGTCCTCCGGGAAAGCCCGGGCGGCACACAGGGCATGATTCAGTACGGCTCCCGCTCGTTTCGAACGCAGCCGCCCAGCGGCAGCCTCCAAGGCTTCTTCCATGCCTCGGGCCGCCTCTGGCTGGGCAGTCACGGCGGCGTGGAAGGCCCGGAAAATACGCCGGCGGGAATCCGGCCAGATCAAGGAGGAGACCGGCATCATGGCATCAGCCGAAGCGAAGCGGGCCGGCGGAACTCCCAGGTGGAAGGTACGGGCGGTCAGCGCCTGGGTCATCAGCTCGGCCAGAGGGTGGTCCACAGCGCGCAAAAGGGTCAGCTGAGTGGAAATGGTTGCGAAGCCTACACAGGCCTGGAAGGGCTCCAAGGCTACCACCATTTCGTTCTTGGCCAGACTGTCGTGAAAAGAGCGTCTCGGATCGTCGTCAGGCACCCCTTGGGCATTCTCACGGTTGAAACCGGCACGAGCCTCGAAATCCAGGGGATGCACCTGCAGGGAGAGAGGAATGCGGGCCGAGATGATCTTGAACAGGTAGGGCAGTGTAGGACCGAAGAGGCGAGAGTCGCGCTCTCCCAGCATGGTCATGGGATTGCGGCGAATGGCCTCGGTCAACGGCATGAGCGAACCGTCGGGCAGTGTCAGGGGCGAGGGGGATTCGGTATGCCCGCTGAACCACATCTCCGCCAGGGTGTCCCCCTGGCCTTCTGTTGACTCATGCAGATGGAACATGCGCTGCAGTCGGTCATGCGAGCCCCAGGCGTAGTGCTTCTCCACAGCTTGGATCGGATACACGCACTCCCCTTTCCACGGGAAATCCCTCCATGGGCCGGTGCATACGAACCCACCAATCCCCGTCATGATAGGACAAGGGCCAAGGCCTGGGCAAGGCGTGGGGGTCGCCGCATGTCATTGCGAACGGTACAGTGAGGGGTATGAAGCTGGCTCCCATTTTCGATCCGGACGCCCGCAGGCCATCGCCGCGTCCCGTGCAGGTGGACCTGCGGCGCATCTTCTTGCTCGGCACAGGAGCTTGGATTCTGGCGCTGGCCGTAGTCGGCATCCTAGCTCTGACTGGAATGACGGTCACTAAGCCCCTTATTGTCTGCCTTTCCGGGGTTGGCGTGGGCATCCTGCTGTTGATCTGGGAGCACTTCAATCGCTGGGATTATCGCCGTCTGGCCCAGCAACCGGACCCTGAGCCAGAGGAAGCATCAGCGTAAATGTGCTCCCCTCTCCCGGCGCACTCCAGACAGTGACCGATCCATGGTGGGTCAGGGCCACATGTTTGACGATGGCCAGCCCTAGGCCGATGCCCACTGCAGTCTGCTCATTCTGATTGTCTGCACGGTAGAAGCGTTCGAAGATCCTGCCCTGGTCCGCCTTGGATATGCCTCGGCCGTGGTCGACCACCCTGATGATCCCGTAGTGCCCGTCCTTGGAAGCCTGCGCCACCAAGGAGACAGTCGAGCCCGAAGGTGAATAGGATATAGCATTCTCCACCAGCTTGGCCAAAGCCACTCTGATCTGCTGCCCGTCACCATGAATCGTCAGTGGTTGGTCACATCGCCACCGTAATGTCACATGGGCCTGATCAGCCCCATCCTGCTCATCATGCACCACTGTCCTTATCTGCTCAGCCACGTCAAGCACGTTCTCCCTGCTGGGCTTGATCCGCTCCTGAGCCCGGATCAGCAGAAGAAGATCCTTGAGCACATGCCCCAGATAGGCGCTGTAGCGCTGAACCGAGGAGGCATCCTTGGAGACGCTGCGCAGGTGGCTGCGTAGCAGATCCGGGTCATCCCCCTCCAGGTGCGAGGTGGTTTTCAGTTGCGCTGCAAGCTCCTCCAAGGCCTGGACCGGCTTGAGCATCTGCTCGGATACATTGGTCATGAAAGCATCCCTGGTCCGAATGAACCTCACCGAATCGCTCACATCATCGACCAGCACGACGACCAGTGACTTGTCTATGCGTCCCAGGGTGACCTTGAGCCAGTTCCTTCTGGATACCGCCTGGGCCTGAACATGGGTCGCATCCACGCGATCTTCGACCTCGTCAATAGCCAAATCTTCGGATTCCGGGCTCTCGGTAGCGGCATCCAGAGCAAATTCCGTAGGCGTTCGCGTGGTGAGATTGAAGCTGCGTCGACCGCCTGAGCGGCGTACCTGCGCAATGGCTTCGGTGATCTTCGGATCCGCAATCTCATCGTTGCTGACGATTCCCAGCCTGTAGGCATCCGGGCTGGAGCGAACAACCTCGTCATCGCCATCGACCACTACCGTGGCGGCAGGAATGAGCGCCAGCAGAGCCTGCGTCGAGCCTTCCAATGCCCCGCCATCGGCCTGTTCACCATCCTTGCCGCGGTTGCCCATAAAGCTGCGCAGGCGGTCCACAAACCGTCTCATAAGGACTTCCCTCCAGTCCGGCGCCGACCCCGGACGTGCGACATCAACCAAGTCTCATCGGCAGTTCTGGCTTTATTCTCGCATATCCGACATTGATTGCCGCTCCCATGGCCCGACATTCTTCAGGACTGGCTTTTTCTTGCCATCCTGGTCACATAGACTGGAGTCATATCGTTGACCGAGGCCGAAAGGGAAGAACAATGCGCGTGATTTTCAACGAGGAACTGGGGCTGGTGGCCGACGATCTCGATCGGATGGCTGCCAAGGTTCGCGATGCCATCAAAAAGGCCGGGCGATCCCTGATGGACTGCGACGTGGAGACAGCCCAGGAGGTCATCGACGGGGATGCCGATATAGACAACCTGCAGGCCAGCATTATCGATCAATGCATCAGGCTCCTGGCTAAGCAGAGCCCTGTGGCCACTGATCTGCGGGTGGTGGTCTCCACGCTGAGCCTGTCAGCCACCTTTGAGCGCATGGGAGACCTGGCCAGGCACATCGCCGAGACAGCCAGGCGCTCCTACCCCGAACCGACCCTGCCCGACGAAGTCATTCCCCTGTTCAAACAGATGCAGGACTTTCTGGACGTCATGGCTGACCGTCTGGTCGACATGCTCTCCGACAGGGACACGACTATAGCCGAACAGATCATCGTCAGCGATGACCAGATGGACAAGCTCCATCAGAGAACTTTCAGCTATGCCCTCTCGGACGACTGGAAGGGGAGCAGGCAGCAGCTGATCGACCTGGTCCTGGTGGCACGGTTCATGGAACGACTGGGAGACCACGGCGTCTCGGCGGCCCGGCGTGTGGTCTACATCGTTTCGGGCTTCGACCCCTCCAAGGATCCCAAGGATCTGGACATCGACCTGGACTGAACAGACAGCAACTGTGCGGTTCGTCACCTGACAGTTAATCAGGTGACGAACCGTTTTTTAACTTCGCCAACGGCCAGGAATAAATACGAAAGGCGGTGTCTTCCACAAAGGGAGAAGACACCGCCCAATCAGCTTGGACACTCTGCGTCCAAAGCCCGATTCACATCATCGGATAGATCTATCTGAAGGATCTCACTTCTGGCCCTGGGCCGCCACTGCAGCAGCACCGGCAGCGGCTGCTTCCGGATCCAGATACTCGCCGCGAGGCTTGATGGGCTTGAAGTTCTCATCCAGCTCGTAGACCAGGGGGATGGCCGTGGGGATGTTGACCTTGGCGATCTCGTCCTCAGTCAGGTTGTCGAGCATCTTGACGATGGCCCTCAGCGAGTTGCCATGGGCGGCAATCAGGACGGTCTTGCCTGTCTTGAGTTCCGGGACAATGTCGCTCTCCCAGTAGGGGGTGACGCGCTTGACCACGTTGGCCAGTGCCTCGGCTCGGGGCACGGGGGCTCCGGCATACCGGGGATCATGGGACTGCGAGTACTCGTCGTCAGGGTCGATCTCGGGCGGCGGGGTGGCATAGGAGCGACGCCAGAGCATGAACTTCTCATCACCGTACTTCTCGCGGATCTCGGTCTTGTTCTTGCCCTGCAGTGCTCCGTAGTGACGCTCGTTCAGCCTCCAGTCACGCTTGACGGGGATCCAAAGGCGGTCAGCCTCGTCCAAGGCGATGTTGGCGGTGTTGATAGCGCGGCGCAGCAAGGAGGTGAAGACGATGTCCGGCAGGACACCCTTATCCTTGAGCAGCTTGCCGCCCTTGCGGGCTTCCTGCTCGCCCTGCTCGGTCAGCGGGACGTCCACCCAGCCGGTGAACTGATTGGTGTTGTTCCATGCGCTCTGGCCGTGCCTGAGCAATACTAGTTTGTAGGTCATAGTGAAAATTCTAAGACCTAAGAGGGACTGTTTGGCGGACCTACAGCTCCCCCTGTAGAGCAGTCGCTTAAAGCAGGCAGACGCCCAGCCAGCAGAACCCTGTCAGCAGATCGGTATAGCCCGACAGTGCAAAGGCCCTGCTGAAGCGGTTCCGACAACTGGCCACTGTGGTGGCAATGGCCAGCGCCAGGACAGGCAGCAGACAGACCAGGCGGGGCCAAGCGGCCGCGAGGGAACCGTCAGACAGGGACCATGACTCAACCACGCCCAGGATCACAGCCAGGGCATAACAGGATCCCATCAGAATCAGTGTGCCTTTGGCTCCGATGAAGGAAGACAGCGTGTACTTGCCGGCCAGAGGATCAGCATCAATGTCTCGATAATTGTTGATCTCCAGAACAGGAATGCAGACAAGACCGCCAACCAGGGCGCCGATGAACCCGTGACGGTCGATGCTGCCAGTCTCCAGGTACTGGGTGGCCAGCACGCCCACCAGGCCGAAGAAGATCATGATGCTCAGCTCGCCCATGGCCCTATAGCCGTAAGGGTGTTTGCCTCCCGTGTAGAACCAGGCTCCCAGCAGACAGAAGATGCCGACCAGGATCATCCACCAGTAGCCGGTCATCCAGCAGAGGGTCAGTCCGGACAGGCAAGCCATAAGGATGTTGAGGTAGGCGGACAGCAGGACCTTGCGAGGCTCCACACCACCGGCCACACCTCTTCTGGGCAGATCAGGCACCGAACCGTCGGCGCCAGCTCCCGAAAGGCTGCTCCGGCCTTCGTCAGTGCCCCTGATGCCGTCAAAGTAGTCATTGGCCAGATTGCAGGTGCTGTGGATGAACACAGCCGTCAGACAGCACAAGAGAGCGATCAGCCAGAAGCGCATATCCGGACTCAACCCTTGGCTGAACAGCTGCCGGAGGGCTACCGCCGTGCCGATCAGCACCGGCGTGGGCGAGCAAAGCAGGGCCGAGGGTCGCAGTGCGTCCTTGTATTCCCGAAGTGTGATGAACATGATTGCCTGATTATCCACCAAATCGCTTGAAAGTCGGACTGCTCTCTTATGAGCGTATCAAGATTTTCACAGCTGCAGGAGCAGGCCCGCCGACCAGCACAGGGCGGAGACCAGAGTACCCTTGCCTGCCATGCCAAAGGCCTTGGGCACCTGGCCGCGGGCAAAGGCTCGACAGATCAGCAGAAAGACAACAGCCACAGGCAGGAGGACCAGCACAAGGGGGAAGCCAGGCAGGCCACGCCGCATGACAGCCGGAACGAACTGGATCAGGCCCAGGACCAGGCTCAGGATGTAGACCAGGTAGATGGAGATAGCCGCAGCACGCGCCCCCACCAGAACAGCATATGTGTGCTTGCCGGATCGGCGGTCGTCATCCAGGTCCCGGTAGTTGTTGAGCATGAGCAGGCCCACGGCATTGAGCCCGCAGACGCAGGCGCCCAGGATGCCGGCGGCATCGACCCTATTAATGAGGAAGTACTCGGTGCCCAGGGTGGCCACCAGACCGAAGAAGATGAAGACGCTGACCTCGCCCAGCCCGTGGTAGCCGTATGGATGCGGACCGCCTACGTAACACCAGCCGGCTATCAGACAGCAGACTCCGACCAGGATCATCCACCAGTGACCGGTGAGAGCCATGACAATCAGGCCCATCAGGCAGGTGAAGGCCGCCGAGATCATGGTGGCGTACAGCACCTTCTTGGGCGGCACGCCGGCGGCCACCAGACGCCTCGGTCTGCCAGAGGCGGCCTCCTCGCCTCCACGGCCGGAGTCGGTGCCGCGAACACCATCGGCGTAGTCGTTGGCGAAGTTGGCTGCAATCTGCATAGACAGGGCGAGCAGGACCAGCAGGACCACGATTAGGGCCAGCCTTCCCGGTGTGGCTGCCTTCAGGGCAGGGTCGACAGGCCTGGGCGAACAGGAGCTGGTGCACTGTTCCAAGAGCCGTGACCGCTCCAGGAGTGCTGCCGAAGCGCCCACGCAGACAGGCGCCATCGAGGCAGGCAGCGTCCTGGGACGCATGCCATCCATCCACAGCCTGATATTCATGACCGTCCCTTCCCTGTCATCATCTCATATCGTCTCAGACCAGCGGCTTGACCAAGGGGAAGGTGATGGTCTCGCGGATGGATGCGCCGGTAAGGGCGATCAACAGCCGATCGATGCCCATGCCCATGCCACCAGCCGGAGGCATGCCTACGCCCAGGGCCTCCAGGAAGTCCTCATCAATATCCATGGCCTCGACATCGCCGCGGCTGGCCATCTTGGCCTGCTCGACGAACCGCTGCCGCTGGACCACCGGATCGTTGAGCTCGGAGTAGCCCGTGGCCAGCTCGAACCCGCGAACGTAGAGATCCCACTTCTCAACCACTCCCGGCTTGGTGCGGTGGGCCTTGACCAGGGGCGAGGTCTCGACAGGGAAATCACGCACGAAGGTCGGCTCGTAGAGCTTGTCCTGCCAGAAATGCTCCCAGAGGTGTTCGACCAGCTTGCCGTGGTTCTCGGCAGGCTCCTCCTCCAGGCCCAGTTTGTCAGCAATGGTCCGCAGATGGTCCACGCTGGTCTGCGGGGTAATCTTTTCGCCCAGGGACTCGGAAAGGGAATCGTACATGCTGATTTGGCGCCAATCGCCGCCGAAGTCGTACTGGCTGCCGTCCTGCAGGGTCACCTTCAGTGATCCCGACGTGGCCATGGCCGCCTTCTGGATCAGCTCCTTGGTCAGTTCCCCGATGGTGTCGTAGGTGCCGTAAGCCTGATAGGCCTCCAGCATGGTGAACTCCGGGGCATGCGTGGCATCCACGCCCTCATTGCGGAAGTCGCGGTTGATCTCGAAGACGCGCTCAATGCCGCCGACCAGACAGCGCTTGAGGAAGAGCTCGGGAGCGATGCGCAGATAGAGATCGATGTCGAAGGCGTTCATATGCGTGGTGAATGGTCGGGCCGCGGCACCGCCATGCACGGTCTGGAGCATGGGGGTCTCGACCTCCATGAAGTCGTGATCCTCGAAGGTGCGCCTCAGGGAGGAGACGGCCTTGGAACGGCGGCGGACCATGGCCCGCACATCCTCATCGGCGATCATGGCCAGGTAAGGCTTGCGGGTGCGCTGTTCCTCGGTCAGTTCCTTGTGAAGGGCAGGCAGGGGCTGTAAAGCTTTGGCTGCGATGTTCCACTCGGTTGCGAAGACAGAGAGTTCACCGGTCTTGGAAGCGACCACGCGGCCGCGCAGGTAGAGGTGGTCGCCCAAGTCGACCAGCTGCTTGAAGCGCTTCAAAGAATCAGCGCCGATCTCACGCTTGGAGATCATGCCCTGGATACGGGTGCCATCGCCTGCCGCCAGCTGGACGAAGCAGAGGCCGCCACCGTTGCGCAGGAAGAGGACCCTGCCGGCAATGCCGACCACATCCTCGGTCTCCTGGCCTGGCTCAAGGCGGTCTTGATACTTGCGACGCACATCCTCGATGCGGTCGGTCACATCCAGATGGACCGGGTAAGGCTCAATACCCTCCTTGAGCATGAGCGCCCTCTTGGCCACGCGCATGCGCACCTGTTCGGGATGGCCTTCAGCGCTCTCCTCTAGGTTGCCGGGATCAATGGCGTCATCCAACTGGGCGCCCTGATCAATCTTCTCCGCGATGGCCATATCCTGGTCAAGCAGCGCCTGAGCACGCTCGACCGTCGTCAGACGAGGGGTTTCTTCCGATGAGTCATTCATAAATCGCTATTTTACGCATGAGCCGGTACTTGGCCCCGGTTGCCGCCTGACGGCAAGCGGTTGAATGGTCGCGCCGCGCAGACAATAGCGTTTGGCCGACGGTACGTGTACTATATAGAACGTTGTCACGGGGTATAGCGCAGCTTGGTAGCGCGCTTCGTTCGGGACGAAGAGGCCGGGGGTTCAAATCCCCCTACCCCGACAAGCATTCCGGTTCCCAGGGGCCGGAATTTCTGTATTCGCAACTTTTAGACATAGCTGTATGCAGGAATAAAAACTTATCTTATCTGTTGCTTTTTTAATAAGCTCTTGTATTTTATGAGTTCGGGATCACAGCTCCAACAACCCGGAAATCTTCCACTGCATTAATATTTAGGTTTCTCGGAACAGAAAGACGCATTATCAGCATCCAGATGTAGTATATAAACAAATATTCTGTTCAAAGGAGCATAATGCGGATCTTAGCCTTTGACCTTAAAGGACTTCGCTTATACGACAAGGGCGCACTACGCATGATCCTATTCGCCGAAGATAGGATTACCGATGGCAGCTTCACCCATCGCCTTCAGGGCACCACCTCACCGCTTGGCATCGTCACAGCCATTGGCATCTCCGGTATCAATGCCTCCGGCAAAACCACTGATCTACGCCTGCTTTCTCTAATCATTAACATTGCCAGAGGCGCTTCATTGGGAACTCAACGCTCCACCATCGATCCGCTGATGGACATTCTTGAGCCCACGATTACAGCACGCATTATCTTCGAGGAAAACGGCGAGGCTTGGCTGCTCAATGCCACACTCCGGCGCGCCGATAAGGACGAGGCCACCGCCGACTCCCCCTTAGTTTTCGAAAAGGAACGGCTGTGCCAGTATGCAGGCAGAAGTCTGAGCAAGATTCGTTTGAAAAGAACCATAGATGGCGACGAAGAATCCTGGTGGACTGTAGCGACTCGAGGAATGAATAAGTCGGGCGACGAAAAGGAGCTGGCCGAGGATGTCAAGAGATTTTTGCCCCCAGATCGCTCTCTGACGACGGGGATTCTGCGCACCAAGGAGACCGTGGTCACCCTCTGTCTGCAAAATCCGCTGCAAATGTCCATTCCTGTCACTCCCCCATCGCAAGTGGTGGGTCTTTTCGATCCGACCATCGAGCACTTAGAGGTAAGCGATCACCAGTTCCATATCAAGTTCCGCAATGAAAAGGTTGAGCGCGACTGTGATCCCTCGCAAGCTATGGCCATGATATCGGCGGGAACATTCCGTGGAACCTCCTTGGCACAACATGCTATCGAAACACTTGCGCAAGGAGGCTACTTACTATTCGACGAAATCGAAAACAGCATAAACAAGCAGTTGGTCTTCGCTATCATCGACCTGTTCTCCTCTCCTGCTACTAACCCGCATGGGGCGGTGCTCGTTTTTTCTACGCACTATCCAGAACTGCTGGACCATTTCACCAGAAAGGACAACATTTGGTTCGCTGTCAGGCATGAGAACGCCGGATTCCAACTGATCCGGTATAACAAGCTGGTCACCCGCGGTGAACTGAAGAAGAGCGTCCAGTTCATGTCGGGTGCCCTGCAAGGAACCGCGCCCTCAGCCGCTTCCATCAGCGCCTTGCGGAGCTACGTCAAGGAAACGGTTCATGGATAGTCAAGCGATTTATAATGAACCTACCTTGGTTATCTGCGAAGGGTCTGCCGAAAGCGTCATCTTTGAACTCCTACTGACAGCAGGAAAACTTATTATTCCTAAAGATTCCCTTATTGAAGATCCGCAGACTGGTCGGTTTTATACCCGTTGCCGTAAAGATAGGGAAATCGAGGAACGGTTCTTTTCCGTGACCTATGGTTCTTCGTGCGTGAATATCGTCCGTATTATTGACTCACCAAATGAACGCTTTCACTTGTCGCCTCTGTACCAGTCTAAAGCCCGTGTACTTACACTGACTACTCGTCCTGAGATCGAGATCCTGGCCATCATCAAAGAGGGGGCCTATAGGGACTGGACGCACGTCAATAACATGAAACCCAGCGAATTCTGCAAGGAGAAACTGGGGCTGCACAAGATCAAGCAGTATGCTTTCTTGCACCAATATTGGAATGACGCGGATGAGCTCTGTCGTGTCATCGAGTTGTATCGAAGAAACCATCACTTCCAAAACCATGAGCGATGTTTGGCCGAGCTCCTCGTTACCCATTCAGACAGCTGCACCGGGCAGGTGTGACCTAGGCGACATAGCCGACTGAAGTCCATCAAAGACCATCAGCCTAGACTGATAGATAGAAGCGACCAGGGCGCTAGGGCTCCATGAGGGACCCGCACCTACAGATACCCTGACAGCAAGGGAGCCAAATGAGCCAGGACCAGACACCGATCCCAGACAACAAGCAGGAAGAGCCTCAACAGTCCTACCTGCAACCGGACGGCAGCTTCGACACCCAGGCCTTCTTGGACGGACTGGATGCCATCTTCAATGCGGGCAAGGCCCGCGACGAAGCTGAACCCTATCTGCAGCAGGCGCTGGTGGATGCGGAGAATGCGGGTAATGATGCCGGACTGCTGACCGTGCTGAACGAAATCATGGGCTTCTACCGGTCCCAGGGTCGCCACCAGGAGAATATGTGGATGATCCAGCGCGCCATCGAGCTAGCCACACGCATGCGCATTGAGGGGTCCGATGCCTGGACAACCACCCTGATCAATGCAGCCACAGGACTGCGGGCAGCCAAGAAGTATGACCAGGCCGAAGACCTATACAGGCAGGCGCTTGCCTCCGCAGCCAAGACCCTTGGGCCCAAGGATCGACGCCTGGCGGCCCTGCACAACAACCTGTCCATGCTCTACAGCGAAACCGACCGACCCGACCAGGCCGAGCAGGAGCTGCGCCAAGCCATGGACATCCTAGAGAATTCCAGCACTGATCCTTCCCAGGATCTGGATCTGGCCACCACCCACACCAATCTGGCCCTTCTGCTCATGCAGCGCAGCGACAGTCCGCAGGCTCTGCAAGAGGCCTGGGACCAAGCTCGCACGGCCCTGGATATCTATCGAACCGGCCACCTGGAAAACAGCGCACACTATGCCTCAGCCTTGGCCGGCTTTGCTCAAGTCTGTTATATGACCGGTCGCTTCAGTCAATCGGCAGACACCTATCGCAAGGCCTTGGCCATCATTGAGGATCGATACGGTAAGGGCAGCGACTACTACCAGATCACCAAGGCCAATCTGGACCAGGCCCAGGCCGCTGCTGATAAAAACGGGGACAAGGACCAATCCGACCAGGCTAAGCAAGCAGTATCGAGCCGGTCGAAGACCGGTTCAAACCGGCATCCGGCCAGGAATCAGAACAATGACAGCGATCTGCATGGCCCCCGCACGGATATTCAAGGGCTGGACCTGGCCAAGGCCTACTGGGAGCATGTGGGTCGTCCCATGCTGGATGAACGCTACCCCCAGTATCGCAGCCGAATCGCCGTAGGCCTGATGGGCCATGGCTCGGACTGCTATGGCTTTGACGACGCCATCTCCCGGGATCATGATTTCGGCCCCGGCTTCTGCCTGTGGCTGACCAGCGAGGATTATCAGGCCATCGGAGACCAGCTGCAGAAGGACTACGAGGCCCTGCCCACCGAATTCATGGGATTCGGCTCGCGAACCGACAGCGTCAGAGCAAAGGGAGCCGACCGCCGCGTGGGTGTCTTCGAGATCGGCGCCTTCTTCGAATCCCTGACCGGCTACCGGCAGGCGCCCCCGGAAGATCACCCCCACGAGTGGCTGCTCCTGGACGAGGCCACGCTGGCGGCGGCCACCAATGGCAGAATCTTCGCGGATCCTCTGGGGCAGATGCTGGCCACCCGGCAGGGGTTCAAGGCCATGCCCGACGATGTGCGCTTCTGCCTGATCTCCCGCCGGCTGGGCATGATCGCCCAGGCGGGCCAGTACAATCTGCCGCGGAGTCTGCAGCGGGGCGACGGGGCTGCAGCCATGCTGTCAATCAACGAATTCATCAAAGCCTGCGCCTCCCTGATCTTCCTGATCAACAATCCGCTGACCGTCGGTTATCTGCCCTATTACAAGTGGACCTTCGCAGCCCTGCGGCGATTGAGCGGACGAATGGCCACCAGGCTGGCCGACCTGACCGAGCAGCTGGAGGACATCCTGCGACTGGCTTCGGCTGCCTGTTACGGAGGGCAAGGCTTCGGCGAAGGCGGCAAGGGGGCCCGGCCGGCTGCCGAACACGTCACCAAGCTTGTGGAGTCAATCTGCGCCAGAATCGTAGAAGAGCTGCAAGTAGAAGGCCTGACCAACAGCCCCGAAACCTTCCTGGAATGGCAGCGCCCCTACGTCGAGGCTCACATTTCCAGCGACGATCCGGTTCTGCACAGCATCTGAAAGGAGCCAAAGATGGCAAACGACGAGCAATGTCAGGATGAGGAATCCCTGCGCGAGCGGATCGTCCGCCACGAATGGGAACAGTTCCAGCAGGTCAACAACGAGGGTGGCCCGGCCAACTGTCAGGGCAACTGGCCCATGTTCCACCAAATGCGCCTAAGCCAGTTTCTAACCTGGCCACATCCCCTGCTAACCAGCTATGCGGACGACCTGGATCAGGCCGACAAAGCGGGGCGCAACCTGTTGACCGAGAAGTACGGGCGGATGATGGAGTCCACTGCCCCGGACCAGTACCACAGCAGCATCGCCCCCTACCTGCCCAAGCTGGGCCTGGACCGTCAGGAACAGCAGGAGCGCATCATCGACAGGCAAGTGGCCTGGGCCAAGGACTTTCGCGAGCGCTACCCCCGTCTAGGCCAGGAGATGCGAGTCCTGCGTACCAGCGAGGACACGCCGGAGGCCACCTCCTTCGAGACTTATCTACGTGGCGAACTGGGCACCTATTCGACCCGGACCCTGGATCTTTACCAGTCCATGGTGGATCAGATCGAGGCCCGTGGTGGCAACCTGACCGAGGAAACCATCCTGGCCACAGTGCAAATGAACGGCTTCGAGACCCTGGACGAAGCCGAACAGGCCCAGGACTGACCTCCTGAACCACAATCAGGAGGTTCATCTGACCAACCAGTCGAGCGGTCGGGTAGAGTTGACGGGTGCAAAAGCTGAAACGGGCGGGCTTTACCGCCGCCTCCTTCGTAGTCATCCTGCTGGTCATGCTCCTTTTGGGCCAAGCCATGACACCCGACTGGCAGGTGGAACCCTATCGAGACCACATCAAGATCCCGACCCGGTCCACAGCTATCGCCTCGCGCCTTGGAGCTACCACCCCTGAAGGTACTTATAAGGTCAAAGAACGGAAAATCAGCATTGCTCTGGATGGCGGAGTCCGCATCCAGGCCATCGTCAGAGAGCCGCGCGATCGAGAGGGCACGGGGCCAGCCTGCTTGTTCATCCATGGCGCCGGAACCGGCAAATCCTCAGAAGTGTATGGCGATCTGGCCTCAGCCATGGCCTCGGCCGGCATCACCACCCTGGTGCCTGACAAGCGTTTGGATAACTACACCGCCTTCCACCGCGACTATCATTCCTTAGCCGCCGACTACGTGCACTCGCTTGACCAACTACGCTCCTGGCCAGGCGTGAATCCGGCCAAGGTCGGGCTCTACGCCGAATCCGAGGGCACCTGGATATCGACCATCATGACTGCCAAGGACCCCAGCATTGCCTTCTCCATCCTGACCTCTCCTCCGGTTTACCCGGGACGGCGGCAGATGGCCATGGCGGCTACCAACTACTTGGATCTGATTGGCGCGCCCAAGGGAATCCGCAACGTTATACCCCGGTTCATCGGCATGGACCTGTCCCTGCTGGGCCTGGAGTACGCCGACTTCCCCTCACTGCCTTATCTGGACCAGCTGCAGATGCCCGTCATGATCAACTTCGGCACCATGGACTTCTCCATGCCAGTCGAACAGGGAGCGCAGGAGATCATCCGCAGAGCCCACGCTGGCGGCAACGACAATGTGACACTGCGCTACTACCCCACCAATCATCAGATACGCACCGGCAGCCGGCTGGCCAAGGACGGGTTGCCTCTGGAACCCCGCTATACCCATAATCTGGAAGACTGGATCAACGCCGTAGCTCTAGGCACCCAGGCCGATCAATGGTCCACTCCCATGATTGCCGGCAGCCAGCCCCACCAGCTCAATCAAGTACCTGATCGTACTGATTCCGGATTGATTTCCTCGCTGACCGCCCTGCTGACCTTGATGGCCACTGGCCCCGTTCTGCTGGTTGCTGCCCTCATTGCTGCCCTGATAGGAGCCTTGAACTCACATCTGCGGGCTCGAGGCAATGTCAGACAACGGTCCGGCTTCAGCAAAGGTCTGGCCGGACGGCTTTGGGCACTGGGACTGTTGGCCGCAGGACTGATAACCGCTCTGCTGGCCTATGCCTTGACTGTGGTCCGCCAGGCCTTCGGCCTGGTCCATCTGTCCCCGATGATGACATTCTCCTGGTTCCTACTATCAGGTCTCTGTCTGATGCTCATTCTGCTTTTGGCGAGCACCCTGACCTCCATCTTCAGCCGGCCTGACGGCAAGCCAGCTGTTGCCGGGGCGGGCCACTGGCTGACCCTGACCCTAACCCTGTTTGGGTCACTGTCCATCCTTGGCAGCCTGATCTTCTGGAATATCTTGGTCTTTTGAGTCATGACGAACGTGCTTTGTTGATGCCAGCCAAGTTGATATAGCAGCGACAATCAGCACTACGCCCAAGCCGGCAAAAATCAATGGAATAATTCGCTGCCAGGGTATGACTAGTGTCAGATCCGTACCGTAACGTAGAAAGACCAATCCTAAAGCCAACATGGTCAGGGCCAAAAGTCCAACCAGGATGCCAAAAATGATGGTAGGCATGCTGGGGCCGCTAGGACGGACCGGCTCCGGCGGCTGCATCCGAACCTGGTATATCGGGGGTGCCTGTGATTCAACGGGCATGACCTTGGTGGTGCGCTCCTGACGATCCAGCGGCTGGCCTCCTTCTGGTTGCTGCATATCAGTCATCTTCCTGATCCTCCCCAAACTGCCATGGATTGTAGCTATAATCCCAATATTCATTGATCGATCCGCTATAGAGCTGCGCCCGCTTCGGCTGGGTAGCACTCCCCTGGGCTTGCACGGTGACCCGCGCACCGGCCATGAGATTGGCATCGACGATCAATTCGGGATCGTCGGGCATATGCCACTGATCCTCCTTGGACGCTCGCAGGGCCTCCTCCCAATTGCGTCGTTCAGCTGATGGCGACGTATTGCCCCACCACATCCGGTTTCCCTGTTCCGTCTCGGTTATCCAGTCAGCCGCGCCTGATCCCAAGACCCTATAGAGGTCGGTGTGTTCCCTATAGGACAGACTGCATCCCTTAGGAATGAGTAGGCGAACGTCAGCATAGGCCACAGCCAGGCGGACAGTGCCCGTCGGGCAGCCTGAGACTGTACTCTCCGCATCATCCATAATCTGAACGCGATGAGTGCCGTGTTTCTGCTCATAACCAGTCAGGTCAATGACGGCACTTCCCTGATCCTGCGGGTCTCCGACCAGCGCGATGCCACGGCGGTAACGCCTCATGTCTGCACTGTCCGCCCCCAACAAGCGTCCATGGTTGTTGCCGTTAACTTGAACTGTGGCGTATTCGGCCAGGATCCTGCGGTTCTGGGTTTGCTCAATGCCTGGTATGGCCGAACCAGAAGCCAGCATCAGGACAACCAGGCAGGCCATCAGGGCAATGGGGGTCAGTCCTCCAGACCTGCGGCCCATCAAGCCCAGGATCAGTATGACCACGCCAAGTATCAGCGTGACGCCTCCAGCCCAGATCAGAGCGAAAGTCAAGGCCACATTCAATCCGCGATAGGGGTTCGTGGCCATCCACCAGACCCCTGCGCCGGAGACCAGGATCAGTCCTGACAGAAGACTGACCAGCGCAGGTCCGGCGGGACGACGCCGTATCCGGGGCGGAACCGACGGAGTCTTACGGGCTATTCCCGGCCCTGTCGAGAATGACCCGGCTGTGCCATAGTCCGTCCAGTCACTGAATCCATATGACTGATTCATGTTCCCAACAGGTTCTGCAGGGCCTTCTGCCCCCGTCCAAACTCCGGGAGCTGCACCGGTGACAGGATTCTCACAGCCTTGCGTATTATTCGAATCGCTGGCAGCGTTTGCCGAATCCGCTGTCTCAAAAATATGTCCGGAAGCAGTCGCATCCCCTTGTTGTTCCCGAGCTCCATACGAATCGGAATCCCCTGGCTGGTTCCTGTATCCTTCTGTGCTCGCATTGCCGTCTGTCTGCGTATTGCTGCGAGTCCCTGTGTAATCCTGGTACCCCTCATACCCCGAAAAGCTTGGGTAGTCAGGCTGATTCGGGTACCATTGCGAGCCTGCACCATTCGGCCGGTCCGAATATTGCGGTCCCATCACCCAAGGATCGCCCGAAACCGGTCTGCCGGCATCCGGCCCAGTCCAGTACCCTCTTTGGTACTCCAGGGCCTTGTTGCGGCTCCACCGGATGAATAGATACAGGACCAGGGCACCAAAGGCCAGTGAAAAGATTCCGACTCCAGGAATCAGGATGGCCAGCAGCCAGTAAATGATAATGCCCACCATGGAAGCATGCCAAATCCCGTGGATCAGCTCCTGGGCGATAATGACCCCACGCCGGTCCGGCAGGACGAACCAGGCAAAACCGTAGAAGGCGGCACCGGCGCCGAAGAAAAAGACCGCCAGAATCATCAAGGCTCTGACCAGGGTCACGCTCCAACCCAGGCGACGGGCCAAGGCTACGCAAACACCGCCTACCCATCCCTGGTCACGGATCAGATAGGACTCCCTGCAGGCGCGGAAGAACCTGTCGAACTTCCACTGCCAGCCGTTGTCGGGGCCATTGCCGTTCATGTCGCTACTCATATCTTCATTACAACACCCTGCGAGCGCAAATCTCATGGGGGAACACCCTGATTCGACCCTGATTTCTTCCCCTTATTGCCTTATCGGTACGATCCGAAACCGATAATGGAGGCATGAACGCAGCCATGCAGGAAGAACAAACGTTGAGGGAACCACCTCCTCTGCACCCTGCGCGCATGCCCCTGATGAGGCCACACAAGGGCAGGATCCTGTGCGGAGTCTGCAAGGGCGTCAGCCTACACCTAGGCATTCCCGTCTTCTGGATCCGCCTGGGCATGGTGCTTATGGCTCCCAAATTGATCACCTGTGTAATCTACTGCTTTCTGTGGTTGACGCTCCCCCAGGGCGACCCCACCCAGGCAGTCCAACCGAATGACCCAAAGTCAGCCCCGCTGGCGCCCAGCATCCTCACTGAACAGCCAGATCAGAAGGAGGAGCACAGCATCAGTCCCGGGCGGATAACCAGACTGCTGGCGGGCCTGGGCATCATCCTTCTGCTGACCGCTGTCTTTCTGCTCAACAGCGGCATGCGCCCCGCTTTTGTCGTCCCCTGCCTGCTTTTCTGCGCTGGACTGGTCCTGGCCTGGCTGAGGCCGGAAAACCAAGGAACGGGCTACCACCTGCCTGCCCTCATCGGCAGCCTTGCCCTGATCCTGTCTGCCGCGGTGATCTTCCTGCTGTCCACCCAGGAATTGCATTGGGCCCTGACCCTGATAGTCCTGGCCGGCCTGCTTCTTATAGGCGTAACCGCAGTGGTCGTGCCCTGGGTAGGCTCGATCCTCAGCCAGCTGGGCGACGAACGAGCCATGAAGGAACGCGAGGAGGAGCGAGCCGACATGGCAGCCCACCTGCACGATGGCGTCCTGCAGACCCTGGCGCTGATCCAGCTGCATGCCGACGATCCGCATACCGTCTTCACCCTGGCCCGATCCCAGGAGCGTGATCTGCGCAACTGGCTCTACCAGGAACGCACCCCCTCAGACCGGTCAGTCAGCACTGGGCTGAGCCAGATAGCCGCACAGGTGGAGGACGATTCCGGCAAGCCGATCGAGGTGGTCACCGTGGGCGACGCCATGCCCTGCGCCCAGACCGATGCCCTGCTCAACGCGGCCCGACAGGCCCTGGTCAATGCCGTAACCCACGGTGGCGAACCCATCTCCGTCTATTGCGAGGCCCGCAGGAATCAGGTTGAGGTCTACGTGCGCGACCACGGTTCTGGCTTCGATATGGATGCGATTCCAGCCGACCGTCTGGGAATCCGAGAGTCCATCATCGGCCGGATTCGGCGGCGTGGCGGCAGGGTCGAGATCGTCTCGCGCCCGGGCTGGGGCACCGAGGTCAGGATGCATATGCCTCTGTCCGAGGCCAGCCAACACCAGGAGGGCAAGGTTAGTCAGACTGAAAAGGGGACTGAGGCCCAGCAATGATAGGATGCATGGTGAACCATTCATTCACAGACGCATGCCGGTCCGGATCTCACTTGTACTTGAGGACCCGCGTCGGGAAAGGCGGGCTGAACCACGCCCATGACCACGACTGCAGCAGAGCCCCATCAAGCCGAGGATGGGGCGGCAAGTATTCGCGTGGCCGTCGTCGACGACCATGAGATGTTTCGTACCGGCGTCATCACCACCCTGCAGCCGCATTTCCACGTCGTGGGTCAGGCGGCAGACGTGGAGTCCTCCATTCTCATGGTCAGACAGACCCGTCCCGATGTGGTTTTGCTGGATGTGCACGTGCCCGGTGGCCAAGGCGGCGGAGGCGCAGAAATCCTGAGCCGCTCGCATCCCCTCTCCCCCCGGTCGGTCTTTCTGGCTCTTTCCGTATCCGACTCGCCCAGGGACGTGGGCTCGGTCATCCGCGCCGGAGCCCGTGGTTACGTGACCAAGACCATCTCCGCCAAGGACCTGGTCTCCTCAATCCGCCAGGTTCACGAGGGGTACGCGGTCTTCTCCCCCAAGCTGGCCGGATTCGTGCTCTCCGCCTTCCAGGAGGACGAAGCTGCAGATGCCGGTCTGGCAGAAGACGACGAACTGGACCGGCTCTCCGCACGCGAGCAGGAGGTCATGCGCCTGATCGCCCGGGGCTACACCTACCGCGAGGTGGCCTCCGAGCTGTTCATCTCCATCAAAACTGTTGAGACCCACGTCTCCAACGTCCTGCGCAAACTCCAACTCTCAAACCGAACCGAGCTGACACGCTGGGCCGCAGACCGCCGCATCGTCTGAATAGCCAGATATCACCCTGGCCTATCTAAATTCAGCAAGGTGGAGTCCCGTTTATCACCCTGTTCTCAGGAACGCACGGGTCCCGAATAAACAGAACCCGCGCGTCTTAAATAGTCGCTATCTTGTAGTCTTCCCGTATCCGCTGACCGAATCACAGCCTTTTGCCATGCAAATGTGACAAATGAACTGAGAAACTACTGAAAACTCAGCTTGCGGAATCGCTGGACACATGCATTGGATCAGCACCCGGACGGACCAGGAGTGGCAAAGTATGATAATCATATTGCTGCTCGTACCAACGGCCGGGCTTGTATTCCTCGCCTGTAATGAGGTTCTTCCAGACGTCTCCCGCATGATCTCCATTCTCAGCAGGAACATAGAATCTGGCGAACCCATCATCCGAAAATATCGGAGCCACCAGCAGATCGCCACCCAGCATGTACTGAGTATCTATATCTTCACAAGTTGGATCATTTGGGAATTCCAGAATCATAGCCCGCATGACCGGCACTCCAGTTTCATGAGCTTCCTGTGCCATGCGTGAGAGATAGGGAGCCAGACGCTTCTTGAGCTTGGCAAATTCACTCGTCACCTGTACAGCTTCATCGCCATATCTCCAAGGAACTTTCAACTCATTGGATCCGTGATACCTGGAATGCGAAGAGAGGAGTCCGAACTGTGTCCACCGCTTATACAAATCGGGTGTGGGCCTAACAGGACGGTCCTCAAAACCTGCAATATCATGACTCCAATATCCAAATCCTGCCATGCCCAGGGACAAGCCCGCACGGAGCGAATCAGCCATAGCCTCATAGGTGGCGGTAGGATCCCCACCCCAGTGAACTGGATACTTTTGACTGCCGACAGTGGCTGAACGGGCAAAAACGACGGCGTTTTCCTCTCCATGAACCGCTGCAGTGACTTCATACACCGCTTTGTTGTATAGGAGAGTGTAATAATTATGCATCAGTGCCGGATCAGCATGATTGAAATATTCCACATGCTCAGTAGGTATGCGTTCGCCAAAGTCGGTCTTAAAACAATCGACCCCCTGTTCCAGAAGATGCCGTAACTTGGATTGATACCACTTCGTCGCCGCTGGATTAGTGAAATCGACGATTGCCATACCTGGCTGCCACATGTCCCACTGCCAGATGGTCCCATCGGTATTCTTGATGAAGTAACCGTTCCTTGCACCCTCTTTGAATATAGGGGATTTTTGCGCGATATAAGGGTTGATCCATACGCAAGATTTTATGCCCCTCTGATGTAACTCGGAAAGCAGCCTTTCTGGTTGAGGGAATTTCTTCTCATCCCACTGGAAACTGCACCATTCCAGTTCTTTCATCCAGTGACTATCGATATGCACGACACTAAGTGGGATGTCATGTGCTGCCATATCGTTGACCATTTCCAGAATCGATTCCTGATCGAAATAAGGACTCATCGATGTGGAAAGCCATAGTCCAAGACTCCAATCAGGCACCTTGGGCGGTTTACCAGTTAAGTCAGTATAGTTATCAAGCACACCCTTAAGACTGTTCCCGGATATCACCGAATAGCTCATTTCCTGTTCAGGGACAGCAAATTCAACACGAGATACATTCTGAGTACCTATTTCAAAACTGACCAGACCTGTGGTATCAACAAAAAGACCATATCCCTTATTGCTCAGATAGAAAGGAATGTTTTTATAAGCCTGCTCGCTTTGCGAACCTCCGTCAAGATTCCAGCAATCAACACTTTGGCCATTTCTGACAAAGTTGGTAAAGCGTTCTCCAAGACCGTATATCTTCTCTCCTACGGCAAGATCAAGCTGATCCACAATGAACGTCTGCCCCGACGGATCAATGACTACCGCCTTGCTATTGAGACTTGCCCTGGTGACCAACTTTCCTTCACGAATATATTGAAAATCGAGACTGTCTCCCTTAGCTACAACAAGAGTCAGCTTACCTGATGTGAACCGCCAATCATCTTCAGTTTCTTCAATCGTCACTGCCGTATTCGATGGATTCAGTTCAAAACTTGGTTGATGGCTGCGATCTCTCTTATAGTTAATCAATCTTGTAGTTATTACATCTGCATGGGGACTGGTAACCTCAATGGTCAAAAGCCCCTTGTTCAGGGTATCGCCCAAGGAATGGATCGGTTGATTAAGCGGGCAATATAGGGTCAGCTTATCCGACTCGATATCCGCGCTGTACACGCTGGAAACATAGTTGGCCTCATATCCTTGTTTGACAAGCCAGGCACCGTTAAGGAATTTCATCAGTTTATCTTTCTAGATATTGATATGCCAAGGGCGGCCCCAAAAGCAGCAGGAGCCGTCCATTGACCGTCGTTTTCTTACTTGCGGATACCGTTCTTTTGATAGTCCGCGTCAAGACCATTGAGGTAGGCGTCAACGTCCCCATTCGTCAGGAAAATCTGGCTCAGACCTTTCATATCGCTCGCGCCAGTGAACATGACATCCGGGAATATACAGGTTTTGCCCTTATCGATGTAATCGGCTTTCATCGCCGTAAGCACATCGGTCCCCGCAGGCACATCTGAACGAACTGAAAGCAGATTCTGATCCGTCGTGTACTCCTCTTGGGCTTTCTTAGACAGCAGGAATGTAACAAACTTTTGAGCCGCATCCTGATGTTTGGAAGCTGTTGAAACCCCAATGAGAGCATCAGTGCCGGAGATTAACTTGGTTTCGTTGGGTTTATCGCTGGTGGGGAGAACAAAGAAACCAAGGTTGATATTGGGATTGGCCTCCTTGATGGCAGGTATGGCCCAGATGCCCGTTATGTACATCGCGGACTTGCCATTGGCAAACTGTGAATTCCCGTCGTTGTAATCGGTGCCGTTCGGGTCGCCCTGAGCGAATTCCCTCAGCTTCAGCATTCGTTCGGCAGCCGTTCTCCATCCTTTGTTCTTAGAGAAAGTCTCCTTGCCTGATTGCAGATTATCCCAAAAATGGTCACCTTGCATTGGAGCAGCAACCGCCATCGCTGTCTTATTGGCTGGATCGGAATCCTTCCACGTGAATATGAAAGGCTGTTCGTTTTGTTGCTTAAGCTTCTGCGCCAGGTTGATGAATTCATCCCAAGTCGTAGGAGGCTTCAGATCATATTTCTTGAAAATATCTACGTTATAGAGCACGCCTTCGCCAATAATGGACCAAGGCACAGCATAATCCTTGTCGGTTTGCCCAATTTTACGCAGGTAATCGTAATATCCTTTATTAGCAACAGCCTTGTATGCCTCAGTACCTTTTTGCTCAGTAAGTATGTTTGCCTTGACTAGATCGTTGTAGTATGTACCATCTGCAGTTATCACATCAGGCACATCATTTTTAGCCATGCGAGATTTCAATACCGTTAGCGGATCAGATGCATTCTGCTGCTCAACCTTGATATTAGGATTTTTTGATTCGAATTCTTTAATCAACTTGTTAGTGATTTTTACAGACTCAGGCTTCTTTTGGAAAAATTGAATCTCAACTTTGCCATTAGCGGAGTTCTCTCCCTCCGCATCATTCCCGCATGCAGCAGCTGTTGTCACCAACATAGATGCGGCAGCGGCAAAAGCCATTACTTTACCCATCCTAGGGTTCTTCATCTGATCTCCTCCTTTGGAGTGATGAAAAAAGTTCAGCAATCCCCCGAATTGTTCAAACTTTAAAACGAAATACCAATATATTCACGTCTCAATATCATTGTTATCTAATTCATTCTAGTGCAACCGGTTGCAACCACCTAATCCTCCTTCTACTTTTTCTAAAGATTAAAAACTACAATTGCTGAGGCTTACACTGTATACGTACAGGTAATTGACCATACAATCTTCGGGGAAACCATTGAAACGACAAGAACCCGCGACGATACAGAACGTCGCTGAACGCGCAGGGGTTTCCATCTCAACTGTCTCCAGATCATTCTCTCGGCCTGATCTTGTTGCCACCAATACACGGAACCGAGTACTTCAAGTTGCAAAAGATCTAGACTTTTCCGTTGCCCGTTCCTCGGGAGCTTTGCGGTCGCGCAGGTCCTACAGAATTGCCGTATTGCTACCCGGCAGCCCAGCCACCTGGTTTCTTTCGCAAATCATCGCTGGTTTGGATTCGGTATTGCATAGGAAAGGGTACGACCTTTCTTTTTACCGGATACGCAATACAGCAGATCAGGAACAGTTTTTCAACGACCTCCCTACAAGAAAAAATGCGGATGCTGTTGTCGTGCCCTCCTTCAATATCAGCCAAGTGGGTATAGACCGCCTGAGCAATCTCGGCATTCCCATCGCCGGAATCAACATGCAAAATAAGGCAGGCCTCACTTTGGACTCTTTCATCAAAGACCGCACAACCATGAGGGAAATCGTCAATCATTTGATCTCTCTCGGCCATAGAGACATTTCCTATATAGGTTTCTCCCCTTCTAACTCCCTTCAGTTCAGCGCTATGGAAAGGCTCAAGGGATTCCGAGAAGCCTGTAGCAATGCCATTACCCCCGTGCGTACTAGCATCATCACTTTGGACGAACATGACGTGGTTGACGATATCCTTGAGCCTGAACGCGTTATTACACAAATACTTCAGCTTCCTCACCTACCTACTGCGATATGCTGCCAACAAGACGGAATCGCAATTCCGCTAGCCTGTCGACTATGCCAAAAGGGCCTGTCGATACCAGATACCGTTTCCATTACTGGATTTGACGATTCAACATATGCTGAACCTTTCAATTTGACTACTGCCCATCAGGATCCCGAAGACATGGCCCGTGGTATAGGAGAGAAGATCTTGAGGTTGCTCAACGACAAAACGGTTGATGCTCCATTCGAAGAATTCCCATCGCCTCTGGTAATACGAACTTCGACCGCTCGTCCTCGTCAAAGCGAGCCTCTCACTCCTTAACGGAGCCAGCTGCAACACCTCCTATAATCTGCTTCTGCGCAAACAGATAAACAATTAGCATGGGAATCATCGCCAAGGTGTAGGAGGAAAAAGACAGATTGTAATCAGTGTTAAAGGTGCTCTGGAACATATACTGAGTAAGGGGAATGGTGAATTGATTCTGCTTCGAGATCATGACTAATGGCATCATGAAATCATTCCAGACCCAGAGCGTTTGCAGAATGGCGACAGTGGCATTGGCCGGTCCCATGAGCGGAAAAATAATACGCCAAAAGGTCTGCCAGGTATTAGCACCATCAAGCATGGCTGCTTCATCAAGACTGGTCGGTATGGTTTCAAGATAGCCAACATAGAACATGGTATTGAACGGCAAGTTGTATATAACGTACAGCGGAATTAACCCATATAAGTTATCCAATCCAAGCAGGCTCATCTCCTTGACAAGTGGAAGCATGAGTATTGAAAATGGAATGAACATGGCCGAGACGATGTAGTAATAGACAAACTTATAACCCTTGCGATTCATATTCCTCGCAATGGCATAGGCAACCATCGAGTTGGTCAACACAGCCAAAATTACTGAGATCGCAGTCAATAGAAGACTATTGCACAACGCCCTCCAAAAACCCGTTTCAGCAATTGCTCTGGAGAAATTGTCCCAATGCCAGCTTGTTGGAAGAGCCCACAAGCTGTTGGCGCTCTGCTGCCTATCTTTCACGGCTGTCGTCAAGGTTATATACATAGGAATCAGAACAGTGAGCGAGCAAAAAAGCAGAAAAACCGTGAGAAGCCAGTTGCTTCGTCTCCTGATGGTATTGCTTTTGATATCCATATCAGTTCTCCCTTGACCTGAACAAGCGCATCTGTACAAGCGAGATGAAAAGAATCAAAACAAAGTACATGACAGCGTTCGCAGACTGGTAGGCAAACTGACCACCCTGAAATCCGTTTCGATAAATCAGGAATGATATTGATTGAGTCGCTGTACCCGGCCCGCCGTTTGTCAGAGCCACCACCAAATCGAAAACCTGCAATTGGTTCTTGAGCTGAAGAACCATATTCACTGCCACGAAAGGCATGACCAGAGGCAGGGTTATTCTCCAAAACACCTGCCGCCTATTGGCACCATCCACCTTGGCAGCTTCATATATGTCTGATGAGATAGATTCGATCCCAGTCATATAGATGACCGTCGTAACCGCACAAGCCTGCCAGACTGCAACGATGACTATAGCAACCCATGCCCATTGCGGATTTCCAAGCAAACTTCGCGAAAGGAAATCGTTATGAAGACCTTTGCCTATGGAGGTAATCGCCTGCGAAAAAATAAAGTTAAAAACGTACCCGATAACAATGGTTGCCAAGACCGCGGGCAAAAAGAAAACACCTCGCAGAAACCCTTTGAGCCTAATGTTTTGCGTTAAAGCCGCTGCCAAGAGGAGGCTGATTATGTTGGTCAATATGGCAGCAAGAAAAGCAAATCCCAGGGTAAAAATGTAACTATGCAGAATGCTGGAGTCTTTGACAAGGTTCTGATAATTCGATAAGCCAATGAACTTCCATCCCCCGTAGCCCCTATAGTCCGTCAGACTGTAAAACATACCCATCAAAGCCGGAACGGTCATAAAACAGAACAACAGAACAACTCCGGGGAAGACCATTAGAATTGGCCCTTTCCGTCGTCTCATGCACAACTCCTTTGCTTGCACTTAGTCAGTCGCACAATGCATGCACGACATTCGCATAGGCTTAGCCACTTTTCGGTGCCATGACCTTCAATCATCAAGCCGTAATCACGGCAGAAACACCTTCCAGAGTCAAGGGGACTGAACCGGCATCCTCCTTTGGAATCCGCCTTGCTATAGCAACTCCGTAAAAGCCATAACGCCAGAGAACGCACCAACACTCCCTCGTGGTTGTCTGCATCTCATGACGCCTTAAGAATACAGCAACCGGTTGCAATAATCAATTCAACGGTTAGTCGCATCAGAAATCGCAACATTCAATACTCTTATCAGTAACTGTCAGAACTGACACCGATGCTCTTTGCGCTCCTGCACAATGCAAAATTATGACAATCTGATCAACTCAAGAAATAAAGCAAGAATATATCGTTTGAAGTTTGAGAACGGAATCAATAAGCGTCACATAATACAGACTGGAAGCCGAAAGAGCTTCGGATGGAGAATATTCAAAGCATCACCTACCAGAGGTGGGCACCGTGGTAACCAATTTGACTGGGATCGATGTCGCACGTCCAATTACCACAGCTTCGCTTTGCATCTGCTACACGGAGCATGCGCTGCCGCCTTCATCGATGAAAAAGCTGATGCAGACTGCTGATGTCATGAACGACAACCGCCTTCATGCCCAACCTGTCAGCAATTGCCACATGCTCAGGATCCGCATCAACGAAGATCGTATGCTCGGGGCTGATGGCGAAACGACGCAGGGCCAGACGATAGAAGAGCGGATCGGAAAGATCCAGATGCTCCTCTGACGAGATCAGGATGTCCTTCAAGGCAGAGAGCGGCGAAAGGACCTTGGATGCCGACTCAGCCAGCTGACGGGTCGTTGCCGCCAGACCCCAAAGGGTCAGGCCAGCTCGCTGCAGATCCTCCAGCAGATCGGATGCTCCGGGAAGCAGGCCCTTCACTGCCAGGGTGTAGTTTTCCAAGCAGACGCGAACCACCCAGGCGACGGCGGGCCCATGAGTGGTTTCATAGTCGGCCAAAGCTCGTTGCGGATCCACGCCCAGATTGATCTGTCTGCTGACACAGGCAAAGCCCCAAGGGTCATTCGGATCCAGCACCATATCGACTACACCGTCAGGATACTGCCCAGCCAGGGCTCGGCGCGGGTCCCAATCCACCAGGGTTCCGGGCAAAGCGAAGAGAATACTGCCGCCTGGGGCTACGGTATCGGGGCGGTCGTCGCTGTATAAATCCTCGCCTGACATGTCGCGCGATACGCCTTGACCAGATCCCTGCCATAACTCCTGATGCTGCCTTGCCATGCCCCCAGACTAGGCATCTGAGCCTACAACGCGGTCAATCACTAGGCGAAGACCATTGCTTGGATATATTGAGACCAGCAATGGTCGGATCTTTCGTTTTGCGACCTGCCCGGGGCGGAAGTCCCGCCTGGCATGAAAGGAGCCGTTATGCGTCGGCTGCTGCTTACATCCTCATTCTCCGCTACCGCTGACAGGTTGCCAGCCTTTCTGGAAGGCTCGCCCAAGAATCATACGGTGGCTTTCATTCCCACGGCCAACCTTCCACAGCGTTCGGATAGTTATGTCCAGGAGGCTCGTCGAGCCTTCACCGACATGGGTTGCCAAATCGACGATTTGGAAGTCTCGACTGCGGATCCAGAGACCATACGCCGCAGCCTGGAGGAGGACGACCTGATCTACCTGTCCGGCGGCAACACCTTCTTTCTGTTGCAGGAGCTGTGCCGCTCAGGTGCTGCTGATCTGATCAGACAGCAGGTGGATCAGGGCAAACCTTACATCGGCGAATCGGCTGGCACTGTGGTGACCGGTCCCGATATCGGCTTCCTGGATGCCATGGATCCGCGCTCGGCCGCCCCGGATCTGGACTCCACCGCCGGGCTGGGTCTGGTGGACTTCCGTCTCCTCCCCCACCTTGATTCCGAACCCTTCGCCGAGGTGACCAGGAAAATTCTGGACCGCTACGGCGACGATGCGCCCATGGTGGCCATCAACAACAGCCAGGCCGTGGCAGTCCACGGGCAGTGCCTGACCATCCTTTAGAGAACATCAGTCAGCGACAGAGGCTTTCCATGACCCGTCGGGCCTGATCCAGACGATCACCGGCACAGAGCAGGATGACACCGTCTCCGGCGAGCAACCTCAGATCACCAGCAGGAATCAGCCGATGCTCACCCCGACGAAGACCGATTACGGCACATCCGTGCGGCCAGGGAACCTGCCCAAGCAGACGACCAGCCGCCGGACTGCCATGCTCTATGGGGAACTCCACAGTGACCCTGTCAGGAACCTGAGCATCGGGAGCACGTCCTCGGCGATAACGCTCCAGCAGAGCCTCGTAAATAGGCTGGACACCCAGCAAATCGGACACCATCAAAGCCGTAAAAGCGCACAGGGCTACAGGGAGCATATGAACCAGAGAGCCGGACATCTCCACCGTCAGCAGGATGGAGGTTATGGGGGCCTTGACCGAGGCCGTCAGAGTGCCCGCCATGGCACAGACCGCGCAGACTGGAATAATCCTGACAGGCATTCCCAGAGCGGCCGCACCCATCCCGCACAGTGATCCGGTCAGCGTGCCAACTGCCAGGATGGGCATGAAGATGCCGCCGGGGGCGCCGCTGCCGAAGGAGGTAGCCGTAAAGAGCATCTTGACCAGAAGCAGAACCATCAGGTTGGCGGCCACCGACCAGGCCAGCTCACGAACGCCTTCCGCCTTGCCAATCAGGTCCTCGCCTCCACCCAGGACAGCAGGCAGCACCAATCCGACCGGCAGGGCCAGGAAGAGGGAGATCACCGGTCCCAGCTTCGAGGGCAGATGGCTGTAAAGGCTCTGCGCGCCCAGCAGCAGACGGTTCATGGCAGCTCCCACAAGGCCGGCCACCAGCCCAAGGGGGATCATCAGCAGATACTGGGCAATGGTCAACTGGGGCATAGCGGTAAAATCCAGGACCGGACGCAGGCCGAAACGGTTTTTGGCAATGAAATCAGCACTCAGGCAGGCCATGGCTGCTGACAGAAGAATCATTGGAGAAAAGGACCGGTGGATCTCCTCCAGGGCGAAGACCATCCCCGACAAGGGCGCGTTGAATGCTGCAGACAGGCCGGCAGCCGCGCCGGAGGTCACCAGGCAGGTCTCCTCCACACGGTCTCGGCGCAATCCTCGGGAAACCAGCTGGGAACCGGCCGCGCCGATCTGCACCGAAGGCCCCTCGCGCCCCAAAGACAGGCCGAACATGCCGCAGGCCAGACCGCCCAGGAATCGTACGCCCAGCACAGGCAGGGCAGGCATGCGCATACCGTGGATGACCACGCCCTCCACCTGCGGAATGCCGGAACCGGAGGCCATGGGAACCCGGCCGACCATCCAGGCCAGGGCCAGGCCCACCAGCAGGGCGGCCAGCAGCCAAGGAAGAATCATCAGGGGCCGATCACGCATCTGTGCATAGGCCCATCGAGCGAACTGAGTGCCGTAGCCGATGCCCTGGCGGTAGAACACCACCAGCACTCCCACCAACAGTCCGCAGCAGGCGGCCCTGAACGCTACCAGCCATTGGCTGGCACGACCCGGCCTTGTGGCCTGCACCGAGTCGGAAGGATAGGTCTGATCCATTTCATCTGCCGACGACCCTCTGTTAGACAGATTCAGCCTCACCGGCCTGCTCCTTCCCGCCTTCGCACACAACGGTTTCCAGCATCCCCCAAGGCAAAGACCAGAAGCAATGACCCAGTCGACGACTTCAACTCTCCGGCAGTATGAACACCCGGGATACCAGCTTCCGAGCAAGTTCCGGCAGGCAGGAGGCAGGCAAACAGACGGATACATCGTCGGAGCCCAGCGGCAGAGCGGTCTGTTGATCAGTTGCTATCAAGTTGCCGTCCAGAACGACGGTGTCCACCTGGCCCTGATGATCCAACAGATCCAGCAGCGAGACCCGGCCCGGCACCGTATTCAGACACTGGTGCAGGGTGGCAGCCGAGGCCATGTGCAGCCTTCGGCATCCGACCACTTCCCGCACCTGGTGCAAATCAGGGCGCACTATGCCCTTGGACACCAGAAGTATTAGCAGACCTCCAGCGTCCTCCAGCAGCAGGAACTTGGAGAGGTTTTCTACAGAGAGCCCCAGCAGGTCAGCAGTGCCCAGCTCCATGCCCTGGTCGATGGTGTCCAAGGGCGGATGCTGTACGACGCGCCGATTCGTCCCCAAGCCGTCCAAATGCTCTCAGACGGACAAGGGAACCATCCTGTTCCCCGAACCCATCGACTTCTTTCCCCTATCGTCCAGGACGCCAGGATCCGCTGCTGCAGGTTCAGTGCTGTCATTGCCTGGTCTCGAGATCATCTCGTCAGTCGTTGGCCACCTCTGAGTCGGGCTTCAGCTCCTTCTCCTTCTGGCCTATCCGCTTTCTGTCTATGCGATAGTAAGCGTTGAAGAGACCGCCGGAGGTCAGCAGGAAGACAAGGAGAACCAGCAGCCATATGTTCTCTTCGGCATCATATGTCTCAAGCAATTCATAAGAGGAGGAGATCATCTTCAGCCAGCCTGCGACCGACACGAAGTACCAGGCAGTTGCCTGGTCAAGGAAGCTCAGCGCCCGTCGACGTTCTGATCTGGTCCTGGTAGCCTGACGGAGAATTTCGTGCCCGCGTTTACGTTCCAGCTGAATCTTGACGATGGGCACCAGCCACCACCAGGGCGAGACCTCATCCCAATTCTTGCTGAGCTGATCAAAGTCGTCCAGGAGCTCCTGATATTCCTGCAGCTCCATCAGCCCCTGGAAGAGAGGGAATGTGAAAAGCAACCAATCCCCGATCAGAGAGACAATGGCGATGAATTGATCCACGACCCGACCTTTCCCTTGCAGAGTCGGCGCCCAAGGGCCGGCTCGCGTGATTACGCATGGCTACCATCCATCATTGTAGGCACCAGGTTCCAGCCCAAACCGCTCTGCGGACACGGGATTTTAAGCGAATACAAGAATGCCCCGGAATGAGCTCCGGGGCATCCACCAGGCGGACAGGGCGGGATTCGAACCCGCGGTGGCTTGCGCCACAACGGTTTTCAAGACCGTCTCTTTCGGCCGCTCAGACACCTGTCCATCAGACGTGCCGATCAGGCACGTCACTCATCATACGACATCAAGGTTGGTCCAACCACCAACGGAATGTCGACCAACCTCGGCAGAGGCGGTTCAGGCCTCCCAGGTCTTGGGCTCGATGACCTCCTTGCCGCCCACATAGGAGCGCATGGCCTCAGGGATGACGATGGAACCGTCGGCGTTCTGGTGGTTCTCCAGGATGGCGACCAGCCAGCGGGTGGTGGCCAGGGTCCCGTTCAGGGTGCTGACAGGACGCGTGGAGCCGTCTTCCAACCGCTCGCGTTCGTTGAGGCGGCGGGCCTGGTACTCGGTGCAGTTAGAGGTTGACGTCAGCTCGCGGTAGCGACCCTGGGTGGGCACCCAGGCCTCGCAGTCGAACTTGCGCGCGGCTGAGGACCCCAGGTCTCCTGCAGCGGTGTCGATGATCCGGTAGGGCACGTCCACCTTGGCCAGCATCTCCTGCTCCATGGCCAGCAACTGCTGGTGCTGGTCACGGGAGTCCTCCTGCTTGCAGTAGACGAACATCTCCACCTTGTCGAACTGGTGGACGCGGATGATGCCCATGGTGTCCTTGCCGGCAGAGCCAGCCTCCCGCCGGTAGCAGCTGGACCAGCCGCAGTAGCGCAGCGGGCCTTGGCTCAGATCCAGAATCTCATCCTCGTGCATGCCGGCCAGGGAGACCTCTGACGTGCCCACCAGATACTGATCGTCAGGCTCACGCAGACGGTAGATCTCGTCGGCATGGGCATTCAGGAAGCCGGTGCCGGCCATGACCTCAGGCCGGACCAAGGTGGGCGTAATGGTGGGAATGAATCCATGCTCCATGGCCTGGTCCACGGCCATGGTCAGCATGGCGATCTCCAGCCGGGCCACATCCCCCCTCAGGAAGTAGAAGCGGGAACCGGAAATCTTGACGCCCCTGCGCATGTCGATGCCAGCCACGCCCACGCCCAGGTCCAGGTGGTTCTTAGGATCGAAGCCCTCTTTGGTGAAGTCGCGCGGGGTGCCGACCTTCTTGACCACCACGTAGTCATCCTCGCCGCCCTCCGGCGCCTCGGGTTCCACTACGTTGCTGAACTTCCACATGAGATCGGTGTACCTGGCGTTGGCCTGGTCGGAAGCTGACTTGCAGGCATTCACCTTCTCGGACAGGCTCTTGGTCCGAGCCAGAAGGTCGGCTTTCTCATCAGGAGACGCCGAACCCATGCGCTTGCCAAGCGACTTCTGCTCGGCCCTGCAGCTCTCGTAATCCTGGAGTGCAGCCCTGCGCTCGCTGTCCGCCTTCAGCACCTCGTCGACGAGTTCGACCGATTCGCCGCGTTTGCGCTGTGATTCACGGACAACATCCGGATGTTCCTGAATGAACCTGATATCTAACATATCTGAATTGTATGACTTTCAAGGGACACGAAAACCGGCCCCGCACACCTCCTTCCAAGTCCCATGGCCTCTGCTGCAACCGGCCCGGCCGCGGTGGGAAGGCAGACGCGAACCATCCGTCCCTTATATGCGTCTGCCACGCATCACTTGCCGAATACAGTCTTGCGGAACCGTTTGCCGGTGGGAGTGCCAGCCAGTCCGCCTATGCCGGTCTCTCTCAGCGATGAGGGCATGCTTTCGCCGATGGACTTCATGGCTGCGATGACCTCGTCGGGCGGGATCCTGCTGACGCCACCCGACAAGGCGATGTCAGCAGCGATCAAAGCGTTGGCAGTGCCGATGGCGTTGCGATTGACGCAAGGCACCTCCACCAGTCCAGCCACGGGATCACAGACAAGTCCCAGCAGATTGCTCATGGCTATGGCGAAGGCCTGGGCGCTGGCATCAGGATCGCCTCCTGCACCCTCAACCGCAGCAGCGGCAGCCATGCCGGATGCGCTGCCCACCTCGGCCTGGCAGCCGCCTGTAGCTCCTGAGATCATCGCCTTGTTGGCCGTGACCAGCCCGAAAGCGCCTGCCGTGAACAGGCAGCGGATCAGCCCATCGTCATCCAGCCCCAGTCGGTTCTTGAGCACGGTGAGCACTCCGGGCAGGGTTCCCGAGGAACCGGCCGTGGGCGTCGCGCAGATGATGCCCATGGCCGCATTGACCTCATTGGTGGCCATGGCGGCCTCAACGGCCTGCAACATGGCATCGCCGCTCAGACTGGTTCGCGTCTTCCGGTAATGCTCCAGCAAAGCAGCCTGGCCACCGCTCAGCCCAGTCTTGGAAAACACGCCATCGCCCTGTGACCCCCTGGCCACGGCAGCCTGCATGACCTGCAGGTTCTTGGCCATTCTTGCCCATATTTGCTCACGCGTCTGGCGCGAACGCCGCACTTCCTCGTCGATGGCCACTTCAGATATCGACGAGCCGCGCTCTTTAGCCATACTCACGAGTTCAGCGATCGAAGTGAACATGCGCCATGCCTCCTAGTCGATATAAATCATCCGGGACGAGTGATCGGCGATCTGCTGCTGCCGCTGGTTGGACAGCGGATTGTCCAAATCGAACTCGTACACTGCCATGCCGGCCGGACCTGCGGGCTCATACCTGGTCTGCTTGGTCACGCCCTCTTCCCGGAGCAGATCGCGTATGCCCTCCAAGCGCCGACCGGAACCCTTGTCGGATTCATCCAGTTCCACCAACAGGATGGGCAGCAGCCCTGGAGGAGTGATCAAGCAGCCGTCCAAGTTGATACGCCGCACTTCAATGGTTCCGCCTCCGATGGAACAAGCCGCGTAGATCACCCGACCGGCTGGGCCCTGCAAGTCCAGGACGGCGGTGTTCGGGTGGTCGATGGGACTGGGTTCGTCCTCCTCGTGGAAGGTCAAATCCATGCCCTGTCTGCGGGCGATGCCGATGGCATCCGGCACCCGGGAGTCATCCGGCGCAAAACCCAGCAGGCCGCTGATGATGGCATAGTCGGTACCGTGGCCGCTGTGCGTGCGAGCGAAAGAATCATAATAATGAATGTCGGCACGGCTGGGGACACCGCCGGCAAGGATGTGCCCAACCCGTCCAATGGCCACTGCCCCGGCTGTGTGCGAGCTGGAGGGTCCAATCATGATGGGTCCTATGATGTCGAACACGCTCTTGTACTTATCCATGCCTGCCTCCTCTTCCCATACCCCCGGGCTTTCCCGGACTTCCAGCGCACGAAGCCGTTGCAGCTCCAGGCCGAAGGGACCACATGGACCGAATGACATCATAACTTTCCGCTTTTCATAACTCAATCAGCTCATACTGTCAGCGTGATTGCTGTAGAGGGTTCGTTCACGTCGGACACACCCAAGGGGTTCGGGTCGACACCACGCGCAAAATGGAGTCATGCCAATTCCAGCGGTCGTCATCCTCGGCATCCTGGCGGTGGCGGCCATTGTCGTCACAGCAGTGGTGTTGATCATCCGCGCCCAAAGACGGCATAGGTTCGCCATGCAGATCCTGGCCCGGGATGACGACCAGCTCAGCTATGCTTTCGTCATCAACCCCTCCAAGCCCCAGGCCGCTGCTGCCCGCGAGCGCATCCAGCAATACTGCCGGGACAAGGGCATCCGCGAATTCAGCTTCATCGAAACCCAGCTGGATCGGGACGGAAAGGCCTGCGCCCGCATGGCACTGGAGCGCGGAGCCAACGTAGTCGTTGCCGTGGGCGGGGACGGGACCGTACGCACCGTAGCCAGCGCCATGGCATCCAGCGACCATGTCATGGGCATCATCCCTATAGGGACCGGGAATCTCTTCGCGAGGAACATGGGCATTCCCGTTGGCGATCTGGACGCCGCCCTGGCCGTGGCCACCTCGTACGGATCCACCCAAGTCGACGTGGGCCGCATGGCTCTGCTGGACCAGGACGATCAGGAACAAGGCCGTGGTCATGCCTTCCTGATCATCGCCGGCATCGGCTTCGACGCCCTGATGATTGATGACACCGATCCCAATCTGAAGAAGACGGTCAGCTGGCTGGCCTACTTCATCAGCGGCGCCAAACATCTGTTCGCGCCCAAGTACACAGCCGACATCACCATCACCCGGCCCGACCAGGTCACACAGACCAACACCTCGGTGACCTTCCGCACCTTCATGGCCGGCAACTGCGGGGAGATTCCAGGATTCTCCCTGATGCCCGACGCCTCCTACGAAGACGGCATCCTGGACTTCGAGATCATCGACACCTCCGCTGGCCTGATCGGCTGGGCCAATCTCTTCGGAGACGTCATGCATCAGACCATCACCCGAAAGGCCAGCCAGAGCCCCCTGTCGACCAACTCCACCATCGTCCAGCTGCAGGGGACCAAGGCAGAAATCCGTCTGGAGAAGCCCGCCCTGGCTCAGGTGGACGGCGACATTCTGGGCGAAACCTGCCACATCGCACTCAGCGTGGAGCACCGGGCTCTGAACGTGCGGGTTCCCCAGTCCGACTGAGACCGAAGGAGTCTGTTCCCCCATCTGCACGCTTTCTCATGCCGGGGTGGCATGATGGGAGCCATGACAGCACAGAACGCGGGCAAGCCTGCCAGCCCCAAAGATCTGATCAACGTCGACGATCTGATCGGCAGGTACTACGATCTCATCCCCGACCCCTCCACGCCCTCCCAGCGGGTGTCCTTCGGCACCTCCGGGCATCGTGGCTCCGCCCTGACCACCTCCTTCAACGAGGCCCATATTGTGGCCATCAGCCAGGCCATAGCCGAACAGCGAGCCAAGGATGGAGTCACCGGACCGCTCTATCTGGGCCGCGACACCCACGCCCTCTCCCTGCCCGCCTGGAAGACCGCTATCGAGGTCCTGACAGCCAACGGCGTACGGGTGCGCATTGACGCCAATGATGACTACACTCCCACCCCCACCGTCTCTCAGGCCATCCTGACACACAACCGGGCGGCCGACGGGACCCAGCGCTTCTCCGGCAAGGATCTGGCCGATGGCATCGTGGTCACCCCCTCCCACAACCCGCCCACCGACGGCGGATTCAAGTATGACCCGCCCACAGGCGGCCCGGCTCCGGCTGAAACCACCAATGCCATAGCGCAACGGGCCAACGAGCTCCTGGGCGACTACAGGCGGGTCAAGCGGATCCCCTTTGAAGATGCCATCAAATCCGACCTGGTGGAGCGCTTCGACTACCGGGAACATTACGTGGCCGACCTGGGCAATGTTATCGACTTCGACCTGATCAGATCCTCTGGGGTCCGCCTGGGCATCGATCCGCTGGGCGGGGCCTCGGTCAATTACTGGCCGCTGATCAACGAAAAGTACGGGCTGAACATCGGCGTCGTCAACCCCGAGGTGGATCCGACCTGGCGGTTCATGACCATCGACCACGACGGGAAGATCCGCATGGATCCCAGCTCCCCCTATGCCATGAAGGGCCTGGTGGATCGCCTGAATGCAGGGGCTTGGGACTCCTACGACCTGGTGGGCGGCACCGATCCGGACGCCGACAGGCATGGCATCGTCTGCCCAGGAACAGGGGTCATGAACCCCAACCACTACATCGCCGTCTGCGTGGAATACCTCTTCTCCGGCAACCGTCCCGGATGGCCTAAGGGCGCCGGCATCGGCAAGACCCTGGTCTCCTCCTCCCTGATCGACCGTGTGGCTGCCTCCATAGGCGCCAGGCTGATCGAGGTGCCTGTGGGCTTCAAGTGGTTCGTCGACCCCCTCTTCAAGGGAGAGGTGGCCTTCGGCGGCGAGGAGAGCTCCGGGATGAGCTTCCTGCGTCGGGACGGCCGCGTCTGGACGACCGACAAGGACGGGCTGATCCCCGACCTCCTGGCTGCCGAGATCACAGCCAAGACCGGAAAGAACCCGGCCCAGCTCCACCAGGAGCAGGTGGAGCGCTTCGGCCAAAGCTGGTACAAGCGGGTGGACACCCCGACCACATTGGAGCAGAAGCAGAAGTTCGCCCGGCTGAACGGCGACGATGTGACGGCCTCCACCCTGGCCGGCGAGCCCATCACTGCCAAGCTGACCGAAGCCCCGGGCAACGGGGCCAAAATCGGCGGCATCAAGGTGACCACCCGGAACAACTGGTTCGCCGCCCGCCCCTCCGGCACCGAGAACATCTACAAGGTCTACGCCGAATCCTTCGTTTCCCCCGAGGCCCTGGATCAGGTTCTGGACGACGCCGACCAGGTGGTCGCCAAGGCCCTGGGCTGAACTGCAGACAAGACCATCGCTGGCACGAGGGTTCTTTGTTTCCCTGTCTAGACTGGAATCATGACCAATGACAAGAATCTGGTCGTCTCGACCGACGGCAGCGCACTGAGCAATCCCAACGGCCCCATGGGCTGGGCCTGGGCCGATCATGAGGGCGGCGACGCGGATGCAGGCGGCGCAAGCAACGGCACCAATCAGATCGGCGAGCTATGCGCCGTGCTGCAGGCGCTGCGTGCCCACCCAGGCGAGCGCCCGCTGGTCATCGAAACCGACTCCCAATATGCCATCAACTGCTCCACCACCTGGGTGCCCGGGTGGAAGAAGAAGGGCTGGAAGAACTCCCAAGGTAAGCCGGTCAAGAACCGTCCTCTGATCGAGGCTATCGATCGGGAGATCCAGGCACGGCCGGGATCAGTCAGGTTTGTCTGGGTCAAGGGCCACGCCGGCGACACCTTCAACGAGAAAGTGGACACTTTGGCCCGCGGCTACGCCACAGCTGCAGGCAAAGGCGATCGGGAAGGCTGTCTGCCCGTTGAGGGTTGGCGATCACTGCTGGCCTCCCCCTACGCCAAGGGCACGCAGGTGCCGTCCACAGTCAAGGAGGAGCTGGACGGAGGACCCCAGGTTCTGGACGATCTTGGCCGCAAGAAGGTTCGCCTGGACCAGAAAGAGCAGAAGGACCTGGCCGAAACCGCCGTCGAATCCGAGGCCGTGGATGCCGAGCAAGCCGAGTCCGTAGCCGCAACATTCTCAGGGTCGCCGGCCGCAGCAGCAGATGAGCGGGACGACGTGCCGTCTAAAGCCATCAATGACACGCCCGCTTCTGACATAGCCGATGATCAAAAAGACAACCCCTCGCCGGCTTTCAACGATACTTCGGACACCGACACGGTTGATCAAGAGACCAAGAATTCCGGCGCTCGAGGGCTGAGAGCCAGCGGCCGGATCCGCATCACGCCTCCTCCGTCTGGCAGCAGCATGTTCACCGGACAGGACCTGCATATAGTCGGCAGCATTGATCTGGACGCCGCCATCGACCCTGACGGCTACGTGAACATCCAGGAGGCCCCATTCCGTCTGCATGCCATCGAAGTCAAGGATTGAGCTGTTCATGGACCGTCAAGGGCCATCGTCTACACTGGAGTGAACCTGAACGAACAAGACCCGCGGATATCAGCCGTTAAGGGCATGGCGGGCATGAAGGAGCGTCTATGGACAAGACCGAGCAGGACAGACTGAAGAAGGCCGCCGGCATCGAGGCAGCCAAGCTGGTCGAGAACGGCATGACCGCCGGGCTGGGCACCGGATCCACGGTTCGGTTCTTCGTGGATGAGCTTGGACGACGCGTCAAGGAAGAGGGCCTGGAGTTCACCGGCGTGACCACCTCTCGGCGTACCAAGGAGCAGGCTGAAGGCTACGGAATCCGTATCGTCGACATCGACCAGGTGGACCACATCGACGTCACCATCGACGGTGCCGACGAGGTCGACAAGGACTTCAACGGCATCAAGGGCGGCGGCGCAGCCCTGCTCTGGGAGAAGATCGTAGCCGTCAACTCTCGAAGGATCGTCTGGATCGTGGACGAGTCCAAGGTGGTCGACACCATCGGCCGCTTCCCCCTGCCGGTGGAGGTCATCCCCTTCGGCGAGCGCCACGTCCTGGACCGCTTCAAGGAGCGCGGCTATAACCCGGTACTGCGGCTGGACGGCCAGGGACAGCCGGTCCTGACCGACGAGCACAACCACATCATCGACCTGCATCTGGATCGGATTGAGCACCCTCAGGATCTGGCTCAGGACCTGATCACTACCGTGGGCGTCGTGGAACACGGTCTCTTCCTCAACATGGTTGACACAGTCATCGTGGGCGACCCCAATGGTCCCAGGGTCATGACCAACGCCAACAAGTGAAAAATAGACGGATATACACGAAGCCCCCCGCGTCCAATCGATGCGGGGGGCTTCGTCGGCCCTAGCGGGCCATAAGCCATAAAGAGCTACTTGCGCTGGTGACGAGTCTTGCGCAGCAGTTTGCGGTGCTTCTTCTTGCTCATCCGCTTGCGGCGCTTCTTGATGACAGAACCCATCCGAGCCTCCGATCCTTAGTTACCTGGAAGTGTCCAACTTGCTTATCGTACACCGCTTGGGGGACGATCAGAGCGGGAAGGCCTTATAGAAAGCCTCCAGCGCCGTCCGCTGACCCTGAGCGCGTAAGACCACCGTGTCGTTCTGCCAGATGACCAGCGCCTTGTGCTCGTCGTCACCATCCGCCTTCTCCAGGTAGGATCCGGTGACCGTGCCGCCGCTGCGAACCTTGCCCGAGGCCAGCTCCTTGCCGGACATGCCTGTGGACTGGCTGTCGTAGAGGGCCTTGGCATCCTCGCTCCTGGACCACTGGGCCAGGTGGAGGGTCACGTCCCCGCCCGATCTGCCGGTGGAGTAGACCAGGCTGTACTCCTCTATAGGCGTACGGGTGCTCCACTCGCTGTCGGAATCAGCCTTGACTCGGGCGAAGCCGCCCACTGTGTCAGGCATGGCCTTGAGCAGCTCCGAGGCCGAGTCCGGCAGGGGCGCCGCCGTGGCCTTTGGACTGGCCTGGGAGGGACGGGAAGAAGCGGAGGTCTGAGCCTGTGCGTCTGGTTGTTGGCTGCGCACCGCCCAGTGCGGCCATACGAAGGCCGACAGGAGCACCAGAACCACTACCGCAGCCAGGGCGATGACCACGCCTATACGTCGACGGCGTTGCCGGGCATGCGCAGAGGAATCGGGCGAAGAGGACAGGGGTGCAGAAGGATTGTCAGCCATGCCTCCATTCTCTCATGGGAGGGGTGTCGGCACTGCGAAGATGACGTGAAAGCCCGGGCCCTCGTCCCTGAATCCCGATAGCGTGCAGGTATGGCCAAGACGACGACGCAATACGTGTGCACGGAGTGCGGATGGACCGGCGGCAAGTGGTTCGGACGCTGCCCGGAATGCGGCCAGTGGGGAACCATCGAAGAGTTCCACGAAGCCCGCGTGGGTGCAGGAGGGGGCTTGTCCTCCTCAGGAGGCAGCCATACGGCGCCTGCGCCTCCAAAGACCGGCCTGGCCCGGCCCATCACCAGGGTGGGCACGGACCAGGTCAAGCGCATCCCCACAGGATTCGAGGAGTTCGACCGAGTGCTGGGCGGAGGCATCGTACCCGGGTCGGTCATCCTCCTTGCCGGCGAGCCGGGAATAGGCAAGTCCACCCTCCTGCTGGAGACAGCCGGCCGCGTAGCCGGCCGGGGCGGCCAGGGAGGCAAGGTGCTCTACCTGTCGGGCGAGGAGTCCCAGGCCCAGGTGCGGATGCGGGCTAGCCGGGTGGGGGCCCTCAAGGACTCGCTGCTGCTGGCTTCCACAACCGACCTGGCCACGGTGCTGGGGCTGATCGAGCGTGAGAAGCCGGCGCTGGCCATTGTGGACTCCGCCCAGACCATCGTCTCCAACCAGGTTGACGGCATTTCCGGAGGCTCCACACAGGTGCGTGAGGTGGCCATCAGCCTGATCGACATGGCCAAGTCGCACGACATCCCCATCCTCCTGGTCGGCCACGTGACCAAGGACGGCTCCATAGCCGGGCCGCGGACCCTGGAGCATCTGGTCGATGTGGTCTGCCAGTTCGAGGGCGACTCCCAGACCGCCCTGCGCCTGCTGAGGGCCGTCAAGAACCGGTTCGGCCCCACCGACGAGGTGGGCTGCTTCGACATGGGCGAACAGGGCATCGAGGAGGTCAGCGATCCCACCGGGCTCTTCCTGTCCACGGCCGGGCAGGAGGTGGAGGGCACCTGTGTGACCTTCACCTTGGACGGCCACCGCAGCCTGCCCATCGAGATCCAGGCACTGGTCACCTCCTCGGTTCTGCCCACGCCCAGACGCAACACCAACGGGATCGATGCCAACCGCCTGGCCATGCTGGCTGCTGTGCTCTACCGTCACGGCCGGGTCAACCTGCTGACAAGGGACCTGTATGTGTCCACCATCGCCGGCGGGCTGGCCAAGGAGCCCGGATGCGACCTGGCCATTGTGGCCGCCCTGGCCAGTGCAGCCAAGTCCCGGCCCATCCTGCGCACGACCTGTGCCATGGGCGAGATATCGCTGACCGGGCAGGTCAGGCCTGTGCCTCAGCTCAACCACCGGCTGCAGGAGGCCGCCCGTCTGGGATTTACGCGAGCGCTGGTCCCGCCCGACCGGCATTCAAGAGGCCGCAAGCCCATTCAGGGACTGGAAGTGGTCGAGGTCACCTATCTGTCCGAGGCCCTGGAGGCCTTGGGACTGGTCTGAGCCAGCGGCCGCTGGTCCCCTATCGCACCCTATGGCGCTCACCTGCCGACTCGTTAACCTGCCGGACTAGGATGGAGTCGCCGGAAGACCGACACCCATCATCATCGCGAGGAGCAGATCAGCATGACCATCTTCACCCGGAAAACCATACGCAGGCTGACGGCGGCCGCACTCACGACAGTCACGCTCATGGCCGGCGCGGCCTGTGGCTCCTCATCGAGCAATAGCGGGCAGTCAGCAGACAAGCAGGACATCACCCAGCAGACCATCAAACCCGGCACCCTGACCATTGCCACCGGAGATCCGGCCTACGCCCCATACGTGCAGGACAACAAGCCCGAATCCGGCAAGGGCTACGAGGCGGCCGTGGCCTACGCTGTGGCAGAGAAAATGGGCTTCGACAAGGCGCACGTCACTTGGACCCGGACCACCTTTGATGCCGCCATCGCCCCGGGCAGCAAGGACTACGACCTGAACATCCAGCAGTTCTCCATCACCTCGGAGCGTCGGCAGGCTGTGGACTTCACGCCCAGCTATTACAACTCCACCCAGTCGCTGGTCGTCAGAAAAAACTCTCCGTATGCTTCCGCCACCTCCCTTGCCCAGATCAAGGACGCCAAGATAGGAGCCATGGTCGGCTCTACCTCCTACGAGATGGCTCACAAACTGGTCAAGCCTGACATCGACACCTTCAACGACGACGTGGCTTCGTCCCAGGCCTTGGATGCCAATCAGATCGACGCGCTGGTCGTGGACACCCCGTCAGCCGTGACCATGGTCGATTCCGGACAGGTCAAGAACGCCAAAATCCTCGGGCAGATCAAGGGCTCTCAGGACCCGGAGGGCATGGGCATAGTCCTGCCCAAGGGCTCCAAGCTGACCCCTGCCGCTTCCAAGGCTGTCACGGCCCTGAAGAAGGATGGAACCTTGGACAAGCTGCAGAAGCAGTGGCTGCACGTCTACACCTCCCTGCCCATGCTGGGCTGAGAGAAGAAAGGAAACCTTGTCGTTCATGGCCACCTCGGCACAGGACGCGGTCAGCGATATCCAACGGGAACGGGAACGCTACGGGCGTCGACAGAATCTGCGCTCTGTGGCGATCAGCATCGCCAGCACGCTGGTGTTGGCCCTGCTGATCGCCCTGGGTCTGCACGCCTCACCTGGCTGGCCCCGGGTCAAGCAGTCGTTTTTCTCCGGTGCCTACTTCGCCCAAGCCTTCCCCAAGGTCCTCCAGGGGCTCTGGCTCAATCTGGAGGTCCTCTTCTTTGCAGTCATCGGCGTGGCACTGCTGGGCACCCTGCTGGCCATGATCCGCACCAGCCGGAACCCGCTGCTCTTCCCCCTGCGGGTGCTGGCCCAGGTCTACACCACGATCATGAGAGGCATCCCCATGATCGTGGTTCTCTACCTGATCGGCTTCGGCATTCCCGGGCTGGCCATCTTCAACCGGATTCCGGCAGCCCTGCTGGGCACTGTGGCGATCATCCTCTCCTATTCGGCCTACATCGCCGAGGTGCTGAGGGCAGGATTCCAGGACGTCGGCCCCTCCCAGAGGGCGTCGGCACGCTCACTTGGCCTGACCTCGGGGCAGACCATGCGTCTGGTCGTCATCCCCCAGGCCCTGCGCAAGGTGGCTCCGGCACTGATGAACGACTTCATCTCCATGCAGAAGGACGTGGGACTGATCTCGGTTCTAGGGGCTGTGGACGCGGTCAGAGCGGCCCAGATCATCGTGGCCACCTCCTACAACTTCACTCCATACGTGGTGGCCTCGGTGCTCTTCATCGCCACCTCGGTCCCCTTCATTCTTCTCAACGACTGGTATTCCAACCGGCTGCGCAAGCGCGAACAGAGCGGAGGCATGGTATGAGCGAACAGGCAGGCGCCGAACAGAACCAGCCGGTGCTCCGTCTGGAGAATGTTCGAAAGACCTACCCTGGTGGCAACAAGGTCCTGCGCGGCATCTCCATGACCATCATGCCCCATGAGACCGTGGCCCTGCTGGGCCCATCCGGGTCGGGCAAGTCCACCTTGATGAAGTGCATCAACCTGCTGGAGACTGTCAACGACGGAAGGATCTGGCTGGGCGGCACCGACATCACCGATCCGCGGATCAACCAGGATGCCTGCCGAGCCAGAATCGGCGTGGTCTTCCAGCAGTTCAACCTCTTCCCCCACATGAACGTCCTGAAAAACGTGACCCTGGGGGCCGTCAAGGTTCATGGCATGCCCAAGGAAGAAGCCAGAGAGCGGGCCCTGGAACTGCTGGACCGGATCGGCATGAGGAAGAAAGCCGGAGCATACCCCGACCAGCTCTCCGGCGGCCAGCAGCAGCGGGTGGCCATCGCCCGAGCTCTGATGACCGACCCGGAACTGCTCCTGCTGGATGAGATCACCTCAGCCCTGGATCCCATGCTGGTGGGCGAGGTCCTGGCTATGGTCTCCGAGCTGACTGCCGGAGGCACCACCATCCTCATGGCCACCCACGAAATGAGTTTCGCCCATCATGCAGCCAACCGGGTGGTTCTGCTGCTGGACGGTGTCATCGCCGAGAACGGAACGCCGCAAGAGGTCATGGACGAGTCCGAGAATCCTCGCACCAGGGAGTTCTTCAGTCACTTCCGAGGGCTGTGAGCTCCCAGATTCCTGCAGTCTTCAGTTGGCGGAAAACGCTCTTTCTGCCGCCTTGGTCAGCCCCATGGTGCGATCGGCGTCCAAGGCCAGCTGTTGTTTGAGGGGGTCCTCGCCCGCATACCGCTTCTGACCGCGCAGACGGCTGAGAAACTCCACGCGAACCCGGTGGCCGTACAGGTCCACCCAATCCGGCCGCACGGCGTTGGCTTCCAGAACTTGTGGCATATGCTCACCCGGGGCCAAGAAGGTCTCCTTGGTGCCGATGGAGATAGCGGCAGGCATCCGCCAGGGCGATCCCTGAGCCAGCCGACCCTCACGGCCCTCCGGCGTGGCCATGGGATCCATAGGCAGTCCCAGGTCAACCAGCCAGCCCGCATAGACACCATCCGCGGGCATCATCCCCTGGCTGTCGGACGCAAGATTGGCAGTCGGAAATCCCAAGCGGCGTCCCCGCTGCTCCCCATGGACCACTGTGCCTTGAACCATGTGAGGCCGACCCAGAATATCCAAGGCCGTATCCACGTCACCGTCCTGGATCAGTTGCCGAAGGTGGGTACTGCTCCAAGCCCTGACCTGATGTCGCTCCAGGCCGTCAGCGTCAGGCAGCGTGCAGTCGCCGGGGCCCTGGTCGTCCACGACTTCCAGGTTGAACAGTCCGGTGTCTGCCAGGGCGCCGATGGCTCCGATGTCGCCGCTTCGCCCTGCGCCCATTCGCGCATCACGGCCCAAGACCAGGGTTCGCATGGCCAGCCGTTCGGTAAGCTGCTTGAGGAAGAACCGATAGGATTTGGCCGCAAAGGCCAGTGTGTATCGCACCACCACAACCTGTTCCAGCCCCAGCTGGGCCATGAGCCGCAAGCGCTCCTCCATCGGCATGATCTGATCAGGGTCATGGCGAATCAGATCCGAGGGCGGTTCAACCATGTCATGGCTGTCGGCGTAGCTGTGGACCAGTTTGGGACTGGGGTCGAAGACCAGGGCCATGGGCCGATCCTGGCCCTTGGCCGCGAGCTCGACCACCCGGCGCAGGAGGGCCTGATGACCCCGATGCATGCCATCGAAGACACCGATGGTGACCACACTGGACCGGGCCCCCAAGGTTCCCGGCCAACTGACAATGCCCGACTCATCCGGGCTGACCTGGCTGACCTTCATCCGCTTCCCATCACTTAGTCATGGCGGCCCCCGAACCCGGGCGCCGAAAATTCCTTAAGCACTGTATGCCCACCGTCGCACCCTGGCAAGACCCTGGGGCTCAACCCGAGCCTGCACACTCAGGACTCGGGGTGGAAGACCACATCCGGTTTGGCCCCGCCTCGTGTACTGGGCACTAGGATAGCAGCCAGACGCTGCCTGCCCTCAGGTCCGGCCAGGGCAGCCGTGGGCCCAGCAACCGGCAGATCCAGGAATCCACCATTGGCCACTCTGGCAGCCTGGCCGGCATCCAGGTTCAGAGCGGGCATGGTCATGCGTGCTGCCTGCGCCAGGTCAAGCGAGCCATCCAAGATCGCCTGCCGGTCGCGGTCCAGGACCATACGACTGCGGACAACCGTCTGACCTTGTCGGTTCCGGTATGTGTGAGGAACCACATGACCGCCCGCAACCGTAGACGCCAGGCCGGGATTCTCCAAGTCAAAGGGACCCACGCGAATCCGTCTCAAAGCAGTCAAGTGGCCGCCCAGATCCAGCTGCTCGCCCAGATCGCGAGCCAGGGCCCGGATGTAGGTGCCGCTGGAGCAGGTAACCTCCACATCCGCATCAACCACTATGGTGCCCTGGTCGGGCAGATCCACACGGCGAAAGTCGAGCAGACGGAAGGATGCAATCCGTATGCGTCTGGGCTCCAGCTTGACCTCCTGGCCTGCGCGAGCCAGGTCATAGGCCCGCCTGCCCTTGACCTTGATGGCGGAGAAGGCATCCGGCACCTGGTCGATCCAGCCGGTGAAGCAGCGATCAATCAAATCCTGCAGACCCTGGGCTGTCAGCTCGTCCACCCTCTGCGCAGCTCCAGGACGCACCGGCAGCAGATTCCCGTCTGCGTCGTCCGTAGTGGTGCCCAGCCCCAGGCGCATGGTGGCGCGGTAGGTTTTGTCATGGCCGACGATGACCGTCAGCAGCCGCGTGGCCTGTCCGAATCCAATGACCAGCAGACCGGTGGCCATGGGATCCAGGGTGCCAGCGTGGCCTACGCGGCGCATGCCGAGGCTGGACCGGACGGCTGCCACCACGTCATGGCTGGTCACACCGCTCGGCTTGTCAACAAGGATGATGCCCGAGGTCGGTTCACCAGCACCGGACTTTATACCGTCCGACGGCTCAGCGGTCGGCCTCATCCGTATCCTCTGCCGCAGGTTCGTCAGGGGCGGAGCCCGACCCATCGGACTCTTCCTCGTCGTCATGCCGGTACGGGTCGGGGTCGCCGGCATAGCTGGCATTGACCCGGGCCTTGGCCATGGCCTCGTCCCGGTGACGGGCCGCAGTCAGCACATCCTCGATCTCGGTCGCCTCGGCAGGCACCTCGTCGTAGATGAAGCGCAGCGTAGGCGTCAGCCGGAGACCGGCCCGGGCGCCGACCAGGGTGCGCAGCCTGCCGGAGGCCTGCCGCAGGGCCTGCTGGGCGCGCTTGCGTTCCCCGGCCTCATGACCGGACCGACCCAGCTGGGTCCAGTAGATCTTGGCTATCTGCAGGTCGTTGGTGACCCGAACCTCAGTGACGGTGACCCCTGCCAGGCGCTTGTCGTGCATCTGGGACTCCAGCGCAGAGGCCACGACCCGTTGTATCAGGGCCGCTATGCGTACAGCGCGGGGATTTCCAGCCATCATGATTCCTTTCTCGAACCGTCTGCGACTAATCGTCGCATTCATGGACATCCGCCCCGGCCAGGGAGTACCCGGACCGGGGCGGATCGCCACAAACCCTCCGACGCACAGTCGGATGGCCGACAGGCTCTACTTGCGTTCCACTTCCTGCATCTCGTAGGTCTCGATGATATCGCCGACCTCGATGTCGTTGAAGGAGCCCAGGTTGATGCCAGCCTCATAGCCTTCGGACACCTCGTTGACATCGTCCTTGAACCGGCGCAGGGAGGAGATCTCCAGGTCGTTGATGGTGACCACCCCATTGCGGGCGATGCGAGCCTTGGTGCCCCGCTTGACGGTGCCGTCCTGGACCATGACGCCCGCGATGTTGCCGAACTTGGAGGAACGGAAGATCTCGCGGATCTCGGAGTGGGAGGTGGTGACCTCCTCGTACTCCGGCTTGAGCATGCCCTTCAGCGCCGCCTCGATGTCCTCGATGGCGTTGTAGATGACCGAGTAGTACTTGATCTCCACACCCTCGCGGTCGGCCAGATCCTGGACCTGCCGGTTGGGCCGGACGTTGAAGCCGATGATGACGGCCTTGTCGACCGTGGCCAGGTTGACGTCGTTCTGGGTAATGGCGCCCACGCCCCGGTGGATGACCTGGATACCGACCTCGTCGGATACCTCGATCTTCATCAGGGAGTCCTCCAGGGCCTCGACCGAGCCGGAGGAATCGCCCTTGATGACGATGTTGAGCATGTCCACCTCGGACTTGGCGAACTGCTCCTTCAGGCTCTCCAGGGAGACCACCTTGCGGCGCTTGGCCAGCTGAGCGGCACGGGCCGAAGCCTCGCGCTTCTCGGCGATCTGACGAGCGGTGCGATCGTCGGGCGCGACCAGGAAGAGGTCGCCGGCGGTGGGCACCGAGGTGAGCCCCAGCACCTGCACGGGCGTGGACGGGCCTGCGGCATCCATCTGCCTACCGTTCTCGTCCAGCATGGCGCGCACACGGCCATAGGCCGATCCAGCGACGATGGCATCGCCCACATGCAGGGTCCCCTGCTGGACCAGCACAGTGGCCACAGCTCCACGGCCCTTGTCCAAGCGGGCCTCGACCGTGGCGCCGCGAGCGTCCATGTCGGGGTTGGCCCGAAGGTCAAGATCGGCGTCGGCAGTCAGCAGGACGGCCTCCAGGAGCTTGTCTACGTTGGTGCCCAGCTTGGCGGAGATGTCGACGAACATGGTGTCGCCGCCATACTCTTCGGATACCAGGCCGAACTCGGTCAGCTGACCGCGCACCTTCTGGGGATTGGCTCCCTCGACGTCGATCTTGTTGACAGCCACCACGATGGGCACATGGGCGGCCTGGGCGTGGTTGATGGCCTCCACGGTCTGCGGCATGACGCCGTCGTCCGCGGCCACCACCAGGACAGCCACATCCGTCAGCTCGGCACCACGGGCACGCATGGCCGTAAAGGCCTCGTGACCAGGGGTGTCCAGGAAGGTGATCTTGCGATTCTCTCCGTCCAGGGTGACCGTGGCCTGGTAGGCTCCGATGCGCTGGGTGATGCCACCAGCCTCCTGGGTGGTCGTGTTGGTCTTGCGGATGGTGTCCAGCAGCCGGGTCTTGCCGTGGTCGACATGGCCCATGACCGTAACCACCGGAGGCCTGGGCTGCAGGTTCTTGTCATCCTGGTCCTCGCGTTCTTCGTCCAGGTTGATGTCGAACTGCTGAAGGAGCTCCTTGTCCTCCTCCTCGGCGGAGACGATGCGAATCTTCCATCCGATCTCGTCGCCCAGAATCTGGAAGGTTGCCTCATCCAGGGACTGGGTGGCCGTAGCCATCTCGCCCAGGTGGAAGAGCACCGTGACCAGGGCAGCGGGGTTGACGTTGATCTTGTCAGCCAGGTCGGCCAGGGTGGCGCCCTGGCGCAGCTTGACGGTACGCCCATTGCCAGCGGGGATACGCACGCCGCCGATGACGGGTGCCTTCATCTCCTGGAATTCATGCCTCTTGGCCATCCGGTTCTTGCGGGCCTTGGAGGACTTGCCTCCCTGGCGGCCAAAGGCTCCGGCAGCGCCGCCGCGACCACGACCGCCGCGACCTGAACCGCCGCGGAAGCCGCCTGAGGGTGCCGACGAAGCGCCGCCGAAACGGGTGCCGCCCTGATGCGTCTGCTGGCCTGGACGGTTATGGCCCCACTGGCCTGGACGGGCGCCCTGCCCGGAACGACCGCCACGACCGTTGCGGAATCCGCCCCGGCCCCTGCGGGAGTCGTTGACGGTGGGCCTGGCCATAGGATGCGGCCTGGGGATGTCCGAAGGCATGGGAGCCTTCATCCCCTGCTTGCGGCTGAAAGGATTGTTGCCTGGACGAGGCGTGGATGCTCCCGGCCGTGCACCATGACGCGCTGCTGCAGCGTTGGATCCGCCGGGACGACCGTTGTTGCGCGACCCCTGGGGTCCGGGCCTGCCCATGGCTGAAGGCTTGGGCCCACGGGACTGGTTGCGCTGCTCATGCTCATGGCGGTTGCCCTGGGGGGCACCGGGCTTAGGGAAGTGGCCACCGGGACGCTGCTGACCCCGTGGCGCGTCGCCACCGGCCGAAGGCCGATGGTCCTGTCCGGGCTTGGGCCCAGGCGTGGACTGGTGGGTGCCGCCGGACTGCGGGCGGCCATGCTGACCCTGGCCGCTTCCATGATTAGGGCTGCCTGGCCGGGCATTTCGTGCAGCGGCCTGGCCAGCGTCGCCCTGTCCCTTCTGAGGGAAAGCGTTCTTGAGTCGACGAACCACAGGGGCCTCGACCGTGGAGGATGCGGATTTGACGAACTCGCCCATGTCCTTCAATTTCGCCAGAACAGTCTTGCTGTCTACGCCAAATTCCTTGGCCAGCTCATACACGCGTGCTTTGGGCACTTACTTTCTCCTTACCGGACCGCGCATATGACCGGCGCGATCACTCTTTGATGACGGCGAACATATCCTGTCTCATCGTGCGACCATGATCGTGTTACCTCGTCTCTGTGCCGGGGCCGACGGCATGAACCACCGGACTCGGGATACCGGATCCAGCATACTCGTGTCGTCGGATGTTTGCTCTCAGGCGTCTTCACCAGCAGCCGAAGCCGATTGCGCCTGCAGCTCACGCAATTTTTGCTGGTGGGCCTCCTCGGATTCGATGCCGATCTTCCATCCGGTCAGCTTGGCGGCCAGACGGGCATTCTGTCCCTCTTTGCCAATGGCCAGGGAAAGCTGGGCGTCCTTGATGAAGGCAATGGCGGTGCGGTTGGACTCGCTGACGATCTGCACCTGGCGAACTACGGCCGGGGACAGGGCCGCCGCCACGAATTCGGCGGGATCCTTGGACCAGTCCACAATGTCGATCTTCTCAGGTCCCAGATTCTCCATGACGGCACGCACGCGAGCGCCAGCCGGACCGATCAGCGCACCCTTGGGATTGACCCCCTTGGTGTTGGCGCGGACCGCGATCTTGGTTCTGGCCCCGGCCTCACGGGCAATGGCCATGATGGAGACTGCACCGGAGACCAGCTCGGGCACCTCCCGCTCAAAGAGGCGGCGAACCAGCTCCGGGTGGGAACGCGACACGATGATTTCCGGCCCCTTGAGCCCACGGGAGACATTGACCACGTAGACGCGGATCCGCTGGCCGTGCCGGTAATGCTCTCCAGGCACCTGCTCGCGGCGGGGCAGAATGGCCTCGACATTGTCCACGGCCACATGCACATTGCCGGGATCGCTGGCATCCTGCTGTACAACCCCAGTGATCAGATGGCCCTTCTGGCCCGAGAAAGCTCCGAAGACACGCTCGTCATCAGCCTGACGGAAGAGCTGGCGGATGACCTGACGGGCTGTGGAGGCTGCCAGCCGATCGAAATCCTTCGGTGTGTCGTCGTATTCCTCGCCCAGGTCATATCCCGGTTCAGGCCCTTCTGGCGTGGGCTCGCGAGCGATCTCGTCCTGTGCCCAAATGGTAAAAGTCCCCGCACGTTCGTCCAGCTCCACCCGTGCGTGCTTGGCTGCGTGAGGCGACTTCTGGTAGGCCAGAAGAAGAGCCTCGCTCAGTGCTTGATCCAAGGTCTCGGCATCAATCCCTTGTTCGTGTGCCAGCTGATGAATTTCAGCCAGGTCCAGTTCCATGTCAAGACCTCCTATGAAGTTATTCAGACCGCGCTTCTTTTAGTCTGCAATGCCTACTATTCTAGCCTTTCATGCAGACACAGCCGGTTCCTGAATACCACGGGTGGGCGAGTCGTCGGCCAGCGATCCTGGCACGACGGATGAGGACCGGCATCGCAGTACTTCTGCTGGCCGTCACCATTTCAGGATGCGCACCCTCGGCGGTGCACATCAGCCAGCACGACCCCGACAACCTCCGCCCCACCGCCTGCGAACAGGCATGGACGCGGGCCCGGCAATCGGAACGGCTTCAAAAAGATCAGCCAGACAGCCGAGCCCAAGCTTGGGTTCAAGCGGCTCGCGAGTGCCCTGCTCGCCTGGACGAAGCTACGGTACACGCAGCCCAGGCTTTGGCGACTTCCCAGAGCGGGCAGGCTGATCGTCGAACAGCTACGTTGAGGCTGGTCCAGGCTGCACAGCGGCTGGATCCGCTGGCCAAGGCGCTGCCCGCCGAATTAGCTGATCAGGCCATCACCGGCGAAGACCGTTCCGGATTCGAACTCTCGGTCCTTGCGGCCCGCAAGACGGATGCTGCATGGATGCTGACCCTAGCCGATGCGCACACTGCAGCTGCGCAGATCCTGGTCGGCCAGGCCAAGCACGATCCCAGGCAGGGGGTCTATCCCACCACTGATCTGCTGGCGCACCCCGACGAGTGCACCGATCCCGCCAACGGCATACAGGCCCCTACCCCGGCCTTGATCGAGATGGATACGGCACGGACCCTTCTGGCCGTGGGGAGAAAATTGAACGGCTCCCCAGGCTTTACACGAACTGAGGCCAGCCAGAACGCGAAAAGCCGCCAAGAGGCCACATCGGCCCTGGTCGACATGATCGTAGCCCACATATCCATGGCCATGAACCTCGGCTACCCGGCCACATCGTCAGCCCTGCTGCAGGCGCCAAAGCACTGACGTCCAGGACGGACCCTTCAACCACAGGCTGCTCTGATCACACTCTCAGGTTTCCTCATCCGCAAAGACGAGCAAACCCTAAACCCTGCCAATGCGTGCTCAACACCTGATCGATCATGAAGATCAATCGCCGAACACAGCAAATGAACGTTCACTTACTGCAGTTTTCACGAAACGTTGCGGGTGGCATTACCGGTTCAGGTGGTGATATTATAGAACGTGTTCCACAGGAGCATTCCCTAGGAACGCGGGGGGTATGAACCCGTGCAATGCAGAAGGTGACCCGGTGCTGACCACCACATCGCCTTCTGCATTGGACGGTCTTTTTATCGGCTCAGCATCAACGCCCGCAGCCACGCCAGACTACCTGCGGTATTGCGCAAGCATTTGACCCAGTCGGCAAACCCACATCGAGCCGAAAGGATGCTGCCGCCCTTGTTCAATCAGCTGACAGAACCAGACGCCCGTTCCGAGAAGGCTTCCCCTCACCCATCCCCAGGCAACCGGTGAATTCCCGACCGTCCGAGGAAGTGATGGTTACTGTGCTTCCTGAGCGTTCCGCCTGGAAAACCAGGCTGCTTCCATCTTCCTCGGTCACCGTCGCACTGGCTCTTCCATCGTGAGCCAGGAAGACCGAGACCGTAGAATCGGTTCCATAAGCATATTCAGTTGATTCCTGTCCCTGGCGGGTGACCAAAACAGTCCCGTCGCGCACCCAGAGCGGAACCGTATCGAAGCCATGCTTTTCATGCATCCACTGGCCGGACTGTCGGCAGTCCACCTGGCGGCCGGTGAACCAATCCGTCCATACCCCCTTGGGCAGGTAGTATTCCACATCACCCGTGTAGGAGAAGACCGGCGCCACCAACAGCGACGGCCCCAGCATATACTGGCGGTCGCAATCCAGCGCCGTCCTGTCGTCAGGGAACTCCATGAACATGGAACGCATGACCGGGAGGCCGCGCTCGTGTGCACCAAGTCCGACCTGGTACAGGTAGGGCATCATGGATATCTTCAACCTGGTGAACTTTCGCAGCACGCTCACTGCGGTCTGCTCAGGAGGATTGACCACTCCCCTGCGCTGATCCTCCTCATCGAAGAGCCAGGGGACCCGGTAGACAGTGGAACCGTGCAACCTGGAGTGAGAGGAGAGCAGGCCGAACGCTATCCAGCGTTTGTAAACGGCAGGGTCGGGTCTTGCTCCTTCAAAACCGCCGATATCGTGGCTCCAGAAACCGAAACCGGAACTTACCAGCGACAGGCCGGCCCGCAGGGTCTGCGCCATGCCGTTGAAGGTGGATTCGCAGTCGCCGCCCCAGTGGACAGGCTGCTGCTGGCCTCCCACCGTGGCCGATCGGGCATACAGGCAAGCCTGCCCCTTTCCGTACACTTCTTCGATGGCCTTGAAGACGGTCTGATTGTACAGTTGCGTATACCAGTTATGCATGCTCGCAGGATCCGAGCCGTCGAACCAGACCACATCGGCAGGGATGCGCTCACCGAAATCGGTCTTGATGGCATCCACTCCTTGCTTGAGGAGATGCTTGACCTGCTCTTTGAACCACTTGCAAGCGTCCAGATTAGTGAAATCCACCAACCCCATGCCGGCCTGCCAAAGATCGGTTTGCCATATGTCTCCATTGGGCTTGCGAACCAGGTAGCCCTGGTCTGCAGCCTGGTCAAAGAGGGCGCTTTCCTGCCCGATATACGGATTGATCCAGGCGCAGACATGCAGCCCCTTCTCGCGGTGGAGGCGTCCCAGGGTCCCCTCTATATCAGGGAAGAAGCGTCGATCCCATTGGAAGTCGGTCCAGTGGAATTCCCTCATCCAATAGCAGTCGTAGTGAAAAACGCTCAGGGGAATATGCCGTCGAGCCATGCCATCGATCATGGATGTCACGGTCTTCTCGTCATATTTCGTGGTGAAGGATGTGGTCAGCCAGAGACCGTATGACCAGGCGGGGACCTTGGCCGGACGACCCACCAGAGCCGTGTATCGCTCCAGGATTCGTTCAGGATTCGGTCCGGCGATCAGATAGAAGTCCAGAACTTCGCCGGGTACGCTGAACTGGACGGTCTCGGTGTTCTCCGTGGCCACCTCGAAGGAGACATGCCCGCGGTTGTTGACCAGAACACCGTAGCCCTTGCTGGTCATATAGAAGGGAATGTCCTTATAGCCTTGCTCGCTGGCTGTGCCGCCATCTTCGTTCCAGATGTCTATGCTCTGCCCGTTCTTCAAATATGGGCCGAACCTTTCGCCAAAGCCGTAGACCCTTTCCCCGACTGACAAGCCAAGTTGAATGGCAGTGAAGACCGGAGACTCATCATAGGCCCTGGCCGTGGGCGCTACGCCGAACTCCCCCACCGGTTGCGTACTTACGGCAGCGTCGGGAGCCAAAGCGAACCTTGCCAGAGACTTGCCCCTGGCATGGGTGAGCTCCTTGCCCTCGCAGGCAAAAGCCATGTCGAAGACGGGCCCCTTGGTCATGGTCAGGCTCAGGTTGCCCGATGTCAGAGTCACCGAAGCCCCGTCTTCTCCGACCTCGCCGTCGCCAGCACCTTGAGCGCTGGCCTTGACGAATCCGGAATCCGGATCCTGCTCGTGAACAGGGAAGCCCGGACAGGTTCCGGCACCCTTCCAATGGGTTGCCTGCACCCGGATGATCCCTTCAGCCGGCGAGGTGGCATGGATCCGAAAGGTCGGCAGATTCAGGGTGTCGGCCCGGCCGGTCACGACCCTGGTCGTAGCCAGGACATCGATGCTCCTCCCATCTGGCCCTACCGACAATTCATAGGGAGAACGTGCGTAGAGAGCCTCGACGCCGGGCCGGGTCAGCCAATATCCATTGGTGAACTTCATGTTATTTCACAGCTCCTGTAGTAATGCCCTTGGAAAGGGTCCTTTGGAAGATCAGATAGAAGATCAGCGTGGGCACAATGCTGATCAGTGAGGCCGCAGCCGTGGTGGTCACATCCATCAGCCTGTCTCCAGTCAACGACGCTATGGCAATGGGCACCGTCTGCTTGGAATTGTCAATCAGGAAGGCCATGGGAATCATGTACTCATTCCAGGTCCAGATGAAGAAGAAGACCAGCATGACGCTCAGCGTCGGCTTGGAGATGGGGAAGACGATGTCTTTGAGAATTCTCCAACGGCTGGCCCCATCTATGGTGGCAGCTTCCAGAATGGCCTTGGGGAAGGTTCCGTAGACGCTGGACAGAAGATAGGTGCCGAATGCGCTCTGGATGACCGTGAATATGATGACGATCGACCATTGTGAGTTGTATAGGCCCATGGCCTTGAACATGATATAGAGCGGATAGAGCAGAGCTTCCTGCGGCATCATATTAGCCAGCATAATCAGCAGGACGATCCAGCGCCTGCCCTTGACGCGGCCGATGCCCAGAGCGAAGGAGTTCAGCACTGACAGCCCGACAGCCAGGAATGACACCAACGCACAAATCCATACGCTGTTCCAGACTTTCTGAGGGAATCGAACTCTGGTCCAGAATTTCACCAGTCCAACGGCGCTGAATTCGTGCGGCCAGGAAAGAGGACCTGAGGCGTTGTAGTCCGCCGTGGTTTTGAAGGCGTTCAGCAGAAGAACAAAAAACGGAAAGAGCATGATCAGTCCGCCGACGATCAGCAAGGCCAGGATCAGCCAATCTCCTGTTGTCCTATTTTTCCGTGCTTTGGGAATCTTGCTTACAGCTGTCATGATGCTACTCCTCGTCCTCTTGCTCGACCCGCTGCTGGACGTTGGTGAAAACGACAGAGATCACGATGATGACGATGGTCAGAGCCGTGGATATGGCGGCGCCATAGCCGACCTGTTGCGATTGGAAGAACTGTGTGTACGAATAGTATGAGGGCACAATGGTGCTGTCGCCCGGCCCTCCCTTAGTCAGCATGTACACCGGAGCGAAAACCTTCAAGGCTGCGATGGTGCAGGTCAGGGCCACCACGAAGATTTCCGGCTTGATTGCCGGCAGGGTAATGACTTTGAACCGCTGCCACCAGTTGGCCCCGTCCAGACTCGCTGCCTCGTAGAGCTCAGGATCGACACGCTGCAGACCGGACATGAATATGACCAGGGGATAACCCAGCTGGATCCAAATCATGATGATCATCAGGAATATCAAGGCGGTGTCGGGCGATCCCAGCCAGTTGTGCTGAAAACGTCCCAGCCCCATGCCTTTGAGTATGGCATTCAGAGCGCCGTTCTCGGGTCGGAAGATCCAGCCCATGACCAGCGCCGCCACCGAGATAGGCAGGAGCTGAGGGAAGTAGTAAACAGCGCGCATGGTTGAAGCGGTCTTGGCTCCGAACCGTTTTTGGACCACATCGAAGACCAGCGAGGCCAGAACCAGGCCGATCAGAATGGGGATGACGACCATGGCCACGATCATCCAGATGGAGTTGCGGAAAGAGGCCCAGAATGTAGCATCCCTGATCAGCCGCGACCAGTTGTCAATCCCGGTCCACCGCGGGGGCCGTATCCCCCGGTAGTTGGTAAAGCTCAAGTAGATGTTCCAGATTGCCGGCACGATGATGATCCATAAAAGAACCAACAACCCCGGTATCAGATACCACCAGAATCGATTTGAGGGATTGCCCGGTATCCTGGACATCCCACGTTCCTCATCGGTCTTGGCAGCGACCGGTGCAGGATTTGTACTTCGAGATCCCATTGTTCGTTTCTCCTCAGCCTGAAAATGTGCCTATCAGGGTCCGCTGCAGATGGCAGCGGAGCGGAGGCCGGCGGTTGCCTGATCAAGAGCGCACCCGCCGGCCTATGGTTTGACTACTTTTTCAGCCCCGATGTCTCGACGCCTTTGTCATACTTGCCCTGAAGCTCCGTAAGCACGGCCTTGGTGTCCTTGGTCCCGTTGACCAATTCCTGCAGACCCGCGTTGAGCTCGTCATAGAAGGTTGAGGTCGGCCAGTCCGGATAGTAGCCCAGACGATCATCCTTGATGACCTGGTTGAAACCGGCGATCAGCTCCTTGCTCTTGGGATCGTTTATCTGGGCAGGATCTGCTGCAATGGGCAATCCGCCGGAGTTGCCCATCAGGTTCTGATTCTCTTTGCTCAGCGTCATGTCGATGAACTTCGCTGCAGCGTCCTTTTTCTTGGAACGCTCGGGAATCACCCAGATGTTGCCCGATCCGCCGGGAATCTTCTTGGTCTCAGGGAAGAGGCTGACCTCCCAATTGACATTGGGGATGTCGCTTTGGAAACGTCCGAACCACCAAGAGCCCGAGAAGAGCATGGGGTAGGTTCCCTTCATGAAGTTCTGTCCGGCATCCTCGGCTTTGAGACCCGTCGAGTCTTTGCTGATGTACCCCTTGTTGACCCAGTCCTTGATGGTATCAGTGGCATAGGTCATGGCCGGGCCCTGCCAGTCCACCTTGCCGTCGTAGCGCTGATAGGCGTTGATCAAGCGCTGGTCGGCTTTTTGAAGGACCAACTGCCACCAGAGATGTTGGAGCGGGTATTCAGCCACACCCTCAGACAAGGCTGTGACGCCGTTGTCCTTGAACTTTTGCATGGCCTGCTCCAATTCGGACATGGTCTTGGGTATGGCGATGCCGTACTTGTCGAACATGTCCTTGTTGTAGTACATGATCACCTCCTCGCCATAGGTGGTGATGCCGTACCAGTCGCCGGATCCCATAACGCCCTTCTCGTCATAACGGCCCGGGACCGCCAAGGATCCAGTGATCTTCTTGTTCCATTGGTATTTCTTGACATAGTCGTTGAGGTTGGACAGCAGACCCTGGCTGGAAAGCAGACCCGCAGTGGCGTTGCCTTTGTTGTACTCCATCACATCCGGGGCGTCATCAGAGTTGAGGATCTGGCTGGCGTTTTGCCTGATTTGTTCGAAGGTCTTCTTCTCGAAGTTGACCTTGATGCCGGTCTTCTTCTGAAAATCAGCAATGGCCTGCTTCCAGGCCTTGCCCTGGGCGCCGTTATCCTCCTCGTAATACCAGATCTTGATGGAATCAGGATGCTCCTCTTGGGCGCTGTCACTGCCGCCGCATCCGGATAAGGCCATGATGCCCGCCAGACTTGCCACAGCCGTAACAGCTGCCATGATTCTCCGGGGAAACTTCATCGCTCCTCTTTTCCTAGCTTCATCGCTTGATGATTCTCCTTATTGGACAACCATTTGTTAATTTAATGATTTGACTATAATTGACATAGTATTTCGATGTTTTTCGATAACCTATGACGCTACCGAGACTCCGGTTTTCCGCCAATGTGGCAGCCTGGGCGCCACAGCGATCGCTTACGGTTCTCAGCTATGTGGCCGAACCGGGCCCACAGATCCCCTACGCTTATAGTCGGAACGGATCAGCTCCACTGTTCCCGGCTTTTTCCCGATGCCTTCCAAACACTCCATCAGCATGTCCACCCCGCGGGAACATGTTTCATGCGGCATCATGGGAATCTCATCAAGAGGACGCTCGAGAACGGAAGCATTGCCAAAAGTGCTTAAAGCCAGCATGGAAATATTCTTCGGGATCGAAAGCCCTCGTTTTGACAACGCAACAATGGTGTTGTTCATGTGGCTGATGCTGGTCTGGGCCATGATCGCCGTTATCTCAGGGTCCAACCGGAAAGCCTGATCGATCAATTGACTGACATGCCTGGCATCGTCGCCAGTGGAACACAGGAAAGTCGTCTTTATACCCAGCACCCGGGCCCTGTCTATGGCGGCCTTTTTGGTCCGAACCAGGAAATTGGAACCTTCCTCATAGGACTGACTGTTGGATCCGATCATGAGCATATGCCGATGGCCCATCCGATAGAACTCATCGACAGCACGTCGGCCCATGGCATGAAAATCCACGTCAACGGAAAGCAGTTTGGACGAATCTCTGGCATATCCAATGGAGACATAGGGCACCAAGGAGGTATGTGCCTGGGCTACCCGCGGATCTTCCATGGTCACATCCAAGAGGAGGACGCCATCGATCATGCCACTGTATGACATTCTCAGGAGTTCGTCCGTATCGTCCTCATCCATCAAAAGGACCACGTTGTAGTGGTAGTGTCTGGCCCTGGCAACTACGGCGAAGAAAAAGGTGGCGTAGTTCGAATAGTCGGTATAGGGATGCATTGGCGAGCTCAGCACGATCAGATGGGTTCTGCGGTCCCTTCGGAGCATGGCGGCTCCTGATCCGGGGTGGTAATCCAATTGCTGGACTGCCTTGAGAACCCTGATCTTCGTCGCGTCGCTTACCGGTCGCTTGCCCGAGAATACATAGGAAACAGTACTTATGGAAACCCCCGCCAGAGCGGCCACGTCCTTGATGCCGACCAAAGGACCTCCTTCAGCAGGAAGGCATGAGCCCTTTTATCGCAATCATGCACATGCCATCACCAGACAGTATACGAAAAAAGGCCCCGACCGTGGGGCCGGGACCAGTGGGGGCGGTTGAGGCGAGATTCGAACTCGCGGAGGGAGTTGCCCTCACACGCTTTCGAGGCGTGCTCCTTAGACCGCTCGGACACTCAACCATGGTCGTTGCCCGACACTGCCGAACAACAACTTTTCTATTATGCCACAGAGTCCCTACCAGGCAAGCGGCGTGGCGCAGGCAACGGTTACCATGAACAGGCAGAGGGTCACAGTGTACGGCGGGCTCGGATGGCCTGAGCCCGTTCAGCCAGCTGGTCATCAGGCGGGTAGGCCACATGCTCCAGGGTCAGACCCCGAGCATCTATGGGACCGGTGGAACCTTCGCGCAGGGGGTGGGCCACCTTGTCGGCAAACCATGGCACGGACCGGCGTCCCAGGCCCACCTGGATGCATGCTGCTACCAGTGAGCGAACCATATTATGGGCAAATGCGTCAGCGACGATCCGAAAGACGGTCAGCCCGGATTCCATGAAAGTAGGAAGGTACCCGACAACACTCTGGTCCGGAGCCGCACCGAACAGATTCACGGCCGGAACCAGATCCCAGTGTGCGGCCAGGACCTTGCGGATGGTCGTGCCGCCAGGGTTTGGCCTGGCGAAGGATCCGAAGTCATGCAAGCCGATACACGCTCTTGCGGCCTCGTTCATAGCTTGCAGATCCAGGCTCCCCTCCAGATCCAGCACATAGCCCCGCATGCGGGGATCCCCTGGCTGGCCCCCCTGGCTGACCCGGTACAGGTAGGTGCGTTCCATAGCAGAGAAGCGGGCGTCGAATCCCGCAGGGGCCAATCCGAGACCGAGCAGAACGATGTCGGCAGGCAGCAGGTGCCGGAGACGGCGTTCCAAGGCCACAACACCATTGACCTCCATATGGCCCCTGCAGGACTCGAGCACAACATCGGGAATGTCCAGGTGAGCCACCTGATGAGACGCATGGACCCCGGTGTCGGTCCTGCCAGCCACGACCAGTCTTGGTTCCCAGACGTCGTGGTTATGGGGAACGCCGCCTTGTGAGCTGCGGGCTCCAGTGATCAGAGACAGAGCCTGCTCAATGCAACCTTGGACCGTACGGAGCCCTGGCTGCCGGGCCCAGCCATGGAAGCCTCCACCGTCATAGGCCAGATCCATGCGCAGCCTGACAAGGGACATCTTCCCCTCCTGACCTTCCATCAAGACCTCCCTGGCAGCAACGACAAACGGGGCCGGAGAGCCATGCTCCCCGACCCCGTCATCGAATGCAATAACCGATTACTCGGCAGTCTTCTCGGCATCCTCAGCCACGTCGGCATCTTCCTCAGCCTGGGCTTCGGCCTGATCCGCCTTGTCAGCGGTCTGTTCCAGATCCTCGGCGGCCTGGTCGGCCTGGGACACGTCCTGATCGGACTCGTTGGCCTCGACGGCCTGGTCGACGGCATCCTTGGCAGCGCCTTCGGCGACGGCGGCGTCAGTGGCCGCAGCCACCTCGGCATTGTCGTCCTTGGCGGCCACCTTGGCTGCGGACTCAGCCTCCTTGACGACGGCCTTCTTGGCCGACAGGGGCTCGGTGACCAGCTCGATCACGGCCTGGGGGGAGTTGTCTCCGCGGCGGGGCGCGATCTTGGTGATGCGGGTGTAGCCGCCCTCACGCTGCTGCATCTGCTCGGCGATCTGCGTGAACAGGATGTGGACCACTGACTTGTCGCGGATGACGCGCATGACACGACGGCGGGCAGGCAGATCCCCACGCTTGGCGAAGGTGATCAGCCGCTCGGCCAGCGGACGCAGGCGCTTGGCCTTGGGCAGAGTGGTCGTGATACGGCCGTTGGCAAAGAGGCTGGTGGCCATGTTGGCCAGCATCAGCCGCTCGTGCGCCGGGCTGGAGGCCAGACGTGGGCCCTTGCTAGGTTTTGGCATTGGATTATCTCCTTACGGCCCGGGAGGACAGGTGGGCATACGCCCGAACATCCGACTTCCCGGAATTGCTGTCAGCAGGCGACGGAACCCTTCCCCCTCGCCTGCTCATACGAAGGCTGCTGCACTTCACTCGTCGTCAGGCGAGAAGAAGGTGCCTCCCTCGAGATTATTGGTGTCGAAGCCCAGCGGGGAGGCCTTCAGCGACAGCCCCATGCCCTCAAGCTTCTCCTTGACCTCGTCGATGGACTTCATGCCGAAGTTGCGGATGTCAAGCAGATCCTGCTCGGTATGCGAGACCAGCTCGCCGATGGTATGGATTCCCTCGCGCTTGAGGCAGTTGTAGGAACGCTGCGTCAGGTTCAGGTCCTCAATCGGCACGGACATCTGCGGATCCGCCTCTTCCACCACCGGCTCGGGTCCGACTTCCACACCCTCAGCCTGAGTGTTGAGCTCGCGGCAGAGGCCGAAGAGCTCGACCAGGGTCGACCCAGCGGAGGCCACCGCATCACGCGGCGAGATGGCAGGCTTGGTCTCCACGTCCAGGATCAGCTTGTCGAAATCCGTGCGCTGCTCGACACGGGTGGCCTCGACCTTGTAGCTGACCTTGAGCACGGGAGAGTAGATGGAATCGACCGGGATGCGCCCGATCTCATCGTTGTCCTGCTTGTTGAGCTGGGCCTGGACGTATCCACGCCCACGCTCCACCGTGAACTCGATCTCCAGCTCGCCATCCTCGGCCAGGGTCGCGATATGCAGATCAGGATTGGCCACGGTGACGCCGGCCGGCGGGGTGATGTCCCCGGCGGTGGCCTCGCCCTTGCCGCTCTTGCGCAAATACATGACCACAGGCTCGTCGTACTCGCTGGTCAGCACGATGCCCTTGATGTTGAGCAGGATCTCAGTGACGTCCTCCTCCACACCAGGCAGCGTGGTGAACTCGTGCAGGGCACCCGAGATGCGGACCGAGGTCACAGCCGCTCCCGGTATGGAGCTCAGCAGGGTACGACGCAGGGAGTTGCCCAGGGTGTACCCGAATCCGGGCTCCAGCGGCTCGATGGTGAAACGGGAGCGCTGGGCATTGACGACTTCTTCAGTAAGAGTCGGACGCTGTGCAATAAGCACTGTTGCTATCCTTTCAGCTCCGACCGGTGGTGCACTCACCGGTCTTCGCGGGTGGATTCATGGGTTTTTTAGTGCTCAGACGCGACGGCGCTTGGGAGGACGAACGCCATTGTGTGCCTGTGGGGTCACATCAGAGATGGAACCGACCTCCAGGCCTGCGGACTGCAGGGAGCGGATGGCGGTCTCGCGGCCCGAACCCGGGCCCTTGACGAAGACATCCACCTTCTTGACCCCATGCTCCATGGCCTTGCGGGCTGCGGATTCGGCGGCCATGCCCGCTGCGTAAGGGGTGGACTTGCGGGAGCCCTTGAAGCCTACGTCGCCGCCTGAAGCCCAGGCCACTACAGCACCGGAAGGATCGGTGATGGAGATGATGGTGTTGTTGAATGTTGACTTGATATGCGCCTGCCCGACCGGAACCGACTTGCGATCCCGACGACGAGGCTTGCGCGCGGCCTGCTTTGCTGCTGCCATTGATCCTCGTTTCCTTGTCACGAATAACTGATTGCTAGTGCGAATCACCGGGGACCCTCATCCCCGCTTCGCATTCGGCCTTACTTGGTCGCCTTCTTCTTTCCGGCGACGGTGCGCTTGGGCCCCTTGCGGGTGCGGGCGTTGGTCTTGGTCCGCTGGCCACGCACGGGCAGGCCCCTGCGGTGGCGCTGGCCCTGATAGCAATTGATCTGGATCTTACGGCGAATATCGGCGTCGATCTCACGACGCAGATCACCCTCGATCTTGTAGTTGCCTTCGAGGTAATCACGCAGCGTAATGAGCTGCTCGTCCGTGAGATCCTTGACGCGGGTGTCCGGATTCACTCCGGTCGCGGCAAGTGTTTCCTTGGCGCGAGTACGCCCCACACCGAAGATGTAGGTGAGGGCTATCTCTATGCGCTTCTCGTTGGGGATGTCGACTCCGGCAAGACGTGCCATTGCGATTCCTTTTTGTTCTACGCAGGTCGTGCACCGAGTCTTCCGGTCTCCCGGCCCGGGCCTGCGCACCCGGGGTTCAGCCTGTCGGCTGTGACTCAGCGCCTTTGGTGTTCGTTGCCGCTGGGAATCCGCTCAGCCCTGGCGCTGCTTGTGGCGTGGGTTTTTGCAGATCACCATGACGCGGCCGTGACGACGAATCACGCGGCAGTTCTCGCAGATTCTCTTCACACTAGGGCTGACCTTCATGGTTTTCCTTTGCTTGTGTACCTTGTTACTTATAACGGTACGTAATCCGTCCGCGGTTCAGATCGTAGGGACTCATTTCGAGCACCACCCGATCCTGGGGCAGAATGCGGATGTAGTTCTTGCGCATTTTGCCGGAAATGGTGGCCAGCACCAGGTGCTTGTTCTCGAGCTCGACGCGGAACATCGCATTGGGGAGGGCCTCGACCACACGCCCTTCCACCTCGATCACACCATCTTTTGCCATAAGCCTTCTATCCGATCCTCGGCCGGTTACACAGCGCGCCGAAAGACACGCCAAATGGTAAGTATAGCATTGATGGGCCCAAAATTGGGCAATAGCGTGTTGACACGACAAAAGGGCCGTCTGAACGGCTGTCGCTCAATCAGTATAGCAGTCATTCAGACGGTCCGATAAGGACCCGAATCCCTCAGTCCTCGATGGCGATGTTCTGTGTGTTGTCAGCCGGTTCGATGCTGGTCTTGGGCAGGGTCACCTCCAGGGTGCCGTTGGCATAGTGGGCATGAATGTCCTCCTGACGGACCTTGTCGCCTACATAGAAGCTGCGGGAGCAGGACCCGGTGTAGCGCTCACGCCGAATCCACCGGCCCTGGTCATCCTTGTCGCCCTGGTCACCGTTCTTCTGGGCGGAGACGATCAGGTAGCCGTCCTCCAGACGCAGGCCGATGTCTTTCTTGTCGAAGCCGGGCATGTCGATGGAGAGCTGATACTGCCCGTCCTTCTCGCGCACATCCGTGTTCATCAAGGGGCTGTTCAGCGCGTTCTTGGCGCCCTGGCCCTGCCGACGCCCGTCACGCCAGTTGTTGAAGAAGGGATCGTCGAAGAAGTCGCCGAAGATCGAATTGTTCATCAATGCGGGAAACATAGCCATAATCGCATCTCCTGATTCTCAAAGTCAATAGTTTCTGCGGACCGGAACCCCGGGTGGACATCCTGACCTGTCCTCCTGGGCTCCCTGCCCTTCACTTAGTCCAAACCGCGGGAGCCAGGTTCCATACCCGATGTTCACCCAAGGAATAAAAGTTGAGTCTATGAGACTCAACTTTCGTCATCAGCCTTGTCTGCCCTCCCTTGTTCTCTCATTCTGCGGGCCTTGAATGACCACATGTCAGACATTACGGGCCAGAATTCTTGTGACGTAACTTTGGGGCATTTACCATAGGATAAGATTCCGCCAGCCCCCGCAGGCTCTTGAGGGCGGACCCAATCGCATGTGGACCGGACGGACCGGCCATTCCTAGTCAAAGGAGCTCAGATGCTCACCAACGAATACATTAAGCGCGTATACCAGCAGGTTGAGAAGCGCGACGGCGACCAGCCGGAATTCCTGCAGGCTGTTCGTGAAGTTTTCTCCAGCCTGGAACCCGTGGTGGAACGGCATCCAGAGTATGAGGCCAACGGCGTGCTGGAACGTCTGGTCGAGCCCGAGCGTGCAGTCAAGTTCCGTGTGGCCTGGACCGATGACCAAGGCCATGTGCAGGTCAACCGCGGCTACCGGATCCAATTCAATTCGGCCATCGGCCCCTACAAGGGCGGCCTTCGCTTCCACCCGACCGTGACCGAGTCGGTCATCAAGTTCCTGGGTTTCGAGCAGATTCTGAAGAATTCGCTGACCGGGCTGCCGATGGGCGGCGCCAAGGGAGGATCCGACTTCGACCCCAAAGGCCGCTCGGATGCCGAGGTCATGCGCTTCTGCCAGGCCTTCATGACTGAGCTGCAGCGCCACATCGGCCAGTTCACCGACGTGCCCGCCGGCGACATCAACGTGGGATCCCGCGAGATCGGCTACCTGTTCGGCCAGTACAAGAGAATGCGCGACGAGTACTCGGGCGTGCTGACCGGCAAGGACCTGACCTTCGGCGGCTCCCTGGCCAGGACCGAGGCCACGGGTTACGGCCTGTGCTACTACACCCAGGAGGCCCTGCAGACGCTGCGCAAGGATTCCTTCCAGGGCAAGACCGTCGTCATCTCCGGTTCGGGCAACGTGGCCATCTTCGCCACCGAAAAGGCCCAGCAACTGGGCGCCAAGGTGGTAACGGCATCCGACTCCAACGGATACGTCTACGATCCCAAGGGGATTGACCTGGATGTCGTCAAGGACATCAAGCTGGGTCACCGCGGCCGAATTCGCGAGTATGCGGACCGTGTGGACTCCGCTGAGTACCACGAGGGCTGCAAGGGCGTCTGGACTGTGCCCTGCGACATCGCCCTTCCCTGCGCCACGCAGAACGAAATCGACGAGGAATCAGCAAAGACCCTGGTCGCCAACGGATGCACCGTGGTATGCGAAGGCGCCAACATGCCCTCCACCCCCGAGGCCATCCAGGTCTACCAGGATAACAAGGTGCTCTACGGACCCGCCAAGGCCGCCAATGCCGGCGGCGTGGCCGTCTCCGGCCTGGAGATGAGCCAGAACTCCCTGCGCCTGCAGTGGACCTTCGACGAGGTGGATCAGCGGCTCAAGGATATTATGACGGGGATCTTCCAGAAGTCCTACCAGGCCTCCAAGGAATACGGGCATGAGGGCGACCTGATGCTGGGCGCCAACGTGGCCGGCTTCACCAAGGTGGCCGATGCCATGGTCGCCCAGGGCATCCTCTGAAATCGAATCTGACTCCTATTCATATAGGCCTGGCCTGCTGAATTTGCGGGTCAGGCCCTTCTTTTAATGGCATACCAATAGCTCAGATGGGGAATGAACCCGCCAGGCTCCAGTGAAAGCAATCCTGACCATATCTTCCTCCCAGTAAGAATCCCCTTGTGGCCCAATTCGCCAGACAGCCAAGTGCTGCTCGCCGAAGTCCGGCAGCCGGTAGTAGCAGGCATCGGATGCGCCCACTCCCCATGTGCCTAGTGCACCAGTACTTGGGAAAAGTCTTGCCATATGAGGTTTGAGCCAGATGAAACCAGTTTGGTTGCAGGCGAAGTTCCAGTCATCAGCTACACGTAGGGGCGGGGCATCAGTCACGTGCCGCCCCACAGGTTTTGTTCATTGCCGAATCAAAAACTACCGATACCTTCTCCCAACGTTTGGCAATTCCGGAGAGCCCTACTCCAGTTCCAGGGCGCCGGTGTAGAGCTGGTAGTATTCGCCGTGTCTGGTCATCAGCTCATCGTGATTGCCGCGCTCGATGATCCGCCCGTGGTCCAGGACCATGATCACATCGGAGTTGCGAACCGTGGAGAGCCTATGGGCGATCACGAAGACCGTCCGGCCGCGCATCAATGCGTCCATGCCCTGCTGGACCACCTCCTCGGTGCGGGTGTCGATTGAGGAAGTGGCTTCGTCCAGGATCATGGCCGGAGGATCGGCCACCGCCGCCCTGGCAATCGAGATCAGCTGTCGCTGACCCTGGGACAGTCCGCTTCCATCCCCCTCAAGAACGGTCTGGTAGCCCTGGGGAAGCATGCGGATGAAGCTGTCGGCGTTGGTCATCCTGGCAGCCTCGATGCACTCCTCGTCCGTGGCATCCAGGCGCCCGTAGCGGATGTTGTCCAGGACGGTGCCTGTGAAGAGGTTGACATCCTGAAGGACGATGCCCAGGGAGCGGCGGAGGTCAGGCTTGCGGATATTCCTCACATCGATCCCGTCATAGAGGATCTGGCCTTGTTGGATGTCATAGAAGCGGTTGATCAGGTTGGTGATCGTGGTCTTGCCGGCACCAGTGGCACCGACCAGCGCCACCTTCTGCCCGGGCTTGGCGAACCAGGTGATGTCGTGCAGGACAGGCTTGCCCGGGTCGTATCCGAAGCTGACGTCGGTGAATCGCACATCCCCCTGGAGGAGGGTGTATCGCCCATCCGGGGAGGTGATGGCCTGATCCTTGACCTTCAGGGCCACATCACGGGCATCGCCGGGAAGCTTCATGGCGGCCTCCAGCGAGCGCCTGCCGTCGTCATCCGCCTCGCGCTTCCAGGCCCAGTGCCCTGTCTCATGGTCGACTGGGGTCATGGTCCGGCCGTCCGAGGCCAGTTCGACGCTGACCAATCTGACCGTGCCCTGGTCGGACTCGACGGGCTGGTCCATCAGGTCGAAGATTCGGGAGGCGCCTGCCAGGGCCATCATGACCATGTTGAACTGCATGGAGACCTGGCCGATGGGGTTGATGAAGGAGCGGGAGAGGGTCAGAAGGGAGACGATGGTTCCCAGGGTCAGCGGCCCAGCCCCGGTCAGTCCTACATTGCCCATGCCCGCGATGCCGGCCAGACCGCCCACGATGGCCAGGATGACATAGAGCAGGTAGCCCATGTTGCCCACGACCGGCATGGTGACGTTGCCGTAGGTATTGGCCTGGGCCGAGGCCTGGAAGAGCTCCTCGTTCCTCTCCTCGAAGACCTTGGCGGTGGCATCCTCATGGTTGAAGACCTTGATGACCTTCTGCCCGTTGACGGCCTCTTCCACAAAGGCGTTCACCTGGCCCAGATAGCGCTGCTGGTGAACGAAGTACCGGCCGCTTCGGGTGACCAGAACCCGGACCACCACAATAAGGACCGCCGCGAAGACCAGGGTCAGGACGGTGAAGGGGATGGAGAGCCAGAGCATGGAGATCAGGGCTGCCAGGGCGGACAGGACCGAGGAGACCATCTGCGGGAAGGACTGGGAGATGGCCTGACGGAGGGTATCCGTGTCGTTGGTGTAGCGGCTCATGGTGTCGCCATGCTCATGGGTGTCGAAGAAGCCGATGGGCAGCTCCTGCTGGTGGGCGAACATCTGATCGCGGATGGTCTTCAGGGTGCCCTGCTCCACCTTGACGATCAGCCAGTTCCAGAACCAGGAGCAGAAGGTCCCCACTGCATAGAGGCAGCCCATCAGGATCAGGGTCCTCATCAGCGGTCCCCAGTCAGGGTCGGCGGCCCCGACCAGCGGCAGGATGTAGTGGTCGATCAGCGGCTGGAGGAAGAAGGCCGATGCCGCCTGGGCCCCGGCGCTGATGATGATGCAGACCACGATCACCGCCAGCTGCCAGCGGTAGGCAAGCAGGTAGCTCAGGATGCGACGGGTCGTTCCCGGCGCGGCCTTGTCCAGGCGGGGCTTGCGGTCCTTGAATGATCCGTCACTCATGGTCCTTGTCCTCCTCGCTCTGGTTTCTGGTCTGTGATTCATAGATGGATCGGTACTCCTGACATGTTCGCAGGAGTTCCTGGTGGGTGCCCTTGTCGAGAATCCTGCCCTCCTCCAGGACCACGATCATGTCAGCGTCCTCCACAGAGGCCAGACGCTGGGAGATGATGATCTTGGTGGTGTCAGGGATTTCCTGGCTGAAGGCGCGGCGGATCAGCTGGTCGGTTTTGGTGTCCACAGCGCTGGTCGAGTCGTCCAGAATCAGAATGTCGGGCTTCTTCAGCAGGGCCCGCGCTATGCACAGACGCTGTCGCTGGCCGCCAGAAAGGTTGGTGCCGCCCTCGTCCAGATAGGTCTGATAGCCATCAGGAAACTCCCGCACGAAATCGTCGGCCTGGGCCAGGGTGCAGGCGCGCACCAGATCTTCGTCCGTGGCTTGAGGATTGCCCCAGCGCAGGTTCTCGGCGATGGTCCCGGTGAACAGGACATTCTTCTGGAGCACCATGGCCACCTGGTCGCGCAGGACGGTCAGGTCGTACTGGCGCACGTCCACGCCGCCCACCTGGAGGGACCCCTCGGTCACGTCGTAGAGACGGGGGATGAGCTGGACCAGGCTGGACTTGGAGGAGCCGGTCCCGCCCACGATGCCCAGGGTGGAGCCCGAGGGAACCTGCAGATTGATGTGGCTCAGAACGGGACGTTCGGACCGCTCCGAGTAGCGGAAGGTCACATCCTGGAAGCTGATGGAGCCGTCGGCCACCTTCATGACCGGCTTGGCGGGATCATGCACGGTGCTGACCTCGTTGAGCACCTGGCAGATGCGCTCGGCCGAGGCCTGGGAGATGACGACCATGACCACGATCATGGAGACCATGTTCATGGCCATCATGATCTGGATGGCATAGGTGACCAGGGCGGTCAGATCTCCTGTGGTAAGCCCCAGGGCGGCATTGTTCCCGGATGCCACAATCTGGGAGGCACCCATCCAGGATATGACCAGCAGAGAGGCGTAAATACAGAAGTTCAGCAATGCCGGGTTCAGGCTCATAATCCGCTCAGCCTTGCAGAAGGCCCGGTAGATGGCCGAGGAAATACCGTTGAATTTGCGCTCCTCGTAGTCTTCACGGTTGTAGGACTTGACCACTCTGATGCCCTGAAGGTTCTCGTCCACCACGTTGTTGAGGTGGTCGTAGGTGTGGAAGACCCGCTCGAAGATGGGATGAACCAGCAGGGACAGACCAATCAGACCGAAGCCCAGGATGGGGATGGCGACCAGGAAGACCAGGGATATGGGCCTGGAAATCCTATAGGAAAAGAGCCAGGCCACAATGACCATGATCGGCGCCCTGACCCCCACTCTGATAACCATCTGATAGGCATTCTGCAGGTTGGTCACATCGGTGGTCAGCCTGGTGATGATGGACCCGGTTGAGAAGCGGTCGATGTTGGTGAAGCTGAAGGACTGCACCTTGGCGAACAGATCGCTGCGGACATTCTTGGCCAGGCCGGAAGAGGCGATGGCCGCATACCGTCCGGACATGAATCCGGAGAACAGGGAGACGGCCGAGCAGGCCAGCAGGATCAGCCCGAATTTGAAGATGGCCGGCATGGACCTCCCCGAGACCCCTTGGTCAATCAGGGAGGCCATGATGGTCGGGATCACAATCTCAAGGACGCTCTCCAAAAAGACGAAGGCCGGAGCCAGAAAACTGGCCTTCCGGTATTCGCGCAGGGAGCGCAGAATGGTTCGGATGGTGTGCTTTGGACGCGCTGGTTCCTGCTTATCCGATCTGACCACGGATACCGTAGACCCCTTCAAGTGGACCTCTTCTGTTTCTGTACCGATTGCTCTATCTTTTACGGCCGATCACCGACATGCAATATCCCTCGCAAGAGGGCCTGAATGCACCAAGGCTATCATCCTGTTCGCCAGAGTTGGGCGGACTCGTGGGTTTTCCGCCCTGCACAAAAAGAAGCTGTCACGCCCCTTGGGGTCATGCAGCTTCTATGCTCCAGGTCGTCTTATCAGCGAGTCTTGCCGGCGACCGGCCTCTCGACTGACAAGCTATGAATTGACAAGCTATGAATCAGCGCTTGTCCAGCTGAGCGACAATCTCCTTGGATATCTGGTCGATCTCACCCTGGCCGTCCACTGCGACCAGAAGGCCACGGGACTTATAGGTATTCAGCAGGGGGGCAGTCTCCTTGGCATAGATATCCAGCCGCTTGGCTATGGCCTCGGGGGTATCGTCTGCTCGCCCCTCCTCCTTGGCCCGCTTGGCGATGCGCTGCATGAGCACCTCATGGTCGGCGTCCAGGGCCACCACAGCCGTCAGCGGAGTGCCCAGCTCCTTGAGCATCTTGTCCAGCGCCTCGACCTGGGATGCCGAACGGGGGTAGCCGTCCAGAATCCAGCCCTGGGCCGCATCATCCATGCCCAAGCGGTCCTTGACAATCTTGTTGGTCAGCTCGTCTGGAACCAGCTCGCCCTTGTCGGTGTAGGACTTGGCCTGCTTACCCAGCTCGGTTCCGTTCTTTAGGTTGTAGCGGAAAATGTCACCAGTGGATATGGCCGGAATCCCGTAATGCTTGCTGAGCAAGGCCGCCTGCGTGCCCTTGCCTACACCTTGAGGTCCCATGATCAACAGTCGCTGTGCCATTCCCTGTCCTTTGCTTGATGTTCTTGGTCTGCAGTCCCAGGCGGACCAAACCGCGCAGGACCCTCTTTAACGTATGCTAGCGGCTGCCCGGTCCAAGAGCAGGTTCCGCTCCCAAACTCACACGAACGGTCTTCCTGGCACAGGCCTGACACACAAATGGTCCGGCTCCATGCCAACAAGTGACAGGGCCGGACCTTAATCTGTTTGGACTGATACCACCAGCAGATGTTTGACCGAAGGGTCAGCCCTCCTTGTGGTCGCCCTCCAGCAGGAAGCCGGTGTACTGGAACTGCTCGGTCTGCGCCCTGGCCTGGCGCAGGGTGTCCAGGCCGACGCCGGCGATGATCAGTATGGTTGTACCGCCGAAGGGCAGCTTGGAGTTGATCTTCAGCAGCATGATCAGCACCGTGGGAATCAGGGCCACAAAGAGCAGGTAGATGGCTCCGACCGTGTTCAGCCGGTTCATTACATATGACAGGTACCGGCTGGTGGCCCGTCCGGCCCTGATGCCCGGGATGAAGCCGCCGTACTCCTTCATGTTGTCGGCAGTCTCGTCAGGGTTGAAAGTGATTGAAGTGTAGAAGAAGCAGAAGAAGACGATCATGACCGAGTAGAGCACGATGTACCAGACCGAGGTCGTATTGGCCATGTTGGCGTTGATCCACTTGACCCAGTTCTGATCGGACTTGCCGAACTGGGCGATAAGGGTGGGAATAGCCAGAATGGAGGAGGCGAAGATGGGGGGAATCACGCCTGACATATTGATCTTGAGCGGCAGATAGGTGGAGGATCCGCCGTACATCTTGCGGCCGATCATTCTTCTGGTGTACTGGACGGGGATGCGGCGCTGTGCCAGCTCTACGTAGTCGACCAGAATCAGGATGACCACCAGAACAGTCACCACAATGCCGAATTTGACCCAGTCGCCGTTCTTGCCGTTGGTTCCCCAACCGATGTTCCAGAGCTGGGGCAGGAAGCCGGAGCAGATGGAGATGAAGATCAGGACGGACATGCCGTTGCCGATGCCCTTGTCGGTGATCAACTCGGCCATCCACATGATCAGACCGGTGCCGCCGGTCATGATCAGGACCATGACCACCAGATTCCAAACGGAGCTGTCGGGAATGACCTGCTGCTGGCAGGCCCCGTTGAAAAGCGCACCGTTGCGGGCTGTGACCAGAATGGTCGTGGACTGCAGCACGGCCAGGCCGATGGTCAGATACCTGGTGTATTCGGTCAGCTTGGCCTCGCCCGACTGACCCTCCTTGTGCAGAGCCTCGAAGCGGGGAATGACCACGCGCAGCAGCTGCACCACGATGGATGCGGTGATGTAGGGCATGATGCCCAGTGCGAAGATGGACAGCTGCAGCAGAGCTCCGCCCGAGAACAGGTTTACCAGACCGATGAAGTCCTCATTGCCGGCCGTGGTGATGCACTTCTGCACGGAAGGATAATCCACGCCTGGGGTAGGTATGAACGACCCAATGCGATAGATGATGATGATGCCAAGAACGAAGAAGATTTTCTTCCTCAGCTCCTTGGTCTTGAAGGCCTGGATTAACGTCCTCACCTAAGTTCCCTCCCTACGCGACCGCGCGTTGGTCTCGGTGCATCGCACCTTCTTGCTCCGACCAGCTTAACCGATGGTTTCGTCAAATCATGATGGCAACCGGGTCGGAAACGAATTCCGGCCCCCGCCCGCTTGGAGCGGGGAGGGCCGGAATCATCTGCCTTGCGGTCTGTCCCCTGCGAATATCAGTTCTCGGAGACGGACCCGCCTGCGGCTTCTATCTTGCTTCTGGCCGAGGCCGAGGCCTTGACGCCCTTGAGGGTGAAAGCGGCCTTGACGTCGCCGTCACCCAGGACCTTGACAGGGCGGCCCTTGCGAACGGCTCCCTTGTTGACCAGATCCTCAACGGTGACCTCGCCTCCCTTGGGGAAGAGTCCTTCCAGGGCACCCAGGTTGACTACCTGGTACTCCTTCTTGAAGGGGCTCCTGAACCCGCGCAGCTTGGGCAGCCTCATGTACAGCGGCAGCTGGCCGCCTTCAAAGCCCGGGCGGACCTGGTAGCGGGCCTTGGTGCCCTTGCTGCCACGACCGGAGGTCTTGCCCTTGGACCCCTCGCCGCGACCCACACGAATGCGGTCGCGCTTGGCGCCCGGAGCAGGACGCAGGTCATGCATCTGCAGGATGGTGGGCTCTTGCTTGTCGCTGGCCATAATCAGTCTGCCTCCTCTACGTTCACCAGGTGGCGGACCTTGTCGGCCATCCCCCGGTAGACGGGGGTGTCCTCACGCAGGACCGACTGGCCGATCTTGTGAAGGCCCAGAGACCTGACGTTCTCCTTCTGGCGGTCGGTGGCGTGAGCCACGCCCTTGACCAGGGTGATCTTGATCTGCTTGGTCATCACTCACCTGCCTTCGACTGCTCGTCAGCCTTGGCCTTGGCCTCTTCGCGTTCCTTGCGCTCGTCGGCGATGCCGGCGGCACGTGCGCGCAGGAGGGAGTCGGGGGCGACCTCCTCCAGAGGCAGACCGCGGCGTGCCGCGATCTCCTCGGGCTCCTCCAGCTGCTTCAGGGCAGCCACAGTGGCCCGCACCATGTTGACGGCCGTGGCCGATCCCATGGACTTGCTCAGGATGTCGGTGATGCCGGCGCACTCCAGGACGGCGCGGACCGGACCACCGGCGATAACGCCGGTTCCGGGGGCCGCAGGCCGCAGGAGGACAGTGCCGGCCGCATCGTGGCCGATCACCGGGTGGGTGACGGTACCGCGGATGCGGGGAACAGTGAACATGTGCTTCTTAGCGTCCAGCTGACCCTTGGAGATGGCTGCCGGAACCTCGCGGGACTTGCCGTAGCCAACGCCCACAGTGCCCTTGCCGTCGCCCACGACCACCAGAGCCGCGAAGCTGAAGGTTCGGCCGCCCTTGTGGACCTTGGACACACGGTTGATGGTCACGACCCTGTCGAGCATGTCGTCACGGTCGTCGCGGTCGCGACGGCCACGACGACCATCCCTGCGGCCGTCACGGGAACCGCCACGACGACCACCGCGGCGATCATCGTTCCGGTCGTTCCGGTCTCTTCTGCCACCCTGGCTGGACTGAGCATTTGTGGAATCTTCAGTCACCTGGGTTGTTTCCTTTGTCGTTTCGTTGTCGCTCACAGTGCCAAACCTCCCTCACGGGCGCCTTCCGCAACCGCTGCGACCCTTCCGTGGTACTTGTTGCCACCACGGTCGAAGACCACGGTGGTGATGCCGGCCTTCTTGGCCTTGGCCGCGATCTGCTCGCCCACCTTGCGGGCAGCCTCGGTCTTGGTGCCCTTGAAGGAGCCGTAGTCCGAAGCCATGGTCGACTCGCTGACCAGGGTGACGCCCCTGGTGTCGTCGACGATCTGGGCGATCATGTTGCGGTTGGTACGTGTGACCACCAGACGGGGACGCTCTGCCGTGCCGGAGACGTGCTTGCGCAGACGGGCATGGCGGCGCAGACGGGCGATCTTCTTGCCTTTGCCTAGTATCGAGACCGTCATATCACTTACCAGCCTTTCCAGCCTTGCGCAGGATGTGCTCGTCGGCGTACTTGATGCCCTTGCCCTTGTAAGGCTCGGGTGCACGCAGGGCGCGGATGTTTGCCGCAGCCTGGCCGACAGCCTGCTTGTCGATGCCGGAGACGACCACTTCGTTGGCGTTCGGCGTCTCGAAGGTGATGCCCTCCGGGGGGTCGACAGTGATGGTGTGCGAGTAGCCCAGCGAGAACTCCAGGGACTTGCCCTTGGCGACCACGCGGTAGCCGGTGCCGACGATCTGCAGGTGCTTGCTGTAGCCCTTGGAGACGCCCTCGACCATGGATGCCACAATGGAGCGGCTCAGTCCGTGCTTGGCCTTGGTGGTGCGGTCCTCGTCGGCGGGGGTCATGATGATCTGATTGCCCTCGACCTTGCCGGTGATGCCCTCGGGCAGCGTGTACCCGTCGGAGCCCTTGGGGCCCTTGGCGGTGAATTCCTGGCCCTTGAAGGCCACCTCCACACCTGCCGGAACGGCGATGGGGAGCTTGCCAATATGCGATGCCATGTTCAGCTCTCCTTTCTCACCATACGTAGGCGACGATTTCGCCGCCGATGCCCCTGTCGAGGCATTCCTTCTGGGTCATCAGTCCCGAGCTGGTCGAGATGATGGCGATTCCCAGACCGCCCAGGGGCATGGGCAGGGAATCCGACTTGGCGTAGCGGCGCAGACCGGGCTTGGAGACGCGCTTGATGCCCTGAATGGACTGACGTCCATCGGGACCGTACTTGAGCGTGATCTCCAGATCCTGCCCGACGCGCGCTTCCTTGGCTCGGTAATCGGCGATGAAGCCTTCGCGCTTGAGGATCTGCGCGATGTTCGCCTTGAACTTGGAGTACGGCATGTCGACTGTCTCATGCTTGGCCGCACTCGCATTACGCAGACGTGTCAGCATGTCTGCGATGGGATCTGTCATTGTCATGTGGGCTTATGCCCTTCCTCGCCGTGGTTTCCGCCGCCGGGCAGCAAACTGCCGCGACCGCGGACCTTCAGCGTCGATCTTTACCAACTGGACTTCGTCACACCCGGCAGCTCGCCGCGATGGGCCTTCTCGCGAAGGCAGATGCGGCACAGGCCGAACTTGCGATAGACGGAATGGGGACGACCGCAGACCTGGCAGCGCGTGTAGCCACGCACCTTGAACTTCGGCTTGCGTGCCGCCTTGTTTCTCAGAGCGGTTTTTGCCATATCAGTTCTCCTTGAAGGGGAAGCCCAGCTGCTTGAGCAGCGCCCGGGCCTCCTGATCGTTCTTGGTGGAGGTCACCACGGTGATATCCATACCACGCTGGTGATCGATCTGATCAGGATCGATCTCGTGGAACATGGACTGCTCCGTGAGACCGAAGTTGTAGTTGCCCTGGCCGTCGAACTGACGGTCGCTGATGCCGCGGAAGTCGCGGATGCGGGGCAGAGCCAGGGTCAGCAGACGATCCAGGAACTCCCACATGCGCACGCCGCGCAGGGTGGCGAAGGCGCCAATGGCCTGTCCCTCGCGCAGGTGGAACTGCGCCACGGACTTCTTGGCCTTGGTGATCTTGGGCTTCTGGCCGGTGATGGCCGTCAGGTCCTTGACCGCACCCTCGATCAGCTTGGAGTCGCGTGCCGCGGCCCCCACGCCCATGGAGACCACGACCTTTTCGATCCTGGGCACCTGCATGGGGTTGGAGAACTTGAACTCCTTCTCCAGCTCGGGCACGATGCTCTCGCGGTACTGCTGCAGCAAACGAGGGACTGCCGGTGCTTCAACGGTGGTATCGCTCATGACAGCTCCTTGCCTGACTTCTTGGCGAAGCGGGTGCGCACGACCTTGACCTTGCCGTCACGCGCCTCCTCCTTGATGTTTACGCCGATGCGAGTCGGCTTCTTGGTCTCCGGATCGATGACCATCACGTTTGAGCGATGGATGGGCGCCTCGGTCGGGACGATGCCCGACTCCTGACCCTGCTGGGTGGCGCGCACATGCTTCTTGACGATCTGAATACCCTCGACGATCAGACGGTCATTGGGCAGAATCCGCAGAACCTTGCCCTCCTTGCCGCGATCCTTGCCGCGGATGACCTTGACCTGGTCGCCTGTCTTGATCTTGGCTACCACTTCAGATCACCTCCGGTGCCAGGGACACGATCTTCATGAAGCGCTTGTCGCGCAGCTCACGACCGACCGGTCCGAAGATACGAGTGCCGCGGGGCTCACGGCCGGTGCCGAGGATGACCGCCGCGTTCTCGTCGAACTTGATGTAGGAGCCGTCATGACGACGATGCTCCTTGACCGTGCGGACGACGACCGCCTTGACGACCTCGCCCTTCTTGACCGACCCGCCGGGAATGGCATCCTTGACGGTGGCGACGATCACATCGCCAATGCCGGCATAGCGTCGCTTCGACCCGCCGAGCACGCGGATGGCCAGGATCTCCTTGGCACCCGTGTTGTCGGCGACCTGAAGCCGCGATTCCTGCTGAATCATTGATTCTCCTTAGCCGCGCTGGTTCTCCGCAGACACCCCGCACCAGGGCGGGATGAAATGCGGAGCCTGGCCGAACTTGTTACTTGGCGCGCTCGACGATGGAGTCGAGACGCCAGCGCTTGGTCTTGCTCAGAGGACGGGTCTCCATGATACTCACGAAGTCGCCCACATGGGCCTCGTTCTTCTCATCATGGGCCTTGACCTTGCGGTTGCTGCGGACGACCTTGCCGTACAGGGGGTGGGTCGAACGCTGCTCCAGCTCTACGGTGATGGTCTTGTCCATCTTGTCGGACACGACGTAGCCGCTGCGAACCTTGCGGAAGTTGCGCTCCTGCTTGTCAGCCATGCTTACTTCTCCTCAGCTTTGCTCTCGGCCTTTGCTTCGGCGGGCTCCTGGCTGATGCCCAGCTCGCGCTCACGCAGGACGGTGTACATCCTGGCGATGTCGTGCTTGACGGCCTTGAGGCGGGAGGTGTTCTCCAGCTGACCGGTGGCCGACTGGAAGCGCAGGTTGAACAGCTCTTCCTTGGACTTCTTCAGGAAATCCTCGATCTCCGCATTGGTCTTTTCATTCAGATTCTTGATGGAATACTCGGCTGTTCCGACTGACATCAGATGTCACCGCCTTCACGTGCAATAATCCGGCACTTCATGGGAAGCTTGTCAGTAGCGCGGCGAAGGGCCTCGCGGGCCACATCCTCGCTCACGCCGCCGATCTCGAAGAGCACCCGGCCGGGACGGACGTTGGCCACCCAGAACTCGGGCGCACCCTTGCCGGAGCCCATTCGGGATCCCAGAGCGTGCTTGGTCAGGGGGCGATCCGGGAAGACCGTGATCCAGACGCGGCCACCACGCTTGATGTACCGTGTCATGGCGATACGGGCCGCCTCGATCTGCCGGTTGGTCAGGTAGGCCGGAGCCAGGGCCTGGATGCCGTAATCGCCGAAAGCGATCTCGTTGCCGCCCTTGGACATGCCCGAACGACCCGGACGATGCTGCTTGCGGTATTTAGTCCTCTTTGGGATAAGCACGGCTCACTCCTTTGCTTCGGTTGCGACGGGGGCCGAGGCGGTCTGCTCCTGAGCCGCCGCCGGCGGCGCGGATACACCGCTGTTCTGCTTGGCTGCATCCTGCTCGCGGCGGGTGCGTCCCTCGGAGGGACGCACGCCACGACGGGGACGACGATCGCCACGCCGACCGGGGCGGTTGTTCTGCTGAGCCTGCTGCTCCTCGAACTGACGCTCGGTCATGTCGCCCTTGTAGATCCAGACCTTGACGCCGATGCGGCCATAGGTGGTCCTGGCCTCGAAGAAGCCGTAATCAATCAGGGCGCGGAGCGTCTGCAGGGGCACACGACCCTCGCGGTAGAACTCCGAACGGCTCATCTCGGCTCCGCCCAGGCGGCCGGACAGCTTGATCCTGATGCCCTTGGCGCCGGCCCGCATGGCATCCTGCTGAGCCTTGCGCATGGCCCGGCGGAAGGTGACGCGGTTGGTCAGCTGCTCGGCGATGCCCTGAGCAACAAGCTGGGCATCTATGGAGGCGTTCTTGACCTCGAAGATGTTCAGCTGGACCTGCTTGCCGGTGATCTTCTCCAGCTTGGCGCGCACGCGCTCGGCCTCGGCGCCGCGACGGCCGATGACGATGCCCGGCCGGGCAGTGTGGATGTCGACGCGCACGCGGTCGCGGGTCCGCTCGATGACGATCTTGGAGACGCCTGCGCGTTCCAGATCCTTGTTCATCTCCTTGCGGATCTTGTCGTCCTCAAGAACGAAGTCGCTGTAACGCTCCCCCGCCTTGTTGGAGTCGGAGTACCACTTGCTGCGGTGCTCCTCGGTGATGCCGAGTCGGTACCCAAACGGGTTGATCTTCTGCCCCATTATCGGGCTCCTTCCTTGTCGGCCACCACGACGGTGATGTGGCTGGTCCGCTTGTTGATGCGGGCCGCACGACCTTGGGCGCGGGCGCGGAACCGCCTCAGGGTGGTGCCCTCGTCCACGTAGGTCTCACGAACCATCAGCTCGTTCTCGCGGAAGGGCTGGTTGGCCTTGTCCGCCTTGACACGCGCGTTGGCGATGGCGCTCTCCAGGCACTTGCGGACCGGAACGGCCGCATCCTGGGGGGCGAACTTCAGAATGGTCACGGCCTCGGTCGCCTGCTTGCCTCGGATGAGGTCGACGACGCGGCGAGCCTTGCGAGGCGTCACGCGAACGTGACGTGCAATTGCCTTAGCTTCCATGTGTCTCTACTCTCCCTCGCCTCAGCGGCGTGCTTTCTTGTCGTCCTTCACGTGACCCCTGAAGGTCCTGGTGGGGGCGAATTCGCCGAGCTTGTGGCCGACCATGGCCTCGGTGACGAAGACCGGGACATGCTTGCGGCCATCGTGCACAGCGAAGGTGTGCCCGATGAAGTCCGGGGTGATCATGGAACGACGGGACCAGGTCTTGATGACGTTCTTGGTGCCCTTCTCGTTCTGCTCGTCGACTTTCTTCTGCAAGTGGGCGTCGACGAATGGGCCCTTCTTGATGCTACGAGTCATCTTTCCGACACTCCCTTACTTGCGGTTCTTACCATTTGGACGACGACGCACGATCATCTTGTTGGAGGCCTTCTTGGGCCTGCGGGTGCGGACCTCGCCCTTGCCCCAGGGAGACACTGGCGGCTTGCCGCCACGAGTGCGTCCGCCATGCGGGTGGTCGACCGGGTTCATGGATTCACCGCGGGTGATGGGCCTGCGTCCCATCCAGCGGGCACGTCCTGCCTTGCCGAGCTGGACGTTGGCGTGGTCGTTGTTGCCGACCTCGCCCACGGTTGCACGGCAACGGGAGTCGACGTTGCGGATCTCGCCGGAGGGCATACGCAGCTGGGCGTAGGCCCCGTCCTTGGCCACCAGCTGGACGGCAGCACCGGCCGAGCGGGCGATCTTGGCGCCGCCCAGGGGCCGCAGCTCAATGGCGTGGACGATGGTGCCGGTCGGGATATTGCGCAGAGGCAAATTGTTGCCGGGCTTGATATCGGCCTGGGGACCGGTCTCGATGACGTCACCCTGCTTGATGCCCTGCGGGGCGATGATGTAGCGCTTCTCGCCGTCTGCGAAGTGCAGAAGGGCAATGCGGGCCGAACGGTTGGGATCATATTCGATCTCAGCCACCTTGGCTGGCACGCCGTCCTTGTCCCAGCGGCGGAAGTCGATGAGACGGTACTGGCGCTTGTGCCCGCCGCCGCGGTGGCGGCTGGTGACGCGGCCATAGGAGTTGCGTCCGCCGGTCTTGCTCAGCTTGCGAACCAGCGACTTCTCGGGCTTGGAGCGCGTGATTTCGGCGAAGTCCGAAACCGAGGCGTTGCGACGGCCCGCGGTCGTCGGCTTGTATGTACGGATAGCCATAATCTAGTTCTTCCTTAACTTTTCTCGGCTAGCCTTCAGTTGTTGGTACCGAAGACATCGATCGACTGGCCCTCGGCCACCTTGACGATGGCGCGCTTCTCGGCGGCGCGGCGACCCCAGCCCGTACGGGTCCGGGTCCGCTTGCCCTGACGATTGAGGGTGTTGACCGATGTGACCTTCACATTGAAGATCTGCTCGATGGCCTGCTTGATGGCGACCTTGTTGGCATCAGGGTCCACCACGAATGTGTACTGGCCGCGGTCCGAGTTGGCGTAGCTCTTCTCGGAGACGACCGGACGCAGAATGATGTCGTGCGCTGGCTTGTGAATAGCTGCCATGAAAATCAGGCCTCCTTGACGGTCTCGGACTTGGCGCCGCCCTTGACAGCCAGGAAGGCGTCGAAGCCATCCTTGCTGAAGACGACATCCTCGGCCGTGACCACATCGTAGGTGTTGAGCTGATCGGCGAAGAGGACATGGACGGTGGGCAGGTTCCTGACGGAGAGCCACTCGTTGATGTTCTCACGGGACAGCACGACGGTGGTGAATCTGTTGTCGACCAGGGGCAGCAGGGCTGCCTTGGCGGCCTTGGTGGACGGGGTCTCGCCAATGCCGAAATCGACCACGTGCACGCGTCCGGCGTTGACCCGGTCGGACAGGACGTAGCGCAGGGCTGCGGCCTTCATCTTCTTGGGGGTGCGCTGGGAGTAGTCGCGCGGCTGGGGGCCGTGGACAATGGCGCCACCGGTCCACTGGGGAGCGCGGATGGAGCCCTGACGAGCACGACCGGTGCCCTTCTGCTTCCAAGGCTTGCGGCCGCCGCCGGAGACGGTGGACCGGGTCTTGACCGAGTGCGTGCCCTGGCGGGCTGCAGCCAGCTGGGCGACGACCACCTGATGGATCAGCGGCACATGCGAGCGGACATCCTCCTCGGCAATGCCGAAGATCTGCTCGGGCGCATCCACGGTCCCGGTGTTCTTGCCCTGGGCGTCGGTGATGTTCAGAGTCAACTTAGCCATGGTTTCAGGCTCCCTTCACTGCCGAACGAACCAGGACGATGGCGCCGCGGGGCCCGGGCAGGGCACCCTTGATGGCGATGACGCCCTTCTCGGCATCTGCGGAGACGATGGTCAGGTTCTGGACGGTCGAGGTGTCATGACCCATGCGGCCGGCCATCCGCTTGCCCTTGAGGATGCGGCTGGGCGTGGCGCAGGCGCCCACTGAACCGGGGCGGCGCTCGTTCTTGTGCGAGCCGTGGGTGCGGCGGTAGGACTTGAAGCCCCAGCGCTTGATGGTGCCGGCAAAGCCCTTGCCCTTGGTGGTGCCGGTCACATCGACCTCGCTGCCCTCGGGCAGCAGATCCAGGCCCAGCTCCTGGCCGGGCTGGTAGCTGTCGGCATCGGCGGTGCGAACCTCGACCAGATGACGACGCGGGGTCACTCCGGCCTTGGCGAAGTGGCCGGCCAGCGGCTTGGTCACCTTGGTGGGGTCGATCTGCCCGTAGCCGATCTGGATGGCCTGGTAGCCGTCCTTCTCCTGGTTCTTGACCGCGGTCACCACGTTGGTGGACACGTCCACCAGGGTCACCGGGACGAAGAAGCCGTTCTCGTCCCAGACCTGGGACATGCCCAGCTTGCGGCCCAAGAGAGCCTTGCGGTTCCTCTGCTCTTCAGCCATGCGGTTTCCTCCTCCCCTACAGCTTGATCTCAATGTTGACGTCCGCCGGCAGATCGATGTGCATCAGCGAATCCACAGCCTTGGGCGTGGGATCCACGATGTCGATCAGGCGCTTGTGGGTGCGCATCTCGAAGTGCTCGCGGGAGTCCTTGTACTTATGAGGAGAACGGATGACGACATACACGTTCTTCTCAGTCGGCAGCGGAACGGGGCCAACCACAGTTGCGCCCGCGTTCGTCACCGTCTCGACGATCTTCTTCGCCGATTGGTCGATGACCTCATGGTCATAGGACTTTAGCCTGATGCGGATTTTCTGTCCCGCCATTGCCGTCCGCCCTTTCTAGCGATCTATGAACTGATTACCCAGTCTGTTTCGAGGGCACGGAACGACGGCCGCAAGGAGACATTCCTCCCGACAGGCCTCAGCCGGATCCATGCGCAGCCGTGGAGAATCCCGTGGGGATGGGACTCCTCGCTGCACCCGCTATTGTGATTGACAAAATGCGAGCCCAAAACAGGCAACTTTCTTATTAAAGCACGAGGGTTCCCCTAGAAGAATCCGGGCGTGTCGCGCCACTTCCTGGGGGAACCCTCGACTCAATTGAGGCCCTGTCAAGCCCGCTGGGAGGCCTCCTGAACCACATCCTCGCCCTGGCGGTCAACCCGCATCCGGTGGCCCTCCTCCTGGCTCACCCCATAGTAGGCGGCAACAGCTATGTCCTTCATGTCCTCAATCAGCGGAATGCGGGGATTGGCGGGCGTGCACTGGTCCTCATAGGCACGCATGCCAATCTGATCCAAGGACTGCCAGTAGAGATCCTCGTCCACTCCGGCAGCTTGGAAGGAGGCATCCATACCCAGTCGCTCATCTCTGTAGGATTCCACGGCACGGGCCAGGAGCTCCACACCCTCTTCGGGAGTGGCGGATTCGATGCCCAGCACATGGGCCATCTGCCTGTAGCGCTCCGGGGCCACATACTCGCTGTACTTGGGCCAGCTGGTCGGCTCGTCCGGGATCCGTCCGTTATAGCGGATCACATAGGGCAGGAGGATGGAGTTGGCCCGCCCATGAGCCACATGGCAGAGGGCGCCAATGGTATGCGCCATGCCGTGGCACATGCCCAGGAAGGCCGAGCCGAAGGCCATGCCGGCCATGGTCGCCGCATTGTGCATCTTCTCCTGGGCGCGTACCTTGGCCTCGCCGCCGGCAGTACCCACGGCAGGCTCCAGGTTGTCCCAGATCAGCTTGGCTGCGTGCAGGGCCATGGCGTCGGTGTAGTCATTGGCGTAGACCGAGACGAAGGCCTCCATGCAGTGGGTCAGGGCATCGAAGCCCGAGTCGCAGGCCAGCCGCTTGGGCTGGGTACGGGCCAGAACCGGGTCCACGATGGCCACGCTGGGGGTCAGGGCGTAGTCGGTGATGGGGTACTTGTATCCGGTCTTATGGTCGGTGATGACCGCGAATGGGGTGACCTCCGAACCCGTGCCCGAGGAGGTGGGAATGCAGACCAGCCTGGCCTTGGTGCCCAGGGGCGGAATCTTGAAGGCCCGCTTGCGGATGTCGAAGAACTTCTCGCGAACATCGGCAAAGGAGATCTCCGGATGCTCATAGAGCAGCCACATGATCTTGGCCGCGTCCATGGGGCTGCCGCCGCCCACGGCGATGATGGTGTCGGGGCCGAACTCTTCGCGCATCATGGCCGCACCGCGCTCCACTGTCTCGACGCTGGGCTCGGGCTCTACATAGTCGATGATGCGGAAGGTGACCGGTTCGGGCCGGGCCCGCAGCTGATCGATGATCTTGTCGACGATCCCCAGCTGCTCCATGACCTTGTCGCATACGATGACGGCCCGGCGGATGCCGAACATGTCGCGCAGGTAGCGGACGGAGTTGGCCTCGAAGTAGGTCTTGGCCGGCACCTTGAACCACTGCATGTTGTTGTTCCTCCGCGCGATCCGCTTGATATTGATCAGGTTGACCGCCTGGACGTTGCCCGAGACGGAATTGCCGCCGTAGGAGCCGCAGCCCAGGGTCAGGGAGGGGGCGATGGCATTGTAGATGTCACCGATGCCGCCCAGGGAGCTGGGCTGGTTCCAGACGATCCGGCAGGCGTGCATGCGCTGCCCGTACTCGCGCACCAGCCTCTCGTCATCGGTGTGGATGGCTGCCGTGTGCCCGGCGCCGTAGCGCAGCATCTGCTCGCAGAGGGCGAAGCCCTCTTCCTTGTTGCGGGCCTTGAGCACGGCCTGCACCGGAGCCAGCTTCTCCAAGGTCAGGGGTTCCATGGGGCCCACCTGGTCGCATTGGGCTGCCAGGATGGTCGCGTCCTCGGGGATCTCGAACCCGGCTTGACGGGCGATGAACTGTGGAGACTTGCCCGGAACCTCGGAGTTGAGCCTGGGAGCGGGAGCGTCGTCACCAGCATGGGCCCGCACGCCGAACATGTACTCCTCCAGCTTGGCCTTCTCCTCGGGATTGACGAAGTAAGCCTTGCGCCGCTTCATCTCCTCGATCACCCGGTCATGCACATCCTGATGGGCGATGACGGCCTGCTCCGTGGCGCAGATCATGCCGTAGTCGAAATGCTTGGACAGGATCAGGTCATTGACGGCCCGGGGAACGTTGACCCTGCGGTCCACATATGCCGGAGCATTGCCGGCTCCTACACCCAAGGCAGGCTTGCCCGAAGAGTAGGCGGCCTTGACCATGCCAGGACCGCCGGTGGCCAGTATGGTGGCCACGCCGGGGTGCTGCATGAGCGCGCCGGTGGCCTCGACTGAGGGGTGCTCGATCCACTGGATGCAATCGCGCGGAGCGCCCGCCTCGATGGCTGCGTCGCGGACGATCCGGGCCGCCTCCACCGAGCAGCGCTGGGCGTATGGGTGGAATCCGAAGACGATGGGACAGCGGGTCTTCAAAGCCAGCAGCGACTTGAAGATGGCAGTCGAGGTGGGATTGGTCACCGGGGTCACGCCGGCCACGACTCCCACCGGCTCGGCCACCTCGATGATGCCGTCCACGTCGTTTTCGCTGATGATGCCCACGGTGCGCTGCTTGACCAGGTAATTGGTCACATGCTCGCAGGCGAAGATGTTCTTGGTGGCCTTGTCCTCCACCAGGCCGCGCCCGGTCTCCTCCACGGCCATCTGCGCCAGGGGAAGGTGCTTGTTCAGGGCCGCGATCGAGGCCTTGGCCACGATCCGATCGACATGCTCCTGGTCGAGCTCTTCAAAGGCGCGTAAAGCCGACTGCGCGCGGACGACCAGGGCATCAACCTCCCTGCGGGCCAGATCACTGCTGTCGGGCTGGCCGCCTTCCCTGCCGGCTGCCGGCTCCTTCACTTGATGGTCATGCTTCTGCTTCTGCGTTCCAGCCAAGATATTGGCCCTCCTCATGTTCCGCGGATGCCGATGAGGGCCGGCAGAAAGTCCCAGACTGTCTCAGAGCGTGCCGGCCCACGAAAGACATCCGTCATAACGTGACGAAAGTCACAATATAGACCAGAGGGGGCACTATTGAGCCCCCGGATGAGCGAACGTTCGCTTCAGACTGGGCCGTCCAAGCATGAACAGGCATGAATCCAGGCATGAAAAATCCCCAAGGTCCGGGGGAACCTCGGGGATGGAAAAAACTGCGAACGTCAGCGCTTGGAGAACTGCGGGGCGCGACGGGCCTTGTGCAGACCGGCCTTCTTGCGCTCCACCACGCGGGCGTCACGGGTCAGGAATCCGGCCTTCTTCAGAGCAGGACGGTTGGCGTCCCGGTCGATGGCGTTCAGGGCGCGTGCTACGCCCAGACGGACTGCGCCGGCCTGGCCGGTCACGCCGCCGCCCTCGACGCGCACAACCACGTCGAACTTGTTCTCAAGCTTGAGCAGCACGATAGGCGAGTTGACCTCGCGCTGGTGCAGCTTGCTGGGGAAGTACTCCTCCAGGGTGTGTCCGTTGATGCTCCACTTGCCAGAGCCCGGGATCAAACGGACGCGGGCGACTGCCTCCTTGCGGCGGCCGGTGCCGTAGCCCGGCTCGATGGCGGAGGTGCCGGTGCCTGCACCGGCGTTGGTCTCGGAAGTGTAGGAAGCGCTGGTCTCCTCGGCCTCAAGAACCGCGGAGCTGTTGTTGTTGTCAGCCATGGTGATTATCTCCTCTGGTCCTACTTGGCCTGCTGGGCGACCTGATGGATCTTGTACTCAATGGGCTGCTGCGAGGTGTGAGGATGCTCCTCGCCTGCGAAGACCCGCAGCCTGGTCAGCTGGACCTTGGCCAGCTTGTTCTTGGGCAGCATGCCCTTGACCGCCGTCGTGATAATGCGCTCGGGGTTGTGCTCCATCAACTGCCCGTAGGAGTCGCGACGCAGACCGCCAGGGCGGCCGGAGTGGGTGTAGAGCACCTTGTCGTTCTTGTTGCCCGTCAGCACCATCTTGGACGCGTTGATGACGATGACGTTGTTGCCGGAGTCGGCGTATGGCGCATAGGTGGGCTTGTTCTTGCCGCGCAGCAGATCGGCCACCTGGGCTGCCAGACGCCCCAGCACCACACCGGAGGCATCGACGATATACCAGTCATGTGTCAGATCGGCTGGTTTCGGGGTGAAAGTCTTCACGATTCAACCTTTTCCTTGCATTGTGTTTCGGGCTCTCCGCGCCGCATGCTGCCATGCTGGCCGAAAGCCATGTATTCCGTGGGCTCCCTGAAAGTCCTAGACGGCGAGTGGGAAAAGCGCTTTGAGGACCCCTTAGGGAAACACAACAATCCATTATTGTAACGCCTGTGGGCCGTTCGTCAAAATTCGCGTCGGCACCGGTCTCAGCGCGAGGCGGCTGCCCGTGCCACCTGCCCGTCCGGGTCCTTGCGCAGGGCCTCAAGGGTCGCCTGCCCGGTGTTGGGATTCAGGGCCACGGCCCGGCGCACCATGGCGGCCAGCACATGGGGGGCGTCCTGCTCGTCGCGAGTGCCCAGAGCCCCGAGAAAGTCCAGGGTATCGGCATCGGTCCGATCGTCCTGGGCGCCCTCCAGGCGCATCTTCCAGGAGGTCATGGGGTTGGTCAGCGCAGCAGCCCTGACACCAGCGTCCTCGTCCTTGGTGAGCAGACCGACCAGCCAGTTCTTGTCATCCTTGTTGGCGGCCACCGCCCGTCGGACCTCAGGGCTGGAATCCTGGGAGAGCTTGACCAGAATGTTGGGGAATGGCATGGTCTGCGCCAGGTAGACCCTGTCCTCCACCGGCGTATGCTCATTGCCAGCCACTGCCTCCAGCAGTGCCGTGAAGCGCGAGAAGGCGGCCTGGTCGGACCTGTCGGGCAGGGGGCTGCGGGCGAATTCGTGCAGCTCGGCCGTATCCGTGGAATGCCTGAGCCTTTCATAGAAAACGGTCAGGGCCTCATGGGGCTTGCCGGCTGATGGGGATTCGGTGTCCGGTTGGTCCTGGGGATTGGTCATGCGGCCAGCTTAGGTCCTCTCCTTGATATCAGACCCGGCCCGGGATCCCCCTTAGCATGGAGATAGTGCAAGAGCCGAGGAGACGACAGGCATAGGAGGCAAGCCGATTTGCTCACCATACTGGATACGCCGCAGAAACCGGCTACGGGTTCCCTTACCGAGCGGAAGTCCGAGTTCATCGGCCAGGCCTGCCATGTGGAGGACCAGCAGGCGGCCATGGCCTTCGTCCAAGAGGTCCGTTTACAGCACCCCAAGGCCCGGCACGTCTGCCACTGCGCGATCTGGGGACCGGAGGGCCGCACCAGCGAACGCATGAGCGATGACGGGGAGCCCTCGGGGACGGCCGGCAAGCCCATACTTGAGGTCATGCGTCGGCAGGGAGTGACCGACTGCGTCCTGACGGTGACCCGTTACTTCGGGGGGATCCTTCTCGGGTCAGGAGGGCTGATCCGGGCCTACTCCTCAGCAGCCTCCCTGGCGCTCAAGGCGGCAAAGCAGGCACGTGTGCTCCCGACCCAGCGATTCGCGATCACCGTGGACTATCCAGAGTACGATCCTCTGCGCCGTCTGATCCGCACCTCCGGTGGGCACGTGGAGACCGAGGACTTCACTGATCAGGTCCGGCTGACCTACGACCTGGAGCCCGCAGCGGTGCCAGCCTTCCATGGTCGGCTGGACGACCTTCTGCAAGGCCGGGCAGAACCCAGTGCACTGGGCGAAGGCCAAAGACTTATTCCCCTGTCTGGGGACCAGGCTTCATCTGCCACATGATCAGCGGGACGGGCCATGCAGCCATTGCCCAGCTGTGATCTGCCCTGCCGGACAGGCTCACGCCAAGCATCTTCGGTCCGCCGACTCACAGACTCGGACCTTCCCAGGCCGCAGCTCCACAAAGTCTATGGGAACAAACGTCTTTGGCAATGAATCCCCAGTAATGAATAGGACCGGTGATCGTGCAGAATCAGCGATCACCGGTCATCTGGCGGAGACGAGGAGATTCGAACTCCTGGACCGCTTGCGCAGTCAACACCTTAGCAGGGTGCCCCTTTCGGCCACTCAGGCACGTCTCCATGCAGGCTCCCGATCCAAGGCCTTAGCCCCAGAGTTTTGGGAACAAAACAATAGATTACCATGATTGACCGACCTGACTCGCCGGTGCGACAGGATGCAATAAAGCACAGGACAGATTCATTCATTTTCATGGATAAAAACCAGAATTGTGAATCTTTTCCAAGAATTTGCGTTTGAGAATAATTTATTGCATGTTCCTCTGGGGCCCCCTTATATCATGGAGCCATGAGTACCGCACCAAGGCTTGCAGCCGCCAAGAAAGACTGGGGACATGACGAGACCGGCTGCACGGTGCTGCACATTGACATGGATGCCTTCTACGCCTCCTGCGAAGTCGCCCGACACCCTCAATTGCAGGGCCGGCCGGTCATCATCGGCACCGGACGGCGGTCGGTGGTCTCCGCGGCCAGCTATGAAGCCAGGGCTTTCGGCATCAACTCGGCCATGCCCCTGGCACGTGCCGAGCGACTGTGCCCTCAAGGGGTGTTCCTCCCGGTCGACATGACCTATTACCGGAATATCTCACGAAGGATATTTGATACGGTTTTCTCACGAATTACTGATCAGATCGAGCAGGTCTCAGTAGATGAATGCTATATGGACGTGTCCGGGGCGCTCATGCGCTGGGGCATGCCCACGGCCATCGCCCGGTGGATTCGAGCCAGCGTGGCCCGACAATTCCACGTGACCTGCTCGGTGGGCATCGCCACCAACAAGCTGGTAGCCAAGATGGCCTCCACCAACGCCAAGCCCGACGGCATGCTGCTGATCCCCAAGGCCCGGCAGGCCGAGTTCGTCCAGCTGATGCCCCTGCGCGGCATCCCCGGCATCGGACCGGCCCTGGAGAAGCGGCTCAACGCCTGGGCCATCAAGGACGTGGCCGACCTGGCCACCATGAGCGAGCGGGATCTGACTCGGGCCACGGGATCGAACCTTACCGCCAGGAAGCTGGCACAGGCCTCACACGGGCTGGACGACGATCCGGTCCAGCCGCGAGCGCCGGAGAAATCCCTAGGCGCGGAACGCACCTTCCTGCACGACACGACCAGCATGAAGCAGGTCTGCGACCTCCTGCGCGTCTGCAGCAACGAAGTGGCCACCGGACTGCGATCGCACGACCTGATCGCCCGAACCATCACCGTCAAACTGCGCTTCGATGATCTGCGCTATATGACCAAGGCCCACACCCTGGAAACCCCGGTCAACTCAGCCAACCGCATCTATCCGCAAGCAGTCGGCCTGCTCAAGGCCATGCTGGGGCTGCCCGATGGCGTGCCCATGGACACACCCCTGCCCAGGCTGATCCGTCTGGCAGGTGTCAGCGCATCCGGCCTGAGCCGGGTGGAGGACACTCCCATCCAGCCGTCCTTGGACGACATCATCCACGAGAGCAAACGTCGCACCGGCAGCGAGGCCCAGCGCCTGGATCAGGCAGAGGCCACCATGGACTCCATCAGGAACCGCTACGGCAAGGGCTCAGTCAGCATGGGCCTCTAAGCGGCGCTCCGCAGACGCCCCAAGGCCAGATCCAGCTGCTCGTCAGTGATGGTTGACGAGAACCGCAGATAGCGGCCATCCCCGTAGAACTCCCCGGGGCTGGCCAGGATCCCCAGACGGGACAGTTCAGCCATGTCTGCCCAGCAATCGCCCGAACGGGCTTCTGCCCAGATATAAAGGCCGCCTTGAGGCATGACGGCATCGTATCCGTAAGCTCCGAGAGCTTCAGTCAGTGCATGCAGGCGACAAGCATAGACATCGCGCTGGGCCGTCACGGCCTCGCCATCCTCCAGAGCTGCCCGCATGGCCCCTTGCACTGGACCTGGCACAATCAGTCCGATCTGCTTGCGGTAGGCGGTCATGGCCTTCACCAGTTGAGCATCGCCGGCCACCAGGGCAGCCCTATATCCGGCCATGTTGGACTGCTTGCTCATTGAGTACAGGCACAGTATCCCGCTGGCATTGCCGCCACAGACTTGAGACTCCAAAATGCAGGGTGAGGCCTGGGCGGATCCTGACCAGTCCAGCAGGGCATAGCACTCGTCACTCAGGACCGTAGCCCCTATCGAACGGGCTGCCTGTACAATCTTCGCCAACCCGGCTCGGTCGATGACCCGTCCACTGGGGTTGCCCGGCGAATTGATCCATATGGCTCGCACGCCGGGCAGGTCCACCCATGAATCCGTATCAGCCGGATCATCCACGGTCGTCACCTGGGCCCCGGCCAGCTGGGTTCCGATGGCATAGGTGGGATAGGATACCCTCGGCTGCACCACCCGGTCCCCCGGCCCCAGATGCAGGAGGGAGGCCATGAGCGCCACCGCCTCCTTGGATCCGACGGTGGGAACCAGGTTCGCTCCAAGGGCATCCAGATCGACCCCGCGGCAACGACGGAACCAGTCGGCCACGGCCTGCCTCAGAGGGCCATCACCGGCAGTTTTTGGATAGCCTCGTGCCTGGCCGTCATCCGCAGCCGCAGCCAAGGCCTCCCTGACCGACCTGGGCACAGGATCCACCGGCGAACCTACCGACAGGTCGACCAGGCCGCCGGGGCATTGCTCAGCACGCCGCCGATAGGGGTCGATCCTTGACCAGTCGTAGGGGGATTCGAAAGAGTGGAAACCCATGGTCCGCCTTTCTCCTATAAATAAGCCGCGGTGGGATGGCTCCCGTCCGCGGCTCATCAGCCTGAATCGACTACTTGTTGGGCGGCAGGGCTGCCACACCCTCCGGATCGTGATCGTAGGGGCCGACCGCGGCAGCGCCGCCGGCATCCCCCACCTGGGCGAAGAAATCAGTCGCCGCGTCCTTGTACCAGGTCCACTCCTCGGGCAGGTCGTCCTCGTAGAAGATGGCCTCCACCGGGCAGACCGGCTCGCAGGCGCCGCAGTCCACGCACTCGTTGGGGTTGATGTAGAGCGAACGGACGCCCTCGTAGATGCAGTCCACCGGGCATTCGTCCACGCAGGCCTTGTCCTTGACGTCCACGCAGGGCTGAGCGATGACGTAGGTCATGGGTTACCTCCTGAGTATGCGAATATTCACTCTACACTGCAGCGCCGACGCTCCAGGTCAGTCCAGACCGGCCTGGGTGGCCTTGGATATCTTCCCGCTGAGCTGATGACGGCCGAGCAGGGAGTGCCGGTAGGAATAGCCGAAGTAAATGGCCAGTCCTGCAGCCAGCCAGACCACGAACCGGATCCAGGTCAGCACGGTCAGGTTGAGCATGAGCCAGAGGCAGGCCAGGGCGATCAGAATGGGAACCCAGGGGTTGCCGGGCATCTTGAAGGACCGGGGCAGGTCAGGCCGGCGCTTGCGCATGATGGGCAGGGAGATGGCCACCAGCAGGAAGGCCGAGAGCGTGCCGATGTTGACCATGTCGGACAAGACGTCTATGGGGAAGCAGGAGGCCACTACAGCCACCACAATGCCGCCCAGGATCTGAATGCGGGCCGGCGTGCCATGACGGCCAGTGCGGGACAGGGCACGCGGAAGAAGCCCGTCCCGGCTCATGGCGAAGACGATGCGGGTCAGCCCCAGCAGGAGCACCATGACCACGGTGGTCAGCCCCACCACGATGCCGAAGGAGATGATCTTGGCGGCCCAGGGAGCACCGACCATCTCGAAGCCTGTGGCCAGGGAGGGATTCTTGGCCTTGGCCAGGTCCTTGTAGGAGACCATGCCGGTGGTGACGATGGCGACCAGGATGTACAGGGTGATGACGATCAGCATGCCCAGGCCGATTCCGCGGGGGATGGTCTTATGGGGCTCCTTGGCCTCCTCGGAGGTGGTGGCGACAATATCGAATCCCACGAAGGCGAAGAAGACCAGGGCCGCGCCTGAGAGGATGCCGGGGATACCGTAGATGGTGGGCTGCATGCCTGAGACCCACTGCCAGAGGGGCTGGCCCATGATTCCCGGCACGCTGGCCCCCGGAACGGCAGAAGCCGGCTCGGAAGGCGGGATGAAGGGCCGGTAGTTGTCCAATTTTACGTAGAAGAAGCCCACCACGATGACGAAGACCACGATGCCGATCTTGAGGACGGTCAAGGCGCCGTCGAACCGGGCTGAAAGCTTGGTGCCCAGGACCAGAAGGACCGTGAAGAGGGTGACGACCACCAGCGGGGCCAGGTCCACATCCAGGCCACCCAGATGGAAGCTGGAGCTGAAGGAGGTGCCGCCCATCAGATGGATGAAGTCGTTCAGGTAGACGCCCCAGTACTTGGAGATGACCGAGGCGGCCATGAGCATCTCCAGAATCAGGTCCCAGCCGATGATCCAAGCCACCAGTTCGCCCATGGTGTTGTAAGTGAAGGTGTAGGCCGAACCTGAAACCGGGATCATGGAGGCGAACTCCGCGTAGCACATGACGGCCGCCGCACAGACGATGCCTGCGATGACGAAGGAGATGATGACAGCCGGACCCGCATGGAAGGCCGCTGCCTGGGCCCCCACCGAGAAGATGCCCGCGCCCACGGCCACTGCGACGGCCATGATGGCCAGATCCCAGGTGGTCAGCGTCCGCTTGAGCGACCTGCCTTCCTCCCCGGTCTCTGCCAGGGTCTGTTCAACCGATTTCTTCCTGAATAGTTCCATCTTGCTCCCGACTCATGAGTCCCGCTCCGGCGAGTAATCATAGGATATGGTGCCATACAAAACCGAAATACGCTCAATACGTGAAAGCAGGAGCTACCAGGCCAGGTCGATGCCTGGGGTAACAGGCTCGGGAATCAGATGGATGCCGAAGGTGGAATCCACACCTTTCTGGATGGCACGGGCCAAGGCCACCAAGTCGTCTGAGCGAGCACCTCCGCGGTTGGTCAAGGCCAGTGTGTGCACATCAGACAGGGCGGCGGCCGACCCCTCTTCCAGGGCGAATCCCCTGTGGAAGCCTGCATGATCGATCAGCCAGGCTGCTGAGGTCTTGACCAATGCCGAGTCTTCGACAGGATAGCGCGGGGCATCCGCCGGCAGGGCATCCGCGGCCTTGCGACTGATGATCGGATTGGTGAAGAAACTCCCGCAGCTATGACGGTCAAGCAGCACCCGCTCGCCCCTGGGGCCGTGAAGGTCATCCTGGACTGCCTCCAGAGCCTCTTCCAGGTCGGAGGTCCGACGGCAGGATCCCATCCAATCGGTCAGGTACCGGTAGGGATCCTCCAGCATTCCCTTGCCTGCTCTGACGCTCAGAACCGCCTGACGGATCCGCTCTAGGGGAAGGGTTACCCCGACCTCCACACCCAGGGCCCTGGCCAGCTGGGCGGAACCCACCTGAGCGGCGGACCCGTGTCGCAGGACCAGGGTGACCGAAAGGACCACGTAGCGCGGCGTGGGGAAGAACCGTGCGTCGGGCACGGCCGGCGCCTGGTACATGGTCTGCTTGAGCAGGGAGGTCCTGTATCCGAAATCCAGATCCGAGGCCCGCAGTTCGGTGGTGACCTTGTCTCGGCGGTCCCAGACCTCGACCGAGTCGACAAGGCGTCCGACCTCCTGGCCGTAGGCGCCGATGTTCTGAACCACCGAGGCCCCGACACTCCCGGGGATACCGGACAGTCCCTCTGCCCCGATCAGGTGCATGCGCACGCAGTAGGAGACCAGATCATCCCAATTGGTCCCAGCCGTTGCGTTGATGTGAACAACAGGAGCACCACCTTCAGGCGGAGCCACCTCGTCGGGAACGCTGATGTCCTGACGGGTGTCGCGCACAACCACGCCGGGAAAGTCCTGGTCAGAGGCAAGCAGGTTGGATCCCCCGCCGATCAGGCAGAGGGGCAACCCTTGGGAATCCGCGCCCTCCACAGCCTCGATCATGCCCACACGGCTTCGGGGCTGAACGAAGGCAGCCATGCTCCCGCCCACACCCACAGTGGTGATATCGGCAAAGGTCGGAATGGTGTCTCTGGAGGATACGTCAGACATGCAATTCACTGTATCATCGTCCCCTTATGAGGGCCTCTCCCGAGCCGGAGCCATGCCAGACCTGAAATGCCCCCTGTCGCCCTTGGCGATCATCAATCGGCCATACTCGGATAGCAAAGCAAGGGCATCAAGGTGACTGCGAAGTCCTGTCTGACCCCCCCCCTATCAGCTTTTCCTATAGCTTTCGCAAGACCCTCGCAGGGTCAGGGGATGATTAGCAGCGATAGATTTTACCTATATGCCAGGTCGTTGACGGGCCTGCTTCCTGGGGGTTTTATGTGACAAGAGCTTTGGGAAGGGGAATCTCCAAAGCCCTGTTTCCGGACGAAGGGCACCGGAACCACCTGGACGCCTGACCGGGCGTTCATAGGACACATACCAGGAAATGAGCATGCAATGACAGAAGACAGAAGAACCCAGTTCCACCAGATAGCCCATGGCCAGACAAGCCGCCCCTGGCTGACCTCCGCCTGGCAGCACCACATCGGGCACGAGTACGGTGCTGAGAATTTTGCCGCAGCCACCTTGGACTTCGTTCGCAAGTGGGATTGGGACTGGGTCAAGATCAACCCGAGGGCCATCTACTATGCCGAGGTCTGGGACGCAGTCTACGACAAGGATCACTATGATTGGCTGATCCCGCGCACCGTCCGCACGGCCATCCAGGAGGCAGGGGATACCGCCCGCATCGACTATCGCGACCCTGAAACCAATAAGGTGCTCCAAGAGCAGATCCAGGCTGCAAGAGGCATCCGAGACGGCCTTGAGGACCGAGCAGTCATCGACACGGTCTTCTCCCCGCTCTCGGTCCTCCTTCAGTTGGCCGATCTCCCCCTCTATCCCGAGGGGCAGGGCTCCGCGCAGGAGAATGACAGGGGCCTGAACAGACAGACGCTGATCTTCGACCAGCCCGAGGCGGCCAAGTCAGCGCTGGACAACATCGCCCGGACCCTTGCCGACTACGCTACCCTGCTGGTCAGCCCCAAGGAGCAGGGCGGGGCTGGTCTGGACGGCATCTTCTTCGCCGAGACGGGTCTGGCCAGCCATGGCTACTTCAACCAGGCGCAACTGGAGGAATGGGCCAAGCCCTATGACCGGATCGTGATCCAAGCGGTCAGACAGGCCAATCCGGAAGCCCTGGTCCTGGTGCATACCTGCCGGGAGGATGCGCATCCTGAAGAATTCACCGACCTGAATCCCGATTTTCTTCATTGGGATCAGTTCCGCCCAGGCAATCCTGAAATCAGCACCGACTTTCCTGCTGTACCCGTGGGCGGAGCCGACTTCGAACTCTTCAGCCCAGGCGGCGACGTGGACCAGATCCGCAAGGAATTGGATCAGACCATCCAGGCCCGTCAAGGCCGTCCCTTCCTCCTGGCGCCCTCATGCACCATCCCAACGCCCGCCGACGAGGAGGCCCTGCGCCTTCTGAGCGGAACCCGGGCCCCCAAGCAAGTCTGAAACCACAAACAACCCACCGACATCAACCGTCAAACTCCAAGGGAGACATCATGGTCATCACATCAAAGCAGCACCGGCAGCACCGTGGCACCATCAGGGCAATGGTTGCCCTCATGACCACCATGGCCATGGCCGGAGCGCTGTCGGCCTGCGGATTGGGAGGCGACCAGGGCTCCTCCGCAGGATCGTCGGATCATGTGACCGTCGCTGCCATCTACCCTAAGACCGGTCTCTACGCCGAGTACGGCAAGATGTTCCAGCAGGGCTTCGACCTGGCCAAGGACCAGGTCAACAAGAAGGGCGGAATACAGGGCAAGCGCCTGGACATCGACTACTACGACACCCAATCAGATGCCAAACAGGACGCCGCCGTCGCCCCAAAGATCGCCTCCGATAAATCAGTCATCGCCGTTGTGGGAGACTACTCCTCGCCGGCCTCCTCAGCCGCATCGCCCATCTTCCAGCAGGCTGGACTGGTCCATTACGGTTTCAACAACTCCTCGCCGACCTTCACGAATTCGGGTGATCATGTATGGACACCTCAAATATCGCAGAAGACCTACCAGGAAGCCAACGCTGAGGCGGTGTCCAAGCGAGCCAAGAAGATCTCCGTCGTCTATATAGAAAACGACTGGGGGAAGGAATCCTTCCAGTACTTCAAGGAGGCTGCGGAACGGCTCGGGGTGCAGATCGTCTACCAGTCCTCCTATCTGCCCGATTCCACGGACCTGACTCCAATACTGATCCCGGCCAAGAATGCCGCCCCCGAGGCCGTGGTGGACATCGGCTACGGACCGGATGGAGCGCTGATCGCCAACACCCTGCGGGACAAACTGGACTATAAGGGACCCTTCTTCGGCGGTCAGGAGACCAAGGAGTTCCTCTCCCTGACCGGAGCGAACGCCCAAGGGGCCATTATCACCGGCGTCTTTTCTGCGACAGGCACCAAGGATGCGAAGGCCAAGGCTTTCGTCAAGAGCTTTGAGGATCGGTATCACACCGTTCCGGGCAACTTCGAAATCACTGCCTACCAGGCCATCAAGGACCTGGCCTACGCAGGCGAGAAGACCAGCCCCACCAGGGAGGGCATCCAGGAGGCCCTAAGCAAGGTCAAGGACTTCCCGCTCTACCAAGGCCAGGGAGGGACTTTCCGATTCAACACCAAGACCCGACGGGCGGACACGATCAAGCCCATCCTCCTCCAGGTGGATCAGGGCAAATTCAAACAGATCGAGGAGTGAGCAGCGATCATGGTCGAGACGCTCTTTTCCGGACTCATCCACGGCGGTGTGTACGCTCTGGCCGCCGTGGGGATGTCCCTGGTCTTCGGAGTGACCAATGTGGCCAACTTCGCACAAGGATCCCTGGTAGCGGTAGGCATGATGACGGCCTGGTGGGTGGGCTCCACCCTCGGTTGGGGACTCGTTCCCACCATACTGGCCGTCGTCCTGGTCACGGGTCTGGTCGGTCTGGTCACCAACCTCCTGGTCATCACTCCCCTGGAAGGCCGGCAGCCGATCGCCGCTCTCTTGGGCACTGTCGGCCTAGGGCAGGTGCTGGATAACGGGATGCAGCTGATCTTTGGCTCCCAGACCAGGGCCTTCCCCCAGTTGCTGCCCACCCACAACCTGCATGCGTTGGGCATCAGCTTCGGCACCTCCGACCTGGTCATGGGTCTGGTCGCCCTGGCCAGCATGGTTGCGCTCTGGGCCTTCTTGACCTACGGCAGGACCGGACAGGCCATCAGGGCCACCTCCCAGGATTCCCAGGCCGCATTGCAGATGGGAGTACCTGTCACCTCCATTCGCACCATAGCCTTCGTTATCGGCTCGGTCCTGGCTGGTATCGCCGGAATTTTCATCGGCCTGTTCAAGACGAACATCAACCCCATGGACGGCAACGCCATCGGCATGACGGCCTTCGTGGCCGCCGCCATCGGCGGGCTGGGCTCCATCCCCGGAGCCATCATCGGTGGCCTGGTGCTGGGTTTGGCCGAGGCCGTCGGCGTAGGACTCTTCGGCGATGGTGTACATGACCTGATCACCTTCGGCACCCTCCTGCTGGTTCTGATCCTCAAGCCCTCGGGATTCCTGGGCCGCAAGGCAGACATGGGCAAGGAGCCCATGACCGGAACCCTCCCGGAAGCCGCCAGACCCATCCGTCTGCCGCTTTGGGCCAACCTCGGCCTTGCGGCAGCCGCCCTGGCCACCCCCTTCATTTTCTCCGACCATCTGGCTGGTATCGGGACCCAGGTGACTATTTACGCCATTGCCGCAGTGGGTCTGACGCTGATTTCGGGCTCGGCCGGTCAGACCATCCTGGGGTTGGCAGGACCTGTGGCCGTGGGAGCCTACGCCTCGGCTCTGTTGACCATGCGTCTGCATTGGCCCTTCACCCTCTCCCTGCTGGGCGCGGCCGTCATCGCCGCCCTGGCCGCATCCCTGCTGACATTCCCGGTATGGAAGCTCAGTGGCCACTATGTGGCTATCGCCACCATAGGCGTGGGAGCAGTCATGGTCGCCATCATCCGCATCTGGGAACCTCTGACCAGGGGCTCGCTAGGTCTGCAGGGCATCCCCCTGCCGACCTTCCTGGGCAAGCCGCTCTACACCCAGCAGATGCAGTACCTGCTGGATCTGGTCATTCTTCTTCTGGTCCTTGCGGTGACCTCCCGGATCCGGTCCTCACATCTGGGCCACGTCTTCGAGGCCATCGGCGAGGACGGACAAGCGGCCTGGTCCCTGGGGATCAGGACAGGGGCCTACAAGGCGCTGGCCTACGCCCTGGCATGCGGATCGGCGGGTATCGCTGGTGCTCTGCTGGCGCACCAATACACCTACATCGATCCGACCCTCTTCAACCCGACCATGTCGACCCTGATCCTGACCATCATCGTCCTGGGTGGGATGAAGTCCCCGACCGGAGCCGTGATCGGCTCCCTGATCCTGGTAGGCGCCCCTGAACTGCTGCGCATCCTGCCCGAGGTGAGAATCATGGCCTACGGACTCGTCCTGATCATCTTCATCATCTGCAGACCACAAGGCCTGTTCTCAACCAAAAGGAGGGCATGATGACAGGCAGTCAGCATAGTCCCGAACCTGCACGCGACAATCCCGATCAACCCCTGCTCAGCGTGCGCGATCTGAGCAAGAGCTTCCAGGGACTGCAGGCGGTGGCCGACGTCAACATGGATGTGGCATCCGGCCAGGTGATAGGCATTATCGGCCCCAACGGATCAGGAAAGTCCACGACCATCAACCTGATCTGCGGCTTTCTCAAGCCCGACTCGGGCCAGATCAGCCTGAGGGGACGCACCGTGACCGGCCTGCCCGCTACGGACATGGCCGAGCAGGGGGTGTCCCGCACCTTCCAGAACGGCAGGGTCTTCCCGGCCATGAGCGTTGAGGAGAACGTGGCCGTAGGATTCCATAGGCGCCTGGAAGCCCGCAGGCCCTTTCGCCGTCTGGAGAGGTGGCCCATCCTGCGATGGATCCCCCTGCTGACGCAGACCTGGCTGACGCTGGTGCCCGGTCCCGCCTGCAGGAGGGAGGCGGTCGTCGAGCGCAAGGCCGTCCAGTCCGAGATCGACAGATTCAGCGAGCGCCTGGAGGAGCATCGCACCCAGGCCGCCTACACCCTGTCCTACGCCAACAGGCGCCGCACCGAGATCGCCAGAGCCCACGTCAGTTCCCCCGACATCCTGGTCTTGGACGAACCCACCGCAGGAATGAACCAGTCGGAGACGGCCGAGGTGTTGCAACAGCTCCTGGAGCTCAAGGCCCAGGGTCAGACCATGCTTCTGGTCGAGCACAAGATCGATCTGATCGAAGCGCTTTGCGACCAGGTCATCGCCATGGACGGCGGCCGGATCATCGCCTCCGGACTTCCCAGGCAGGTCAGTGCCGACCCCCGCGTCATCACCGCATACCTGGGCGACCGCAGACCCCGCAACGATGCCCCCATGAACGGGCAAGCGGATGTCCTGGCCCGGCAGAACGCCCTGGCCCCGGCCACCGCTGCGGAACCGATTGATGGCCAGGATCCCGACAGCACGGGAACCAGGCTGAGAGCCAAGGCTGAGGCCTCTGATGATGAGGGGAAGCCGACAGCCGAGGGGGAACGACCATTGCTCTCCCTGGATGGCGTCGATGTGAGCTATGGCCCGGTCAAGGCCCTGGACCATGTCAGTCTTCGCATTCCCCAAGGCGGCATCGTCTCGCTTCTGGGAGGAAACGCTTCAGGCAAGTCCACAACCATGAAGACCATCCTGGGCCTGCTGGCTCCAAAGGAGGGAACCATCCATTTGGACGGACGGGAAATCACCCACACCCCCACAAGGGATCGGGTCCGTTCCGGAATCGCCTCAGTTCCGGAGGCAAGAAGGGTCTTCGCGGCCATGAGCGTGGAGGAGAACCTGCGCATGGGCGCCTACACCCAAAGGGAGCGCAATCAGATCGAACAGGATCTGGATGCTATATATGAGCGTTTCCCCCGCCTGGCCGAACGCCGTGGGCAGCAGGCCGGCACCCTTTCAGGAGGCGAACAACAGATGCTGGCCTTCGGCAGGGCCCTGATGAGCCACCCCCGGCTGATATGCATGGACGAGCCGACCATGGGCCTCTCGCCCAAGCTGGTCGACCAGGTGCTTGAGCAGATCGCCTCCCTTCGTGACCAGCTGGGCATCTCCATCCTTCTGGTCGAGCAGCAGGCCGAGCTGGCCCTGTCCATCGCCGACTACGGGTACGTGCTGCAGAACGGCTTGATCCGTCTGGAGGGGCCTGCCCAACAGCTCTTGAATGATGAACGTGTCCGCCAGGCATACCTGGGCAAGGCAACCTCCGATAGCGGGCGATAAGGAACACCTATGGGAGCAACCTTGCCTGAGGCTCTGAAAGAAGATTCGATGGTGGGCTAGCAAGGGATTCCCGACCGGACACAAGCAGAGGGGCACAACCGTATGAGCAGAGGATTCGCAACAAGAGCCGTCCATGACGGCTATGACTGTCAGAGCCAGGGCGGGGGCGCAGCCAGCGTCCCCATCTACCAGTCGGCCGCCTTTGACATGGTCACCGCCGACCGGGCAGACGCCCTGGCCGCCGGCGAAATTCAAGGATTCTCATACTCCCGCCTGGCCAACCCCACGGTCAAGGTCCTGGAGGACCGCCTGGCCAGTCTGGAGGGTGGCAAGGGGGCTGTAGCCATGGCCTCGGGGATGGCCGCCGTGTCGTCCGCCCTCATGTGCGCAGCCGAAGGTGGCGGGAGGCTGATCTCCCCTGTCGATCTTTATGGAACATCCGTGGATACCATGAAGACCTTCTTTCCCAACTTCGGCATCGAAACGGATTTTGTGGACGACATCAACGACCTTGAGGCAGTGGAATCCCTGATCCAGGACGACACCAGGGCCATCTTCGCTGAGTCCGTGGCCAATCCGTCCACAGCCATAGCCGACATCCCTGGCCTGGCCGAACTGGCCCACCGGCATGGACTGGCCCTGATCATCGACAATACGGTGCCCACGCCATACCTGCTCAATCCGATCGCCTTCGGCGCCGACATCGTCGTGCATTCGACCACCAAGGGGATCAGCGGCCACGGCAATGCCCTGGGCGGGGTCATCGTGGATGCGGGACGGTTCGACTGGGGCAATGGCCGCTTCCCGCAGATGAGCCAGCCCGAGCTGATCATCAGCGACGAGCGGCACGGGTCCATGGTCAGCTTTCTGGATGCCTTCGGCAAGATGGCCTTCCTGCACAGGATCCATACCAAGTACCTGCACACCTTTGGGGCGGTCATGAGCCCCTTCACCGCCTATCTGCAGCTGACGGGCCTTGAGACTCTGGCCCAGCGGGTCGCCACCGAGGTGAAAACGGCAACAACCCTGGCCCGCCACCTGCTGACCATTCCCCAGGTGGAGCAGGTCAACTATTCGGGCATACCCGAGGGGCGGCACCAGGGCGATGCAGATCAGCAGAACCACCTGGCATCGACCCTGCTGCCCAAGGGCGTCGGCACGATTCTCTCCTTCAAGGTCCAAGGGGGCTACGAGCAGGTCAAGCGCATCGTGAACTCAGTGCGTCTCATGAGCTACATGCCCAACATCGGCGACTGCCGCACCCTGATTGTGGACCCGGCCAGGATCACCCACAGGGAGGTTCCAGAACCCTACCGCCTCAGCGCCGGTGTGGGCGACGACCTGATTCGAATCTCCGTAGGCCTGGAGAACCCGGACGACCTGATCGCCGATCTGGATCAGGCCTTTGCGGCTGCCTACCAGGGCGCTCTCTGAAGGCTGAGCCCCTACATCGCCAAACCCGTTCTGCTTCCAACACTATCCGCAGATAATGCGGGGCAGAAACATAGGCGGATTTGCATAAGGAAGAACGCTTGTATAAAAAAGGACCCGACCAGATGGTCGGGTTCCGATGAAGCCAAAAGACGGGAAGAACTCAGCGGGTCTCCCGGTGCAGGGTATGCTTGCCGCAACGGGGGCAGAACTTCTTGAGCTCCAGACGGTCAGGAGTGTTACGACGGTTCTTGGTCGTAATGTAATTACGCTCCTTGCACACGGTGCACGCCAGCGTAATGCCAGGACGGATATCTGCGGCTTTTGCCATGGTTCACCTCTATAGTCGTTGCACGACCGACGTATGTCGGCCACAGTAGCGAGGAAGAGACTCGAACTCTTGACCTTACGATTATGAGTCGTACGCTCTAGCCAGCTGAGCTACCCCGCCAGAGAGCCTCGGGTGAGAATCGGACTCACGACCTCTTCCTTACCAAGGAAGTGCTCTGCCACTGAGCTACCGAGGCGTGGCGGATAGAGGATTCGAACCTCTGAAGCATTACGCGGCTGATTTACAGTCAGCTCCCTTTGACCGCTTGGGAAATCCGCCATGCCGCACTAGAACCGGAGCTCCGTACGGCAACTTGCCTATAATGACATGTTTTTCTGTTTTCCGCAAGTCCCGCTCCAACGTCGTGTCTTCCGCGTCAGGGCGGGACAGACCGGTCAGAAATCCCAGTCCTCGTCGTCCGTCTCCACGGCCTTGCCCATGACGTAGGAGGAGCCAGAGCCGGAGAAGAAGTCGTGGTTCTCGTCGGCGTTGGGGCTCAGGGATGCGATGATGGCCGGATTCACATCGGTGGTGTCCGAGGGGAAGAGGGCGGGATAGCCCAGGTTCATCAGGGCCTTGTTGCCGTTGTAGCGCAGGAACTTGGTGACATCCTCCACCAGGCCCACCCCGGAGTACAGGCTCTCGGTGTATTCCACCTCGTTGTCGTACAGGTCGCCCAGGAGCTCGTAGGTGTAGTCGCTCATGGCCTGACGCTCAGAGTCGGAGACCTTGGCCAGCCCCTTCTGGTACTTGTAGCCGATGTAGTAGCCATGCACGGCCTCATCCCGGATGATCAGGCGGATCAGATCGGCCGTGTTGGTCAGCTTGGCATGGCTGGAGAAGTACATGGGCAGGTAGAAGCCCGAGTAGAAGAGGAAGGACTCCAGCAGGGTGGAGGCCACCTTGCGCTTCAGGGGGTTGTCGCCCTCGTAGTAGTCCAGGACGATCTGGGCCTTGCGCTGGAGGAACTCGTTGTGCTCGCTCCACTCGAAGGCGGCATCGATCTGAGGGGTGGAGGCCAGGGTGGAGAAGATGGAGGAGTAGGACTTGGCATGGACCGACTCCATGAAGGCGATGTTGGTGTAGACCGCCTCCTCATGGGGGGTCAGCGCATCCGGGATCAGGCTGACGGCGCCCACCGTCCCCTGAATGGTGTCCAGAAGGGTCAGGCCGGTGAAGACCCGCATGGTCAGGGTGTGCTCCTCCTCGCTCATAGACTGCCAGGAGGGCAGATCATTGCTGACGGGAACCTTCTCAGGCAGCCAGAAGTTGCCGGTCAGACGGTCCCAGACCTCCAGGTCCTTCTCGTCCTCCAGACGGTTCCAGTTGATGGCGGAGACCCGGTCGATCAGCTTCAGCGGCTGCCGGGGAATGGAAATGGGTGGGACCATGGTTGATTGCTCCTTGTTGGATGGGTGTTCGACAGTGCGAAGCGGATCAAGACTGGACCGTCAGTCTACCGCATGGACGGACCTGACCTGTGGATGCGGATGCCAAAGGGCCGGCGCCGCTCTCAAAGACGGCACCGACCAGAGATTGCACATTCCTGAGGACAGGCGCCTTAGAGCATGCAGCTGACGCAGCCCTCGACCTCGGTGCCCTCCAGCGCCTGCTGGCGGATCCTGATGTAGTAGAGGGTCTTGATCCCCTTGCGCCAAGCGTAGATCTGAGCCTTGTTCAGGTCGCGTGTGGTGGCCGTGTCTGGGAAGAAGAGGGTCAGCGAGAGCCCCTGGTCCACGTGCTGGGTGGCCTCGGCGTAGGTGTCCACGATCTTCTTCCAGCCGATCTCGTAGGCGTCCTCGAAGTAGTCCAGGTTCTCGTTGGTCATGTAGGGGGCCGGGTAGTAGACGCGCCCGATCTTGCCCTCCTTGCGGATCTCGATCTTGGAGGCGATCGGGTGGATGGAGCTGGTGGAGTGGTTGATGTAGGAGATGGACCCGGTCGGGGGGACGGCCTGGAGGTTCTGGTTGTAGATGCCGTCCTTGAGGATGGCCGCCTGGAGTTCCTTCCAGTCCTCCACCGTGGGGATGTGGACCTGATACTGGTCGAAGAGGTCCTTGATCCGCTGGGTCCTGGGCTCCAGGGAACGGTTGCCCTCGGTGTACTTGTCGAAGTAGTTCCCCTGTCCTGCCGGCTTGGCGTAGTCGGACTTGGCGAAGGAGGCGAAGGCCTTCCCCCGCTCCACGGCCAGGGCGTGGGAGGCCCTGTAGGCGTGGTAGGCCACGGTCATGAAGTACATGTCCGTGAAGTCCAGCCCCTCCTCGGATCCGTAGTGGATGCCCTCGCGGGCCAGGAAGCCATGGAGGTTCATCTGACCCAGGCCGATGGCATGGCCTTCATCGTTGCCCCGCTTGATGGAGGGGACAGCCTCGATGTTGGTGTGGTCGGAGACGGAGGTCAGGGCCCGCACCGAGGTTTCGACCGTGTCAGCCAGTCCGCCGTCCATGGCCTTGGCGATGTTGAGGGACCCCAGGTTGCATGAGATGTCGCGGCCGATATGCTCGTAGTCCAGGTTCTCGGAGTAGGTGCTGGGCTCTTGGACCTGCAGGATCTCCGAGCAGAGGTTGGACATGGTGATCCGGCCGTCGATGGGGTTGGCCTTGTTGACCGTGTCCTCGAAGAGGATGTAGGGGTAGCCGGACTCGAACTGGATCTCGGCCAGGGTCATGAAGAAGTCACGGGCGTCGATGTACTTCTTGTGGATCCGCTTGTCCTTGACCATCTCCTCATAGTGCTCGGTGATGGGGATGTCAGCGAAGGGCTTGCCGTAGACCCGCTCCACGTCGTAGGGCGAGAAGAGGGCCATGGGCTCCTTGCGCTTGGCCAGCTCGAAGGTGATGTCGGGGATGACCACGCCCAGGGCCAGGGACTTGATGCGGATCTTCTCGTCCGCATTCTCCCGCTTGGTGTCCAGGAAGCGCATGATGTCGGGGTGGTGGGCCGACAGGTAGACGGCGCCGGCACCCTGGCGGGCGCCCAGCTGGTTGGCGTAGGAGAAGGAATCCTCCAGGAGCTTCATGACCGGGACCACGCCGCTGGACTGGTTCTCGATGTGCTTGATGGGTGCGCCCATCTCGCGCAGGTTGCTGAGCAGCAGGGCCACGCCGCCGCCCCTCTTGGACAGCTGCAGGGCGGCGTTGACGCCGCGGGAGATGGACTCCATGTTGTCCTCGATGCGCACCAGGAAGCAGGAGACCGGCTCGCCGCGCTGGGCCTTGCCCAGGTTCAGGAAGGTGGGTGTAGCGGGCTGGAAGCGGCCGGAGATGATCTCGTCCGTGTACTTCATGGCGGCCTGCTCGTCCCCGTCGGCCAGTTCCAGGGCCACGGCCACGCAGCGCTGGGGGAAGTCCTCCAGGTAGCGCTTGCCGTCGAAGGTCTTCAGCGCGTAGGAGGTGTAGAACTTGAAGGCGCCCAGGAAGGTCTCGAATTCGAAGCCGCTCTCGGCCGCATGCTTGTAGATCCTGTCCAGGAACTCAGGGGTGTAACGATCGAAGACCTTCCGGTCGTAGTACTCGTGATCCAGGAGGTAGGCGATCCTCTCGGCCGTGGAGGGGAAGGTCATGGTGTTGGGCCGCACGTGCCGGTCCATGTACTGGCGCTCGGCCTCGTGGTCCTTGTCGAACTGGATCCTGCCGTCCTTGTCGTACAGGTTCAGCATGGCGTTCAGGGCATGGTAGTCGTGAGCCGGATCGAAGGTCTCCTCATCCTCGGATGCGGTCCTGTCCAGGGCCAGGGACGTGTCCTCGTTTGCTCCCATCGGGTGTCCTTTCATGAGTTTTGCGGTGATGATGCGTGTAATGAAATTGGCTCAGGACTCGGGGTGGTTGCGGAAGAAATCCACAACCCCGCGGCGGACCTTCTCCTGGTCCTCCTTGGTGCCCATGAGCTCGAAATAGTAGAGGAAGGGAACATTGCACTTGCGGGAGATGATGTCCCCCGCCATGCAGAAGGCCTCCCCGAAGTTGGTGTTGCCCGAGGCGATGACCCCGCGGATGCCGGCCCGGTTGGCCGGGTCGTTCAGAAAGCGCTTGATCTGCGGCATGACCGCCTTCTTGGCCGATCCGCCCCCATAGGTGGGGACGATCAGGATGTAGGGCTGTCGAATGTTGAGCGGCGGGTCCTTGGGCCTCAGAGGGATGCGGAAGACGTCAATCCCCTCCTCATCCAAATGGCAGTTGGCGATGAACCGGGCGGTGTTGCGCGAGGCCGATGAGAAGTAGACCACAGCCCCCAGGCGCTGACCCTGGGCGGCGAACTCGGGAGCGCTGAGCTCCGAATCAGTTCCGGCGGTCTGCTGTTGCTCCATGCTTCCTCCTGATCAGGCCATCCAGAGCCTGTCTTGACGGTGATGCCCGCCCTGAGGACGGACCGATCAGAACCCGCCCAGCGCGAGCCTGAACTACTATATGTGCTGTTGATATCGGAAACGGTGAGCATATATAGGGTTTTCTGTGCCCAATATCACACCGTCTCCAACTGGCCTAGAAGTCCCAGTCATCGTCGTCCGTGGACTCGGAATGCCCCATGACGTAGGAGGAGCCCGAACCCGAGAAGAAATCATGGTTCTCGTTGGCCGATGGCGACAGGGCCGCCAGGATCTCCGAGCTGACATCGGTCTGGTCGGCTGCGAACCGGGCCGGGTAACCCAGGTTCATCAGCGCCTTGTTGGCATTGTAGCGGACGAAGGCGAAGACATCCTCGACGAAGGGGAAGCCCTCATAGATCTGCCCGGAGTAGACCATCTCCAGATCGTAGAGCTTGTCCAGCAAATCGTTGGTGAACTTCTCCAGCATGGCCTGGTCGGCCTGGGTCCTCTCCTCCAGACCCCGCTGATACTTGTAGCCCGAGTAATAGCCGTGGATGGCCTTGTCGCGCAGGATCAGCCGGATCATGTCAGCCGTGTTCATCAGCTTGGCATGGCTGGAGAAGTAGAGAGGCAGGTAGAAGCCCGCATAGAGCATAAGCGAGGAGAGCATGGTGGAGGCCACCTTGCGCTTCAGGGGATCCTCGCTGACATACTCGTGCAGGACCGTGTGGACGCGCTCCTGGAGGACATCGTTGGCCACGGCCCAGCGGTAGGCCTTGTCGATCTCCTCGCTGGAGCAGAGGGTGGAGAAGACCGAGGAGTAGGAGCGGGCATGGACCGACTGCATGAAGGCGATATTGGTGTAGATGGCCTGCTCCTGCTCGGTGCGGGCGTGATCGATCTGCACCAGCTCGCCGATGGTGGCCTGGGTGGTGTCCAGCATGGTCAGCCCGGTGAAGACGCGGACCGTGGTCTGGCGCTCGTGATCGGTCAGCGTGTTCCAGGATGGGATGTCGTTGGACAGGGGCACCTTTTCGGGCAGCCAGAAGTTGGAGACCAGGCGGTTCCAGACCTCCAGATCCTTCTCGTCGGTGATCTTGTTCCAATTGACCGGGCGAATCCTGGCCTCAGGGGTGACACGGTACTGGGGCGGGGTGATGGATTGGCGCATCATCTCGTCGTCGGCATAGACGCCGGCCGCTGACTTGGTGCTCTCTTCGGTGCTTTCCTGCTGGCTCATGACAAAACCGCCTTTCGTGAATCAGTCGACTGCTGCTGGAGCTGCACTCCCATTCCGGCCAGAATGGCCCTGACCGCTTGAACATCCTCGGAGGTGCCCAGCAGCTCGAAGCGATAGAGCTCAGGGACACCGCACCGGCGGGCTATCAACGGGCCGGCCGCACAATAGGCGCTGCCAAAGTTGCGGTTGCCCGAGGTGATGACCCCGCGGATCAGTCCGCGGTTGACCGGGTTGTTCAGGAAGTGGATGACCTGCTTGGGCACAGCACCCTTGGCTGACCCGCCCCCATAGGTGGGCACCAGCAGAAGGTAGGGCGCATCCATAACAGGCATGGGCTGGCGCCGTTCATACAGGGGGATGCGGATGGGCTCCTCCACGCCCAGCCGCTGCACAAAGCGGTGGGTGTTGTTGGAGACGCTGGAGAAATACACCAGCCTGGAGGCGCCATCGGGAGGATCGTGCCGATCCGCATCTGCTGAAGACATAGTGACTGCTGCTCCTTGATAAACACTATATGTTGGATATAATTGGCCAGCCAACCACAATATATAGGTTTATCCAAGACGACACAAGTTCACAGGAGCAAAACCGCCCCCGCTGTGACATTCCATACAACAGCAGGGACGGCAGTCAAATGCTTTTACGATTGCGCCAGCGCAACCTTCAGTCGGCGATCGGATCCTGCGGCAAACCCTGTCGACGCAGGTCGGCGCAGACCTCCAGCACCCGGTCGTTGGCCTCCCTCTCCCCCACAGTGATGCGGATGCCCTCGCCAGGGAAGGTCCTGACCGACAAGGCTGCGTCGCGGAAACGCTGATCAGCCTGCGCGGAGGCCTGGCCCAGGGGCAGCCAGTAGTAGTTGGCCCGAGGTTGGGGGATCTTCCACCCCTGCTCCTGCAAACCAGCCAGTACTCTGGCCCGCTCCTGCTTGAGTGCCTGGACCCGTTCGGCCAGGCGGTCCTGTGCATCCAGGCTGGCCATTGCCGCCGTCTGGGCCACATCGGTGACGCCGAAGGGCAGGGCCACCTTGTTCATCCCGGCGATGATCGGCTCGGCAGCCACGGCGTACCCGATCCGCAGACCGGCCAGTCCGTAGGCCTTGGAGAAGGTCCGGGCCACTATCACATTGGGATGCTCGCGCATGAACGACAATCCGTCTGCGCGGGCAGGGTCGTCGTTGAACTGTATATAGGCCTCGTCAAAGAGCACCGGCAGATCCGCAGGCAGGGCCTGCAGCAGCCGTTCGGCCTGGTCGCGGTCGACGTTGGTCGCAGTCGGATTGTTGGGGTTGTTGACGATGACCAGCCTGGTGCGCTCGTTGACAGCGGCGATCATGGCCTCGATGTCATGCCGCCCCTCTTTATCCAAGGGCACGGGCACCCCTGTGGCTCCAGCCGAGGTGACGATGATGGGATAGGCCTCGAAACTGCGCCAAGGATAGACCACCTGGTCGCCATGACCGGCCACCAGGTCAACCAGCTGGGTGATGACCTCAGTGGACCCGCATCCCAGCTGGATGCATGCGGGATCCACCCCGTGCAGCTGGGCCAGCCGCTCTACCAGACGGGTGCCACGCATATCCGGATAACGGTTCAGATGGCCCAAGGCCTGTTCGGAGACGGTCTGGAGCACGCCCGGCAGGGGCGGATAGGGGTTCTCGTTGCTGGAGATCTTGTAGCTGGTCAACCCGGCAACGGCTGGTGCCGGGCTGCCCTGCCGGTATCCGGGCAGGGAATCAATGCTGGCGCGATGACGATAGTACATGGGCACCATGCTAGTGGCCGCCATATGCTCCTGCGGTGTCTGTTCCGCTGCACGGTCCTCCCGAGACGCGAATGGCCCCCGGTCCTTGCACAGGACCAGGGGCCACTATCACCGCCTCTTTACTTGAGGATGGCCAGAACGTCGCGCGCGGACACGATCAGATAGTCCTCGCCGCCGTAGTTGACCTCGGTGCCGCCATACTTGGAGTACAGAACCTTGTCGCCAACCTTGACATCCATGGGGATGCGCTCGCCCTTGTCGTCACGACGGCCGGGGCCTGCCGCCAGCACCTCGCCCTGCTGGGGCTTCTCCTTGGCGGTATCGGGAATGACCAGCCCGGAAGCGGTCTTGGTCTCCGCCTCAGCCTGCTTGATGACGATCTTGTCTTCCAACGGTGTGAGTGAAATCGACACTGTGGACCTCCTACATCTTGTGAGAACAGCCAATGAACCCACGCCGGAACGTCGATGAGAGGCTGACGAACACTCACCACGCATTCCTTTGCGCTACAAGCCATAGTAGCGCGAAATTAGCACTCTGCCAACTTGAGTGCTAACGCTGGTGGTGAAAGACCAATCGTCGATTGATCCCTCAGGACTTGGCTGCCGGACGACGCCGGGCCAATATGGCCTCCACGCCGATGGACAGGGAGTCCTCGCTGCGGTCGGGCACCTCGACCTGGGCCTGCATCTCCTGCTTGTGAAAGTCGTCGGGCCGCTTGTCGGCTTTCTTCTGATCCGCTTGTTTCTTTTCGGGGGGACGGGCCACGGAGACCTGCCGGGTGGACTTGATCTCCAGGCTGTGAGGACCCTCGTCCTCGCTATTCCTGCCGTCCCCGTCTGTTCCCTCGTCGTGGGCTGATCCCAGGGAGAAGGAGATCAGATCCTGGCCTGCTGCCATGCCGAAGGCATCCAAGGCCGGAGAGGGATTGATGCGCTTGAGCTCATTGGTGGCGTCGTCCTGGGCCTTTGCCGAGGACGACGATACCCCAGATGCGGAGGACTGAGCCGACGAAGCTGGGTGCTCGTTGCCAGCAGATGCAGAGACCGATCCCGACTTGCCTGACTGGGCAGCGGCGGATTGCACGGATGCCGACTGCGGAGATGCAGCGGACTTGTCCACTGACGACTTGGGCGCTGCGGGCTTGGATGCAGCCTTTTGGGCCGTTGAAGATTTGGTGGTTGCCGGTTTGGAAGCCTTCGGTCGAGAAGCCGCTTGTTTGGCTGGGGTCCGATCAGAGGCCTTCTTGGCAGCGTATGGCCTGCTCGTCGCATGCCCGGTCTGCGCAGCGGCCTTCTCGGTCGACTTGACGGACCCAGCCGAACCTTGAGTCTTGCTGCTGCCGACTGTCGGATTTGCGGGCTTGGCGGAATTGTGCTGCCTGGCCTTGAGAGCTGCCTGCTGATCAGCCCTGGCCTGGGCCAGCGTTCGACGGATCTCGCCCTGGTCCAGCACATCCGTGGCAGTTTCCGTGCGGCCCTCACTCTTGGCCTGACCGGGTTTGCCGGAGGTCTTGCTCTTAGTCAGACTGGCTGCCTGCTGACGACGCTGCCGGGCACGCCGCTGGGCTAAATTGCGCTCCCAAGCCCGGGCCTGGGCCGAGGCATGCGCGCCGGCGGCCAACACCACTACCACCAGCGCCAGAGGAACCAGCGTAAACCATGGGCTGTAGTCCACAAGGAAGGAGCAGCCGGCCACCAGCAGGGTGATGACCAAGAGGGCAAGAACCAGGATGCGACGACGACGTATGGCCGCGCGGCGCAACTGTCTGATCTGCTTGATGCGCTGGGCTTGACTGCGCCGGTTGCCATCCTGCTGCCCTTGCTGCATGACCAACCCTTTCACCGTCCTCGACTGCCTGTCGCAGAACCTCATGCCGTCTTCCCGACCCACCATGTGCAGGGAGGTGGAAAGCCTGTCCTGGCGATGCTCCGAGGCCCGCTTCATGCCCTTGACGGTGCGAAACGGCAGCCAACCCAGCACCAGAATCACCGCAATCACCAAAACCACGATGCTGCTGAGTGATTCATAAACCATAGGTACTACGTTAGTTGACGGTATGCCCCAAGCGGCAAGTCAAACCCAGCGTGTCGACCATGTCAGTCCCAGGAGCTCATAGACGAGCCAGCAAATCCGGATCGAATTGGTCACTGATCCAGGCAAAGGTCAGGTGGTCCCGCCACTGTCCGTTGACGTACATATAGCTGCGGCGCAGCCCCTCCGGCTCCATGCCCAGCTTCCGGACTACGCGCAGGGACCGTTCGTTTTCTGGCAGAATCGCCACCTCAAGCCGGTGCAGATGGGGTCCGTTCCTGTCCCTGAAGGCCCAGTCAGCCAGCATGGCCAGAGCCAGGGGCGCGAACCCGTGACCAATCCAATCCTGGTCCACCCAGTAGCCCGCTGTCGCTGCACGCATGGACCCGTAGCGGATGGCACCCAAGGAAATCTGCCCCACGATGCTCTGATGAAACTCCATCAGGAAGACCGCTGAAGAGCCCTCCTGCCGGGCACGTGCCAGCTCCTGCATCCACTGGGCATAGGTCATGCCAGGCCCGTGGCGGGGATCCCCCGACTCCCATGGGGCCAGCCAATCGCGATTCCTCCATCGGACCGCGTTCCAGGCTGCTTGGTCGCCCTCGCGGATGGGCCTCAGCAGGAAGTCCCCATGGCCCGGGGGCGGAGTCAGACGATCAGGCAGATCCAGGGCATGTTCCGAACGGGCTCGGGAACCCTGCCAGACCTGGCGGAAGGTATGCAGAACCGACATGGCTCCATGTTCTCACCGAACGGCTGCTAAGGCAGGCATGCGTCCACCAGGGAGAGCCCCTGCTGGTAGAACTGGGGACATGAACGAGCAGGAACGCATCGATACGGACAAGCAGGATCGACGCGGCCGGTTGCTTGAAGCCCGACGGCGTATCGACCCGGCCCGATGCCTGGACGCAGGCCGCAAGCTTGCCGATCTGCTGGCAGGCCAGGTGCTTGCCAGGATCGAACGCTCCCCAGGCGGCCAAAGCCTGACCGTGGCTGCTTTCGCCTCCATTCGTGGGGAGATAGCCATGGACCCCAGCCTGGATCTCCTACTGGGCCGTGGCGACCAGGTGCTCATCCCCATGCTGGGCACAGGCACCGAAGTAGGTTGGGGCCGACTGCAATCACGGCAGGATCTGGATGACATGAAGCGGATTCCAGGTTGGCGGCCTGACGAACCCGATATGCCTGCCCTGCCGGCGCAGGCCTTAGGTAAGGCCGATCTGATTCTGGTGCCAGCGCTGGCCATCGACCATGCCGGCATTCGCCTGGGCCGGGGCGGCGGCTGGTATGACCGTGCCCTGGTCCTGCGTGCAGACCGGACCCCGGTAGTGGGCATCTGCTGGCCCGGCGAATTCGTGGAAGCCCCTCTGCCCCATCTGGACCATGATCTCCCTGTGGATGCAGTCCTGACGCCTGAAGGTTTCACGCCCACAGCCGCAGGTCTGTCACGAAGGCCCGGCACAGACCATAATGGTGATGAACAAGGCTGACGAGAGGCCCGGTGCCGATTCTTCTGGTCGAAGCCACCACTAGGATATTGGGTGTTGAACCAATCGTCGAGCGAACCGACCATCAGCGGAGGGAAAGAACGGTGCCCACCTATCATTATCGCTGCAAGAACTGCGGATACGACTTCACCAAGGAGCAGTCCTTCAACGACGAACCCATCACCATCTGCCCCAAGTGCGGGCAACAGCAGGTCCGCAAGATCTTCTCCGCAGTGCCCATCGAGTTCAAGGGCCATGGCTTCTACCGGACCGACGGAGCCTCATCCTCCTCCTCGGGCTCCACAAGCAGCAAGTAGACCGAGAAGCACATTCGACCACATCGACCATGCAGACCCATACGCCGGCCAAGATCCTGGCAGGCTGGGGGCATGGCCGATTTTTCCATCTTCAGCAATAGGGATAAGCCTTCATCGGCAGCCGGATCCCTGACCCGCCGACGGCGGCTTTTTCGGTTGCGGCGTGTAGGGGCCGCCCTGGCATTAGGGCTTGCGGTCTTCTGCACCCTGCAGATCCTGCTTCAGGCTCAGGGCCGCCTATCTGTACTGGTCGCTGCGCGGCCCATTGCACGCGGATCAGCCATCGAGCCCGCCATGGTTGAAACGCGAATCCTGCATGGCAGGGAAGGTCTGCCCGGCCTGATCCCCTCATTTGCGCAAGTACGTGGGCAGCGGCTGATGATCAGCGTCCACACAGGGCAACCGCTGACCACGGCCATGATCAGCAGCAGACCGGCACAGCCACCTGGAACCACCCCGGTGACTGTTCGCCTTGCCGACGACCCGGGAAACCTGCAGGCTGGCGACCAGGCGAGTTTGCTGGCCTCGGGGAACTGCCCAGCCGCCGCCAGCACGCATCCCGCCCAACCCAGTTCTCTGCCACCATCCTCCACACAAGACCGACCAGGTTCTGATAGGGCGCCAGGGCTTCCCCATAGCCAGCAAGTCAACGACATGCAGACGCCGACTCCCGGGCAGACCTCAGGCGGCGGACACTGCATGATAGCCGAGCAGGCACTGGCGCTGCAACCGGCGCAGACCATCGCCAAAGATCGATCCGACCCGGAAGAGCGGGAGGGCAACCAAGTCCGGCAAGCGTCCCAGGCCGTCTTCGCCCTGAATGCCAGTCAGGCTCTGCTCTTGCTATCGCTGGATCCATCCACACCCGTCATCGCCATCCGTCCCGACGGCACTTCTGCACCGACACCCTCTGATCATGTCGGAAAACCGAAACCATCCAGGGCCCGCGATAATGGAGGAAGAAGCAGGCATGGGTGCTCCATGCCTCACATCGGCTACGGAAGGATGCAGGATGGCCTCGATCAATCAGGTGGCGGCCAAGGATACCACCGAAGCAGTCCACAAGATCTCGCAGATCAGCAACAAGGGGGTGTTGGGCGAGTTCAAGCAGTTCATCTCACGTGGATCCATGGTGGATATGGCCGTGGGCGTGGTCATGGGTTCTGCGGTGACCAGCGTGGTCAATGCCATCGTCAACAATCTGATCAGCCCACTGATCGCCATGATCTTCGGCAAACCGGATCTGTCGGGACTCCTGACCATCAGCTACCGGAACGCCACCATCTCCTTTGGCGCCATTCTGACGGCCCTGCTCAACTTCCTCTTGATCGCCATCGCCGTCTACTTCTGCATCATCATGCCCATCAACAAACTGCGGCAGTTGAGCCGGGCAGCCTCGGGCATCAAGGACCAGCCCAACGCACCCAGCCCTCAGGACCAGACCCTTCAGCTGCTGCGCCAGATCGCCGAAGACATCCACCAGTCAACAGGTTCAGACAGTCAACAGGCCGGAACCGGACTGCCCAAAGGCCAGGACTAGGACCGGCAGTCAGTCGCCGCGCTCATTGGGGAAGAGTCCCCAGTGGGGCGGCAGCTCGCCCAGGATCCGCCGGTCATCCCCGTCAAGACGATCCTGCGCACAGATCCTGTCCTGGGGATCCTCCTCGATGCCGTCGACATCGAACCGTTCCCTGCCTGGGCGCACCACGCGGCGATGCCGACGCGGGCGTGAAGCCGCAGGCTCACCGGCCTGATCGCCGTGGTCCAGCTGATCATCCGCCATCAACGCGCCTGCTGATAGATATCGGCAAGACGGGCGACGATCCTGTCGGCTTCCTTGTCGGGGTTGACGAAGGCCGAAACGCTCCAAACGGTCATGACCGACCAGCCAAGATACTGCAGGTCCTCGGTGGTGAACCGGTGGCGTTCCCGTGTGGACTGGGTATGCATGAACTCGGCGTCATCGGTTAGCACGGCCAAAGCAAAGGGCTTGTTCTTGAGCCCGACCACCAGCGGAATCCGGGGCGCCTGGTCGTACCCGTAATCCAAGGCCACGTCCAGCCCCCGGGTCCGCAGCCGCTGGGCCAGATCCCGGAAGAGCACATTAGTGGACTGCTCGGCCTGCTCGGGCCGGGCCGGTTCCGCGTCGGGATGCTCAACCCAGGTCAACAGCTCCTTGAGCAGACGCGGTCCAGGCTGGTGAAGACGGTCGTCCTCCAGATCATCGGCAGAGAACGCCGCGACGATATCCAGATTCCGATCCGGCAGGACCAGGGCATCCAGCAGCATGCCCTTGCCCCCTTCGCCCTCCAGATCGCCGAACTGCTGCAGGAGACGGCCGTGGGTGGTCTTGGCAAAGCCCAGAGTGAGGATCACGTCCGTGGCACGGGCGCCGCAGACCTCGTCAATGCCGACGATGCGTACATGCCGCAGGAACTTGGCGAAGACCCTGTCCTTGGCTGCCGCCGACTTGAGTTCGGCGCCCAGCCTTGAGCGGTGGGTAGCCGACAGGGTGACCACAGTCAGCAGATAACTGTTCGGCACCAGGGAGAAGGATCCGGCCCTGCGCTTGAGCATGTCGACAACGGCAGCGACCTCCTGTTGGCTGGACTCGACCAGACCGGTGGCCATGACCGGGACGCCAGCGCCCTCCACCCTGGTCAGGGTCACCCTGCCAGGTTCCCGACAATCGGGGACAGGTGCCGACAGATCCCCATAACCGTGATCCTTCAGGAAGGCGTCCAACCGAATCGAACGGCGCGAGGGTCGGGCTTTGACAGTGACCGGGACCAGATGGTCGACCAGTTGCAAAAGGCCATCCGAAGTGATGGTGGGCCGGTGGGCGATGACCGCCACCTGCCGGGCCCGAGCCAACACAGTCAGCACCTGGATGGAAGGCATATGGGCCCCGGCATCGATGATGACCGTATCGGCCAGCTGTGTCGGATTGGTCCTGGTTGCCAGCGTGGCCGGAGTCGCGATGATGATGGGCTTGGCCGCCGACAGGATGCCGGGGTGGGCCTGTTGGAAGACCGCAAGGGAGGCACCGGGGTTGCCGGCCAGCATGGTGTGCAGCTGATTGGCCTCCTGGGTGCGCGAGAAAAGCAGCTCGGACAGACGCTTTTCGCTCTCCTGGGCAACCATGGGCCCTACGCTGGCCACATGCTGGGCATCCACCTGACTGAAGCGGTCGGCTGCGTTGGACAGGGCGGAGCCATCCTGGTTGGAGATGATCTGCGAGGAGCGCATGATGTCGTCGAAGACCGTGGTCCACCAGGCCAGTTGCAGCTCGGCCCTTACCGCCTTGCCTTCAACCTGGCGGTTGCGCAGATCCTGGACCAGCTCCTCCAGCCCTGCCTTGCTGAATTCACCCTCCAAAGCGCAGCGCTCAGGCAAGGTGTCCAAGGCTGTATGGTCGTCAAAGAGCGCCTTGAGTCGCTCCTCCACCTTGTTGAAGTCCATGGTCTCCAGATCGCCGCCAGCCGGAGTCGAGTCCAGGACGGTGTCCAGAGCTGTCATGTCGCGGATCAGGGATTCCTGCGTGTCGATGATGACGTCCAGTTTGGGCGGCAGGACCGGCCAGCCGCCGTGGGGGACGAAGGTCCGCCACTGCTCGGCCTGCTTGGAGACCACCACCAGCGACTCATGCAGATCCTCGACCTGGGCGCCGGGCCTGAGCAGGCTCTTGGCCTCCTTGACCAGACGCCGACGCTCCCAGAATCCCAGATTGGTGCCATTGGCCTTGCGATCGGCCTTGGACTTGGTGGCCTCGATCATGGCGGGAATATCGCGCTCGAAGATGGAAGGCTGGAATACATCCAGGACCCGGCGCAGGTTCTTGAGGACCACCACCTGCCGTCCCCAATCCTTGACGGTGGCGGGCACGGGGAATCCGCAGGTCTCTACAGTGGACTTGACCTGCTCACGGGTGTCCGGCAGAAGCCGTTGCAGAAGACGAACCACACGGGAGTAGGCGTCCACAGCCTCGTTCTCGTTGACCAGGGTGGCACCGAACCAGGGAGTGTCCTGGGGGCCGATGACGAATTCGCCCAACTCGGCAGCCCTCTCCAGCTTGTCCGCCCACGCATCCAAATCGGGCTGCAGATCGTGGGCGGTGGCCGCGCCCAGACGGACACGGGTGGCGGGGTGCGTAGGCATATTGGCAATGTTGGCCAGATTCTGAATGGTTTGGTAGGCCGAAACCCCCCAGTTGGAATCCACCCCATGCAGATCGCCCAGGTAGCGGGTCAGTCGGGAGCGGACACCCACAAGCTCGTCAGCCACCTGATCAAAATGCTCGCTGGCCTTGCCGGGTTTGAACCCCACTGCATCGATCAGCCGTTGGTCCAGGACCCTGCCCAGCTGGTCATCGGTCAGATCAAGGGCCATGTCAGCCATCCCGGCAGCATCCAAACGATGCTGGAAACGCCGCTTCTCCTCCACCACGCAGGGCACATAGAGCACGGTCCTGCCGGCGGTGACGCAGCGCGAGGCGATGGCCAGGGCATCGTCGGCGCTGTGGAGGCCGGTCTGCTCATCCACAAGCACGCTGTGCCCGGTCGCCACCAGCTGGGCGGCATAACGGACCCGGTTGTCCACATCTCCAGCCTCAAACTCGCTGTGAGGGTCAGCATCGAAGGGGCTGTAGTCGGGCACTGGTCCGCCCTTGAGCCGCTCGGAGGCTGCCTGGTCGCCAGCCAAGGCATCCAGCAGATCGTTGCCTGTGGATCCAGCGGTCATCCGATCCAGAATCCGAAGGCTTTCGCCCAGCAGCTGGGCCGATGGCTCGATAAAGCACCCCAGAACGATTTTCCGCTCAATGGTGAAGTCGCTGATATGCGGCGTGATCAGGGCCGTCATGTCCTTGAAAAGCGATGAGGTTTCAGGGGTGCCGCCCTGATAGTGGGAGGCGGAAAACAGACGCTCCGGATCCAGGGTGATGCCCCGCTCGCGCATGGCCGAGATCAAGGCAGGATTGAGATCCACCTTGCCTGTGAATCTGATGGAAGCCCTGGAGGCCCCCTGTGCGCTCTCATCGATGCGCACGGGATAGAGCAGTACGGGCATGTCGCGCCCCTGCCAGGCAGCCACCCCTACCACCATGGAGAGCTGGGCGAAACCGCTGGCGCGCTCCTTGGCGGCCTGATCGTCCAGGACCCGCTCCATGCGACGGTGGGCCGCGCGCAGCATGCCGCGGTCCCGGAAAAGCGCATCCAGATGAACCTGGCCGCTGGCGAAGAGCTGGGCAATGCCTGAAGGATGCGCGTGCGTGAGGTCCATCTGCGCCGCCAGTTGCGACACATTCTCCAGTGGGGTCAGTCCCACCTGGTTCTGGTAGCCCTGGCGCCATCCCCGGATTCGCTCCAGTGGAGTCAACGGGGCCTTGACCTCTTCTGCCGTACGGTCGGAGGAGGACCCGGCCGTTGATGCCTGTGCATCTTCGGCCCGTTTGTCTTCTTCCGATCCCCCGGTGCTCATTACCGTCTCGCTCATCCGTCCACTCACTTCCGCACGGCGTTCAGATATTCGTGATACCCGTCATTGTTGCGCAGGGCCGCGTCGATGTCCTGGTCGCCCTGAGCCTCCAACCAGGCGTACAGATCATCATAGAGGGCCGGATTCATCGCCAGAAAGGGCAGCAGCTGGCGATGCTTGGCCATGGCGAACTGCAGGGCAAAGTCACCAGTACGCTTGGCATCATCGGAGCTCATTCCGTCCACCACGATGGCCTCCTGGCCACGGTCATAGTCACCCTTGGAGACCCGCTCGAAGACCGAGCCGGGCTCAAAGGCCGGCTGATACTGCTGGTCATCATCCGGCTGATCCGCTGGCTGAGGACGTCGGGCCTGATCCGATTCCTTCTTGGAAAGGCGGGCCAGCTCTACGGCTCCCAGCGGGGTGAATCCCTGGGCGGTGTCCGCTTGCCTCCCCCGGCCTTGTCGTGATTGACCATCTGCATAGCCCCTGCGGCCAGAAGCTGCACGATCATCGTGATGCCGACGATCATCACGGGCATCGCGAGCATCCTGGTCGTAGCGATCCTGATCAGGGGCGGATTCAGCGGAACGGGAACGACGAGCATCAGCGAAAAGATCGCGGTCGACCGGCTGGCTGTCCTCCTGCCGAGTGCCGACCAGCGGCAGACTCTGCTCGGATTCGTGCTCCTGCCATGGCAGAGGCTGGCGGGCTTCGCCACCACGCCGGTCACCTTCGCGGTCTTCGTATGCTCTATCATCCGGCTGGTCGGCATAGGCCCTGCGAGGGTATGATCCCTGACCATCAGCCGAGCCGACATCGGCCGGTCTCCTGCCGGTCTGGCCATGCTCGGCTGAATCAGCATTGTCAGAATACCGAACCTGCGGGCCTCGGGAATCTGCTGGCTCCGGTCTTCCTGAGAAAGGCGACGACGGATTGCCCTCCGAACCGCGAGCGGCTGGGGCAGCTCCAGGACGATCTGGTGAAGCACCGCCGGCCTCTTGGGAAGAATCGGCCGTCTTGGCAGCGCCCAGGGCCATATCGTGAAGGGCAGTGACCCGGTTGCGAACCCCGTCGGCCTTGAAGATGCCAGTGGGCTCGCCGGCGCGCATGTCCAGAATGTCGTCGACGGACATTTCTGCCGCATCAGGCTCCACCATGCCCCGGGGCTGTGTGGAGTATGAGAAGAGGTCGGGCACCCGGGGCGAGGGATCGGTCTTATCCTCTTCGGGATTGTTGATGCGCACGAAGTCGACAGGGACATCACCGAACTGAAAGCGAGCCGAGCTGCTGGACAGGGGGAAGGCGGCGTCCACGGGCAGCCTGACCAGCGATCCGTCGGACTGGATCAGATAGGAGCCGTTGGTGGAACCCATGTCGCGCAGGGTGGCCAGACCGTCCTGGTCGACGGCGAAAATGGCATGCCGCTTGGACATGGATTTAGTCTGATCGGGCACCTCCAGACGACGCCGACCGTCATCGGCCAGCGGACGCAGAGGCTTGCGGCCGATCTCGACGGTCTCGCCAGGCTTGAGCCGGGTCTCTTCCGCCCCATTGAACTTGACTATCCACACCTGCCCCGGTCGCCGATCGTCACTCACGTTTTCGACCTCCCAAATCTGCAGCCGCCTTCACTCGGTACTATCGCCTATTCTGTCATGAAACCCAGAGATAGGATTGATTGCGTGCCGAATTACCTGATAAAGGACACATGATCGGTTCGCAGGCATAGAGCAGCGCTTGGAGCCGTCCGGATCGGGAGCATCTGCAGTCCTGATTGCGAAAACGGCACGTGGTTCATTGCCTGCCATGAATCAATTCAGACACTTTGGTCCACCCTCGCACAGATAGTCTCCGAACAAATAGGCACACCCATCCCCCATGGCATGGCCGGATATGGGAAAGCCCCGGGCCGTCGGTGACGGCACAGGGCTTTCCAGCATGCAAGGGCTCAGAAAGAGCCGATGACTACTTGAGCTCGACGGTGGCGCCGGCCTCTTCCAGCTGAGCCTTGGCCTTGTCGGCGTCCTCCTTCTTGGCACCTTCCAGGACGGCCTTGGGGGCACCGTCAACCAGAGCCTTGGCGTCGGCCAGGCCCAGGTTGGTGATGGCCTTGACGGCCTTGATGACCTGGATCTTCTTGTCGCCGATGGCGGAGAGGACGACGTCGAACTCGGTCTTCTCCTCCTCAGCCGGAGCAGCAGCACCGGGGGCGGCAGCGGCCACGGCCACGGGGGCGGAGGCCTCGACGTCGAACTCGTCCTCGAACTTCTTGACGAAGTCGGACAGCTCGACCAGAGTCATTTCCTTGAACGCGTCGATGAGCTCGTCAGCGGAGAGCTTGGCCATAATGGCTTCCTTTCATTTGTGGCGACCGGCATTGACTGGTAGGCCGATCACCGAACATCTTTTTTTGTGTTTGCCGTATGAATCCGGGCCAGTGGCCGTGGACTCAGGCGGCCTTTTCCTGCTTCTCGCGCAGGGCGTCGAACGTGCGCACGGCCTTGGTAGGCACAGCGACGAACAGGTTGGCGGCCTTGGACATGGTGCCCTTGAGCGCGCCGGCCATCCGGGAGAGCAGAACATCGCGGGATTCCAGATCCGCGATCTTCTTCATGGCATCCGCGTCAACAACAGCTCCATCAATGAAGCCGCCCTTGACGATCAGTGCCTGGTTGTCCTTGGCGAAATCACGCAGCGCCTTGGCGGCATTGACGTAATCACCCTTGACGAAGGTGATGGCGCAGGGGCCGGCAAGCATCTCATCGAGACCCTCGATTCCAGCCTCTTTGGCCGCAATCCGGGCTAGCGTGTTCTTCGCCACGTTGTAGGAAGTATCGCGGCCTAGCTTGTTCCGCAGATCGGCGACCTGCGGAACACTGAGCCCGCGGTACTCGGTGAGGATGATGGCGTCGGCGTCACGGAACTTGTCCGTCAGCCTGGCGACAGCCTCTTCCTTTTCGGGCCTTTTCATGGCGTTCCTTCCTAGACAGACCTCTGGAGGGAGCCGGACGACCGAGCATGGCAGGCAAAAAGAAAGCCCTGCCGACAGGCAGAGCAAAAACAGGTCGCAAGGACCGATTTGAAACTCAACCTGTGCTGGCTCGATCAACCGAACTTAGGAGACCCAAGGGTCCCGACCAACGGTCTTTGGTATGCAAGGGGCAATACTACACAGGTCGGGTGCAGCCGTCAAGTTCACAGGCACGGCAAGTTCGAAGCCAGCCAGCTTCGGGGACTGCAGAACTGCAGCAGATTCACGGCATCTAGGCCCTGACGGGCGCAACCCGTCAGATCGCAGGCCCATAGGCGCCAAGCTGCACGGCTGAGGGCTCCTTGCTGACCTGCGCTCAGAGCTCGCGCACGATGCCCAGCACCAGCCTGGCGGCCGTGTCTGCATATTCGGAGATGTCGAACTCCCGGAAGACCTCGTAGTCGGTGTCGGCGTTGTCGCTCAGAGCGCGGATGACCAGGGCTGGCACCTTGTTGCGGGCCGCCACATGGCAGACAGCCGCTCCCTCCATCTCGACCGCGTCGGCCCCGGTCTGCTCCTTGACTTCGGCGATCTTCTCCGGGCTGTCCACGAAGTAGTCACCTGTTGCAATGGTGCCGACGATGTGCTTGATCCCCATGGAGTCCAGAGTCCGGCTTGCCAGATCCAGCAGGCGAGGGTCCGAGTGGAACTCCTCGGTGCCGGGCGCCGACTGGGCCACCAATCGCATGTCGGTATCCAGATAACGCAGGGTGCCGCCAAGAACCACGTCGTTGATGTGCAGATCCTTGTTCAGGTTGCCCGCAATGCCGGAGAAGATAACGGCCCTGGGGTGGAAGGCATCGATCAAATACTGTGTGGTGGCGGCGATGTTGACAGTACCCATGCCACCCACGGTGGCAGCCAGACGAACCGGGCCGTGCGCCCCATTCAGGGCGCCGCATATGACCTTCAGGCCAGCTTCACCGGCCCGGGGATCCTGATCCGCCTGCTGCAGACCTCGGCCGATCAGGGCCACCTCCTCATCCATGGCCCCGATGACGGCAACCGGCCGCCGATCCTCACCCTTCGGGGAAGCATCCGCTTCGCTCATACCTGACTCCTTATCCAAGATTCCACCTGCAACTGCAGCCCGACCAGACTACTGCAGGCGCAAGTCAACGAGTTGCGCTTCGACGACGATCCACTGCTCCTGCCAGCTCCTCCAGCAGGTCCTGGGTATCAGGCCAGGAGATGCAACGGTCGGTGATCGAACACCCGTAGACCAGCTGATCCAATGGGGCCGGCTTCTGATTGCCTCCACGTATGAAACTCTCCATCATCAGGCCAGTGACGCCTTCCTCACCGTCGCCTATCCGCTGGGCCAGCTCATGGACAACCTGGATCTGGCGCCGCTCGTCCTTGCCGGAATTGCCATGGGAAGCATCGATGAGCAGTCCGTGGGCAGCCGCGCTGTCCTTAGGCATGCGCTGGCGCAGCACGGCAAGGGCTGCCCGCACCGAATCCTGATCATAGTTGGGGCCGGACTTGGAGCCGCGAAGAACCAGATGGCAGTCGGGGTTGCCCATGGTCGCCACAGCCGCAGCCTGACCCTCATGGTCTATTCCGAAGAAGGTATGGCGCTGAGAGGCTGCATAGCAGGAATCAATGGACACATCCACGCTGCCATCCGTGGCGTTCTTGAAGCCGATGGGCATGGACATGCCGCTGGCCAGCTGCCGATGGACCTGGCTCTCCGTGTTCCGGGCACCAATGGCCCCCCAACTGACCGCGTCAGAAATGTACTGGGGCGATGTAGGCTCAAGAAATTCCGTGGCCGCCGGAAGCCCGGTCTCCAGCACACCCAGCAAAATGCGCCGTGCCAGGACCAGGCCCTTCTGGATGTTGTAGCTGCCATCCAGGTCGGGGTCGTTGATCAGGCCCTTCCAACCGACCGTGGTCCGAGGCTTCTCGAAGTAGACCCGCATGACGATCAGCAGCCGATCCTTCAACCGCTCATTGACAGCCGACAGACGACGGGCATAGTCCAGCGCAGCATCGGGGTCGTGGATGGAGCATGGACCCACAATGACCAGCAGCCGGTCGTCCCGCCCATGCAGGCAGTCCACGATTTCCTGCCGGGAGCGGATGACCAGATCCTTGGCCGACCCGTCCAAGGGATATCGAGTCAGCATCTGCGCGGGCGAAGGCAGGCGGTCAAGCTCAAAGACCCTCCTGTTGACGATCCGGCCTATGCCTACCTCGTCCTCCCACCTGGGCACGTTCCCGGTCTGCAAGGGGTTGACGCCTGCCGCCAGCGCCTTGTGCACCAGTTCAACCTCGTAGGCCTTGCTGGGTCGGGGCAGAGGCTCCTGTGGCTCATCCTTCATCCGGCTCATGCCTTCTCCTTTCCCGACGAGCCTGCACGGCATCGGCCAGGATCTGCAGCAGTTCCTCGGTCCTGTCCCAGGAAATGCAGGCGTCAGTGACGGACCGGCCGAAGACCAGGTGATCCAGCGGGGCCGGAGCCTGGTGACCGCCCTCAAGGAAGCTCTCCATCATGATGCCTGACAGGCCCTGCTCACCCTTGGCGATACGTTCTGCCAGCTCTTCGACCACCTGGGCCTCACGCACTGGATCCTTGCCACAGTTGCCATGGGCTGCGTCGACGATCAGCCCCCGGCAGGCACCAGGGCCCAGCGGGGCCTGATGCATGGCCTCCAGGGCGGACCGGACGGACTCCGAATCGTAGTTGGGGCCATGACTGGAACCGCGCAGAATCAAGTGACAATCTGGATTGCCCCTGGTCTCGGCAGCGATGACATGGCCGTCCAGGTTGATGGACAGGAAGTGATGCTCGGATGCTGCGGCCAGGCAGGAATCAACCGCTGCCTTTACGCTGCCCTCGGTCGAATTCTTGAAACCCATGGGCATGGACATGCCGCTGGCCAGTTCCCTGTGGACCTGGCTCTCCGTGTTCCGAGCCCCGATGGCCCCCCAGCTGACCGCGTCGGAGAGATACTGCGGGGTGATGGGATCCAACCATTCCGTGGCCGCCGGAATCCCTTGTCCCAGAACCTGCCAGAGCACCTGACGGGCCAGGCGAATCCCCTTGCGAATGTTGAATGTTCCATCCAGATCGGGGTCGTTGATCAGCCCCTTCCAGCCCACTGTGGTCCGGGGTTTCTCAAAGTAGACCCGCATGACGATCAGCAGCCGATCCTTCAACCGCTCATTGACGGCCGACAGACGACGGGCGTACTCCAGAGCAGCCTCCGGGTCGTGGACTGAGCAGGGGCCGGTGATGACCAGCAGCCGATCGTCCCGGCCATGCAGAACATCCCGAATGGCCTGACGGGAGTCCCGCACCAACCCCATACGCTCCGGATCCAGGGGTCGCGAGCGCAAAAAGACCCTGGGGGCCGGGATGGGATCCAGCTGACGAATGTTGACGTCCACTGTTTCGGGAAAGACGGCCGTATCGGCAAAATACTGCCGTTCCTCTTCCGGGATGATATCCGGTTCCTTGACGAATGCCACGGTCGCTCTCCTCTCTGTCGTACTTCGACGATCTTGCCCGAATTCCTTATGACCATCCGCGTCCGGGCCAATGCGGACGGTCCGTTCCCGCGATCCATGCAGACCACGGGAACGAACAGCTGAATGGATAAATTGGTGACGTTGCTCAGGCCAGGGCGCCCATGGGATCCCAGGCGGGCAGCATGATGGCCTCTTGGTCAAAGGCCCGGCGATACTCCTCGGACAGCATGGACTTGGGCACGGCCACCTCATAGACATACTGGCTGAACCAGTCGTCGCTCATGGTGAAGTAACCCTTGTTGGCGATGTCCCCGCCCCAGGAGTTCTCCACCCGCCAGCGGTTGGTGGTCCGGCCGTCATCGGCCACATCCACACCCACGAATGCCATGGCGTGGTTCTGGGCCGAGTCGCCGAAGCGCACCCGCTGCTCCTTGTCCATGTCGAAATCCACACCGTAGACCCGGCCGTACTCGAACAGGTCAGTAGCCCACTGACCGGCCTTGCGGTCCATCATGGGGTGGCAGTCGGCGCCGAACCAGACCGGCAGGCCCTGCTCGCTCATCAGACGACGGGCGCAGTCCTTCATGACCTCCACCGGAACGTTCAGATACTCGGTGGGATCGCCGCCAGCCACGTTGCCCAGATGCTCGATGCCGATCTTGCGGCCCTTGGGGTGCTCGGGACGCGGATCGTCGACCAGACAGACATAGTCTTCAAGTCCGGCATTCACGTAGCGCTTCCAGAACTCCTGCGGGGTGATCCGCCCATCCCTGTGGAAGACGCCGTCCTTGTCGGTCCACTCCCAGTCGAAGCTGGTGGGCGGGGTGCCCAGATGAATGGTCAGGATACGGTGACCGGCCTCCAGGGTCTGATCGATGATCCCGTCGATCCCGTCCGGGTTGGCCACCATGTGAGCCGTAGCCTGATGAAGCAGGCGACGGAGCTGGTCGTTCATCTGGCTGGTGTTCTGGGAGGAAGCGGTCTCGGGATAGAACTGCTTGGGCACTGCACCGTACTTCTTATAGATGTTCATGGCCATGATCCACTGGCCGCCATCGCCCATGACATCGCCCATCAGGAAGCGCATGAGCTGGGAGTCGACGGGCTCGCCGGCCCGCACCAGAGCCGCCACGTCGCGCAGGAAGTAGTTGACGCGCTCAAGCTTGTCATAGTACATGGCGTAGTTCTGGGACAGCTCGAAGTCGCCCATAGGGTTGGCAGTGCTTTTACCATCGATGTTCAGAGCCTTGCGGGCCACAAATCGGGCTACATTCAGCGAGCTGAAAAGCCAGCAACGTCCGGAATGCGCCTGCGAGGTGACCGTGCCATTATCGATGCTGACCGAAAATCGGTGCTGGAGCAGGCGGGAGCGGTTATAGTTGTGGGCCACTTCGTCAATGCCTACCTGAGTGACGGCGTTCATGGCGACGTGGTTGGCCTCGCGCTCATCAAAGGCGGTGCGCAGGCCCTCCAGACGGGTCTGATCCAGTGGTGTCAGTACTGATGTCATACGGTCTATCCTTGTTTCCTTTCATACGGATGTATCTGCATCCCTGCATCCAGCATAGCGGGAATCGGTCCTCAAAGGTTCGCCTGGCGGAGGATGTGGACAACTGTACCTTTGTCAAGCCAGGGAGAAGCGCTGGGCCGCATTGACCACGGCCAGGGCCACCAGGACCGCCAGACCAAGAGAGACCCAGCCCTTATAGGTTCCGGGGCGTGAGCGATTGGCGCGCAGGCGGTCTGCCAACTGTCCACGAATCAGCCAGAGGACGACCAGTCCCCCGATCAGGCCCAGCAGGGTCATGCCCTGGTTGATCATCGAGCCGGTGCGGGCCGGCACTGTCTGGGTCAGCCACATCATGGCGTCAGCCAGGACCAGGTTGTTGAAAATGTGCAGGGCCATGGACCAGAGGATGGAGTATTCCATGGCGATGACACCCAGAACCAGGCCCAGCAGGAAGGTGAACAGACTCTGAGTGATGTCTCCGTGCAGGCAGGCGAAGATAAGGGAGGAGGTGACGATGGCGAAGGTCCGTCCGTAGGGCTTCAGTCGGCCCATGACCACGCCGCGCAGCAGGAACTCTTCGACGACAGGGACCAGGATAGCCGTGTCCAGGGGTGACAGGAACCCGTGCTGGCCTGCCGCGATCTGGGAGGTGGTGGAGTGGTAGACCAGCCCAAGGGCCTGGGATCCCTGGTTGACCACCCAAGTGAAGCCGGTCTCGATGCTGCTGGCCAGCATGATCAGCAGGATGGCTCCGATCAGCACGGCTGGGCCAGGATTGGTCTGAGCCTTGTACTGCACAGGGTTGGAGCCACGCCCGAGCAAATCCTGGCTGCGGGTGCCGAAAAGAAAGACCAGCATGACCAGATCGCCCAGCAGATCGCCCAGCCCCGGCTGACGGGCAATGCCCAGGGCCGCGGCCACCGAGGGCAGATTCAAAACCCCCGCGATCAGGTTGGCCACCACCAGGTACACCAGGGCATAGAGGGATTGCAGGTCCACCCCACGGCGCACCTGGGCACTCCATGGGCGCGAAACAGCCGACCCGGATGACCCCGTGGCAGACATCTGTGATGATGCGTGCTGTGATTGCTGCATGACGCTCTCCCAACCCTACGACCCTTGGCCTGCACCTCTTCACCATCGACTCTAGGCCTCAGCAGGGGTTCGGCCCGAGATTGAGCCACGCCGGTTTCGGCACGCAGCCAACCAACTTCCAGGCAAGGCAGAAAGACAGGGCCGGATCGCAGACCATGCCTGCGATCCGGCCCCAACGGACAATGTCCTTTGCTGATCAGTCCTGATCGGTGGGGGTAGCGTCGTCGTTGATGGGCGGAATAACCGTGGTTTCCTGATCGGTGACTGCCTTCTCCACCTGTCCGTCCTCACTCTGGGCCGGCGCGTCATCGGCCTGGACGGGTTCATCGGGAAGGGCGCTCGGCGCTGGTGAGGGCAGGACCTGGGTGGGCATATTGGCTGAGGGCCTGACAGTCGCAGCCTCAGCCGCGCTGGCATCATCCCCGGAATTACTGTCGGAATCAGTTGCCGCACCATCGGCTGACTGGCTGACTGGGACCGGATCGACTGATGTCTGAGGGGCTTCTGCCTGGGTGTCGGCAAGGGGCTGGTCGACGGCCTGATCCTCGTCTTCAGCCTTCGAGGATGCCGCCGAAGCCGATGAAGCAGGGGCCGGCAGCGGATCCGCGGCAGGCACAGCATTGACCACGGGCACGCTGGGCGCCTGCCCCTCGTCCTGGTCATTGACCACAGCCTCATCGTGGAAGCCGTCGAAGTTGCCGAAGGACTTGGAGAAGATGTTCCGCAGCTCGTCGACCCGAGCAGTAATGGTGGCCTCCCGGTGCTGCAGCTTGGTGATGTGGTCCTTGAGCCCGTCAAGCTCGGCCTGGGCGGCCTTGCGATGGGCGTCGACTTCGGCCTGGGCGCGCTGCTTGGCCTCATCCAGCAGCTGGTTGGCCTTGCGCTCGGACTCCTCCCGCTTGAAGGAGGCGAACGAATCGGCATCCTTGCGGGTGGCCTTGGCCTGTTCAATCAGCTCCTGGGTCTCCTTCTCGGTCTTTACCCGCCGATCCTCCAGGCTCTTGAGCAGCTCGCCCACCTTCTTGGTGGCATCCTCCTGCTGGGCGGCGATGTCGGAGCGGACCTGCTCGGCCTCGGCGTTGACCTTGGCCATGGTCTCGGCGCTGGTGACCTTGGACTCATCCACGATCTGCTGGGCCTCGGACTTGGCTTTGTCGGTGATCTCCGAAGCCTGCCTACGGGCGTCATTCAGGCTCTTGGAGACCTGCTCGCGCACGTCGGCCAGTTTCTTGTTGGCCTCGGCCAGGGCCTTCTGGATCTGATCGTTGGCCTCTTTCTTGAGCTTGGCGATCTCCTCGTCGCTCTTGCGCCGCTTGTCGGCAATCTCCTTGGCGGCCTTGGCCTTCTGTTCGGACAGCTCCTTGTCCTGGGTGGCCTTGCTGGTGGCCAGCCGCTTCTCATGCTCCTCGCGGGAGTTCTGCAGCTCCAGATCCAGAGCCTGACGACGTTCGGCCACCACCTTATCGGCAGCCGACTTGCTCTGTTCGCTCTGCTGCTTGGCGGTGGTGGTGACTGTCCTGGCTTCGTCGTTGGCGGCCTCAACGATGGACTTGGCCTTGGCGTTGGCCTCGTCCACAATGTGCTTGGCTTCAAGCTGAGCCTCGTTGACCAGGGTCGTCGCCTTCTCCTGGGCGGAGGTCTTGGTGGATGCCGCATCCTGCTTGGCGCGGTTGAGCAGCTCGGTGCTGGTCTGCTCGGCCGAGGCCAGCAGTTGCTGGGCGTTGGCTCCAAGTGAAGCAAAGGAGTTGCGCGGCTGTTCGGCCTTGCGGGACTTGACCTCCTGGAGTTCCGCCTCCAGCTTCAGAATGCGATCGTCATCGGCCTTGATCTGCTGACGCAACCGGGCCAGATTGCTCCGCGAGGCCGCCAAGGCCTGGTCGACCCGCTCCTTGTCATAGCCTCGCAGGACAACGGGAAACTGATCTTCGGCCATGGAAACACTCCTCTTCGCCACCAGGACATGCCGGCCCGTGACAGAAATGTCTTCGGTCCGGTGGATTTACCTCGACTCTACCCCATGACCGGCCTAAAGTCGCCGTCTGACCTGCCGCCGACACATTGGCCTTACATACGGGTCTCAGGCAATGAGAATGGGACTGGAGGAGGGCCTGCGATAGTAGCGAATGGTCTCATTGACCACCTCGCGCACAGCCTGTATCTGCTGATCCAGGGGCAGGCCGCACTCCTGACCGCCGCTTTCGTTGACCAGGGGAAGGCTGACGAACCCGGCCAGGACATCCTTGTGTCCTGCAGCCCATGCCAGCAGGTTGTAGAAGAGCGCGTTGCAGACATAGGTGCCCGCGTCTGAGCTCAGTGTGGCAGGAATGCCGCAGGTGCCGAAGTCGTGCAGGATGGCCCTCAGCGGCAGTCGGGTCCAGTAGGCGGCCGGGCCCTGGGGGTCGATGGGCTGGCGGCTGGCACGAGGGACGGTATCTCGAGACTCCTGCTCCCCCAGGTTTTCACGATCGTCAGCGTCGTCCTCCTTGAGGTTGACGGCGCAGCGCTCCATGGCGATGCCGCGAGCCCGACGCTTGAGCCCTGTGGCGATGATGATATCAGGGCGCACGCGCTCTATGGCCTCATGCAGGATGGGCCAGGCCTTGGCGAAGCTGACAGGCATGGTAACGGAGGAAATAGCCAGGTCCACGCCCTCCAAGGGATCCTCCTCGGTGGGGCCGACTGGCCGCATGCCTTCCATGCCATGCTCGGCCAAAGCCTGTGAGACCTGATAGGAGGGGTTGACATCAACACCCTCGTAATGATCGTATCCGGCGACGATGACCTTGATCTGCTCCATGTGCCCCATGGTACACAGGACTTCACCCGGCCAGGGAGCGCGCTATCCATTCAGCCATGGGCACGTCCGAGGGCAGGGTGATCTTCATGTTGGTCACGCTGCCGGCCACGATGGCCACCGGCTCCTCGGGCAGGCGGTCCACCACCACCCGGGTGTCGTCGGTGGGATGGAAGTCGGGGTCTGCGGCAGCCAGGTCGTAGGCCTTGCGGAGGGTGCCGAAGCGGAAAGCCTGCGGGGTCTGGGCCCGGAACATGCTGTCTCGGTCGGGCACCTGGCGCACCACCTTGCGCTCGCCCAGGTCGCCGGCCATCAGCATGGTGTCGGTCGAGGCCACGGCCACGGTAGCGGCGTTGAAGGTATCCAAGGCATCGATGCAGCCATTGATGGACTCCTGGCTGACGAAGGGACGTACCGCGTCGTGGATGAGCAGCTTGGCATCCTGGGGGATCTCCGCTTCGGCCAGGGTCTGCAGGGCCGCCTCGGTGCTGTCCATGCGCTCGATGCCGCCCTGGATGACCGTGCGGACCTTGTCGTAGGTGTCGTCGCCCACGATGGCCTCGACAGCCTCCCGCACCCGATCGTTGACCACGACCAGGATGTCGGTGACCCGGGCATTGAACTGGAAGGCATCAATTGACCAGGCGATGATGGGTTTGCCGCCCACCTGCACCAGCTGCTTGGGGTTGCTCTCGTCAAACCGAACGCCCAGCCCGGCTGCCAGAATCACCGCTACAACTGGCTGAATCTGCTCCTCCGGCTCTGCGTTATCCTGACTGACCTCGGACGGGGCTGCTGATGCTCTGCTCTCACTCATAAACTCAACGGTACTCACGCGAGGACAGGAAGGGGCGCAGACCCGGCGCTATCTGCACCGAACATCTGCACCCGAGGCCTGCCCCAGCTACCGGAAGCCGGGTCAATCAACATACTGCATCAGTCGTCGGCCAGGATAAGGGCCAGCATGCGCCCCTCCCCCGCCTTGCTGGCCAGCGAGGCCCGGCGGTGGGAGTACCAGAGCGGATTCTCCAGCGTGCACAAGGGTCGGCGCAGATCCTCAAGACGCTTCGACAGGGAGGGGCCCTCACTGTCATGGCTGCAGAGCTCTTCCAGATCCGGATCCTGGCAAAGGTAGCTGGTGGCGGCAGCGACCCGCGGGGTGGAGTCCACGATACGGGTCACTCCTGCCGCTTTCAGTTCCATCCTGGCTGCAGCGGCGATGTCGATGGCGATTCCGCCGAATCGACATGGTCCGGATGCACCGGGGAAGCGCTTCTCGAAGTCATCCGCCAGGTTCGAACACACCTGATAGCAGTCTGCGCAGATCCGAGGCCCCAGCGTTGCCACGATCCTGGACGGGTCGGCGCCCCTGTCAGTCATGGCCTGGACTGTGGCTGGAATGACACCGGCCACCAGACCACGACGACCGCAATGTGCCGCACCCATCACGCCGGCCTGGGGGTCGGTCAGCAGCACAGGAAGGCAATCGGCCGCGAAGATGCCCAGGGCCAGGTCACGACGGGTGGTCACCTGCGCATCAGCCTCGCAGCGCCCCTGGGGTTGACCCTGGTCAGCGTCCCAGACCCTGGCTGAGTGAACCTGATCCACCAGGACCATGGGACGGTCCAGCTGGCGGCCCAGGGCCTGACGGTTGGCAGCCACCGCCTGTGGGTCATCGCCCCCCTTGCCGCCGAGATTCAGCTGGGCATAATCGCCTGAGGAGACCCCGCCCAGCCTGGTGGTGTAGACCACCTTGATCCCAGGCGCCAGGGCTATGGGAATGGTGACCGGGATCGGCCGGCCATGATCGTCCAGTGACGACAGGGGGCTGCTGTCCAGCAGGGTCCGTTCCCGATCCCAGGCTTGGCCCTGAGCGCTCTGGGTGCCCTGCTCTCTTGGTTCAGGCTTGGGACTCATGCAGTCGCCGCCCGGTTCAGGCGGTCCATCTCATCCTCGCTCAGTTCCATGTCAGCCGCCTGCAGGGAATCCAGAATGGTGGCCGCCCTGTGAGCCCCGGGAACCACAAAGACGTTGCTGTTCTGGGACAGTTCCCAGGCCAGGACCACGCGCTGATGGGAGACCCCGCGCTCCTGAGCCACCTGCCGGAAGGCATCATAACGGGTTTCGTCCTTGGGCGCTCGGAAGCCTCCCAGGGGGCTCCAGCAGACGAAGGCCAGACCCAGCCCGGCCGCATGGTCCAGCTCCTGGCGGGAGCTGGTGAAAGTGGGTGAGAACTGGTTCTGCACGGCTACGAGATCATCGCCCAGAATCTTGCGAGCCAGGTCCATCCGCTCGATGTCTACGTTGGAGACGCCCAGGGTCCGGGCCACGCCCTGCTTGGCCAGCTCAGCCATGGCCTCCAGGGACTCCTGGTAGGGCACCTGCGGGTCAGGACGGTGCATATAGAGCAAGTCAATGGTGTCCACGCCCAGGGCCTGGGCGGACTCCTTGGCGTGCCGGATCAGGCTCTCCGGCCGACCGTCCACAGCCCAGGTGGGCCGTCCGTCAGTGAAGTTGCGGTAGTGTCCTACCTTGGTGGCCACCAGCACGTCCTGACGGGGGCCCGGCCAGGAGTCCAAAGCCTGGCGGACCAGTCGTTCGTTGGTCTGTTCGGGGCCGCCCGATTCGTAGTAGGACCAGGCGGTATCCAGATGTCGGCATCCGGCATCCAGGGCCTGATGGATGACGTCGATGGCCGTTGCCTGGTCCGGCTTGCCCTCGATGGACAATCCCATGCAACCCAGTCCGACCGCTGTCGTAGTAAAGGGCCCCAAGGCCCGCATCGACGATGTCATGCATGTACTCCCGTCTTGTAGATTGAGGCCGGCTTCGACACCGCCGGCCTCCCATCGAGCTTAACTGGCGGCCCGGTCTCAGCGGCCGCCGAAGGATCCGCCACCGGAACCACCGCCGCCACCATCGAAGGAGCCACCGCCGTCGCCAAACCCACCAATAACACTGCCAGAGCCGTTGCCGCTGGCCATGCCAATCAGGCCGCCAATCTGGTCGAGTCCCTGGGTCAATTGAGTACCCAAATCAATCACGCCACCTTGGCCGAGCGCTGAATTGACAGCCAATGCTTCAGGGTCACTCAGGGAGGAAGCCGCCGCATCATTCTGACTGTAAGGCAGGAAGGTCCAGTAGAGCAGGCTACCGCGCGCATTGTCATTCAGCCAGTCGGAGTCGATCAGTTCAGGGCTGGCCTGTGCCAGCTGAGCGACGACCCGGTCGCTTATGCCGAAGGCCGTAGCGTAAACCAGGTAACGGTCCCAGAGCACCAGATCCTCCACACCCCGGTGGCTAAAATCGCTGAAGTCAAGCAGATAGCGCCGAAGTCCCGACACCTGTCCGGCCATGGGCTGTCCATTCCTGCTCAGCACCCGCCAACAGTTATAGCGCAAGGAGAATGTCACCACAGCCACCAGAAGCATGGCCAAGGGCGCACGTACCAGTACGGTGCCCGGCAGGAATCCGGCCAACAGAATGAAAGCAGCCAAGAGCACGGCCAGGAAGGCAAAGACCCCTACATTATGACGATAGGCGCGCAGGTCGGCATTGTTGGTCTCATACTCGACAGCCTGGTAGAAAGCTTCCAGGTAGGCCCTGCCATTATCGGATTCAGTCCTGGCGAAGAGCGCAATCATCTCATACAGGTCGAAGCGTTTATTCTCGGAGCCAATCAGAGTGGAGGCACCTTCCAGCATGCTCAGGCAGGCTTCCTCGCTTGAGGACAGGGCCAGGGATGCTCGATCCTTGCTGCAGACCGGATTGATGACCACCTCCATGGACTGCTGTTTGCCTTTGAGCAGCAAGCGCATCACCTGGGTCACGGGTCCTTCGCCGAAACTCGCCCGGTCCTCATACTTGACGGGAACAAGAGCGATGGCCCGCTTGGAGGCCAGGGAGAGAATGGTTGCTGACAATTGCCTGCCAATAGGGGATTCTCGGGTCAGCATCACATCGTTGATAACGGCAGCCACGGCGGGTGACAGATCAGGAGGCTGACGGTAGTAGATGATATCGCCTTGGTACTGGGAGTCTCCATAATTGCGGAAGGCATGCCAAAGCATCACTGCAATCAGCCCGATAGCGGCCAAGAGTACCAAGACGCCCGTCAAGAGTGCGATCCGCGCCCGCCTGGTCTGGTCAGCGTGCCAGCGCTCGTACTGCGGACGCTCCTGCCCAACAATACGGTCACGTGCCGGCTGAGAATCGGTCCTGACCACCGAGGAAGTCCTCCCCGCATCGAAGAGCACCACCAAATCCAGATGCTGGCCCGGCTCGATGCTGTCTGCGGAGAATCGGATACGGCTGTCATCTACCACATCGTAGGAACCCCTGCCAGCGAAGTGCAGCCAGGCCTTCGCGTCCTTGCCCTTCTCCGTTCCTGTCTGCTTGGGCAGCTTGACATTGGCGTTCACATGCTCAACGGGAATCTGGTTGGTGTCGCCCACGGGCTCCCATTGGAATTCGGCCACATCGGGATGGGCAGTGGTGACCCCGTGGAAGGTCATGTCGATGCGGAAGCGCCGACCTGAATCCTTGGCAGTCTGTGGAATGTTCCAGCCCAGCTCCACCTGGCATTGATTCCCCAGATCGCCGCAGGCGGACCCTTGGCCCGCATCGCCCGGCTTGTAGGATTTCAGCTTCCAATCCGAGACCATGCCCATATACCAGGTGCCAGCCCAGTTCTTGTCCCAGTCGTGAATGTACTTGACATCATCAGGATACTTTAGCGGGTTGGTCTGCCTGTATGTGGAGCCATTAGTCAGGTCAGTCACGCTTACGTCGCTGATGCCGGTCAGCCGGTCAGGCTTGATCTGATAGCGCTGGTAGAGCTCCCGCCAAGGGCGTTTTTTGCCGTGGTCGTCCTCGCGGGAATTCATGGTGACAGTCAGGGTCTGACTGATACGCAAATCCCCATTATCCAGGACCTGGACATCATAATCCACCGAATCGTATACCAGGTCGGGACGATTCCTGTTGGAGATATACAGGACAGCGAGGCACGTCACCAAGGCTGCCACCAGAGCCAGCGCCAAGGCTCCGCAAAAGCGTGAGGTGCTCCAGGAGGGATGGCCCGAGGAGGGATGATTCGAGGCCGCCTTCCCGGAGGAGGCTGCTGGGGCGTTCACTGTCCGAAGTCCACAACTGGCGCCTGGCGGCTACCCTCGTCGGCTTGGAAGTACTGGGCCTGACGGAAGTGGAAGAGGGATGCGATGATGTTTGAGGGGACCGTCTCGATGCGGGTGTTGAACTTCTGAACCACATCATTGTAGAACTGCCTGGCGTAGGCGATCTTGTCCTCCAGGTCCTTGAGCTGACGCTGCAAGTCCAGGAAGTTCTGGTTGGCCTTGAGCTCAGGGTAGGCCTCCGCCCGAGCCATCAGAGTGACCAAGGATTGACCCAGCCGCTGCTCGGCATCGGCACGTGCCTGCATCTGGTCTCCGCCAGCCGTCTGTGCCTGGGCCACGTCGGCGCGGGCTTTGGTCACCTCCTCCAGGACGGTGGACTCGTGTGAGGCGTAGCCCTTGACCGTCTGGACCAGGTTGGGCACCAGGTCGGCACGCTGCTTGAGCTGGACGTCAATCTGGGCCCAGCCATTGGCGACCCGGTTGCGCAGGTTGACCAGACCGTTGTAGATACCGATTCCCCAGATGACCAGCAACACGACCAGCAAAACGATGATGATGAGCACGATCATTGATACGGACATGCCATCATTCTCTCACTAAATTCAGAAGAGACAAAAACGGGACCCCGTCCAATGGAACGGGGTCCCGGCATCAGTGGGAATCAGTCCTCACTGTCGAAGGGATCGAAGTCCCTGCGTACGCGGCGACGGGGACGCTCTGAGCGCTCCTCCCGGTCGGCCCGGTACTCGTCGTAGTGCTCGTCGGCAGCGTAGCGCGGATTCTCCCTGCGGCCACGATAGCCGCCACGTCCGGAAGAGCGACGCTCATGACGACCGCCACGATCACCGCGGCCACGACGCTCGCCACGGCCCCGGCCGCCACGATCCTCGTCATCGTCGCGGGAGACCCGGCGACGATCACGACGTGAGCCACGGTCCTCGTCCTCGAACCAGTCTCCGCCGTCCTCATAGTCGCGGTCGCGGCTCTGACGACGGTGCCGGGGACGGTCCTCCTGATCCTCGTCGTCGTAGTAGCGATCATCACGCTCGGAACGGGAACGGCGCGGGGCCTCATACCGATCCTCACGGTCGGAGGAACGGCTGCGGCGAGCACGACGATCACGGTCACCACGTCCGCCGCGCTCACGACGGTCGCCACCACGTTCACGACGGTCTGTGCGGCCGCCACGATCACGGCCGCCTGCGGACTCCTGATCCTCGAAGCCGGGGATGGCCAGGGAGATCTTGCCGCGGTCGTCCACACCCTGGACGATGACCTCGACGGTGTCGCCCTCCTTGAGGACGTCCTCCACGGAGTCGATACGCTCGCCGTTGGCCAGGTTGCGGATCTGCGAGATGTGCAGAAGCCCGTCGGTGCCGGGGGTCAGGTTGACGAAGGCGCCGAAGCTGGTGATCTTGACCACCTTGCCGTTGAAGGTCTCTCCCGCCTCGGGCACGTGCGGGTTGGCGATCTGGTCGATGACCTCCTTGGCCTTGGCCGCTGCCTCGCCGCCCTCGGAGGCGATGTAGACCGTGCCGTCGTCCTCAATGGAGACGTCGGCGCCGGTGTCCTCCTGGATCTGGTTGATCATCTTGCCCTTGGGTCCGATGACCTCGCCGATCTTGTCGACAGGAACCTGGGTGGTGATGATGCGCGGCGCATAGGGGCTCATCTCGGCGGGCCCGTCGATGCACTCGTTGATCACGTCGAGGATGGTGGCCCGGGCTTCCTTGGCCTGCTGCAGGGCGGCGGCCAGGATGTCGGCGGGAATGCCGTCCAGCTTGGTGTCCAGCTGCAGGGAGGTGATGAACTCGGAGGTGCCGGCCACCTTGAAGTCCATGTCGCCGAAGGCATCCTCGGCGCCCAGAATGTCGGTCAGGGTCTTGTAGGTGGGCCGACCGTCGACCTCGCCTGTGACCAGGCCCATGGCGATGCCCGCAACAGGGGCCTTCAGAGGCACGCCGGCAGCCAGCAGGGACAGGGTGGAGGCGCAGACGGAGCCCATGGAGGTGGACCCGTTGGAGCCGATGGCCTCGGAAACCTGACGGATGGCGTAGGGGAACTCCTCGCGGCTGGGCAGAACCGGGATCAGCGCGCGCTCGGCCAGGTTGCCATGGCCCACCTCGCGGCGCTTGGGCGACCCCACGCGGCCGGTCTCGCCGGTCGAATAGGGCGGCATCTCGTAGTTGTGCATGTAGCGCTTGGTGGTAGGGCCGGACAGGGCATCGATGGTCTGCTCCATCTTCAGCATGTTCAGGGTGGTGACGCCCAGCACCTGGGTCTCGCCGCGCTGGAAGAGGGCGGAGCCGTGCACGCGGGGCACCACGTCCACCTCGGCGGACAGGGTGCGGATGTCGCGCAGGCCACGGCCGTCGATGCGGTAGTCCTGGGTCAGGATGCGGCGGCGGACAATCTGGCGCTGGAGCTCCTTGAAGGCGTTGCCCAGCTCCTTGTCCTTCTCGGCCTCGTCCATGTCGGTGAACTCGTCAGCCAGAGCCTCGCGGACCTTCTCCTTGATCTCGTGGATGCGCTCCTGGCGGGGCAGCTTCTCCGCGATGGAGAGGGCCTGGTCCAGGTCGGCATGAGCCACCTGGTCGATGCGCTCATAGAGCTCGTCGGTGTACTCGGGGAAGAGCTGGAAGTCCTTGGTGGGCTTGGCGGCCTTGGCCTTGAGCTCGCTCTGGGCCTCGCACAGAACCTTGATGAAGGGCTTGGCGGCCTCAAGACCCTGGGCGACCACCTCTTCGTCGGGCTTGATCTGGCCCTCGTCATAGATCAGGCTCCAGGCGTTCTTGCCGGCGCCCGCCTCGATCATGGCGATGGCAACATCCCCGCCCTCGACCACACGACCGGCCACGACCAGCTCGAAGACAGCGCGCTCGCGCTCGCTCCAGCGGGGGAAGGCCACCCACTGGCCATCGATCAGGGCCAGGCGCAGACCCGAGACCGGGCCTTCGAAGGGCAGACCGGAAATCAGAGTGGAGGCGGAGGCCGCGTTCAGGGCCAGCACGTCGTAGGCATCCTCGGGGTTGACAGCCAGGATGGTCTCCACAACCTGGACCTCGTTGCGCAGGGTGTGCGGGAAGAGGGGGCGCAGGGGGCGGTCAATCAGCCGGCAGGCCAGGATGGCCTCATTGGAGGGCCGGCCCTCGCGGCGGAAGAAGGAGCCGGGGATCTTGCCCGCAGCGTACATCTTCTCTTCCACATCGACGGTCAGCGGGAAGAAATCGTAGTTCTCCTTGGGACTGGACCCGGCGGTGGTGGTGGACAGCACCATGGAATCGTCATCAAGATAGGCGGCTACTGCCCCATCCGCCTGCTGGGCGAGACGACCCGTCTCGAAGCGCACCGTGCGCTTGCCATATGATCCGTTATCGATCGTGGCTTCTACAGCCGTGATTTCGGGACCCTCCATAGGGTTCCTCCTTTTGTTTACTGCTTGTTTACTACCTGATGTCAGGATGCTCGGCATCAATTAGCTGCCGGAGATCCTTGTACTTCGGTCTGGCCCTGCCGAACCCCATGTCCGGCCATCTTCATGCCTTACGGACCAACCTTGCATTTCAATTCAGCACCATCTTCTGCAACCCCATCCCGGGGTTGACGGTGCCTGGTTCAGTCATGCAAAAGCGCCCGAGCGCTAGGCCCGGGCGAAAGCATGCATATTAGTGGCGCAGTCCAAGACGCTCCACCAGGGAACGGTAGCGGTTGATGTCCACCTTCTTGAGGTAATCCAGCAACCGGCGACGATGGCCAACCATGAGCAGCAGGCCGCGACGCGAATGATGGTCGTGCTGATGCTGCTTGAGGTGCTCGGTCAGGTCGGAGATGCGCTTGCTCAGCAGAGCCACCTGGACCTCGGGGGAACCGGTGTCACCCTCGTGGGTCGCGTATTCCTTGACGATTGCCTGCTTCTGCTCACTCGTAAGAGCCACGGCTCCTCCTCTTGCATTCTTCCGTTACGCGGTGCACCAGCCCTATGCTGAAGCGCTCTCGATCCGCGGGCGAAACACGCCAAAAGTCCATTATACACATTTTGCGGACCAAGCGAACAGTGACGGAATCAACAAAGTGGAGGAAAGCGCAGCGAAAATTGGATTGGCGCCAATGAGAAATGAGTCACTTCACTCCGATGTAGCGAAAATGTCGCACTGTGTTGCACGAACCGACTGTGTTTTTCCGTGTAGTCCTACCATAGGTTGTTAGAGAAGTTGAAGGAATGTAACTTCATTCATCCACCAAAGAGGGCACCTAATGAAACAATCCGAGCAGAACTCCATCAAATCAGAAAATACCATTCTTCCTTTGGGATCCGTGGTGAAAACCAGAAGAGACCCGGGTACCCTGCTAGTTATCATCGCCCGCGCTCCGTTGACAGTCATGCATGGAACAACGGGTTACTTTGACTATGGTGCCGTACAATTCCCGTATGGCATGACTGATCCGGCCAAGATCGTTTTCTTCAACCGCCAAGACGTGACGGAAATGGTGTTCATGGGATATATCAACGCCGAGGAACGATCCTATGAACGAAGGTTTGATGAAGTCACCAAATCAACCTCCTACCCCCACCTTCATCTCTGATTCAGTCACCGGTCACATAGGACATACTCGATAAAAGAGATAGAGGGGAGAAGACCAAAAACGACCTTGACGGATGCGTTGATGAAGCAACCGCCAAGGCTATGCAACTGAGTACGTTGAACCGCTCTTTCATGGTCGGCGATTTTCTTTCTGGCGGTTTTGAATCATTGAGCGGCATTGCCGATTCCTTCGGTACATACTGACAACAGGCAGCTACCCAAGATGCTATGGTTCATGGCCTGATCACTGCCTCTGGTGGTGTTATCGGTGCTGCAGCATGAGCTGCCGCTGGAGCAGTTGTGGGATTCAACCATCCCTGGACCAGGTACGATTGTAGGAGCTGGAATTGGTTTAGTCGTAGGTTACCTCGGTACAGTAGCCGGCAACACTTTTTACGACAATTCCGTCAATCGCAGGAACGGAGATGACATGTGGGGCCACATTAAGGACAATCTATGGTAGCTTTCCCGCTGTCTCCTGCATTGCCATGTGCGCGGCTCGGATTGAAATCAGGAATGATATCAGGGGATGCATACTGATGCTGTACCTATTGATAGATGTCCTATTAGGCTCTCCGGCGATACTGGTCTGGTTGTTTGTGTTGATGTCGTTCAATGCGTGGAGGTCGAGGCGGCTGATGGACCACGTCCTGGCGCCCTACCTCCTGGCGCGGGGCCTGTGCCTGCAGACCTTCCAGGGGCATGTGTGGCGGCGGCGCGGCAGGATCGGCCGGCCCCGGCCCGGGCAGGTCCTGCCCCTGGGCTCGCTGGTTGTCCTGGCCGACGGGCCTGCCACCGTATCCGGGGCCTACAGAGGCACCGGATGGTTCGACGGTCTGGGAGAGGACGGGCTAGTGGTCCGCCTGGTCGGCCAGTATGTGCAGCCACCCGAACAGACCACCGGGTCATCCGGTCCATGGTACGCGGGCAGGATCTGCTCCGTGGGCGGCCTTGCCTGCGGACCCGGCGTAGTTCCCGGGGGCGACGCCCCCCTGCCCGAGGTCGGCGTCGGCCACACCCCCGACCCCGACCTGGTCATCTTCACCCAGGACCAGGTCAGCCTTCTGGCCTGGAAGGGACCCGACAACCCCGTCACCAGGCTCCTGCGCGCCCGCCAGGTCCGCGCCCTCGCCCGCGATCACCGGCGGGAGGACCAGGTTCGCCGCCGGACACGGCCGACACCGAGCTGGCACGCCAGCCGCCCCGCATGGTGGCGCTACGAAGCCATCGGCTTCCTGCCCGACCGGTTCACCCGCGTCTACTGGGACCGCGTCCGCAACCAGCCCGTTAAGGCCCCCATGCGTTACCGGACCCCGGAAGCCAGGGAATACAACAGAAGACACTACTCTGTCCCCTTATCCATCGTCGCGCTGATCGTCATCATCTTCATATCCGCCTTAAAAATAGCCCGCGCATGGCACCGATACGAACCGTACCATCCACTCCAGGGCGGCGATGTCCTCCTGGGCATGCCCCGACGGACCACAGCGATCGTCAGCTGCGTCCTAGGCCTCGCCATCGGCGTCGGCGCATGGGTCTGGGCCACCCACCGGCAATTCCCCCAACACCAAATGACCCCGGCCAGCAGCCGCGAACTCCAAATCGCCCTCGACAACTACTGGATCGGCATGCGATACATCACAGGAACTACCATCCCCTACACCATGCATGTCCTCGGCTACAGCGTTTACATCCTGGTGCCGCTCATGTTCCTCACTGATTTCTTCACCCTTCCCGAATGGGTCCATACCCTCATGGGCTGGCCCTTGGTCGCTCTGTTTGTGACCTGCGGGAGCCTAATCATCATAGATACCTCCTACGCCGAGCGGATAGCCAAACGCCTGGATCGGGAATTAGCGGAGTAAAGCCAATATGCATCAGCCCCCTCCCCCTAGTAAATTCGCGATCCTATGATTCATGCCGCGGTGATGAGGCCTCCGAAGAGGACGATGGCGATGGCCGCCAGCTCGATGATGAAGAACATGGACAGGGCCGACCAGCTGTGAGTCAGCGTGTTCCAGGGAGAATCCTTGCGCACGCAGACCAGGATGGCCACAAAAATAACGGCAAAGACCGCCACACCCAACCCGGCCGCGATGATGCCCAAGTTGGCCGCGTTGGCCAGGATGGCCTGATGCTGATAGACGACGAAGGTGCTGTACCAAAAGTTCATCTTGAGCAGGCAGAGGCCGGCGATTAGCTGTTCGGCGGCCAAGCCCAGCACGAAGACCACCCGCCAGAACCAGGAGGACGACTCGATGATGGACATGCCGATGCCCATAAAGGTCAGCACGGTCACCGTCCAGGCGATCAAGGCTATGCCGCGCGGATCCAGGACCGAAGCATAGTGGAGCACGCCCTGGGTGTGGTTGATGGCCAGCGAGCGCCCATATCCATAAGGAATGACGATGGCCAAGAGAATCGCCAGCGCGAAGACCACCCAGCGGACCGGGCGAGCACGGCGCTGCTCAATCTCAGCCAGAGAGTATTCAGAGTCCGGAATGGTCGCCTCAGGATGAGCCGAAACCTTGTTCACTGCGGTCGCCTCATCCGGGTGCGGTTGCACGACTGCGGAATCCTTTGCATCGCTTCTGCCGGATTCCGCGCCATCCGCATCGTCGAATTGCTCCATCGGCGACCACACCTCCAAGTCCGCTGCTCGTGGACACATCGCCTACAAGCTTATACCGGGCGGCGCATCCGCGCCCACGAATGCAGCGACTACATACGGACAACTTAAATTAAGCAGAGATTAAATAACTAGATTGGCTTTACTCAAACAAAGTTTGTCTGCACATACAATCAATAGAGTCATTTCGCAGCGAATTTCCGGATTCACCCCTACATTTGGCAATTGTTTTAGATATGAGTGATGTGGTTCGACGTGTTTCCATTATTTCGATTCTAACAAAGTAATCTCATTAAGAACCTGCTACTACTGTACGAAGACTTCATTGTTATAATGCTTGCTCCATGGATAGCGTTCAAAGTTTGATACGACGCCGGAAGGTGTAGCTTTCAAGCATTCTTCCTATAAGTGCTTCTCAAACATACTCTCAATCATAAATATTCAATATCTGTATTCTCCACACTTAGCTTTAAAAGAGACCTTTATCGATCATTTATTTGCCGCCATCACAAGCAAAACTCAATCTGCCAGAAAAAACTTACAATCAATAGTTCCAATAGTAGAGAAAGCAAAAACACAAGACCTATAAGCAATTACTTTTCAAACTACACAAGAAATATGAATATAGGGGATTTTAAAGATCAACTTTCAATACAGCTTTAAAACATCAATCACTTTCCAGGAAAGCAAAGAAGGCAAAAACTAGGAGCGTGGCAAGATACTACTCATACGAGCGGATAGGTGGCGCAGATGAGATAAAGCAGTATTCCTCTCACTTACTTGAAAACACCATGTAAACGCTCCGTCACTATGAAGATTCATTCCATAAATGACACACGTGAGGTAAAAAGCCTAATTTCTAACAAATACATCAAACTCATAGTAAGAAACCTATACGATAGATATGAAAAGTTGACTATCATTCAGAAACCTCTATCGGTACCTTTATAAGGTTGCACCGGACTATCCCCGCGGATGCGGGGAACATAATTTCCGAATTTGTGAATAAGCTCCTTTTCCAGGATCATCCCCGCGGATGCGGGGAGCACGTATTTGTTATAATACATTGCCCATAAAATCATCCAACGAAGACAAAGAGTATAACCAAAACACGTTCGATATCGGAGCTTGATAAGTGGTCTCCGCATATGCGGGTAGCCCAGAGTCAGATCGGATGGATATACCACCGATGAACGATGTCATCAATCTGTCCGGACTCCTTGCCGAGATTAGGCATGCACACCGCCCCTCAACCAAAAGGTCAATGACCTCGCCAAGCTCCCAATTACCAGCCGCGACACTGTCACCTGGATCAAAACCTTCAGACAGCACTCTAATTATATCTTTTGTTGAATCGACCACAATGGCTGAGGTCCTGGCTGCCCGAGTATCCTCTCGCTGGCAACGATCTCGACTCGCCTACGCTCATCCTCGAATATCGTGGCACGAACAAAGAACAGACAAACAAGAGCTCAATGCCGTTCGCACGTCAGGGACGCTTAGTTCATATCAGAGGCAAGCATTGATCCGCATGCACCAACTACGGCGTGCTACGCCCGGAGCTCACTTTCCTCACGGCCACAATGTTGGTCAGTTTGGTTCACTCAAGGTCAAGCCACATAGCGTACCGGATCCACTGGTGTTGAAACTCGCACAAACCGGCCAACAACATATAGGCCATGGCTAAGTCCACTGTGTCAACGCGTCTCAGACGGCCACGAATCTGCAGCTACATCTATGGAACCTTTATTCATGCTCATCTGCTCCTTGCCGACGATGGAGAAAACATCGAAAGCCCGGCTTTCTTTCACATCATACGCACACTATTCTGTTTTCCGATCCTAGCGGAACTCATATCACATGAATGAGTGAGCAATACGACCAATACTTTGAATTCAAAAAATGGTGTATAATAAAAGTGCTCAATGGAAATGGAGGGGAAAGAATGCAGCGGATACCGGCGGAAAAGCTGAATGTACACCCAGTATCGGGCACAGATCCAACAGGTACTGTTGAATTTAGGCAGACGAGAGGTCCGTCACATCTCATCGTCTCCTAAATCGTGAGCCCCCTGGTACACAGCGGTCCGAAAGGAACTTAGAAGTATTTCAGGGATGAAATCAAGATTCCAACTACCTCCGAAATTGCTTAGGAAACTTCGAGGTTCTTCTCCAACAGGGGTACACCGACGCATCAACCCAGTCAGCCCCTAGTCTTCCTTTTGCTCTTCAATCATATGGTTATAGCTGTTTTCCAACTTAGCTATGAACTCTTTATTATGTTCCAGAGCATCAAGTTCCTCAGACGAAAGAGGATAGGTCTTGGCGGGCTCTACGTCTAACTTCTCGAGGATGTAGCCCTGTGTCGTCCTGGTCACCGCGTAGAGGTCGTCAGCGTCTTTCCCAAGCGATATACGCCCCCTGGAATCTGGGGACATGAGTGCTGACTCCCCTGGCGAACGCGGCGCAGTGGTTGCTACTTTCATTATTTTCTCCTTGCTATATAGGAGTAAATCATAACAAAGAATAACAAGATACATAAGAACAATTGTCACATCGTCACAATCGATATTGATGAAGAGGAGTTACAGTGATTAATTATATACAGCCAGAAGCACAGTCGCAGTTAGACTTGTATAAGGGCAGTGATCTGCCTTTGTACCTCGCCTTTACGAAGTACATATCAGAAATAATCAATGGCCATCCGCCTAAAAATGCAAAGCAGTACCGGTCCAGTAGGGGCGGGTATATCCACTACTATCCGTTCCACCTATCTTCCACGGACATGACGCAGTACTACATTGCTTGGGTCTTTGAAGACAGGGGGCCCAGCATTCTAAATCTTGGCAAGGTATAGTTTCTGGTGCGGTAGCAAGAGATCCTGTTCTCCATCTTCTGCTCTTTCGAGTACAAAGAAATATCAGATTCGCACAACAATGCAACTATATGGCGTCAAAACGTAGATACTCTATATCTTTGATATCTGCTCATGTGAGCTAATTAAAGTGGGATGCACTGTTGCAAACGGCACTTCTTTGGCCGGTGTTTACACCGATAATGGACGTGAGCAAGTATTTGCTCAAAGAATCAGCAACCGAATGCTACGAGTTTGCCCGGAAGCAACGGAAGATTAGTGACGACCACGGCAGCGACAATGGGAATAAGGATAGAGGAAAGAACTCGGGCCGCTATTTCGCTAACAATAGACACTAATTCTCTTTCGGAAGCTTCACAGTATCTTTTCCTGACCGTTTTGGTCAATTATTGCTACTCTATCAGTGACATCTGAAACCGAGAGTTCTAAGTTCGTCGTTGTATTCCACAACCCAGCTGTCGACATCCCCAGAAGCCGGAAGAGATCCCGAAGAGTCCACAAGATTCACTGCCACTGACAGGGAAGCAACAAAGACGGACGTCCTATATAGCTATAAGAATGGACAGCTCCCCGCACATTGTGCTTTCGGAATGAAAACACATTTTTTACAGTTTAAGCTCATTCCCATACTATGTTTGCTAAATTCGTCTCTAATGCAGAAAGGTACGGCATCGTTGTAGATCAGTGTGATTGTCGGATTTCCGTACTAAAGTTATCCCTGCAGATAAAAGGCACCTATGGCACTGTCTTAGGGACGAAGCCCACAAAGGATCATCCCCGCGGATGCGGGGAGCACACATACCCCTCTGGTGTCTTCATCGGTGTGAAAGGATCATCCCCGCGGATGCGGGGAGCACGTTGGCCGGGAAGCACCCAATAGCCGGGAAGCCGGATCATCCCCGCGGATGCGGGGAGCACGTGGACTGGGTGGTGGGAACGATCCTGCCGGCAGGATCATCCCCGCGGATGCGGGGAGCACTTGCTCATTTTCTGCTCTTTTGTTTGTCGTAACGGATCATCCCCGCGGATGCGGGGAGCACAATGATGTTGTTGCTTAGCTCTTGCTGTGCGGGGGATCATCCCCGCGGATGCGGGGAGCACACCCCGTTGGAGGAGATAGCTGAGGAGAGGCGGGGATCATCCCCGCGGATGCGGGGAGCACCAACTGTGCCATTATCGCTCCTATCAGAGATATGGGATCATCCCCGCGGATGCGGGGAGCACCCCGCGGGCAGAGCCGACCAGGGCAGCGTCAGGGGATCATCCCCGCGGATGCGGGGAGCACAAGGCCGTCCTGCTGGGAGCCGACTGGACAAAAGGATCATCCCCGCGGATGCGGGGAGCACTTCGGCAAAAGTCTGGGAAAGGTGAGGCCCCAGGGATCATCCCCGCGGATGCGGGGAGCACAATTGCCCCACTCTTTGTCTGGGTCAATCAGCGGGATCATCCCCGCGGATGCGGGGAGCACCCCTTGATTCTCGCCTCATAGGTCTGCGGCTTGGGACCATCCCCGCGGATGCGGGGAGCACTCGTCGGCAAGCCCGAAACCAGGGATTATGACTGGATCATCCCCGCGGATGCGGGGAGCACTCCTGCCGACAGCGGATATCATGCCGTACACGCGGATCATCCCCGCGGATGCGGGGAGCACTGGGCCTACCTGCCGGACGAGCAGTACGACGACGGATCATCCCCGCGGATGCGGGGAGCACCCACGGATCGCGCCCCAGATCTCTGAGCCCAAAGGATCATCCCCGCGGATGCGGGGAGCACTGTATCGCACCTTCAATCAGCGCGCCAACACTGGGATCATCCCCGCGGATGCGGGGAGCACTTATCATTGTGGGCCAACCTCCTGGCCATAGACGGATCATCCCCGCGGATGCGGGGAGCACCTACCTGCCCACGGACAGGGAGGTGGAGTTCCAGGATCATCCCCGCGGATGCGGGGAGCACATACTGGCAAGGCAGCAGGCCATGTGACTCAGGAAGCGGGATCATCCCCGCGGATGCGGGGAGCACCGCTTTGAAGGATTTCCTGACCGACAGGATGGAGGATCATCCCCGCGGATGCGGGGAGCACGGCCATATCATTGATATGGTTTGTGCAGGAGGCGGATCATCCCCGCGGATGCGGGGAGCACTTCCTCAGCGATCACGGGTTTGAACAGGACGCAGGATCATCCCCGCGGATGCGGGGAGCACACCTGGTTGGGTGCCTGCAGGGAGCGGATGGTGGGATCATCCCCGCGGATGCGGGGAGCACTTGATCTCCTCGTAGATCTTGGTCCCCGTCCCGGGATCATCCCCGCGGATGCGGGGAGCACTTTCGCGGTTGTTAACTCTTGTAGTTGTATCTAGGATCATCCCCGCGGATGCGGGGAGCACGTTGCCGTTCAGCGTTGACGTGATCGGCAAAAAGGATCATCCCCGCGGATGCGGGGAGCACCCTGCCCATCCTGGATGCCAGTTTGGCGAGCAAGGATCATCCCCGCGGATGCGGGGAGCACATCCGGATGCTTGCATTGGAACCCGCATCGCCCGGATCATCCCCGCGGATGCGGGGAGCACTCATCTTCCCACGATTCTACGATGGCTTGAATGGGATCATCCCCGCGGATGCGGGGAGCACTGTGCCCCAGCGAGTTCCGTTGTAGTAGCTCATGGATCATCCCCGCGGATGCGGGGAGCACCCCAGCAGGCCTAGGCCGTAGACTCGCCACCAGGGATCATCCCCGCGGATGCGGGGAGCACCAGACCCACCCCCCAGCCCATACAAGGCACGAGGGATCATCCCCGCGGATGCGGGGAGCACGGCTGAGCCAGTATGGCGCAAGTACACCATTGAGGATCATCCCCGCGGATGCGGGGAGCACAGAGCGGAAAGAACCGCTCGCCTTTGACCATGCGGATCATCCCCGCGGATGCGGGGAGCACCTGCATGTCCAGACGGCCCAGGTCGTCGGCCCAGGATCATCCCCGCGGATGCGGGGAGCACTGGCGGCTGGGGAGAATGTGCCTGTGCTGAGCAGGATCATCCCCGCGGATGCGGGGAGCACCGCGGAGTGGCCTTATCAGGGTCGTCCACAAAGGGATCATCCCCGCGGATGCGGGGAGCACAGGCAGCAGAGATCACCGTCACACCCCAGACAAGGATCATCCCCGCGGATGCGGGGAGCACGCGGACAGTCTGGAGCGGGTGAGCCTGTGGGCGGGATCATCCCCGCGGATGCGGGGAGCACGGCGGTGCGTCCAGCCTGGCCAACCTCGCCTTCGGATCATCCCCGCGGATGCGGGGAGCACAATCCGACATACGGCGCCAACAACGAAACAGCGGGATCATCCCCGCGGATGCGGGGAGCACATACCGTGGTGGCCGGCGACACGGTGTGGTCCAGGATCATCCCCGCGGATGCGGGGAGCACCGCGGAGATCGAAAAGTTCGCTCGGCTTACCGGGGATCATCCCCGCGGATGCGGGGAGCACACCATCTTCAGGCCCATCCAGTCCCTGCAGTACGGATCATCCCCGCGGATGCGGGGAGCACTGTCCGTTTATCTGCACGCCGGTGGCGATGGTGGGATCATCCCCGCGGATGCGGGGAGCACTTGGCTGGTGTTGTTAATCCATATGACATGGCAGGATCATCCCCGCGGATGCGGGGAGCACTATGGTCGGCTGTTGGCGGCTTTATAGCGCCTAGGATCATCCCCGCGGATGCGGGGAGCACGCCATCATCAGCTAGTCTCCATGACGTATAGAAGGATCATCCCCGCGGATGCGGGGAGCACCACCACCAAGCGGCCGAGCGTGTCAGTACAAAAGGATCATCCCCGCGGATGCGGGGAGCACAAATTCGGGAAAATCCGCATTAGGGTTTGGACGGGATCATCCCCGCGGATGCGGGGAGCACGATGATCATGTCGCCATCAACAGCCCAAAGGCGGGATCATCCCCGCGGATGCGGGGAGCACGTAGTCGTCCAGGCTGCTGCGGAGGGCCAGCCCGGATCATCCCCGCGGATGCGGGGAGCACCGTAATTCCATCAGCTTAGAGCGTGCGTGGTCGGGATCATCCCCGCGGATGCGGGGAGCACAACGGGAAAAACCGCTCGTCTTTGATCATCTGCGGATCATCCCCGCGGATGCGGGGAGCACCGGTGTGACATCCGGCGATTTTGAGCAAAGCGAGGATCATCCCCGCGGATGCGGGGAGCACACCCCTGCATCCGTTTGAGGAGTAGGGGTTGTGGGATCATCCCCGCGGATGCGGGGAGCACTTTTTGGGCAGCCCAGATGGCGGGGCAGGCTGCGGGATCATCCCCGCGGATGCGGGGAGCACTTGTGCTCCGTGTAGTCGTGGATCACATACCCGGGATCATCCCCGCGGATGCGGGGAGCACCTCCTCTAGGAACTCGTTGGTGTTAGTCGAGAGGGATCATCCCCGCGGATGCGGGGAGCACTACTGAAACTCCGGAAATGTCCAAAGATCGCCGGGATCATCCCCGCGGATGCGGGGAGCACACTTCGGCGCTGATGGATGCCTCGCCCATGGCCGGATCATCCCCGCGGATGCGGGGAGCACGCTGATGGGATACTCACTCTTGGTGTCACCGTGGGATCATCCCCGCGGATGCGGGGAGCACGGTCCCGTAAATCTGAAGCGGCGTGCTGACCCGGGATCATCCCCGCGGATGCGGGGAGCACAAGCATAATATCGGGTTTCGGCAGTCGGTGAACGGATCATCCCCGCGGATGCGGGGAGCACCTGGGACACCATCGGGAGCATCCTCAGCAAGCCGGATCATCCCCGCGGATGCGGGGAGCACCTGAAAGCGAGATACTGGTAGGCAAGTATCCGGGGATCATCCCCGCGGATGCGGGGAGCACACTTAGAAATCCTCGCAATCCCAACAATATAATAGACAAGATCTCTATTTTTTAATGAGTTTGTATTTCGAGCCCTCTCTATTCCCGTCTCAGCCGCTGCAATTCAGACCATCTACACTGAGCTCCTTAGCCATGCACTCATCCAGTAATCAGTGCTCAGCACTCATCGGTAAAGCTCGTTTGAAAAGTACACAGGTCCGGTTGCGCTCAGCTGGAACGCGAATGACGGAACCTTGCCGCACGTCTGTACTTGCTGGCATTGCTCCAACCAGTCCGACGGTATCGGTTTCCACCACCTGCGGATCTGCCATCGCCACCATCAGCAGGCTTCTCCATAAGAGCCAATCCTTCACAGTCAACTGGGTTCCAATCCGAGCGATGCACCTTGAATGCCAGATGCTGCTCATTGCGGGCGGAATAGACCATAATGGCCTTGCCGGTTCGGATTTGCCCTGTGATGCGTTCCCAAAGCCGGTCCCGGACTCTAGCGGTGACGTGGCCAACGAAAACTCCAGAGGCTATCTCCAGGAGCCATCGAGTCAAATCCCCGCGCAGACCCACTGGGCATGCCGTCAAAACGACGACCACCATCAGCTCATCTCCTCCTCTTCATCTGCATAGGATCTCCCGGCTGGGACACCACCGACCTTCTCATCCCAGAGCTCCAAGGTCCCACCATCTTCATCGGAAGAGGAAGAAACAGGTGCCCCAAGCAGCCGTGGAATATCGCGAGCCATCCGTCGCATGAGCGAGAGGTCATAGACAGCATCACGCATGGCATGCCGGGTAGCCGACCCGATGTCATCAGGTTGCTTTGCAGCAGTTTTAAAAGCTACAGGAATCGATATCTCGGCCTTGTACAGATCAGCCACGTCATAGACAAAGGAGCGCTCATGGCCGACATGGACGAATCCCAAGCCCGGTGAACACCCAAGCGCCACGATCACCGAGTGAGCGATTCCGTACAAGCACGTATGAGCAGCCGACAGGGCCTTGTTGATCTCGTTACCGGCATCGAAATCCTCATGATCATAGGTTCGCCTATCCCAAGCTACGCCGGTCAGTTCCGACCAGTGACGGTAAACCTGTCGAACTCGAGCACCTTCACGCCCACGCAGCTGCTGCATGGTACAAGAGCTGACATCTTCGTTAAGGAAGCGCATCTGATACATGGCCCTCGCCACAGCCAAACGCTTACGGGTATTGGAGACCAAAGCCGCCTGCCTTTGTAGGAGGGCAGCCGAATGCGTCAGAGGACGGCCGAACGCGTACATCCTCACACCGCGCTCCCCCACCCATACCACGCTGGCACCGTTGTCGCCGATAACCACCATGGCCTGATGACTGACGGTGGTGCCGGGACCCAGCATGAGCACACCCAGATTGGCGGCAGGCAGCCGTATAGTCCCGGTATCTCTGGTAATCGCGATGGCATTGTCCTCGCGAGTGATAACACAGTGCTCAAAATAAGCGAACGAGAGCCTATCCTCGGCCCGCACCAGATCACCCAATTCAGGAGGGGGGCTGCCGGGAATCTCGGTTCTTCCGGCAGACCCCCTAGACTGATCCCCAGTCATCGGATCGGAGCCACCGTCAGCAACCCACAGCCGAAGCTCTTAGCCCTGCCGATGCCCTGCCGTAGGCAACGTTGAAAAGCTTGTGCATCGGTAACACGGAGCTGTCCATCAAACTGGGCTGTAACCAAGGTGACTTTGCTGCCTCCATGGTCGAACTGCTCCTTGCGGCGCTGGGAAACAAGGCAGGACGGCCCATGGCTCTCATCCGAGCTGCCCAGGAGGACAAACCCGTTGCGTTCGCTGTGCTTCTCCAGCCAAGACAGCTGATAATCCGCAGTGACATGACCCATCACCTTGCCGACTACTGCATGATTGGACCGCCGCCCCTTATCGACATAGACCTGTCTGGCAGGATTGGCCCGGAGCCTGAAGGCCCACTCCTGTCCCTTGGCTATATGCGTGATCAAAGGCTCGTAGTCCTTCACCTCCCACTCAACATGGGTCGGCCAACCAGCCTGCTCAATGATATGGGTGAAGTCAGGACGCTCGGGACTCACCACATAGAGCCAGGTCGAATCTCCATCACGGGAGAAATCCAATCGCCACAGGATGCGTCCCCCATCGCCACTTCGTACAGCACCCGGGGGGAAGGACTTCTCCACGGCGGCATGAAGCCGGTAAGGCGAGGCAATCAGCTGCTTGGCCGCATACCGCGCAATATTCAGCGGCATTCTGGATATATACATGCTTGCCTCCTAGAAGAACGACATTGGATCATGATCCGGAACGGCTTTAGTCCGCTGCTCGTCAGGACCGGGACCATCCGGGTTGGAAATTCTGTATCGGCTAACCGTCCTGACCGCATAACTGCGAGCAGCGCCGAAACTCAGCGGAACATCTGCTTGGGAAGAGACAACCCCACTGTCTTCGCCCTGGACGCAGTCCGCATCACAGACCACCTCCAGTCGACAGCCCTGATGGCGCCTCTTGTACCAAGAAGCAGCCATCCAAGGATGGGTGCGCAAAGCCTGATCCACACAGTCCTCCTGGACCAACCCAAGCGTGACCGGGTAATCCGGCGGGCAAGCCCGGCGACCCAAATATAAAGGCCACCGGGGATGACGCAGAGCCTGATCCAGACCTTCCAGAAGCGCAGAATCAGCACCTAAAGCCACCAGGAATTTTGCATCGGATAGGTAGTACCGTGTGGTCAGTGGCATGGCTTTGACATTGGCACCATGCTCTGTTTGCATGTCATTGACCAAGATGCCCGGTTGATCGATGCGGACACCGAAGCTTAGATGCAACAGGTCCTCAATGTCGTCACCGCGTTGGCGCCCTTGCGCCGAAGCAAGCAGACCAATCACCGCGCTCTTGGTAGGCTCCCGTTGCGTGGTTCGAATCGTAAAACGCGAGGAGCTCCCCCAGGACTGCAAAGGTCCCGACAATCGCAACAGCAGTATGCTCATGGTTACTCCTGCTGACCCAGCACGCGCATAGTCTCAGCATCCACCTTGCTGGTCAAATCCTTGAGACCAACGGACTCAGCCACCGGCGCTAAGTCCTGCGCTGACAAATCCGTGCTGATCGCCCAAGCACGCACAGGCTGCTCATCATAGGCATCCTGAATCCTGTGCAGTTCCTCAACCAGCCTGCGGCCAGCGACTTGCGAGATCGGCTGGTCATGCTCGGCCGCAACTGGACGTTCGAAGGCTTCCACAACATTGATAGGCTGGCTGTCACGGAATGCCACAATGCAGGTCTCGGGCAGAGTCCTGTTGGCGTAGGAATTCTGCTTGCCGGTTGGCATGGATCGAATGAAAGCCTCTACGAAGACCGAAGCCACTCTCGCAGTAGCCTCCGCATTGCCGATCTGCTCCTGCAGGGCATCCAGGTTTACGGTCGCGTAGCGATACAGTGTAGATGAGTTGAAGCCGACGGAGTCAATCATAGCGGCACCAGCGTTGTCCGCTTCTGTAAAGTCATCAGCGGCGGTGAAATAGTCGTACTCAGGCTTGATGGCATCCACGGAGATAGCGTGAGCCACCTGAGCGCTGGCATCCGTATTCAGGTCAGGGGCATCAGCGAGCATACGGCCGAACAGGGCTATGTCGACGGCCTGCTCACCGTGGAAGACCGCTGACACCTCCTTCTTCATAGCCGAATCCGGAGCCTTGGCCAGGTCCTTTCCCTGATCCATCCATTCCAGCGCTATAGTAGCCAGCTTGCCGATTTCGGTGTTGCCGATGAAGATCAGATATTGAGTGACCGGCTTGCCACTGGCTGCTCCTGCACGAGTTGAAGCGACGACCTTAACGCCGGTGGCCTGCAAGACCATGGAAGCGTAGCTTTCAGCCCGGTCCGCCGATTCAGGCCGTTGATTAACCATGGCCTTCACGATCAGCTCGACTGCATTCTTCGTCCGCACCCCCAGCTGTTTCTTGTCCAGCAAAGACTTGAAGGTCTCGCGCATGGCCCGCTTCCAGGCTTGGCTGGAGACACGCGAGCGCAAGACACCGCCATACTGAGCGGTCTTGGGATTGCCCGTCTCGTCACGATTGATGTTGCTCGGCGGTACGTTCTGAACTGCATAAATATCCATAAACATGGCATATTCTCCTTAATATTCATTTGTGAAAAATCGATGTTCTTGTATCGTTGTATTTGCCAAATGACGAATCATTTGAAAAGATTTGTCATCATCGAATCTTCTGTTGCACCTCAGCAGTTTTATTGGCCTTCCTCGCCCTCTTTTGCCTCCGTAGCCTTGCGCACGGCGTAATACTGCCGAGCCCAACGGTGAAAGACAGAGGCCCTCCGACCAGGCAGCTGCAGCAGATAAAGATCCTGGGCGAAAGCCTGGTAGTCCAGCTTCACATCCTGATCCCGCATCATCCTTATCAGCGAATACAGCTGATGCCGGATGCCGTCGAAATCAGGAGCATCCTCCATGATTTGTAGCCTTCGAAGAACCGGGGTGGCCTTGGAACCGTCCTGGTCGGTGTCAATCATGCGGCATGCGTGGCCGAGACTGTAGCGGAAGCGTTCGGATCGCGCCCGCTGCTTAGCCTCGGCGCCATTCCCTGTGCCCTTATGATCAGGCATCCAGGCCATACCCTGAGATTTCGATTGCTGATGAAGGGCATACATCTGCAGGGCAGTGGCAATTGCCCGCGTTTCAGTGACAATATTGGAGTCGTTGTCGAGGGCTGGGTTTCCCAGGGTATCCTGTGGCCAATCCTCATATAGATCAAACCCGACATTCATCCATCGCACTCTGCCGTCGTCAATGCCTTGGCGCAGCAGGGACAGATGAGCCCTGGCCACGCTGCTGGCCTGAACCGTATAGGCGTACTGCAGTTTTCCGATCCGGTAGTTGGCATACCGCCCGACGGCCTGTTTGCGGTCGTCGACTGACAAGACATGATTGTTTACCATGGTGTCTGCAGTCATCATTGAACCTCCTTTTCATTCACGGTCTCGCCCTCACGCGAGGGAAGTGGACCTAGATATTTATTCAATTGGCTCAGGAATCTATCGAAGATCTGCTCAGAAGATCGCGCGCCATTGGCCTTGGGCAGGAAAGACGGTGCCGGAGACTGATCGCGGTACTCACCAGCTATGCCGATCAGATCCCGATGAATGGCCTGGAACCAGTCATTCCGGTAACGTTCGATATCTTCTGAAGGACCGAACTCCGCAATCCGTTGTCTGAATAGCTGATCCAGGGAAGCATATGCACGTTCCTTGACGCGGGCTACTGCAGCATAGAAGCGGTCCTTCTGCGCTTTATCGCCTGCGGATTGGTTTAATTGGGCAACCATGGAGTCCAATGCCTTGACGGAATCCTCAGTACGCTCAACAACCTGAACCACCACATCCACGGCAGCGGCATCCAAATGAAGCAGTTGAAGGTTTGCGTCGAGCGAATCATCAATAGCGTCCGAAAAGAAGCTGTTCTGCGGACCATAGATCATGCTCTGGGTATGGATGCGAGCCATCTGCATCACTTTTCCGAACCCGGCTTCATCCTGATTCCAATTCAGTAGAGTCTCAACCCACCGAATAACACCAGGACGGGTGTCGTCAGTCTGACCTGCACCGTTGCTTCCCGCACTGATCAAAGGCTGCAGCTGCCGCCAGATGGCCTTGTCGGAAGTGAATGTGACTGGCATGCGAGGAGCCGTCGGCAGTCCCAGTTTCTTTCGTAGGTTCTCGCTGCCGTAACGCCATGCCGTCATGGGTTCATAAGCGTCCATGTTGTCAGCGCTGATGACATCGCCGTAGCAGACGATGATACCGACCACACGGGAACCAGAACTATCGGGCACCAGCCTCACCCTGCGTGATTGCAGAGTGAGCATATCCACAATGCCCGTAGGCTGATAGTCAGGATTCATGTCAGGACCGGCCGGCTCACGCTCCCAGGGCGCCAAATCACCAGGCTTGCCGAACCAGATATCATCACCCCCACGGCCTCGAGGATTGATCAAGCACCAGTTGAGCATCAGGGTGGAGAACAAGTTGTCCTGTTCCAAATAAACGTTGCCCAGAGCACCCAACCAGCCGGTTCCCACCTTGGACTTGGGCGGATAAACCTTATTGTTCCGCACATGGGTCTCTCCGTCCACCGGCGATTTGATTCCTGCAGGGTCATAGGCCTGAAGAAAGACCAGCCATCGGGCTGCCTCAGGCAAGGTAAGCGAGCCCAGGTCGTTCTTGGCGCGCATGGTGAAGAGAAACTTCTTGGGCTTTGGCACGTCGGCCTGAAGTTCGCCAATGCTGTCATACTCTTTATCATCGGACGTGTAGGTCAATCCCGGCGTTTGATAAAAGGGATGCTCAGAGTCAAACAAATCGAATCTGTCGTGATAGCGCTCAAAGTAGTCGTCGATAACTTGAGGGTCGAACTGCCCAGTCTGCCAAAGCGTCCACCACAGTTGCAGCAAGGCCGTCGGATTATCATCCCCGATCAAGGGTTGATACCGCTGGGCATATGCCTGGTAGAGCACGGCTTCGACCGTCCTCAGGAGAGGTAAGGTTTGCTGAGGCATGTCACTGGAAATCTCACGGATTCGATGGGCATCAACCAAAAGGTCACGCATGGAGACCAGGCCGACGCGTCCTTCCAAGCATGTAACCCTGATCCAAGGCTGCTCCAAGAGATTGAACGACGGCCGACCTCCGCCGGTCGCTCCAATATCATTCATTATCATTGTCCTTTCTGCTTGTTCGGTTGCTCATACGTGGAAATGCCGGCAACTAGCGCGGCACTGCAAAGTTCAGCTCTTTCCGTCCTCGTCGGCTTTCGCACACGTCAGCCCATCCTCATGGGTGTATCCGATAAGGTAACCATGCACAGTGGTGACAAATCTCCGACGATCCGAATTGGATTTCTCCTGATCTAAGACCAGAGGCAAGCAGCCATCCAGCCAAGGCGATTGATGCCATGCATCAACACAGTCACTGGCTCGGAGCTCTAGTTCATTGATCAGAGCATCAATGTCACGACAGATGCGATCCGGCAGATTTACCGAGCAACGCAACACCACTTGCGCCAGCCGGTTCTCAGGCTCGGTTTTTGTAGGCACAGGAGCCCCGCAAGGTACCCTATCGCCTCCAATCCAGGGCAGAAGCGCATACTTATCACCGCACCGACGCAGAAGCACCACCTCCACTGAATCATGAGTGTCTCTGACAGCCTGTCTGGCTTTGGCTTCCGACCTGGCGTCCACAGTGCTCGTAAATAGGTCCACCAAGGTGTGAGACTGCTGCAGTAGATGGGCCGAATCTTTCATCAAATAGACTTGGGCCTTGTCAATCTCTTCCGCATCCTTTTCGGCACGCTTATGTGCATCCAGCCGATACCGTTCTTGCCAAGCTTTGGGTATCAGCTGTGCAACTGCATCAGAATCATAAGCTGTGCGAACCAGCGGAGCGATATCATCAGGAAGCTGCAGCAAGCGGTGGGCGCTGTCCCCCTGCAGTCCAAGCACAGCAAGGGCTTCAAGCAGGGATGCCGGTGGATAGACCCTGTCTACATAGTCAGGAAATTCCGGGCCATCCGCGTTCCAAGAGGCTATGCCCCGCAGATAGCAGAGGGCCTTCCGCAGACCAGCTGGACGGTCACGCTCACCTTGTCCACGGCGATGGCGATGCAAACGACCCATGCGCTGTAGCAACAGATCCACCGGGGCTATATCGGTGACCATAAGGTCAAAATCGATGTCCAGGGATTGCTCCAGAACCTGCGTGCCCACGACAATCAATCGACTAGGACGTCCTCCATTGGCTAGGGTTGCATCCGGACCAAGGCGCTCTCGGAGTTCTCGTTCGTTGTCCATACGATCCCGGTCGATGAAACGTGAATGCGTGAGTCTGACCTGGTCCGGGCCAAATACATGGGTCAAAGCTGCAGCAGTCTGCTGGGCCCGATCTACGGTGTCGCAGATCACAGCGGCGCAGCCACCTACAGCCAGACGCTCTTGCAGCAAATCTGACAGATGCTCAAGATCGTCGTCAATGACATGACATTCGATGTCTACCACACGACCCGAAGGCTGCACCGAGCTAGCCTGGCAGGTCGTTCCAGACGTGTAAGTAATCAGCGGATAAGCATGCAGGTCGTCAGAGTCCTTCTCCTCATTAGAGGGCTGCTTGTCGCCTGACTGTAAAAGGGACGAAGCCTTATCGGTGTGCGGTCTGGAGTAACAATCAGTAAACGCCTCCATGCTTGCAAAACGACGTGGTGCAACTTCGGGGGACTGCTCCGCATGGTTACTCGATCCGTTGAGCACCGAGGCATACCCTTTAATATAAGCATCAACCAGCTCACGTCGCAGCGATGCAGGCAGGGTTGCCGACAGAAGAATGACTGGGTTGTGGAATCCTCCCAGCCATTCCAAGGTCCGTTTGAGGTATTCACGCATGTAGGTGTCGTAAGCGTGGCATTCGTCGATGATGACAACTTTGTTGGCTAGAGCCAGCTGCCGCAGACTTACGTGCTTCATCTGCAAAGCGGCCATGAGCACCTGATCAATAGTGCAGATCAGGAAGTTAGCCAACACCCCTTTCTTCCTGCCTCGCAGCCAGTCATTCACCACTGCCTCGGGATAGACGGCCTTTTGCGCACCAGAGCCTTGAGGGGCATCATCATCAAAGACTGATGATGTAGCGGAACCCTTAGCTGAAGCCGTCATTGATATGAATTCTTTGTTGAGAGCAGCTTTGCCATGTCTGAGTGAGGTGGATTTCTCAGAACGCCCTTCAGGCTGAGGCAATCTGTCGATCCAGCTCTTGCACCGTGAGAACATGGCATCGGTAGTAGCCATTGTCGGCAGGGCCACGCAGACTCCTCCCCTGCCTGTTCGTTCAGCCAGAATTTCCGCACAGGCCAGGGCTGCTTCGGTCTTGCCTTCGCCCATGGGCGCTTCGATAACCATGATGCCCGGGTCCTTGATCGTTTCCGCCAAATGCGCGGCCTTCTCTTGGACTGGTCTGGGATTGGCACCTGCCGGCAGATCAAACCTGGAGGCAAAGCGCTCCTCTATGCTGATCTGCTCGTGAATCGGCTGCCACTTAGGAGGCAGGTCGAGGTTACGCCATCCGCGCTCCTGACGGGCCTTAAGGCCGGCGCGCGTACGTACTGAATTCATCCTGTCCCAGGTTTGTTCGTCGTAGCTCGCAGGATTGAGCGGCACCAGGGGGAACAGAGCATCGTCACTGTTGCTGGCGATCCAGTCGGCCATGATAACAAGACCTTCCAGCACAGATTCGGCATATATATTGAGCTGCCTTCTGCTCAGCTGAGTGAAGTCATCGTCACTGAGCTCACACTGTTTGGCCACGAATTCAATCAGTTGGCGCTGGACTTCAGCCCAGTCCTCATAACCCGGAGCAGTGCCCATCCGCACATCCTCATCGGACTTGCACAGAGCCTGACGCGTCGGCGGTTGACCATGATGCCCCCCAACAACACAGGCATAGGATTCAGCCACTGACTTGCTCCAATGCTGTACCTGCGTCAGATAAGACTCCAGAATTCTTTGGCCCGCTATGGGATGGGTGGGATAATTGGTAACCGTAATCGGAACATCAGGGAACCGCAGGCCAGCCTGTCTAGGCTTCCATTGCAGGGAGAGATCCTGCATGCCCGGTGCATGTGTCAACGGCTTGCTTTGGAAAACCGGGGTTGCCTTACCGATATCATGGACACCGGTGATGAACATGCAGACTTTGCGAGCCAATTCCGGATCACCAACATCGCGGATGATGATCTCTCGAGTGCCCCAGGGCACCCAGTCACGCCAAAGATACCTGGCCACTGCAGCGGAATCGCTCAAATGCGCGAAAACTTGTAGCCAGTCATCCTCGTTAAGCAGATTAGTCTTGCCCCACAGGGATATGGCTTTGGCATCCAGATCCAAATCTGTTGGTATCGCTCCGCTCATTGTTCCCCCGCTCTCAGCTCAGCGACTCTGTCAATTGGACAACTTCGTTGTAACAATTTTTGAGCATAGCACGAAGAAGTGGAATTCACCAAATTTATAATCTCTTAATGACACAAGTTGTTTTATATGCCCTGACTATTCAGGGAACACATAAAATCCTAATGACACAACGGATCATCCCCACGGAAGCAGGGAACAAGCCTCAAGAAGAGGCTGTATAAAGTCTACACGGGGGCCACAGTCAACCCTTAGAACGACGCATGTAATACACGCACTTACTGAATCTGAAACCTTAAACATCCAATTCGACTTCGGCACAGTCAGAGCATCACTCCACCTACCGAAGACTTCTACTTGGCTGGTTAACACGATAACTAGGAATTCACGTCACACGCGTCACATGGCCTGGCCTAATTTCAGACGCACCTGCACAGAAGCACAACCGCCGAAGCCACCGGTCCATCATGGCTGAGAGCGATGTGCCAGCACAACTCGACCTGGTCGACCTGACTACCGGTTAGAGGCAAGGAATCATAAAGCCTGGATTCCACAGAGGACTCTAGATTGACACTCGGCCGACCCCGGCCGTCGTCCAGAATCTCCACACCGCTCCAGGGAAAATCATCCAAACCATAGGGCGACGGCTCAGACCCCAGCGCCTGAGACCAGGCCTTGAGCACCGACTCCTTGCCAGCCCAGCGCACCGCCAAGTGCGCCGTTGTGTCGTCATGCTTGAGCAGGGCGCGCTGCTCGGCCTGCCGCCGCTCCCTTGGCGAGAATAAGCTTGTCATGCGCGTGCCTGGCATAGCCAACTGTCGGCCGAACTTCTCCAGATCGACCAGATCATGTCCCAACCCCAGCACTTGTCCAAACCCGGCATCATCCATAGGCCCGAGTATGCCCCTCATCGGCCAATGCAGCAAATCACCCAGTCAGGACTCGAAGACTCCACAACATCCCAATTTCCTCATTGATAGTTCTGTTCCTGCGTGAGCGAGCGCGACAAAGAAGAGCAAAGAATAAAGAAGATTTCGCTGCGTTAGTAGCAGGAGTCACAACGCTGGCATAACGCTGTTGACCCGCCTGGCAACCGCCACTATCCAACAGTCCTCGATGTGCACCCTATCGTGTACCCATTTAGCCCGTAAAGTGCCGAATACTAGGGAGAATCTCGCTCAGTCAGGCCTGACCCTGACCACTCCAAGTGATTGAGAAACCCGCCAAAAATAGCGGAATATCAGCGATTATCGTGGAGCGGGCGACGGGAATCGAACCCGCGTAATCAGTTTGGAAGACTGAGGCTCTACCATTGAGCTACGCCCGCAAAGCCGTTGGCTCGGTACAGAGCATAGCACATGGGCCGGCCGGAACATGCAGTACATCGGTCATCGCCCGGTTGAACTTGGCAATAAACGTACGTATACATCACTGGGGAGAACCCCTCGGCGCCATGGAAACCGGCGCTGATTACCCCTCCCCTGCGAGTAATCGTGAAGATCCGTACAGAAATTCTGATCCCTGGCGGCTGTGGACTAGCCTCCGGCGGTTCATCCACCCTGAATAAGAGATCGCGCCGTCGCCAGTATCGCTTCTCTGCGTATCCATGGATCAATCCCGTGGATCCAAGGAACACCTCGTCCGTTCCAGTGACTGCCGGAGTACCGCGGGATCATCCATGCTCACGCGGTGACCACTCCTTGTCGGATGATATGGATGGAAAGAATAAATGTTCTACGCGGAACTTGGCTGACAGATTTCCGCAAGATTTATTCATTCTTGCAGAGCAAGGGGAATCAGACTGATAACGTGCTGCCACCCGGTGTTAGAGAATGAAAATCAGAAGTAATTGACATTGGCATCGACAAATTCGCCACACACAACAACTTTATCTTTCGAGAATGGGAGTTCCACTATGCCCGAGCATCGATTGCAAAAGTTGAAATCATGTTGGCGATAACAGTATGAGCATCAATTCTTCTGATAGCATTTACAGCAACATCAGTAGATATCTATTACGCGGTTCTCAAAAACGAGAATGGCGGAAAACAAGTAGTTGACCATAATCGAGAAGGGAACTATAGCCAGACATAATTGACGAGAAGCTAGCCAGGTTCTTCTGCTTTGACTAACGAAGAGATGAAATTTGTTTGCAGATAAGGTCGGATGCTACTTGCTGATGCACAGCTAGCACCATAGCCTATGCGACAACTTGTTCTGCTTCAGCATCGACGGGATTGACCCTACCTATTTTGACAGTCTTGCATCTTGCAGCTCCTTCTTAAGAAAGGGAATGAAATGGTATCAGTTATTAAACATTGTCTGTCAGCATGTTCAAATGACCTCAAAAACAATTGGGGAAAGCCGGATTACATGAAGCAACTTGCTGGGGCTACGATATTCGGATTTTGCGGTGTCGCTTTCGGTGTCACGATGTTCCTTGTATTCCCTTAGACATGAACGATACCTTGCTGCAATATGACTATGCACGCGAGCGCAGTGAGCACCGATGAGTGCGGTTCCTAAGCGGAAACGCTCGGTCAGTACGAGTTACCCTTATTCACTGGCTGCCGCTTCCTATGAGGGGCGCCTATCCGTGTGGCGTCAATAATTAGTGAGAGCTGGGCGACGACATCGTGCACACGCGGGGTTTGCCTGCCTTTGTTCCGAATAATAAAGCGGTACTCCTTACAAATCACTTCATGCAGCATAGGTGCCTTCCATTCCCAGGGCCTTGCTCCAGACATAAGGATTCATGTCCAGGAAATCAACCCGAATAGACCGCTGAAAACAGGGAATCCCCTCAATGCAGTCAATCCTCGTACCGCCGAAATGCCTTTCCCTACAAGCGGTGTGTCAGATGAGGTGATCCTTGAGCGGAAACAGAAAACCTGACTGAAACAAAACAGCGATAGCACCTGGACTGTCACCCCCAACCCCCGCATACAACCAATTATGGTGACAGTGGCCGTCCGCTAAACGTTCAATTCGATCGACCGATCCGGCGACATCGACAACCAGCGACTCCCCCTTACTGTAGGCGTCCTGCCCACAGCTGAAGGGGAAAATATCGGCGTGGCTATGATAGTCGGGCTTCTTGCCATGAGTATTATGGCAGCAAACCTCAGCAGTAGGAATTCCATTACAGCGATCACTAGCACTAAAACTTCGCACGAGTAAGAAGCCGGACACTCCCCCAAGACGAGTTCGGCCATTTGGGTGGCCCAGCAATAATCCCAAGTAAAATCTGGGTCACCCATCTACTTTTTATACCTTTTTGTGAAAAGGCTCCAATCGCAGCCTGGCAATAGCACACCGCCGGTTGAGCAACATACGGGCAATATTCGGACAAAATCCCTTATGCGCAGCCATTACCACAGCTCCAATGACCAATAAGTCCCTACGACTAGATAGCTCGTATACCTGCAAGGGAGCCCTTGTGCATAAGGCATGAAGACAAGGGACAGCCGCACCCAATGGCAAGACAATAAGGGAGGCAAGCCGTCTGGCCCACCTCCCCGATCATCGCAATGACTGTTCCCTCACCGGACTCCCGCCTATTGCTTCAGACGGAAATCCTGCTGGTTCACACTGCTCTCAGCTCCGGTCGTAGTAGCCGTCGGCACCCAGGCGGGCCTGGGGATCCAGCAGCATGGCCTTCTCAATCTCGTGGCCCACATACCCGTGGCCGTCCTCATGGAAGCGACGGTTGTCGATGGGCTCATAGAGCGGGGCCCGACCCATGCGGCCCTCCTCCAGGTGGCGCTGACCAGCGGCCAGACGGTCGTTGGCCCGGCGACGCCACTGATCCAGGGCCTCCTGGCCGGAGGTCTTGAGCACAGCCTCTTCGAAGGCTCCGGGGCTGACGATGACCCCGATGCCGGAGACGTGGCCAAAGCCCAGGGAGGTAACCAGTCCGGCCTTGATCCTGCCCACCTTCAGAGGCTGCTCCAGCCATACCAGATGGTCGTCGCGTCTCAGGACCGGATCCACGCAGTCCAGGGAGGCATTGGCCGGGATGACCCCGGACCGGAAGAGCTGGGTGAGCCCGTTGATCTGGAAGATGCAGGCGCCGCCCTTGGCATGGCCGGTCAGGCTCTTCTGGGAGATGACGTAGAGCGGGTTGCCGTCCGTCCGCCCGATGGCGTGGGCAAGGGTGTTGTGCAGCTCGGACTCGTTGGGGTCGTTGGCGTTGGTGGAGGTGTCATGCTTGGAGACCACGGCGATGTCGTCGGGGCTCACGCCCAGCTTGGCCAGCGAGCGCACCAGGTCCGAGTCCTTGCCGCCCATGCCGGCGGCCAGCGCCCCCAGCCCGGGTGCGGGGATGGAGGTGTGGGCGCCGTCCGCGAAGGAGTGGATGTACCCGACCACACCAGCCACGGGCAGACCCATGCGCAGGGCGATGTCGCCGCGGGTCAGCAGGATGGTCCCGCCGCCCTGGGACTCCAGGAAACCCCCGCGCCGACGGTCGTTGGCCCGGGAGAAGAACCTCGGCTGGATGCCCTTGGCGTACATCTCGGCGGAATCGGCGGTGGCGTTCATGTTGCCGAAGCCGATGACCGACTCCACGCCGATGTCGTCAATGGCGCCCGTGACCACGAAGTCCGCCTTGCCCAGGGCGATCTTGTCGGCGCCCTCCTCGAGGGAGACCGCAGCCGTGGCGCAGGCCGAGACCGGCTGGACCATGTTGCCGTATCCGCCGATGTAGGACTGCATGACGTGCGCGGCCACCACGTTGGGCAGGGCCTCCTGGAGGATGTCCGTGGGGATCTCCTTGCCCAGGAAGCGGTCCAGGTAGAGCTTGCGCATGGAGGCCATGCCGCCGAAGCCGGTCCCCTGGGTGGAGGCCACCTTGGAGGGGTGCACGGCCTGGAGGATCTCCACCGGGGTGAATCCGGCCGACAGGTAGGCGTCCACGGTGGTCACGATGTTCCAGAGGGCGATCTGATCCACGTCCCCGACCATGGAGGCGGGAATGCCCCACTTGACCGGGTCGAAGCCCTTGGGGAACTGGCCGCCCACGGTCCTGGACATGGTGGCCCGGCGCGGCACGCGGATGCGGGAACCGGGCAGGCGGGTGACGGTCCACTCGCCGGACTCCTCGTCGCGGGCGATGCTGGTGTGGTCAGGATCCTGGGCCACGTACTCCTGGGCCATGTCCTTGGTGGGCACCGAGAAGGCCACGTCGTGATCCAGGAAGACGTCCACCTCCTCCTCGTTGGTGCCCTGGCGGTAGTCGGAACCCATGCCGTCGTCGAAGGGACGGATGCCGGAGCGGGCCACCACCTGGTCGTGGTAGCGCTCGGCGATGTCCTGCTCGGGCACCAGCTCGCCGTCAGTGTCGTACCAGCCCGGCTTGGGGCTGTCCTGCCACTCGACCAGACCCATGTTCCAGGCCAGTTCGAGGACGGCGGCGGCGCTCAGGTCGACCTGGCCATCCGAGTGGATGCCCATCTCGGCCTCGAAGCGGGTGCGGCCAGAACCCCAGGGACCCATCTCGCCGATGGAGACAATGACGATCTGATCCTCGGGCCGAGCGGTCACGCCCTGCCAATCCTGCAGATCCACCGGGGCCTGGGCGGGCACCCGGGGTGTAGGCAGGGCCTTGATGACCCGGTCTGGATCCTTGTCGGCATCTGCGGGCGCATCCCCGGGCTTTCCGGCTGGAGCCGGCGTCGACGGATCGTCGTCCTGGGCAGCCTCAGCCTTCAGGGCCTTGAGGTCCAGCGGGCTGGAGCCCAATCCACCGGTCAGGTCGGCCTTAATCGGGGCCTGAAGAGCCTGCTGACGTGCCTCTACAGTGCAGAGATCCAGCAGGGAATCAGCCATCTGCCCGGTGGAGTAGGTGTGGATGCCGTGGCGCTCCACCACCCGGACCAGCGGATCATTGCCGCCCATGAGCCCGGTGCCCCGAACCCAGCCGATCAGCGGGTGGGCGAAGGTGACCCGGCCGGACCAGTCCTGCTCGGGGCGGGACCGGTTGACGATGGCATCCAGGGCGGCCTTGACCTCCCCGTAGGCTCCGTCGCCGCCGAACATGCCGCGGTTGGGTGAGCCAGGCAGAACCACATGCAGACGGTGGTCGACGTCGGTATCCGCCCCGATGCCAGCGAACCCGGCGATCTGGCGTTCCAGGCTCCAGAGCATGAGCCGGGCCTGGGACTCGAAGAGCCTACCAGAGTCGGCCATGGTCCCGTGCATGGCGGGGGCTGCGAAGGGCAGCAGCAGGGTGGGTTCGTAAGCAGGCTTGAGCACGGTGGTCGTAGCCCCCGTGGTCTTGCGCTGCTCGTTGCCGACCCAGTCGACCAGGGCATCCACATCCCGGTAGCTGGACAGGTTGGCGGGCACGATCCAGAGACGAGCACCGCCTACGGCATGACGGCGATAGAGGTCGCGGGCCCAGATGACGGTCTGCGGCTTCAGGGAGTGGCAGACGGCGATGACCGTCGCCCCGCCCTCCAAGAGGCCCGCAGTCAAAGATCCCGCGATGGACTTGGGAGCCACGCCGGTGACTACGGCCACATCCTTGGCGAACCGTGCTGCGGTCTGATCCGAGTCGGCAGGGGTCATGGCCTGGTCAGCTATGCCGCTGAAGACCCGGGCCAGATCCTGCTCGCCGCGTTTGCCTGCCTGGTCGGCGTACCAGACGGCCTGATCGTGCACCTCGCGTCCGGCTCCTACGAAGCTCAGGCTGCTGCGGTCGTCGTCGTGCTCGTGGTAGATGTGAGCCAGATCCTCACGGGCGCTGGCCCAGCGATCGTCGAAGAGGACGGCGCGCGAGGCCTCGAACCGTGGCGCCACCTGCTCGGGCCAGTCGCTGCCCAGCTCGGCATCGACGGCAGCCACGACGGCAGCATCCTCATTTTCGCCAGGCTGGACGGTCGGGGGTTCAAGCCCCAGCTTGTCCAGAAGGAAGCGGGCCGTGGAGGCCAGCACACCCTCGGAGCCGGTCACCTGGGCTGCGAAGGCATCCAGGGCGGCGGAGTCAACTACGGCACCGCCGGCGGCACCGCCTGCAGAGGGCATGGAGACCGTGACGCCGTGACGCTGGGCCACCTGCTGAACGGCCTGGTCGATCAGCGCATTGGCCGCAGGCACAGTGGAGACAGCCTCGGTGGGCAGGAGCGCCAGGTCGCCGCCACGCGAGGAGGCGCCCTCACGGGTGTCCAGGACCAGGCTGGCCACCGTGGCCGAGACCCAGCCAGCACCCAGCTGCCAGACGTTGGAGACCCGCTGCTCCACCTGCTGCAGCTTGAGGCCGGAGGGGCCGAAGAGGTCGCGGATGCGCTCACGCACAATGTCGGAGAGCACCGGGCCGAAGGGCCGATAGTTGGGGGCCACCTTGTTCACTAGGGCGCTCAGGTCGGTCATGCTGGCCTCGGCGGCGCCGTCCACGCTGGCCACGCCCAGCTCGGAGCTGATGTCCATCAGCAGCTGGTTGCGCCTGGAGGAGACGCCGTTGGTCAGGGTGTCGGTGGTGTCGGTCTGCCCGATCTGCTCGGGGCGGATCTTGGTGGAGTAGGCCAGCAGGACGGCGATGGCATCCGAGGCCTTGAAGGGCAGGTCGGCCACATCGGCACCCGATGGGCCGCCGGTCGCCGGGGCCGGAGCGGGGGCCGAGTCCTCGGCTGCTGCAGGGGCAGGCGCGGGCGCAGCAGCCTGAGTAGGTTCAGGGCTGGATTCCTGGACCGGAGCTGCGGGCTCCTCCTGAACCGGGGCCATGGGATCAGTGTCGGTCAGATAGACCCGGCTCTCGTCCCTGCCCAGGTTGTAGACGCTCACGTGACGCTCGCGGAAGTCTGGCAGCTTCAGGGTCTTGGTGCCCAGGTTGGCCAGGGTGGGCGAATGGCCCAGCCCTACCTCGATCAGCTGCTCCACGCCCAGGCCGCCCTGCTCGGGGGCATCAAACATGATCGCCTGGGTCTCGATCCAGCGCACAGGAGAGGCGAACTGCCAGGAGAGCAGCTCGGTCAGCAGCAGACGGCCCAGCTTCTGGTCGTCGGCCGCATACTGATCCCAGACCTGGGGATCGTCCAGAGCCTGCTTGATGCGTTCGGAAGGAACCACCTCCAGGATGGAGGCCGCGAACTCCTTGGTCATCTGGAAGGGCCGTGCAACCAGGTTGGGTATGTAGCGACCCTCCAGGCGGGAGTAGTCGATGTGTTCGGGCAGCAGGGCGTCCAGGGTGTCGCGGAACTCGGGCACCCCCTTGCGCAGCAGTGTGGAGTGGAAGGGCACGTCGATGCCGGGCACGTACATGAATGCCGGCTTGCCGCCCGCCTCCTTGGCCCGGCGGTTGGCGTCGGCACGCAGGTACTCCAGACCGGCGATGGTTCCGGCTATGGCGTACTGCTGGCCGGCCAGGTTGTAGTTGACGATCTCCAGGAATTCGCCGCACTCCTTGGATACGGACTCCACATACTGCTTGACCCCGGAGTCACCCACGCCGAACTGGTTGGGACGCAGGGCGCCCATCCGGTAGTTGCTGCGCCCTTGTTCGTCGCGTTCGATCAGGGAGTGCATGGTGGACCCGCGGTGGAAGACCAGCTCCAGAACCGTCTCCAGGGACATGACCCCGGCGAAGGAGCTCAGGGCGTTGTACTCGCCCAGGGAGTGGCCGGCGAAGTAGGCGGGCCAGATGTCCATGCCGGACTCGCGCAGGCGGGCGGTCTGGGCGAAGGCCACGGTGGCCAGGGCCACCTGGGTGAACTGGGTCAGGTTGAGCAGACCCTCCGGATGGTGGTAGGTGACCCCCTTGGCCGTCAGGGTGTGCGGGTTGTCACGCACCACGGCCAGGATGGAGAACCCCAGCTTGCTGCGGGTCAGGGCATCGGCCCGTTCCCAGGTCTCACGGGCCGCCGGGGACTTGGCCCGCTCGTCCAAGACCATGCCCTGCTGCTGAATCCCCTGGCCGGGATAGACGTAGGCGGTCCTTGGGGCGCGGGCGATCGCCGTGCCGCGGGAGACCAGCTGGCCGTCGATCCTGCAGGTGACCTCCAGGACCAGGCCGCCATGGCGGACCTTGCCCACACGCTCCAGGCTGATCTCCACCTTGTCGCCCAGCTGGACCATGCCGTACATGTTGTAGGTCCATCCGGCGATCTCGTAGTGGACACCCTGCTCGTCGGTGGCCTGGGCCGCATATTGAGCGGTGGCCGACAGCCACATGCCGTGCACCAGCGGCGCAGACAGGCCGGAGACCGCGGCACCTCGCTTGGAGGTATGGATGGGGTTGAAGTCCCCTGAGGTGCGGGCGAAGGCGGTCATGTCCTTGGGGGCGGTGACGGTGACGCGACGCAGCAGCCTGCGCGGCGTGTCCACCGTGTCGGCGCGGATGCCGCCGTACTCGGGAGCCTCCTGGGGCAGCTGGTCGCTGTAGGCGCGGCCGCGGATGGCGAAGCGCTCGACCTCGCGGGCCAGCACAGTCCCGTCCTGGGCGGCGTGGACCACATGGATGGTCACCACCCGGCCGGAGGAGGATTCCTGGTAGGGCTCGGCCCAGCTGGTCAGCTCGATCCGCTGGCCGGTATGCTCCAGCAGGCGCTTCTCGCTGACCTCCAGCTCGATCAGATGGTCCAGATGGACCGCGTTGAGCAGTCCCTCGATGATGGGGAAGCCATCCACATAGACGGATCCCAGGGCTGCGTAGATGGCCGGCCAGGCCGGACCCACCAGCGCATCGGGGGCGAAGCCGGAGGGGATCAGCGCATCGGGCAGGGCGCCTCCGGTGGCCGCCTCATGGTCGAAGCCCAGGTTGGATGCCAGGGTGTAGCCGCTGTGGGCCAGGCCGAAGGGGTGCTCGGGGTCATCGTCCTTCTCGATGGCAGGCATGGCCTCCAGCTTGTCGCCGGTGATGGTGGTGTTGCCGATGCCGGCTGTATCGGCCAGCAGAGCGTAGACATCCTTGGGCAGGCGGGTGCGGTCGACCACCGGGAAGAGGCCGACCTGGTCGCTCTTGATGGTCAGCGGCACGACGATGTCGCGCACCGCATGCCGGTCCAGACCGCCGTCGGGGTCGTCGTCCCAGTAGGTATCCAGGTGGATGTCCAGGTCGTAGTGCTCGCCCAGGTCGTCCTGGCCGGTGGCGGTGATGGTGTAGTTGGGGTCGTCCATGGCCGTCCCGTAGGCCGGATTGGCCATCAGATGGCCCACCCAGGAGATGTTGGGGCTGCGGCGGATGAACTCCTGCGCATCAGCAGCGCCTGCCAGCTGGCTGTAGGCCTTGGCGGGACCGCTGCCCAGGTCGCGCACCCGGTCTATGGCCGCCTGCTCGAACCGTCCCAGAATGGAGGCCACCGGCTCGTCCACCGTGGTGATGCCTGCCACGGAGATGGGTCCGGGGATGGCCCTGACCGAGTCGGCGCCGTAGCGGGGATCTTCGGACTGCCAGAGCTGATCCTGGCCCCACCAGCGCAGCAGATCGTTGTCGATGACCGGCACGAAGGGCATGGGCTTGGGGTACTCGCGCACCAGGACGGGGAACCAGGCCACGTCGGTGGGCACCACCTTGAGCTCGGCCGCCTGGGGGTAGGCCTCATGCAGTCGGCGAAGCGCCTGCTCGGGCTCGGCCACATCCTGCCTGGAGGCGAAGATGGAGTCGAACTCGCCGCTCTGACGCTCGCAGACACGGGCCTCGATGCGCCGCAGCAGGTGCAGGAAGCGGTCGATGTAGGTGTCGTCGGCCCAGGGGTAGGCCAGGTCGGCGAAACGCTGGGCCCAGTCCTGGTAGGTCATGGTCTCCAGATCGCCGAAGTAGGGCTTGGCGGTCTTGTTCAGGGCCTCGATGATCTCCCCGCGGCGGGTCTCCAGCTCCTCCGGGTGCTTCATGACCCGGACCAGCAGGCGGCCGCACTCGGCGGAGGAGTTCTCCATCTCGTAGATGTCGGCGTGCAGGTGGCTCAGGCCGGAGCCCACGCCCCCCACGGACTTGCCGCTGGGCACCCACTTCTCGCCCATGGGAGCGAAGGGGTCCGGATCGGGGGTGGAACTGTCGATGCCGGGGGTGGCCACCAGAGCCCGCTTGATCTCGGGATTGGTGTGGGCCTCCTTGGCGGTCATGGCCGCTGTGCCGATCATGACGCCGTCCACGGGCATGTCCGGCAGGTGGTAGGCGCGGGACCACTGGCCGCTGATGTAGTCGGCCGCCCGCTCAGGGGTGCCGATGCCGCCGCCGGCCACCAGAACGATGTTGGGGCAGGCGCGGACCTCGGCGTAGGTGGTCGAGAGCAGGTCGTCCAGGGACTCCCAGGAGTGGTGGCCTCCGGCGGCGCCTCCCTCGACCTCCATGAGAATATGGGTGGGGGCGACCTTGCGGGCGATGGCCACGACCTGGCGGATCTGGTCCACAGTGCCGGGCTTGAAGGCCACGTAGGGGAAGCCCTCCTCGTTGAGCTGACGGATCAGGGTCACGGCCTCGTCCAGCTCGGGAATGCCGGCAGAGATGACCACCCCGTCGATGGGGGTGCCGGAGGCGCGCTTCTTGGGCACGATGTGCTGGCTGCCGAACTGGAGGTTCCACAGGTAGCGGTCCATGAACATGGCGTTGAACTCGACCGTGCGGCCCTCCTGCAGCTGGTCCTCCAGCTGGGACACATGGCGGTCGAAGACCTCGGCGGTCACCTGGCCGCCGCCGGCCAGCTCGGCCCAGTAGCCGGCATTGGCGGCTGCAGCGACGATCTCGGGCTCCACGGTGGTCGGGGTCATGCCGGCCAGCATGACCGGGGGCTTGCCGGTCAACCGGCTGAAGGCGGTCTCCACCCGGGGCCCAGCCGGGGTCTCAAGCAGACGGGGGGCCAGCTTGGACCAGTCCTGGGTCCGGGCCGGATCCTCCTCCATGGTGGACAGCTGTGCGCGCCGGGCCTGGTTGGAGGCCTCGACCACGCCCACGCCGGTGCCTTGGACCAGGTTGTCCACCAGCTTGCCCAGGGTCTCGCCCGGGCCCAGATCCACCAGCCAGAGGGAGGCGGCATCCTGCTGGTCCATGACCTCGGCGATCCGGCCGGCCCAGTCGGCATGGTTGAGCAGAACCTCTTCAGCCAAGACCCGGGCACGCTCGGTGTCCAGGCCGCAGCGTGAAGCCCAGTCCACGCTCAGGTCCACGGCCTCCTTCATGAGCGGGGAATGGAAGGGCAGGGTCACATCCAGGTACTCCAGAACCGGCGAGAAGGCTGTTCCGCCACGGACCTTGTCCTCGCGCAGTTGACGCTGATGCTCGCTCTCCTTGCTCGCCTCGATGGCGAAGGCGGCCAAATCCTCCGGATAGCCGGACAGGACCAGGTTGCGGTCCGAGTTGGTCACGGCCACGCTGATGGGGCCGCGAGCGCCAGGCACCCGGTCGACCAGGACCTCCACCTGATGGCGGGTGGCGCCGCGCACCGAAAGCATGGGGGTGGCCTCACCCTGGCGGTGGATGCCCAGGCGACGGGCCTGACGGGTGCCGGCCGCGCCGATCAGCATGGCGGTGGCCAGGATCTGGTCGATGGCGCCCTGGGCGGCTTTCATGGATCCAGCCGCCTGGATCTCTTGGACCATGTGGACGCCGATGATGCCCTGGGAGTGCCCCAGCAGGGCCACCGGACGGGCCTGGGCCGCGTCGTAGCCCAGCTGGTCCATGTCCATAAGGGCGCCCAGCTGCACCAGGGCGATGCCGGGCACGCTGACAGCCGCGTCGGCGGCCGGTCCCAGTCTGACCAGGTCGGGCTTGTAGCCGAACAGGTCCAGCTGACGGCCGTTGGTGGCCAGCAGGTCGGGCTTGACCGCCCTGAGCAGGTCGGTGGCCGCAGCCATCCGTTCCCTCAGGGCCTTGTCGATGTCGGGATCGCCCTGCAGATCGGCCAGAGCCACGGTCCAGGGGTTGGACTGGCCGGCGAACATGAGCGCGTGCGGCTGCTCGGCGAGACGGTTGATGAAGAATGTACTGGTCATGATGTCCTATTCATAGAGAGTTGGGGATTGCTGATAATGACGAGGGGAAGCTCATAGAGGCTGGTTACCGTGGTGCTTGTCGTTGACCCTGACGCGTTGCTTGTCTGCCAGGAGGTCCATGGCCTGGACCAGGACCGGTCTGGTCTGCTCCGGGTCGATCATGCCGTCCAGCTCGCCCATCTCCAGGGAGAGATTGGCGTTGACGGTGCTGGTTTCGTACTCCTGGGCCAGTTTGTTTCGCAGCTCATCCACGTCCCGGCCGGCCTCCTTGGCCTCCTGCAGGTCGCGCCGGTGGATGATGTTGACCGCGCCCTGGGCCCCCAGCACGGCGATCTGCGAGGATGGCCAGGCGTAGTTGAGGTCCGCGCCGATGGCCTTGGAGCCCATGACGATGTAGGAGCCGCCGAAGGCCTTGCGCAGCACGATGGTGACCATGGGCACCTGGGCGTTGGCGTAGGCGTAAATGACCTTGGCCCCCCGGCGGATGATGCCGGCATGCTCCTGGTCCGAGCCCGGCTTGTAGCCAGGGGTGTCAACCAGGGTGATGACCGGCAGGTTGAAGGCGTCGCAGAGACGGACGAAACGGGCCAGCTTCTCGGAGGACTCCACATCCAGGCTGCCTGCATCCACCATGGGCTGGTTGGCCACGATCCCCACCGGCCGGCCCTCCAGGCAGGCGAAGCCCACCACGATGGACCGGGCGTAGAGCTCCTGGACCTGGACCAGCTCGCCGTAGTCGACGATGGCATGGATGACGTCCAGCACGTCGTAGGGCCGCCGGTCGTTCTCGGGGATGACCGTGGCCAGTCGCTTGGCGGCCTGGCGCTCGGCATGGCCGGAGATGAAGGCGTACCGGGGAGGCTCCTGTCCGCTGTTGGCGGGCAGATAGGCCAGGACGGTCCTGGCGTAGTCGATGGCGTCGGCCTCGTCCTCGCCCAGATAGTGGGCCACGCCGGAACGGGTGTTGTGCACGTAGCCGCCGCCCAGCTGGTCCATGCTGATGGTCTCGCCGGTGGCCGCCTTGACCACGTCGGGACCGGTGACGAACATGTCCGAGTTCTCCTTGGTCATGATGATCAGGTCTGTCAGGGCCGGGCAGTAGACAGCGCCGCCTGCGCAGGGTCCCAGGATCAGGGAGATCTGGGGGACGAAGCCGCTGGCCTGGCAGGTCTTGCGGAAGATGCGGCCGTACTGGGTCAGAGCGGCCACACCCTCCTGGATGCGGGCGCCGCCCGAGTCGATCATGGCTACGATGGGTACCTTGATCCGCAGGGCCATGTCCATGAGCCGGCAGATCTTCTCGCCCTCGGCCCGGCCCAGGGTGCCGCCCCTGACGGAGAAGTCCTGGGCGTAGACGCCGACCTTGCGCCCGTAAACCAGGCCGAAGCCGGTGATGACCGCGGATCCCGCGCGGTCCCCGGCGATGTCGCCACCGGCGAAGCGGCCCACCTCCTCGAAGGTGTCCTTGTCGAAGAGCAGGTCCAGGCGCTCACGGGCGGTCTGCTTGCCCTTGGCGTGCTGACGGTCGCGGGCGTGCTCCTCGGCCTGCTTGGCCAGGGCGGCGGCCCGATGGATGCCCTGGCGCACCGGCTGGGAGCCCAAGGTGGATTCGGTGACGCTCATGCCTGCTCCTCCCCGCCCAGATCCAGGGTGACCAGGGTCTGGCCCGGATCCACCCCCTGTGCCACGGACACGTCGATGGTCTTCACACGGCCCTTGGCCGGGGCATAGACGTAGTTCTCCATCTTCATGGACTCCAGAACCACCAGCAGGTCGCCCTTGTCGACCTCCTGGTCGGGGGCCACGTTGATGCGGGTGACCACCGCCTGCATGGTGGCCACGATGACGCCGGACCGGGCCGCATCCTGCCGGGGTGCGCCGGGCTCCTGATCGCGCAGCCCGCGCCCGCGCAGGGGCTGCCGGGGCCGGGAAATGCCGCCGTGGCCGCCCATGCCGCCCATGCCTCCCAGCAGCGACTGGGGCAGGGCCAGCCTGACCCGCTTGTCATCGATCTCCACGTTGTAGGTCTCCATGGGATCGCTGTCCCGATCCTGCTCCTGGGCGGAAGCGCCGGAGACCGAGGCGGGCTGGCCGCTGCCGTTGGAGGCAGGCTCCACATTCAGGTAGACCCGTTCCAGCCACTTGGTGGACACGTCGAAGGAGTGGCCATCCTCGGCGGTGAACTCGGGGTTGGTGAAGATCTTCTGGAAGAGGCCGGCTGGGGTGGGAACCCCGCTGATGCTCATCTCGCGCAGGGCCCGACGAACCCTGGCCACGGCTGCCGGGCGGTCCTGGGCGGTCACGATCAGCTTGCCCATCATGGAGTCATCCCTGGGCGAGACCGTGTCGCCCACCTCGACGCCCGAATCCACGCGGATGCCGGGGCCGGAGGGCCACTGAATCGACTCGATGGTCCCTGAGCTGGGGGTCAGGTTGGTGGCCGGGTCTTCGCTGGTGATGCGCAGCTCGAAGCTGTGGCCACGGGGCTGGGGCGCCACGTTCAGGGAGCCGCCGTCGGCGATCCGCAGCTGCTCACGGACCAGGTCCAGCCCGCAGACCTGCTCGCTGACCGTGTGCTCCACCTGCAGTCTGGGGTTGACCTCCATGAAGTAGACGTCGTCCCTGGGGGTGACCAGGAACTCGCAGGTGCCCAGGCCCACGTAGCCCACCGTGTCGAACAGGCGGCGGGAGAACCCCTCCAGCTGGGCGATCACATCGTCGGACAGGAAAGGGGCCGGAGCCTCCTCCACCAGCTTCTGGTTGCGGCGCTGGACCGAGCAGTCCCTGGTGGAGTAGACGGTGAACTGGCCGTGGCTGTCCCTGCCGGACTGGGTCTCCACGTGCCGGGCGCGGTCCACGAACTTCTCGATGAAATAGTCGCCCAGGTCGCCGCCCTGAAGGGCATCATGGTTCATGTAGAAGGTGCGCAGCTCGTCGCTGTCGTTGATCAGGGTGATCCCCCGGCCGCCGCCGCCGTCAGCCTTCTTCATCATGACCGGATAGCCGTGCTCGTCGGCGAAGTCCAGCAGGGGGCGCATGTCGGTGACCGGCTCGCTCAGGCCTGGCACCACGGGCACCCGGGCCCGCTCGGCCACCTTGCAGGCGGTGATCTTGTCGCCCAGCTCGTCCAGGACCCCCGGGGCCGGACCCACCCAGGTGATGCCAGCCTCAATCACCTTGCGCGCGAAGGAGGAGAACTCGGACAGAAAGCCGTAGCCAGGGTGGAGGGCGTCAGCGCCGGACCGGCGGGCGATGGAGACGATCAGGTCCTCGTTCAGATAGGTCTCCATATTGGTGTCCCCAGGCAAGAGGTAGGCCTCGTCCGCCATCTGGGCATAGGGGGCATCCCGATCCTGGTCGGCATAGACGGCCACGGTGGCGATGCCCATCTCCTGGGCGGTGCGCACAACCCGCAAGGCTATTTCGCCGCGGTTGGCGATCAGCAGTTTTTTCATTCCCCTCTCCTCACTGGTTGATCAAGGGCGATTGGACTGACGAAAAGCATGAACAAGGCAGGAATTAGGCTCCCACAACGGCCACTTCGGGCAGGACGCCCACATCGGCCGTGGACACGTCAACCTGGCTGCCGTCGGGCAACCGCACCCGCAGGGAGGCATCCGGATTGATCTCCAGGGCACGGCCCTCCACGGGCTCACCGGCCACGGGAACGACCCTGACACGCCTGCCCAGCGTCCAGCTGAGTGCGGCAATCCGCGAGCGCAGCCCCTGCGGCCCGTTCAAGCCCCTGTCCAGCGACCCGTCAATGCCAAGGGGGGCCATCTCCCCGCTCAGGTGCCAGCTGATGGCATCGACCAGGTCGTCGCGCAGGGTCTGGTAGTCGGGCAGGTCCCGGTAGTGGAACTGCAGGGAGGTGGACTCCGCAATAGGAAGCGCCTGCCGGGGCAGAAAGAGGTTGATGCCGATGCCGACAGCCAGGGCCGACCAGTCTTGATCCACCCGGACCAACTCGCAGAGGATGCCGCCCAGCTTGGCCCCGCGGCAGAACAGATCGTTGGGCCACTTGAGGGTCAGAACCCGTTCAGGAGCGCCGCCGTCGGCCAGCCGGCAGCCGTGGTACTCAAGCACATCCTGCAGGCCCTCCAGAGCGGCCAGTCCAGCCACCATAGGCATCCATCCGCCAAAGGGCCCAGTCAGCAGTCCAGTGGGCAGCGGCAGGGCCCAAGTAGCCAGCAGGGAGCATCGGGGCTGATTGACCCAGGTTCGGGCAAGACGACCGCGGCACCGGGACTGCGCATCGGCAACCGCTACGCTCAGCGGCATGGTGCTCCCCCCGGCGCCCGGCCATCGCCGAATACCTTTACTTGCGACTCTTCCCTCGTACCGTGTAGTCGTAGAAACACCCTGACGGGCATTTTTTCGAGGCGTATCTTCGGCTTTTCCCCTTGTGCCAGAGGCCAGTCCCTTCACGGTCTCCGTGCTCGTTGTCGGTTCACCGCCCCCAAACAGCCGCTCGACCCGGTCGCGCGCATCCGAATACGCCGAGGCTTCCAGAGCATGAGCCACGAGCGTATTGGTCGAATCGACGGTGTCGAGCACCACGATCGAGGAGAGTACGCCACTGTCCAGCGATGCCGATGGCTGCCACTTGATATTCTGATGAGGCACGCGTTCCACTATACGGCACAAGGGGTCAGCCCCGGTAGCGAACCATCCACAAAAGCGGCGGCCGGTTTTTGTATCTTTTCACAGGAGACCCATGGACAGCTTTGAGCGCATCCTCGGATGGGCACTGGATAAAATGGGGAAGCCGTAGACCAGGCACGACCCGCGAAAGGGGTTCTTTTGAGCGCAGACAGCGGAAGGACGCAACCGAGAGAGGCGGGCGAACAACCTGTGCAGACTTCGGCCTTGCAGACCGGAAGGCCTGGATCCCGCGCATCTCGGGCCGTCGGCCTGGTCCTGGCCCTGCTGGCCTGCCTCTGGATCGCTTTCTGCACTGGTTTGGGCCCCATCTACCGTCAAGAGGGTTCGCTGACACAGGTTGGCCTGGCCCAGGTGCTGATCATGCTGGGAACCCTGACCATCTGCCTGGCCCTGGTCCTGGCCTGCCGCCGGATTCTGCTGGGCTGCGAACCCCTCCGAATGCCACAGCGGCTGACCGCCCTGGCGCAGCGCCCACGGATGCGTGCCTACGCTGCCTTCATCACCCGGCAAACCAGCGGCTGGCGGCCCATCATGCGCCTGCTTCTGCTGGGCTGGGCCTGGGCCTTTCTCACCCTGCTGGCCGCCTATGGGGCCGACCTGTACGCGCAGGCCCAGGAATGCGCCAACTTCCTGGCCCAGCTGCAGGGCGATCAGCCCCCCTACGGCGGCAATGCCTTCACCCAGATGGACGTCTACCCCATCGGCCACTACCTGTTGCCGGGGCACCCGGTATTCCTGACCGACCAGCACAACATGGTGTTGACCCTGGTCTACGGGATGACCATCATGGCCTCCAACCATCTGACTGGATCCTATGACGCGGGCATCGTGCTCCTGGCAGGGCTGCAGGTGATCTTTGCGGCCTTCTGCTGCGCCGTCACCGCGGACCGCTTCCTGCGCGGCAGCGGAACCGAACACGTCGGTGCCCTGGCCCGCACCCTGGTCATGCTCTTCTTCCTCTTCTCCCCCTTCGTGGTCTTCAGCACCTTCAGCCTGACCAAGTCCCCCCTCTTCGCCTTCGCCTTCATCTGGTGGTTCGGCATCTGGCGCCAGCTGGAGTCAGGGGACAAGGACTCGCCGCTCTACGCCAGCCAAGCGGTCCGGTTGCGGCCTGCCCTGGCCTTGAGCACCCTGATCATGCTGATCAGTGCCAAGTACGCCCTCTACATCGTTCTGGTCCAGTTGGTCCTGGCCCTGATCATCCGCCGTCGCCAATGGGCCACCATCCTGATAGGACTCCTGCTGCCCCTGGTCCTGTTCACAGGGGTGACCGGGGCCCTGACAGCCACGGGGACGGTCATTCAGGGTGACCCTGTGGAGAGCCGCAGCATCCAGCTGCAGCAGATCGCCCGGGTGGCCCAGCGCAACCCCCAAGGGATTCCGGCCCAGGCAAGGGCTGATCTTGAGCCCATCATGGACCTGGACAATGCCGCCATCCAGTACACCCCCTGGGAGGCCGACCGGGTCAAGTCCTCGGGCAACCAGCCCAAACTGATCGTCTACCGCTGGAGGACCGTCACGCCCGAGCAGATGTCCCGTCTCAACCGGGCCTGGCTCCAGGTGGGACTGCGCAATCCGGTGATCTACCTGGACGCCTTCATGGCCGAGGCCTACGGCTACTTCGACCCCGGCGACCCTGCCTACGTGGCCATGTCCTACTACCTCAACAATGGCTACGTGCAGAACTCGGGCTCCTGGCTGGCGGCCTGGTGCCACGACTGGCGCAACGGGGTGACCGGATTCGTCAGGACCTGGGCCGACACCCCCCTGCTGGGCCTGGTGGCACGGGCCAACTTCTGGGTGGTGGCCGCCCTGCTGCTGATCGTCGCCCGCCTGGCAGCCGGTCACTGGCGCGGGGTCCTCTGTTGGTTCCCCCTCCTGCTGATCATGGGGGTCATGATCACCGCCCCGGCCAACAACTTCGAACGGCACATGCTGCCGGTGGACATGGTGGTGCCCTTCCTGATCCTGGACATGGTCCGGCAGAGCCGCCGCGCCCGTGCCGGTGAACTGATGGACCGGCCGTCATGATCGGCAAGTCGAAACGGTCCAGACCGCCGGACGAAGACCCTGCCGAGGCGCAGCAGGCTCGCCAGGTACCTGCCGCCTCCGGTGCCGCCATGGAGCAGATTCTCCAGAAGACACTGGACCATCTGGATGAGACACTGCCCTGGACCAGATCCCTGCCCGCCGATGGACGCAGAACCTTGGAAGGGGCCGTTCGAACAGCCCTGGACGACCTGCGCTCCCGACTTGACACCCAAGGCGCGGAAGACAGCGAAGTCCCCGCCCCCGTGCCAGCAGAGCTCTCCCGGAGCCTGGGCCCCCACCGGGCCATGGAACTGACCCAGGCCATTCTGGACATGCTTGAGCAGGCCGGCCGGACCATGGGAGCCGAGGGGGAACGGTCCACGCTGGTCTACACCCGTCATGCCGCCACCGCAGCAGCCGCTCTCTATGCCGACCTGGCCGAGGCGAGAAACGGACGCAAGGCCACAACGGAGTCCAGGATCATCCGGCATTTGATTGAGCAAACGGCGGATACACGGACCGTTGACGATCTGGCCCGGCTGGGCTGGCCGACCGAATTCGACTGCTTCGCCGTCGTTGGCGAGGCCCAAGGCAACGATGAGGGACAGGGCATGGAGAACGCCCGCCAGCCTATCCACACCACGGTGGCCCGTCAAGGCGGCAGGGCGCTGGTGGGCGAGAACGAAGGGCTCATGGTGGTTCTGATCGATCCCAACCGGTCGGGCACCCCGGCCGACTTCTGCGCATCCATCCTGCGCTTCTTCGCCGACGAGTCAGCTGTCTGCCTGGGACCTTTCCACCATGGAATCTCCGGTGCGGGAGCCTCCATCCGAGCCGCCCTGAGCACGCATGCGGCAGCCCCGGCAGTGGCTGACCCCATCACCGCCGCCCTGCCCAGGCCACTGCACGCCGACGACCTGCTGCCCGAACGAGCCCTGAACGGGGACGGGGACGCTGCCGACCAGCTCTACCAGGAGGTCTATCTGAGCCTGGCAGGCCAGGATCCGGACGGGCCCCTGCCGACCACCCTGCTCACCTTCCTGCGCTCGGGCAACTCGCTTGAGGTCACCGCCAAGAAGCTGGGCATTCATCCCAACACCGTGCGCTACCGGCTCAGGCGCTGCGTGGAGGTGACCGGCTGGGATGCCATGGACCCGCGAGAGTCCTTCGTCCTCCAGGCAGCCCTGATCATCGGCAGAATCCGCAGGTCGCATCCGGGCGCCGACTGACTGGCGCCATACCAGCTGCTGCCTGGCCAGGATATGAAAAGAGCGGGGACCCGAAGGTCTCCCGCCCTTGAAATATAGAGCCGAACCCGCTCAGAGCACCGCGATGTCCAGGGGAACGCCCGGGCCCATGGTGGTGGTGACGGTGGCCTTGGTGATGTAGCGGCCCTTGACCGTGGCCGGCTTCAGGCGCTTGATCTCCTCGTCGACCGCATGGAAGTTCTCCTCCAGAGCCTGCTGCTCGAAGGAGACCTTGCCCACGGGGAAGCTCAGGTTGCCGTTCTTGTCCACACGGAACTCGATACGTCCAGCCTTGATCTCGGTGACCGCCTTGGCCACGTCCATGGTCACGGTGCCGGTCTTGGGGTTGGGCATGAGGCCACGGGGGCCCAGCACGCGGCCCAGGCGGCCGACCTTGCCCATCATGTCGGGGGTGGCCACCACGGCATCGAAGTCCAGATAGCCGCCGGCGACCCTGGTCACCAGCTCGTCGTCGCCCACCTCGTCGGCTCCGGCCTCGGCGGCTGCGGTCGCCTGGGGACCACGGGCGAAGACCAGGACGCGCACGGTCTTGCCGGTGCCGTTGGGCAGGCTGACGGTGCCGCGGACCAGCTGGTCGGCCTTGCGGGGGTCCACGTTCAGGCGGTAGACGGCCTCCACGGTCTCGTCAAACCCGCGCTTGGGCATGCTCTTGAGCAGGGCGATGCCCTCCTCCGGGGTGTACAGGTTGGTGCGATCGACCTTCTCGGCCGCCTCGCGATACTTCTTGGAACGCTTGGTCATCTGCTTCTCCTATCAGCAGTCGCGGTGCGGGCAAGCGTATGCCCTACCGCTCACAACGAAAATTTCAGTCGGTGACGGTGATGCCCATGGAACGGGCGGTGCCTTCGATGATCTTCATCCCGGCCTCGACGTCACGGGCCGACAGATCCTCCATCTTGGTCTGGGCGATCTCGCGAACCTGGGCCTTGGTGACGGAACCCACCTTGGTGGTCAGCGGGTTGCCGGCACCCTTGGAGACACCGGCCGCCTTGCGCAGCAGATCGGCTGCCGGCGGAGTCTTGGTGATGAAGGTGAAGGAACGATCCTCGTAGACGGTGATGATGCAGGGGATGACCTGGCCCATCTTGTCCTTGGTGGCATCGTTGTACTGCTTGCAGAAGTCCATGATGTTCACGCCGTGGGAGCCCAGTGCGGGGCCCAGCGGGGGCGCGGGGTTGGCCTTGCCGGCCTCTATCTGCACCTTGATCAGCGCGGTGACTTTCTTCTTTGCAGCCATATGCTGGTTCTTCTTTCTACGAAGCGGTGATGTCGGAGACCATGGATCCCCTCCCGCAACCTGTTCTTTCCAAATGCGCTCCACAGGAGAGCACAAGCTTGATGATTATCGCATCGACCGAGGACCGACCGAAGGCTTTCAGGCGATCTTTTCGACCTGGTCGAAGCCCAGCTCCACAGGGGTGTCCCTGCCGAAGATGGAGACCAGAACGGTCAGCTTCTGGGTGGTGGGCTCCACGTCGGAGACCACGGCAGCCATGGTGGCGAAAGGCCCTTCGGTGACGGTGACCTGATCGCCGACGGCGTAGGAGACCTCCACCGTGCGCTTCTTGGCGGCCTCGGGCTTGTCTCCAGCGGCCTTCAGGGCCTCGGAGGCGATCATGGGGGCCATCATCTGGACGACCTCCTTGCGGGTCAGCGGGGCCGGCTCCTTGCTGGGGCCGACGAATCCGGTGACGCCCTCGGTGTCGCGAATGATGCGGCGGGCGTTCTCGTCTGGCCACATGCGAATCAGCACGTAGCCCGGCACACGAACCCGGGTGACGACCTTCTTGCCCTTGTCGGTGTGCTTCTCGACCTCTTCCATGGGAATCTCCACCTGGAAGACCTTGTCCTCCAAGCCGAAGGAGGCCACGCGGGACTCCACGTTGGCCTTGACGCGCTTCTCGTAGCCGGAGTAGGTGTGCAGAACGTACCACTTGCCCTCGAGGGTGCGCAGCTTCTTGGAGAACTCGTCCACGGCACGCTGACCGGGATCCTCCTGGTCGGTCTGGTCGTCGGAATCGGAAGAATCGTCCTGGGTGTCCTTGGCCTGGGCGGATTCGGCGGGTGTACTGTCCTGCTCGGCCTGCTCCGAAGAGGTTCCGAGCTGCTGATCCTGGACCTGGGCATCCTCCTGCGTGGGGGCATCTTCGGATGCCGACGGGGCCGACTCAGCGGCCTGATCGGGGTCCAGTCCCTCTCTGGTCAGATCATCACTCATGGATCACTCCACCTTCTACCTTGTCACAGCTCAGCCGAATATCAGGAAGGCTAGTTTGCCCAGTCCGAAGTCCATTACGGTTACGAAGATCATCAGCAACAGCACGAAGATGAAAACCGCCACGGACCAGCCCACCAGCTCCTTGCCCGTGGGAGTCACCACCTTGCGGATCTCATCGATGACCTGCTTGATGAAGAGCCCGATACGCATGAAGAAGTTCGGCCTGGCTTCCTCAGCCCCATCCTTCTGTGCCATGGTCATCCGTCCTTCGTTTGTTCTGCATCATCTGCTGCAAGCCTTGGCAGGGAAGGCGGGACTCGAACCCACAACCTACGGTTTTGGAGACCGTTGCGCTACCAATTGCGCCACTTCCCTATCGGAACTTCCCACCAGCCTACTCGACCGGGAGGAAAAACCGCCAAATCGCAAGTTTAGCCTAAAGGGCGGATTGCGTCCAACCGTGTTGCCTCCACAGCATTTTGCCCAGGAGAAGGATCAGGCGCTGACCCAGGCCCCAAGGCGCCTCATGCCCTCGGCCAGGTCATCGTCGGCCAGCGCGTAGGAGAAACGCAGGCAGCCGGGCGCGCCGAAGGCCTCACCCGGCACGGCCGCCACCTGGATCTGCTCCAGGATGACCTCGGCCAGCTCACCCGAGGTGGCGCAGACCGTGCCTTGCGGGCCCACTGGCCGATTCAGCAGACCGGTCACGTCGGCAAAGGCGTAGAAGGCGCCCAGAGGCTCAGGGCAGGTCACCCCCTCCATGGCGTTCAGGGCATCCACAATGGCCCGTCGCCGCAGGGCAAAGGCCGACCGCATGGCTTCCACGTCCTCCAGACCGCCGGTCAGGGCGGCCAGAGCAGCCTGCTGGGAGACGTTGGCCACGTTGGAGGTCATGTGCCCCTGAAGCTTGGCAGCCGCCTGGGCCACCGGCAGGGGGGCGACCAGCCAGCCCACCCGCCAGCCTGTCATGGCATAGGTTTTGGCCACGCCGTTGACCACGATCAGCTGATCGCGTACCTGAGGCACCAGAGCGCCCGGATAGGGGGTATGCGCCCCCTGGTAGGTCAGGTGCTCATAGATTTCGTCGCTGATCACCCAGATCTGGTGTTCGATGGCCCAGCGATCCACGGCAGCCACCAGGCCGGCGTCCCAGATCGCCCCGGTTGGGTTGGCGGGCAGGTTGAGGATGATGGCACGGGTGCGCTCGGTTCGGGCCGCCTCCAGCTGCTCCAGGCTGGGGATATAGCCCTGGCCGGCTCCGCTGAGCACCGGAACCGGCCGACCGCCAGCCAGCAGAACCATCTGAGGATAGCTGGTCCAGTAGGGAGCGGGGATGATGACTTCATCGCCAGGGTTCAAGAGGATCTGGAAGGTCTCGTAGACGGCCTGCTTGCCGCCGTTGGTGACCACCACCTGATCCGGGTCGATTTGATAGCCCGAATCGCGCAGGGTCTTGTCGGCGATGGCCTGCTTCAATTGGGGCAGACCCGCCGTGGGCGTATAGCGGTGGTTGCGCGGATCCAGACAGGCGCGGGCCGCCGCCTGCACGATGTGGTCAGGCGTGGGAAAGTTGGGTTCGCCGGCACCGAAGCTGATCACATTCATGCCCTGGGCCTTCATGGCCTTGGCTTTTGAATCCACCGCCAGAGTGGCACTGGGGGCCACTGCGTCTATGCGTCTGCTCAGGGTCTGCCATTGCGCCATAGTCATGTTGCCATGCTACCGCCCAGCACCCCCAGGGCTGTGCTCAGACCAGGACCAGAGAGTCCCGATGCACCAGCGGGTGGGCATAGTGGGCGCCCAGTCGGCGGCGGAGCTCCTTGGTGTTCAGGCCCAGCATGTCGTGGGCCTCCTCGGAATCGTAGCCGGACAGGCCCTTGGCCACCTGGCGGCCAAACTCATCGTGGATCCAGACCGGATCCCCGGCCGAAAACTCGCCCTGGACCGATCTGGCACCAGCCGCCAGCAGGCTGGCCCGACCGCCGCGCAAAGCTTTGACAGCCCCCTGATCCACCAGATAGCCGCCCCGGGGGCGGGAGGCGAACTTGATCCAGAGCCGATGCGAGGAGCCCCGCGGACGGATGGGGGCGAAGAGGGTGCCCACCCGGTCGCCGGCCAGGGCAGGGCCTGCAAGATCGGCGCGGGTCAGCACCACAGGCATGCCGGAGGCCGCAGCAATCCGCGCCGCCTCCAGCTTGGTGGACATGCCCCCGGTCCCCAGCCCTGAGACGGACCCCTGGGCATCCACCTGGTCCATGATGGCCGCCACATCGGGCACAAAGCCGATTCTGCGGGCCCCTGGCCGGGATGGGGGTTCGGAATAGAGGGCATCCACGTCAGTCAGCAGAACCAGGGCATCGGCGCTGACGATGTTGGCGATCAGGGCCGAAAGGTGGTCGTTGTCGCCGAAACGGATCTCGTTGCTGGCCAGGGCATCGTTCTCATTGACGATGGGGATGACCCCCAGATCCAGCAGACGGCAGAGGGTGCGCCGGGCGTTGCGGTACTGGACGGCATGGGTGGTGTCACGGGCGGTGATCAGGATCTGGCCCACACGCAGGCCATAACGGGCGAAGGCAGTCTCGTACTGGGCCATGAGCAGACCCTGGCCCACTGAGGCCGTAGCCTGCTGGGTGGCCACGTCACCGGGGCGTTGGTCAAACCCCAGGGTGCCGAAGCCGGCCGCGATGGCCCCGGAGGTGACCAGGACCAGGCGGGCGCCATCCGCAGCAGCCGAGGCCAGGGCGCCCACCAACGAACGCAGGCGGCCAAGGTCCAGGTGCCCATGGGGATCGGTCAGGGAGCTGGATCCTACCTTGACCACCATGGTGCGGGCCTGGGCCACCCGGGAACGGACCGCGGCCTCGTCGGATCCCTCCCCGCCGGTCATTGCCCAGCCTCTTCCGAACTGGCAGTATCCGCATCCCCGCGCCCCAGCAGGCCCTGCCTGTCATGGGGATCGTCATCCACGGAGGGGTCGGCCCAGTGCCCCTGGCGCCGCTCCTGCTCCATGACCTGACGCACCGCCTGCCGGGCATCCATCATCTGGTGGTACTGGCGGCGGCGCTCGCTGTTGGTGCGACGACGGTTGAGCCCCTGGCTCTCCTCCAGACGCAGGTCACGGCCCCGGGCCACCTGGGGGGTGCCGTCCAGCATTTCGGCGCCGGCCGCCACGCTCGGATCCCAGTCGAAGGCCACCGCATCGTCGCCAGGACCGATGCGGACCTCGTCACCTGGCCTGGCTCCGGCCTTGCGCAGGGCATCCTCTACGCCCATCCGGGCCAGGCAGTCGGCCAGATAGCCCACGGCCTCCTCGTTGTCGAAGTTGGTCTGGCGAACCCAGCGCTCGGGCTTGGCTCCGCAGACCCTGAACCAGGTCTGCCCGGACCGGGTCTGATGCCGCTCAAGGATGAAGTCCCCGGACTGGTCGCCGCTCCTGCGCCGCCGCTCCAGGGGGCGGATGACCACGCGCTCCTCCTGCCTGGCCTCCTGCTGCTCCCGCAGCTGCCTGCGCAGACGATCCACCAGACCGGCCAGGTAGTAGCCCAGTTCCTTGAGCCCCTGATGCGAGGCTGTGGAGACTATGAAGACCTTGAGACCCAGGGCTTCGAAGTCGGGACGGACGAATTCGGCCAGTTCGCGCGCCTCCGGCAGATCGGCCTTGTTGAGGATGATCACCCTGGGCCGCTCGGTCATGGGGATGACCCCCACCGGAAGCTCCAGGCGGTCGGCATAGCGGGAAAGCTCCTCCTCCAGGGCCCGATAGTCGCTCACAGGGTCCCGATCAGGCTCCAGGGTGGCGCAATCGATGACGTGGGCGATGATCTCAGTGCGCTCGATGTGCCTCAGAAACTCCAGCCCAAGGCCCTTGCCCTGGGAGGCGCCCGGAATCAGCCCTGGCACGTCGGCCATGGTGAAGCGGCCCTCCCCTGCCTGGACCACGCCCAGGTTGGGCACCAAAGTAGTGAACGGATAGTCGGCGATCTTGGGCCGGGCCGCGCTCATGGCCGCCACCAGGCTGGACTTGCCTGCGCTGGGGAAACCGACCAGGGCCACATCGGCGATGGATTTGAGCTCCAGCACCAGGTCGCGCTCCTGGCCAGGGTCCCCCAGCAGGGCGAAGCCGGGGGCCCGCCTGGCCTTGGTGGCCAGGGAGCGGTTGCCCAGGCCGCCCACGCCGCCCTGGGCCGCCACGAACCGGTCTCCCGCATGGGCCAGGTCGGCCAGGCGCTCGCCAGGCTGCTTGCGCTCGCCTTGGCCGCCCTTGGCTGTGAAGACCACAGTGCCCACCGGCACTGGCAGAATCAGATCCTGGCCGCGGCTGCCATCCTTGTCACCGCCCAGACCCATGGTGCCCGATTCGGCCTGGCGGTGCGGCAGGAAGCGGTAGTCCAGCAGGCTGGTGGCGTTGGCGTCGGCCTGAAGAATGACCGAGCCGCCCTGGCCGCCGTCGCCCCCATCGGGCCCGGCCAGGGGCTTGTACTTCTCACGGCGGATGGAGGACGCCCCATTGCCGCCGTCGCCACCCTTGACATGGACGGTGACCTGATCCACAAATGCGCTCATAGGGGCCCATGGTACTCAATCCGGCCTGACATGCGGCCCCTGAGAGCTGAATGCCCGGCATCTTCATACATATGCAAAAGGCCACCCCCATGACAGAGATGGCCTTTGGCCGATGCCGATAAGGCAATCAGGCGGTGAGCACGTCAACGACCTTGCGGTCGCGCCGGTTGGCGAACCGAACCGTTCCGTCCGTCAGGGCGAAGAGGGTGTGGTCCTTGCCCAGGCCGACGTTCTGGCCGGGATGGAACTTGGTGCCACGCTGGCGAACGATGATGTTGCCGGCCACCACAGCCTCGCCGCCGAACTTCTTGACGCCCAGGTACTGTGCATTCGAATCGCGCCCGTTGCGAGAGCTGGACGCGCCCTTCTTATGTGCCATGTCTGGTTCCTTTCCTACCTCGACCTAGGCCCTCAGGCGATGGCCGTGATCTTGACCACGGTCTGCTTCTGGCGGTGGCCCTTGCGGCGCGCCACGCCGGTCTTGTTCTTGAACTTCTGGATGTTGATCTTGGGGCCCTTGGCCTCGTCGTCCACAACCTCGCCCTTGACGGAGATCTTGGCCAGATCCTTGGCGGCCATGGTCACCTTGGATCCATCGACGACCAGCGCGACCGGAAACTCGACCGACTCGCCCTTCCTGGCAGCCAGACGGTTGACCGTGATCTGGTCACCGACCTCGACCTTCTCCTGATGGCCTCCGGCCTTCACAATCGCGTACATAGCCCTACCTTGCCTGTTGTCCAAAGCTGTTTGCGCCCGGCATCCGGGTCCCGCCATGCGATTGACGGACCCGTCCAGACACCAGCTAACCAGTATAGAAGCAAACACACCGCGTCGTCAAATGTGCCTGCCCCGCTGACAAAACGAAATTCAGTTTATGACTCCTTGGCGACATCCGCCGTCTCAGCCTGGGCATCGTCCTCGTCCGACGCCGCCTGGGCCGCCGCAGCGATCCTGGCCAGCTTGGCCTTGACTGCAGGAGTCGAGCCTGTGGACAGGGTCTCCTTGGAGGAAGAGCCATGCCCATGCTTGTTGGTCTTGACGAAGGGGTCGCCGCCCTTGACCGCATAGGGGTCGGCATAGGAGGCAGAGATGGTCGGCTTGTCGTGTAGGATGAAGCCTCGCCCATGGCAGGTGGGGCACTCTTCGGAGAAGGCCTCGACCAGACCCTGACCCACCCGCTTGCGGGTCATCTGGACCAGTCCCAGGGAGGTGACCTCGGCCACCTGATGCTTGGTGCGGTCCCGTGCCAGGCACTCCACCAGGCGGCGCAGGACCAGGTCGCGGTTGGCCGGCATGACCATATCCACATAGTCGATCATGATCATGCCGCCGATGTCGCGCAGGCGCAGCTGCCGGGCGATCTCCTCGGAGGCCTCCAGGTTGCAGCGGGTCACCGTCTCCTCCAGGGACTTGCCCTTGCCGATGAAGCGGCCCGTGTTCACATCGATGGTGGTCATGGCCTCGGTGCGGTCGATGACCAGGGAGCCGCCGGAGGGCAGGTAGACCTGACGTTCCATGCCCTTGCGCAGCTGGCTGTCGATGCTCCAGCGGTCGAAGACATCCTTGCCCTGGTGCTCGGCGGGATCCCAGTGCTCAAGCTTCTCCTCCAGGTCGGGTGCCATGGTCTCCAGGTAGTTGCGGACCCTCTCGTAGACCCCCTCGCCCTGGACTACCAGCTTGGCGAAGTCATCGTTGAAGATGTCGCGGACCACGCGGATGGCCACGTCCGGCTCACCCTGCAGAAGCTTGGGGCGCTTGCCGTGCAGGAACTCCTTGCGCTTGTCCTCGATCTTGCTCCACTGACGCTGCAGGTTCTCCAGATCCTTGGTCAGGGCCTCCTCGCTGGCCCCCTCGGCCGCGGTGCGGATGATGACGCCCATGTCCTTGGGAGCCACCCTGGAGACGATGCTCTTGAGGCGGGAACGCTCGCGGTCGGGCAGCTTGCGGCTGACGCCGGTCATGCCGCCCGAGGGCACCAGGACCAGGAAGCGGCCGGCCAGCGTGACCTGCGAGGTCAGCCGGGCGCCCTTGTGGCCGATGGGATCCTTGGTGACCTGGACCAGCACGGGGTCGCCGGACTTGAAGGCCAGCTCGATTCGGCGGGGCTGGCCCTCCAGGCGGGTGGAGTCCCAGTTGACCTCGCCTGCGTAGAGCACGCCGTTGCGGGCCTGGCCTATGTCCACGAAGGCGGCCTCCATGCTGGGCAGGACGTTCTGGACCCGGCCCAGGTAGATGTTGCCGACAGTGGAGACCTCCTGGATGTCGGAGACGTAGTGCTCGACCAGGATGTCGTCCTCGATGACCGAGATCTGGGTGTGGTGCTCCTTCTCACGCACCACCATCAGACGGTTGACGTTTTCACGGCGGGCCAGGAAGTCCTGCTCGACCAGCTGGGACTGACGGGAGCGTTCGCGACGGTTGTCCCGTCGACGCTGCTTCTTGGCCTCCAGGCGGGTGGAGCCCTCCACGTCGGTGATCTCGTCAATATACTGCTGCTTGCGGGAACGGCGGGTGCCGGACACCTCCGGCTCGCCCTCAGCGGACTTGGAACCCCTGCGACGGCGGCGACGGCGGGTCAGCGGCGCCTCGTCCTCGTCATCCTTGTCCTTTTCCTGCTCGTGCCCACGACGGCGGCGACGGGTGGAAACGGACTTTTCAGAGTCTTCATCAGCGCCCTTGGCACGGCGGCGGCGACGGGTGCGGGTGCCGGACACCTGCTGTTCCTCGTCCTGCTCCTGGTCCTCGTCGACCACGAAGGTGATGCCCTCATGGTCCAGATCCTCCTCGATGCGCTCCACCTCGTCGGCGGCCCTGCGCTCCTCGGCGTTGAGCCTGCGGGAACGGCGTGAACCGCCCTCCGAAGTGTTCCTGGACCTGCTGCGGCGAGAGGTCTTGGGCGCTTGCTCGGCATCCTCGTCCTCGTCATCCCGTTCTTCGCGCTCATCGTGCTCAGGCCGGGAAGCGGGTATGACCGGCTCCTGGAAGAGCAGGGATGTCATAGGACGGGGACGGGAGGCGCGCGGGCGCTCATCCTGCTCTTCGGCCTTCCGGCCTGACCTCTGGCTGCGGCCCGAGGTCAGTGCCTCCACAGCCTCAATGGCGCGCTCCTGACGCTCCTGATCAGGTTCGCCCTCCTGGGCATGCTCCTCAGTGCGTCGGCGGGCGCCAGTCCGGGTGCGACGACGAGTGGTTGTCCTGGTCGGCTTCGACTCGCCCTCATCCACTTGGGCATCCTGATCGTCCGCCTGATCCTCCTTGGGCTTGCGGGCGCGACGGCGACGGGTGGCGGAGGGCTTGGACTCGTCGTCCTCCTCCTTGGCCTTGCGGGAGGCCTTGCGTTTTTCGGCCTCGACCTTCACGGGCACGTCGGCACCAGCGGCGCCGGCCACTCTGACCACACGCCGTCCAGCGCGGCGACGGGTGCTGGAACTGGCGGTCTGGTCGACCTGCCCTTCCTGCCCATCCCTGATGGCGGACCTATTATCCTGCGTATCCTCAGTATTCGTTTTTTCGGGCACAATGCTCCTTGCGGCACGCCGCCTCGCGCCGCTCTCACGGTTCCGATCCGTCCTCACGCTGCACTCTCACTGCAGCCGCGCACCTGCGTGCGCCCGATCGAAACGCCTTGGCAAAAAGTCTTCCTGACGCAGGCGGACACCGACGCCCGTACGGATCACTGGGTCTCCGTCCGGGGGGATCAACGCCTACGCTGCAAGTGGTCAGGCAGAACCACCGTCCTCTAGTATGTCACAGATCAGCGGCCATCAGGTCCATTGAGCCACTCGACCAGTATGGCTTCCAGCCGGACCAGGTCATCCAGGGGCACCTGTTCGTCGGCCTTGTGGGCCAGCAGGGGGTCCCCCGCCCCCAAATTGACGGCTGGTAGGCCAAGGGCTGAAAACCGCGCCACATCAGTCCATCCCAGCTTGGCGCGAGGCTGCTGACCCGTGGTCTGGGCAACCAGGTCCGCCAGCGAACGAGCCCAAGGCGAGTCCAGACCAGGACGGGCCGCGGGCGATTCGTCGCACATGCGCACCGAGAATCCCTTGAAGACTCCTCCTAGGGCCACATGTTCGCCATTGCCCAGCTCGGCGCCCGTTCCCTGACCCATCATCAGCTCCTTGGCCTGGGACAGGCTCTTGTCGGGGGCGAACCGGTAATTGACGTGCACCCGGCATCGGTCAGGAATGACGTTGGTGCCCAGACCGCCCTCGATCATGGTGGCGTTGAGCCCCTCCCGATAGTCCAGGCCATCCACCTTCACCGTGGCCGGACGGTACCGCTCCAGCCGGTTCAGAATGGGCGCGGCAGCGTGGATGGCGTTGCTGCCCATCCAGGCCCGGGCGGAGTGGGCCGTCGTGCCGTGGGTGATCAGATCGAAGCGCATGGTTCCGTTGCAGCCGGCCTCAATGGCGCAGTCGGTGGGCTCGCCGATGATGGCGAAATCCCCTCGCACCCAATCAGGATGGGCAGCCACCACCCGGCCCAGCCCGTTCAGATCGGCCTGGACCTCCTCATGGTCGTAGAAGACGAAGGTCAGGTCATAGACCGGCTCCTGCAGGGTGAGCGCCAGGTGGAGAAAAACGGCATCAGAGGCCTTCATGTCGGCGGCGCCCCGGCCGTACAGCACCCGGGATCCGGGGTGGGCGGCGGCCAGGTCGGCGCGGATGTCCGGGTCGCCGGGCTCCAGCCAGCGCGGGGGCAGGTTCCCATCCACGGGCACGGTGTCCAGATGACCGGCAAGGACGATGCGGTGGGGACGGCCCAGCTGGGTGGAGGCCACGACCGTGTCGCCCAACCGTCTGACCAAGAGGTCAGCCCTTGACGACAGGGCCCTCTGGACGGCATCAGCCAGGGCGCCCTCCTGGCCGCTGACCGAGTTCAGGGCGGTCATGGACTCCAGTATCCTTGCCAGGGCCTGGGCGGGTTCAGCCCCTCGGGCGCCGGCGAGAAGATCAATATCGGTCTGTGTGTTCTTGGCCATAGTGCCATGCTAGCGGGCCGGGAATCGCAGGTGGACTTGCAGCCGCAAGCATGAGGCCCGGGTGGCACAATGGGGACGACGGAAGCGGTGGCACTCCGCCTGGGAGGCCGCCGTCCACCATGCGAGACGAGGAGGATGCCGGAGTGCCTGGACTGCTCAGTGCCATGGAAGGGTTCTTCATCATCGGCGTGGTCATCGCCGTAGGGTATGTGGCCGCCCGCTTCCATGTAGGCGGTCCAACGGCCCAGCTGGTGCTCAACAAGTACTCCTTCTTCGTCTCAACGCCCTGCCTGATGTTCGCCATCCTCTCCAAGCAGAAGCTGTCGGTCATCTTCCACCCCAGCATCATCGTGGCCTTCCTGTCGGCAGCGGCTGTAGGCCTGCTCTTCGTAGCCCTGAACGCAACCAGCTTTCACCTGCCGGCTGCCGAAGCCACCATCGGCGCTCTCGACTCCCTGTATTTGAACTCCAACAACATCGGGCTGCCTGTAGCCACTTATATTCTGGGCAATCCCACACTGGTGGCACCCATCCTGGTCATGCAACAGGCCCTGTTCACCCCTATTGGATTGACCGTTCTGGACGCGACCACCTCTGGCAAGCTCTCGATCAAGACCATCCTCAAACAGCCCCTGAAGCAGCCCATCCTGATCGGCTCCATAGGCGGCATAGTGATTTCGGCCATCAGCGCCCGGGCCGGCCATTTCATCATCCCCGACTTCGTCTACAAGCCCATCGACATGATCGGGCAGTCGGCCGTGCCCATGATCCTCATGGCCTTCGGCATGTCCCTGCGGGGTTCGCGGCCCATGGGCCAGGGCACCGACCGTCGTGCCACCCTGTGCGCGGTGATCCTGAAGAATCTGGTCATGCCCATAATCGCCTACCTGCTGGCCCGGTTCATGATGGGCTTCAGCGGGGCGGAGCTGTACGGGTGCGTGGTTCTGGCGGCCCTGCCTACCGGTCAGAACGTCTACAACTACGCGGCCCGCTACGAGGTGGGAACCACCTTCGCCAGGGACGGCATCCTGCTGAGCACGATCAGCTCGCCCGTGATCATCGCCCTGGTCGCCCTGCTCCTGAGCTGACGCGCCGGACCGGGCCTTCTGCTCAGCCTTCGGCTGCCAGGGCCTTCAAACGCTGCAGGAAGTGCGGCCAGTCCTGTCCGAAGGCCTTCAGAAGGGGCAGGTCCGCGACCTTGTCCAGATCCACCCATTCCAGGGCAATGCTCTCATCGTCATTCATGCGGGGCTCGACCTGGTGGCCGGGGCGCTCGAAGGCCAGGATGGTCGTATAGCCCCAGGGGCCGTGGTCCTCCAGGTAGGAGCCCACCACCTGGATGTCCTCCGGACGGATGTTGGCCTCCTCATAGCTTTCGCGCAGGCCGCCCTCCAGGGGGTTCTCCCCGTCCGAGATGGCGCCGCCCGGCACACCCCAGGTGCCGCCCTCGGCGCTCCAGCGGGCCCGGTGTTGCAGAAGCACGCTGATCGGCGCGCCCGTGCGGGCATCGCGCCGGGCCAGCAAGACGCCGGCAGCCCCGTTGAGCCCCCAGTGCCGCTTGCCGCAGGCACAGTTCACCCACCCGTCGCCAGGCTGGTGGACGTTCTCCACAGGGGCGACCAGTCCCTCAGGCCCATGCGTCGATCCGTCTGCCTGCTGCCGCTCAGGCTGGACCCGTTGGGCCCACAGGTCAGGCCAGGAGACGCCCAGCTCCTGGGCCAGGGCGCGCAGAGTGGGCATGCTCAATCCCATCACTGCGCTGGGATCGCCCTGGATGCCCTGGATGAAAGCGCTGCCCAATCCCTCCAAGGTGAAGGAGCCGGCCACCTCCAAGGGTTCGCCGGTGGCCACATAGGCCTGCATGGAGGCCCGGTCATAGTCTCCGAAGGTCACCTGGGCGCTACTGACCGCTCGAACCCGTCGGCCGGTGGCCAGATCGATCAGACAGTGACCGGTGACCAGGGTGCCTGTTCGGCCGCGCATGGCCATCAACCGCTCCAGAGCACGCTCCGGCTGGTGAGGCTTGCCCATGACGGCGCCGTCCACGCTGAACAGCGAGTCGCACCCCAGCAGGAGGGGCCCACGCCCGGCTCCGAGCATCCCGCCCCAGGCTCCGATGACCTGGCTCATGGAATCCCTGGAGGATGCATCCGGATCACCCTGGCTCAGAGGCCTGAACGTGACCAGGTCGCCCCGCGAGCGCCTTTCGGCATCCTTGACGGCATCCATGGTCGCTTGGACAGCCGAAGCCTTGGCCTCAGCCAAGACAGCGACCCGCTCGCGCGCATCCAGGTCCTCCAGGTGGCGGCCCAGTTTACGGGCCTGTTCAGCCAGGACGGCCGGCTCATCCACCTTTGAGGGTCGGATGATGGGGTCAATGCCCGCCTGGATCAGGAGCCTCCGCCGGGAGGGTGAGGATGATGCCAGAATGAACGGGATATGCCTGTCTTCAGTGTTCACGATTGCCTTCCTGGTCCCGTTCCACCTGGACCCCCCGGCAGTCCACATCCAAGGGCAGAATCCGCCAGCGGCCGGAATCCAGATAGTCCTTGGCAATGGTCCGCAGCTCATTTTCGGCATCACCGTAATGCAGGACGATGATGCAGGGACCGGCTCCAGAGACGGCCGCCGCGTAGCCCCGACTGCGCAGGAGCTGCAGGAGCTTGGTTGAGGAGGGCATGAGCGCGGCCCGGTATGGCTGATGGAGCCGGTCCTGGGTGGCGACGAAGAGCAGGGCGTTGGCTCTGGCAGACTGCTCGGCTGCCTCTGTCTCCAGGTCATCCAGGGACTCGGGGTTCAGAGCGCCAGGAATCAGGGCCGCCCTTGACAGGTTGTGAACGGCATCCGCGTAAGGCACCCGGTTGGGCAGGGCCTGTCGGGCCTTCTGTGTGGACAGATGGGTGCCGGGAACGAAAACCGTGGCTTTGATGGCCGGGTCCACCTTGTAGCGCAGGGTGTGGTAGCCGCCCTCCAGGGGCGCGCCCCCGGCTATGGGCAGGGAACCCACGCCCTCGCCAGTGGCCAGATCATAGGAGACGGTCAGCCCACCGTAGACGGCAGGCGCCACATTGTCGGGATGCCCCTCGATCTGAGCGGCCAGGGCGAAGACGGCATCACGGCGCAGTGGGCCAGTGTGGGCGAAGGCCGCAGCCGCCGCGATTCCGGCCACGATGGCCTCAGCACTGGATCCCAACCCTCTGGCCTGGGGGATTCGGTTGACCGCGCGCATGATGAAGCCGAACCTTGGCAGTCCGAAGACCTGGCAGGCCCGCCTGAAGGTGGAGACGACCAGGTGGGTCTCGTCTCGGGGCAGGGTCCGCTCCCCCTCGCCCTTGATGACCACATAGGCGGTGGTGTCGCCCGGGTCCACGGAACGGGTGAAGACGATCTCGTCATGGTAGTCCAGCGCCAGGCCGACCGCATCAAAACCTGAACCCAGGTTGGCGCTGGTGGCCGGCACGCGCACCCGCACTGTAGACGGGCCCTCTGTGGCAGCGGCCATCATTGGGCCTGCCGATCGAAGACGCGAAGGATAGAGGCCTGCCCAGTGACCGAGTCGAAGGTGGAGATCCGCTCGACGACCTGCCGCAGGGTCACCTCGTCGCACAGGTGGGTGACCACGCGCAGCTGCTGGATCTCGCCGCTGTAGCCCGGGTCATGCAGGGTGGGCTTGATGTCCTGGTTGACGCCGTTGATGGAGATGCCCGCCTCGGAAAAGACCTGGGCGATGGCCGCCAGCACGCCAGGCTTGTCGTGAATGAGGAAACGGACGGCAAAGGCGGCTCGGGATGAATCCAGAGGGGCCATGGGGATGTTGGCGTACATGGGGATCCCCGGACCCATGCCATGCTGGACGATGTGGCGCGCCTCGGTGACCACGTCCCCCAGAACGGCTGATGCTGTGGGCGCCCCGCCGGCACCCCGGCCGTAGAACATGAGGTCGTCGGCGGCCTTGGCGGTGACGAAGACGGCATTGAAGCTGCCATGGACCGAGGCCAGGGGGTGGCTGTCGGGAATCAGCGCCGGGTAGACCCGGGCGGAGATGCCCTGTTCGCCGCGCTCAGCCACGGCCAGAAGCTTGATGACCCGGTGCTCGGTCTGTGCGGCCGCTATATCGTCGGCGGTGATGGTGCGGATGCCCTCCACGGGTACATCATCCATGCGCACATCAGTGTGGAAGGCCAGCGTGGCCATGATTGCGGCCTTGGCGGCTGCATCCAGCCCGTCCACATCGGCGGTGGGGTCCGCCTCAGCGAAGCCCTTGGCCTGGGCGTCGCGCAGGGCCTGGTCGAATTGAAGACCCTTGGTGGTCATCTCATCCAGAATGTAGTTGGTGGTCCCATTGACGATGCCCACCAGGCTGGTGATGCCGTCGCCCACCAGGGACTCGCGCAGGGGCCGCACGATGGGGATGGCCCCGCCCACGGCCGCCTCGAAGTAGATGTCGACGCCCCGCTCTTCGGCAGCCCGGTAGAGTTCAGGGCCATGCTGGGCCAACAGGGCCTTGTTGGCTGTGACCACGCTGGCGCCGGACTCGATGGCCTTGAGCAGCAGGGTGCGGGCCGGCTCGATGCCGCCGATCAGCTCGATGACGATGTCCGCCCGGGTGACCAGGTCGGCTGAGTCTGTGGTCAGCAGGGACGGATCGATCCAATCAGCCTTGACCTTGTCAGGATGGAGGACGGCGATGCCCACCAGCTGCAGGGGACGGCCTACTCGACTGGCCAGGTCCTGGCTCTGCTCCACCAGGAGGCGGGCGGTCTGGGAACCCACGGTCCCAGCCCCCAGAAGTGCTATGCGGATGGGCCTGACGGCCTCCTGCTGCTGCATGCGTTCAGGCATATGGATCCTCCATCCGCCCCATCGGGGCCTGTCGCAGGGTGTTGCTCCATCTTAGAAAGCCAATCCGACACCCGCATCCACCCCGGCGCCTGCTTCCGCCAAGACGGAGCGCATCATCCCTGATCCAAGGCCAGCAGGTCATCCGTGGTCTGCCGCCGCAGCATCAGATGGGCACCGGACTGGTCCAGACCTACCACGGCGGGGATCAGAGCCTGGTTGTAATTGCTGGCCATGGTCCGCCCGTAGGCGCCGGTCACCGGCACCAAAAGCAGATCACCCCGGCGAATGTCCGCTGGCAGGGCCACATCCTGCACCAGGATATCCCCCGATTCACAGTGCTTGCCGACCACACGGGCCTGGATACGGTCCCCGCTGCCATCCCGGTTGGCCAGGACAGCCGTGTATTGAGCTTCGTAGAGGGCCGGACGAATGTTGTCGCTCATGCCGCCGTCAACCGAAACGTAGGTGCGCACGCTTCCGTCAGACAGGGGGACGGGCTTGACGGTGCCCACCCGATACAGGCTCATGCCGCAGGGTGCCACGATCCAGCGGCCGGGCTCGAAGGCGATGACCGGCATGGGCATGCCCAGGCGACGGTTGATGGCGACCATGTCAGCCCCTAGGCTGGTCAGGGTCTGGTCCAGGTCCATCCGATCCTCATCCGGGGTGTAGGGCACGGAGAAGCCGCCGCCCAGGTCCACCTCGGGCATCAGGTATCCGTCGGTGGCCCAGAAGGTGTGCCGCAGCAGCATCATGCGCCGGGCGGCCTCGATGAAGGCCGAAGAGTCATGGATCTGGGAGCCGATATGGGTATGGATGCCCACCAGCTCCAGTTCCTTCTCGTGGGAGCGAATCTCCTTGAGCAGGGCGATAGCCGGTCCGTCAGCCAGGGCGGACATGGCTTTGATCCGGGCGGGATCAGCAGGTTCAGCGGGCCCGTTGGCGGCCGAATACAGGGCTGAAGACGACCGGGAGACCACGGAATCGCCAGGAGCCAAGGAGGCGTCATTCTTTGTGGCCGCCGAAGCCGCTGCCCCAGCCTGTCCGGAGGATCCAGGCTCAGGCCCGAGGTCCAGCAGGCCCACGTCAGTGCCCTGGGGCAGCAGGGGGATGCCGAACTTCTGATCCTCGTGGGCAGTGGAAATGTACTCGTGGCCGCCGGCGTGCACACCCACGGTCACCCGGAGCATGACCTTGGCGCGACGCCCCTGGGCCCTTGCAGCAGCGGCGATTCGCGCGGGCTCGTCGGGCGCATCGATGACGATGGCCCGGTAGCCCTCCTTCACAGCCAGATCAATCTCCTGGTCGGACTTGTTGTTGCCATGCAGGACCAGACGACGGCCAGGGGCACCAGCAGCCTGGGCAATCAGCATCTCGCCCAGGGAGCAGGTGTCGATATCCAGCCCCTGGCGCAGCATGATCCGCACGGTCTCCTTGCTGAGGAAGGCCTTGCCCGCGTAGCTGACCCTGGTGGTCGCACCACCCAGGTCCCGCAAGGCCGCCTGGCGGAAGGCCGAGGCCCGTTCCGCCATCATCGCGGTGTCCATCAGATACATGGGGGTGCCGTAACGCTTGGCCAGGTCCTCCATGGGGCACCCATGCATGGTCAGCATGCCCTGACGGTCCCGCTGCAAAGCCTCGGGCCAGAACCCGTAGGGCCCCAGCCCGCACATCCCTGTTTCCATCAACGACCTCCTGGTGACCTTGAGGGCTTACATACGGTCCGGAGCCTGGACGCCCAGCAACCCCAGACCGTTGGCGATGACCTGCTGCACGGCGTCATTGAGCCGCAGACGCGCCGCTGCCCGGGCCGGCTGTGGATTCCTGTCCTCGTCCTGGTCCAGATCCGCCCGGCCGGTCGGCTCCATGGGCACCACGCGCTCCAGGTTGTACCAACGGTGATAGACCCCAGCCAGCTGCTCCAGGTAGTGGGCCACCCGGTGGGGGGCCTTCTGGTCGCCTGCAGTCTGGATCACATTGGGATAGAGGGCCAGGACGCCCAGAACTTCGTTGTCAGCAGCAGTGTCCAGCAGGGACAGATCGGCTCCGGAACGGTCGATGCCCGCCTGGGACGCGTTCCGATCCACGTTTTTAGAGCGGGCGTGCGCGTACTGCACATAGTAAACAGGATTGTCGTTGGTGTGCGAGGCCAGCAGGTCCAGGTCGATGTCCACGCTCTGGTTGTAGTCGGTGCGGGCCAGGGAATACCGGGCGGCATCCACCCCCACGGCATCCACCAGATCGTCGATGGTGACCACGTTGCCTGCCCGCTTGCTCATGCGCACGGCCTGGCCGTCCTTGATGACATTGACCATCTGGCCGATCAGGATCTGCATGTTCACGCCGGGAGTGTCCCCGAAGGCCGCGCAGATGGCCATCATTCGGCCGATGTAGCCATGATGGTCGGCACCCAGCATGTAGATGGCCTCGTCGCAGGGATCCTTGGACCTGCGACGCTTGTTCAGATAATAGGCGATGTCGGCCGCCACGTAGGCTGCGTGGCCGTCGGACTTGATGATCACCCGGTCCTTGTCGTCGCCGTAGGTGGTGGAGCGGAACCAGGTAGCCCCGTCCTTCTCGAAGATGTCGCCCTTGGCCCGCAGTTCGTCAATGGCCCGGTCCACCTGGCCGGACTCATAGAGGCTGTTCTCATGGAACCAGACATCGAAATTGACCCGGAAGTCACGCATGGACTGCTGGATCTCGGCGAACATCATGGGCACAGCCCGCGTACGGAAAGCCTCACGCTGGGGACTGTCCCCCTCGGCGCCGTCCTCGTCGCGCACCCTGGGCATGGCCAGGATGTCCTGTCCCTGGTCAGCGGCCTCCTTGACCACCCGCGAGGCGATCTCATCAATGTAGGAGCCCTTGTAGCCGTCAGCAGGCACGGGCTCGCCGTGGGCCGCCGCCACCAGTGAGCGGGAGAAGCGGTCGATCTGCGTGCCGTGATCATTGAAGTAATACTCCCTGACCACCTTGGCACCGTTGGCCTCCAGAACCCGGGCCATGGAGTCGCCCACAGCCGCCCAGCGTGTGCCGCCGATATGGATGGGACCCGTGGGATTGGCCGAGACGAATTCCAGATTGAGCGTGCGCCCGCTCAGGTGATCGTTGCTCCCATAGGCGGAGCCCGCCTCCAGGACCGCATCGACCACAGCTGCCGCCGAGGCCGAATCCAAGGTTATATTGATGAAGCCGGGACCAGCCACATCCACCTGGGCGATCCCGTCGTCCTCCCGCAGAGCCTCAGCCAAGGCCTGCCCCAGTTCCGCAGGCCTCATGCCGGCCTTCTTGGCCAGCTGCATGGCGATGTTAGTGGACCAATCCCCGTGGGAGCGGTCCTTGGGACGCATGACCGCCAGATGGTCGGCATCAGGAACCATGTCGGGCTCCAGACTCCCCAGGCGGCCTGACTGGGCCATCTTGACGGCGGTCGAAGAGATGATACGGGCAAGTGCTTCAGGACTCATGCCCTCAAGTCTAGCGACGGCGGCGACCAGCAGCCGTCCTGTCTCAGGCCAGAGCCACGACCTCGATCTCGACCAGGGCCCCCTTGGGGATGTCCGCGCCACCGAAAGCCACGCGGGCCGGCCGCACCGAGCCGATGAAAACCTGGGAGTAGGCCTGGTCCACCTGGGTGAAATCCTCAACCCGCCGCATAAGAATAGTGGCCTTGACCACCTTCTCCATGCCGCTGCCGGCTGCATCCAGGATGTTCTTGACGTTCTTCAGGGCCTGGGTGGCCTGGTCAGCCGCAGTGCCCTCCACCAGCTCTCCGGTGTCCGGGTCGATGCCCAACTGTCCGGAGACAAAGACAAAGCCCCCGGCCTTCACAGCCTGACTGTAAGCCCCCAAGGCCTGGGGCGCATATGGCGTGCCGATCTCTTCCGGTCCATCTTCCATGAGTCCGTCCTTTCCTTCAGGTCCGCCGCACCCATGCAGGGCCGAAGCCCCGGGCGGACACCGTCCACTATAGGAGTGCCCGCCCGGCGCAAGCGGCATCAGTCTCAGCCCTTGCGAGCCTCCTGACCCATCCAGTAGGCCAGGGAGCGCAGATCGCCGGCCTCGTAGGTCTTGACGAATTTCTCGACCTGGTCCGGATCCGAGCAGGTCTCCGGGAACCGCATGTAGCGGGTATCCAGAGGGCTGGCTCCTGTCAGCTTGACGTCGATGACCGAGGATCTGTCGGCCTTGCGAGCCTCGGAGAAGGCGTGGCGGGCATCGGCCACCGTACGCACGGTGAAGCCCAGGGCGCCCATGCCCTCGCCGACCTTGGCCCAGTCGGTGTCGGGCAGATCCACTCCGCTCAGAGGCTGATGGCTGTCGTCGCGCTGCTCGGCCTCGATGTAGCCCAGGGAACGGTTCGAGAAGACCACGTTGATGACCGGTGCATGGTACTTGAGCTGGGCCAGCACCTCCTCGCCGAGCATGGCGAACCCGCCGTCGCCGCTCAGGGAGTAGACGGTCGATTCCGGATGCTCCAGCTTGGCAGCCAAGGCGGCCGGCACGGCGTAGCCCATGGTGGCATGCTTGCCGGAAACGGTCCAGCGGTTGGTGGGCTTCAGATGCAGCAGACGCAGGAAGTCAATATCCACATTGCCCACATCGGGGATGACGATGTCATTGTCCTCAAGCTGCTGATCGATGACGTGGTAGACGGGCTCAGGCCGCAGGGGCGTGCGAGTGTCTTCGTTAAAGGAGGCCACCCACTGGTCCCAGTTCTCCTTGCTGCGCAGGCAGGCCCTGTAGAAGACGGACTCCTCCTGGTCCTGGCCAGCGGCGGTTATAGCCTTGAGGGCCTCGCGGGCATCGGCCTGGATGGCCAGGACCACATTGGCCTGGAAGCGCTTGCCCAGCTTGACCGGGTTCAGATCGATCTGGATGACCTTGGTGTTGGGGGTGACGAACATGGATCCGAAGGGGTTGTCCGAACCCACCCAGACCGTCAGATCCGAGGTGTAGATGGCCTCCGTGGCGGTCTTGGTGGCCACGCGGCCGGCCGACTGCAGGTAGGCAGGATAGGTGTCCTCCACAATCCCCTTGGCCGGGAAGGTGGAGACCATGGGCATCTTGAAACGCTCGGACATGGCGACCAGCTCATCGCGAGCGCCGGCAGCGCCCTGGCCGAAGTAGAGCAGCGGGGCCTTGGCGGACTGGATGATCTCCACCGCCTTGCTGACCTGGTCGGCCGCAGGCTTCAGAGGCTCCGGCTTGCGGAAGTTAGGCGCAGAAGCCACCGGGCGGTCGTCGATCTCGGCCCAGGCCAGGTCCTTGGGGATGATGACCACGGAGACCCCGTGGCTGGCATAGGCGCGGCGGATGGCCTCGTCCACCAGGGCCGGCAGCCCCTGGGCGTTGGTGGCGGCCCGGGCGAATACGGCCACATCGGTAAAGATAGGCACCTCGTCCATGGCCTGGAAGAAGTCCATGTTCATAAAGGCTTGGGGCACCTCGCCCACCAGGGCCAGCACCGGCACGCCGTCCTCACGCGCATCATAGAGGCCATTGAGCAGGTGGACCGCACCAGGGCCAGACGAACCGAAGCAGACGCCGATCCGGCCAGTCAGCTTGGCCTCGCCGGCGGCAGCCAGAGCTCCGGCCTCCTCATGACGGACCTGGATAAAGTCGATGCGCTCGCGCTCGTTGTGGATGGCGTTCATCATGGAGTCGAAGGAACCGCCGGGCAGGCCATAGATGCGCGGCACCCCCCACTGCTCCAGGACGTGAAGGACAGCATCCCCTGCATTGATTCGATTGGCCATGTGAACTCCTTTGCTTCACCGGGGGAAAGGAGGCTCCGCCACAACGCGGAAGCGTCGATCCTCCGCGACGTTCGGTCTTACCCTTTCACTATGGCACCTGAAAATGAGGACACGAGCGGGCCAAGGGCCATGTTCCTCAAAAGCTTAGTGATTCACCACACATATCGTGACGCATCGCGTGCGCTTATTTCATCCAGCAAGCGCCATGATCATAATCCCGGGCGTAATGACAGACGGGAGTCGTATAAAGAAAACCCCCGCGCTCTTCCTGGCTGCAGGGATTTCATCTTGGTGGGCTCGAAGGGATTCGAACCCTCGACCTTCTGTTCCGGAGACAGACGCTCTATCCGCTGAGCTACGAACCCGACAGCCACTTTCCAGTGGACAACAGAGACCATACTAGGACACTTTGCGCATTTTCGCACCCATGCGCGTCCTGACGTGTCGGTCCGGCTCCAGCCACTCTCGGCGTGTTGCCGCAAGATTTCAGGCGTTTCGTAGTTATTGTGATGGCAAGGCTTCGTGCCACCGCCCCGGTTGCGCCATTGCATCCTCATGCGGTGGCGCGAAGCCGCCAACATTCCCGGATGATCTTCTCTCGGGATAATCTACACTCTAGTTCCTTCACCCGGCCATCACAAGCGACCTTCACATACCTGGACTCCGAAGTGGGCTGTGGACATGAAATGGTGGCCGCAACCGGCCTACCGTACCATGGGATGCATGGCCATGAATGAGGACGAGGACGATTTCGAGTTCGAGCGCAGATTCTTCTGCCGGGACCTCCCCCGGGAGCTGCTCGGGGAGAGTCGGCCGACCCTGATTGTGCAGAGCTACTACGTGCATGAGGACAACTTTGCCCTGCGGGTTCGCCTTCAGGGGCAGGTGGACCCGATGGTGCCCATGACGGCCCGGACCGATGCCCTCCACACCCTGCTTGAGGAAGGCGACCACTTCGAGGCTGCCTCAATGACGGCCAAGGGGCCCTCCGTCGGCGGCACCCGCTACGAGGCCGAACGGGCCATCGACCCGGGCATCGCCCTGGAGCTGATCCTGCGCGGCGGCATTCCCATCGTCAAGAACCGGTATGGAGTCTGGCTGGACGAGGACTGGTGGAACCTGGATGTCTTCGGGGACGGCAACGCCCCCCTGGTGGTGGCCGAGGTGGAGCGGACCGGTCCGGTGACCGACCTGACCATCCCTGATTTTTGCGCCACGGAGATCACCGACGACCCGCGGTTCTCCAACGATGGGCTGGCCGGCCATCCCTTCGGCGACTGGGCTGCCGACTTTGACCGGGAGCTGAAAGCCAACGGACCGCGCTTCCTCACCAACTTCGACGAGAACCGAGATTCCTGACCCAAAGTCGGCAACTGATCAGTACATCAGTGTGGACAGACGGCGGCGGGCCTTGGCCAGCCGAGGATCGGTCGGCTCAGGAATGACGAAGTACTCCAGCAGACGGCGGCGGATGGGATCGGTCTGATCCCGGTGCCCGGCCAGAAAGTCCAGCAGACGATCGAAGGCATCCTGGATCTGGCCGCCGATCATGTCCACATCGGCCACATCCAACTGGGCCTGCAGGTCGTCAGGGGCATCGGCAGCCGCCTGACGGACTCTGCGGACATCGGCCGTAGCTGAACGGGCCATCAGCAGGCACTTGGCCTGTTCACGCTTGGCCAGATCATCGGTCGCGTCAGCCTGGACCAGCTTGCCATAGGCTTCGGCCGCAGCTGCATAGTCGCCCTCCTGGGCCAGCCGGTGGGCCTCCTGATGGGCAGGGGGGATGGCATCAGCCGCTGCCTGGCCGGCCTGCTCCTCTTGCCCCTGGTCGTTGGTCTCCTGGTAGGGGGCGCTGCCGGTAATGCCGGCCTTCTGCGCCATCTGAATCACCTGTGGGATGAGCTGATCGGTGATCTGGTTCATTTCCTCATCGGTGGGCAGCCCCTGCAGGATGGGCATGGGTCGGCCCGCCAGCAGGGCAAAGAGGGCCGGTGCGCCCTGCACCTGGAAGGTCTGGGCGATCTGCGGATTGGACGCGATGTCGATGCGGGAGAGCTGAATGCGCCCCTCCTGGGCATTGACGGTCTGGGCCAGACGGGTCGCCAGAGGGAAGAGGCGGTCGTCGGTGGGCACCCAGAGCAGGATCAAAATGGGGAAGGTGGCTGAGGTCTGAACCATGGCCTGGAAACTGGCCTCCGTGGTATCGATCACGTAGCCGCCGGCAGCTGGTGCACCACCTTTCTGGCCTGGCTCGGCATCGACCTGATGCTTGAGCGCACCCAGGTCGACCGCCCCTGCCAGCGAGACGCCCGGCTGCCCCTGTCCGTTCTTGTTCGCCATGTCAGTCCTCCTAAACCTCGCGACCGCCGACTGCAGCTTCGGCCCGCCCTCGATTGCATACTCCTGGGAGCCAATCTAGTCCAAGGGCCGGGCGTTCACCCAGCGCAATCCCGCCCTTCAGACCGCTTCCACCTTGATGGGTTCACGCTCGGCGCCCACGGCCCTGATGGGTTCGTGCGAGTCCGCCGAAGGTATGTACAGGGCGATCACGTTGACATAGGTGACCTTCATGGTGCTGGTGGGCTTGCCCTGTCCGAAGAGGGCCTTCTCGGCATCCGAGGCCGGCGAGGACTCGCGGCCCTCACCCGCCTGCCTGGTCCAGACCGAATCGATCCGGGCCACGACCAGATCGCCTCCATCGGAGGAGTGCATGACCCGCAGCTGCCCCTGTGCCGGGGTGAAGGTCTGCGACTGGTTGCCCTTGTTGGCTTCGATCCCCTGCTGAACCACCTGGGTCAGCGTGCCCAGGGAGGTGCGGAAGTCATCCTGGGCGAACTCCTTGGCGTACTTGCTGCCCTGGGGATTCTGCAGGAGGTCGGCATAGCGGCGCACGGCCTCCACCGGCGTAGCCTTGAGCCCCTGATCGTCGCCCTGCCCCATCCTGGCGCCGATGGTGGCCACCGGGAACTTGGGCAGCTGGGCCCCTTGGAAGAGCCGGGCCACCCCCCAGAGCTTGTAGTTCTCATGGGCGGACTCCTGGTCCAGCACCAAGAGGCGTTTGGACTGCTGATCCTGCGTGGTGGTGGTGATCGAAAAGACCGAGCGCGGCCAGCCAGGATCGCCGGGGATGACCGTCTGAGCGATGGTGGTAGGAATGGTTGTCTTCGGATCCAGCTGCCCGGTGGCCTGGGCAATGGTCAGTTCGCTGGTGCGGATCTCCAGCTGGGGTCCGCTGACCCGCTGATCCAGCCCGGCCGGATCCTTGGCCTCGTTGGCCTGGTCCAGAACAGCCCCGATGCTCTTGCGTATGCGGGCCTCTTGGGCAGGGGTCAGATTGGGCTCAGGAGCCGTGGTTGCAGTGCTCTGAGGCTCGGTCCGGCGAGCTTGGGGAACCTGCCCCTCGCAGGCAGACAGCCCCGGCAGAAGGACCAGGGATAAGGCCAGTGCCGCTGCAGCCGCCACCCTGTTCATCGACTTGTTCATACTCATCAGCGCTCCTCCTCCCCTTCGTGGGCAAGCCTGGCCAGGTAGGAGGCCATCTCCTGACTGCTGATGACCCTGGTGGACGACATATCGTCGGCTCCCCGATCGCCGCTGACGGTGCGGCCGTCACCATCTTCCTGTTGGTCGGCGACCATATTCCGATTGCGCGGGTCAATCACCACGGGCGGCCTGGGCGGTGGTCCTGGATCCCCCTGTCGCGCCTGGCCGCGGGCATGACGCCGACGCCGGCCCGAGGTCGAGCTACGCCGTTGCCCCAGGCCAGGCAGAATGGCGCTTCCCAGGGCCTGGGCCACGCTGACTTCGGGAGTTTCCTCAGACTCCTGCTCGGGCTCGTTCTGCTTGCGGCGCTTGGCCGGATCCATGGCGAAGACCGTGGCCGAAAGAACGGCCAGCAGGGCCAGCAACCCACCGGCAAAGTAGAAGGGCATAGCAAAGTTAGGCAGCTTGTCCCTCTGCCAGAGCATCTCCAGCCCCAGGGAAGGGGAGCCCTGGGGGACCGCCACCAGCAGGACGGCCTGAGGGTCGTCGGTCTTCAGGGACATCGACACGCTGCTGTCAGAACAGGTGACCTGTTTCCACATATCCGAATCCTGAAAGGCCACGCCCTGATCACGTTTGACGGCCTTGCCGGGGCTGGTGTCACTGCCAACGGACAGGGTCTGCCAATCATCCAGGCCACGCACCCGGGCCACATCATGCCCGGCCGTCCAGCCGGCTGCATCTTTGGCCGTGGTCAGGGCCATGCAGATGGTCGGCTTCTGCGACTTGTGCGCTGTGGACCCGGAGGCCCCGGCAGAGGCCGCATCCACACGCATGGTCACCCTGCTGTCCACCAGGGGAAGCACACCTGGATCGGTCACTACATAAGATGCCTTCGTGCGCGCATGTGCATCCACGTGAGCCGAAGGCCTCCAGACCGTGGCGTTCATGATGCCCAGCACAATGGCCGCCACAGCCAGCAATCCGAAGATGGGGGTGACGATGCCGCGCATGATCATGCTGTGACGCGAGGGCTTGTCAGGCCGCGTCATCTCATCTTGTTCTTCGGGTACTTGCTCCATATTATCGACATTCTACCGTCGGCTCCCTATGATCTGGTTTCCGGCACTGGGAAATCACCCATAAGCCCTAAACTGGGCTTCTATGACCATCATCGCAAGAAAATCAGGCAGCAAGCGTCTGCTGGGCGCCATGACCGCTCTGGCCCTATGTCTTGGACTGTCAGCCTGCGGCGGGAAATCCGACGGGGGCGGCCATGCGGGAGACACCATGCAGGGCGTATCAGCCAGCGGCAAACTTGGCAGCAAGCCCGACATCAGCTTCAAGACTCCCTTCAAGGTCGAGAACCAGACCCATCAGGTCATCCAGAAGGGCGATGGCGAGGTCATCCGCGACGGGGATCGCGTATGCACAAGGAGCCTGGCCCTGGATGCCAAGACCGGCAAGGTGATCAACTCCACCTGGGACCAGAGCAGCCCGGAGTGCTCCATCGTCATCAGCAAGAAATCCATCCCGGCATACTATGACACCTTCAAGGGCCTCAAGGTCAACTCGACCGTGGCCGTAGGCATCGATGAGTCAGGTTCCGGCAGCAGCAAGGCGACCGAGTCCTATATTATGGCCCTGACCTTCGTCTCCCGGTCCAAAAACCTGACCCGCGCCCAGGGTCAGAAGGTGACCGACCTGCCCAGCGACCTGCCGAAAATCAGTTTGGACGACAAGGGCAAGCCCTCCCTGGACCTCAACGGGTACCAGCCCAAGGGAGGACTGGTCGTCCAGCCCCTGATCAAGGGCAAGGGGGCCAAGGTCGGCCAGCATCAGAGCGTCAGCGCCAACTACACCGGCTGGCTGGCCTCCGACGGCAAGCAGTTCGACTCCTCCTGGGACCGGGGGCAGGCCAGCGACTTCAGCCTGGACCAGGTGGTCAAGGGATGGCAGCAGGGTCTGGCCGGCCAGACGGTGGGCTCCCAGGTTCTTCTGGTAGTTCCGCCTGACCTAGGCTATGGCAGCCAGCAACAGCAGAAGATCCCAGCCAATTCGACTCTGATTTTCGTGGTCGACATTCTGGCCGCCTACTGATCAGTCAATCCACCAACAGACAGGGGCCCGTACCCATCCAGTCGCATTCGGATGGGTGCGGGCCCCTGTCATAGGCCAGACGGCCGGTTCAGGCCTTGCCGCCCTCGACCACGATCTCGTCGGGGTTGGCTGCGCTGCCGTAGACCGGCTCCAGGGTCTTGCGGTAGTCCTCATGGAAGAACCGCTCCTGGCCCAGCTTGTCCAGCTCTTTGTTGATGTAGTCCAGCAGGGGCTTGTTCCCCTTGCGCACAGCCGGGGCGATGACCGCCTCATCCCCCAGCTTGGTGATGCCCACCGAGAAGCCCTTGTTGGCCTTGGCCCAGGCCAGCACCTCGGTGTTGTCGGTGCTCATGGCGTCTCCGCGGTGGTCCAGCAGGGCGTTGTAGGCATCCGCGTACTGGTCGTACTTCTGCAGCTTGACCTTAGGATAGTGCTGCTCGAAGTAAGGCTCGGCCGTTGTCCCCTTGGCGATGATCAGAGTTTTGTCCTCCAGCTCCTTCACATCTTTGATCAGCGCCGAATCCGGGGAGACCACGCCCAGGAAAACCTTCATATAGGGCTTGGCGAAGTCCACCTTGCGGGCGCGATCATCGGTAACGGTGAAGTTGGCCAGGGTCACGTCCACCTTATTGCTGGACAGCACATCCACACGGGCGGCCGGATCCACCGAGGTGTACTCGGGCTTGACGCCCAGATCCTTGGCCAGACGCTCGGCAAAAACGATGTCGTAACCCTGGTTCTTGCCATCCTTGTCCACGTAGCCGAAGGGGGCCTTGTCGGTGAAGACGGCCACCCTGAGCTTGCCGGACTTGGTGATCTGCTCCGGGGTTCGTGCAGACCCGGATGCTGCCGAGGAGCCGGAATTACCCCCCGAGGCGCTTCCGGCATCACTGGGGGTGGCCGCCGAAGGACCGCAGGCTGCCATGGAAGCCATCATCGCGATCGTCGCCCCCGTGGCCAGCGCCGCCCGTATCAATCGGTTCATTACCCTTGCGGTCATGATCCCTCTTTTCCTCTTATCTTTCTTATGGCCGCCCCAGTGGGCGGTTCCAGCGATTGCCGCCGGACGAATATGCAGAGTCCCAGTCAGGACTTCTGATCCTGGTCCTGTTCCCGCCTGCGCTCATAGGTGAAGGTGGACAGGAAGCGCTGCGCCCGGTCAGTGGCCGGGTGGGTGAAGAAGGCCTCGGGGTCGTCGGACTGCTCGACCAGGACGCCCCCGTCCAAGAGGACGATGTGGTCGGCGATGCCCCTGGCGAAGGCCATCTCGTGGGTGACGATCATCATGGTCAGCCCCTGGTCGGCCAGTTCCAGAATGACCTGGAGAACCTCGCGGACCATCTCCGGATCCAGAGCCGCGGTCACCTCGTCGAAGAGCATGATCTCGGGATGGAGGATGAGCGCCCGGCAGATGGCCACCCGTTGCCGCTGGCCGCCCGAGAGCTGGCTGGGCCAGGCATCCCGGCGGTCGGCCAGACCGACCCGATCCAGCAGCTCCAGAGCCTCCTGCCGCGCCTGGTCCCGCTTGCGCTTCTGGACCAGGACGGGCGCCAGGGTCACGTTGTCCAGCACAGTTCTGTTGGGGAAGAGGTCGTAGCTCTGGAAGACCATGCCGATCCTGGTGCGCAGGTCGGAGCTGCGGCTGCCTGACATCATGCCGCCAGGACCTCCGCTGTGCTTGCCCAGAGGATGACCGGTCTCCACCACCTGGCCATCCAGAAGAATCCGGCCACCCTGGATGGGCTCCAGTCCGGCTATGGTCCGCAGCAGGGTGGATTTGCCTGAACCCGAGGGGCCCAGGACCACAAAGACCTTGCCCTTGGGCACCTGGAAGGAGATGTCATTGAGCACAGGGCTTTGCGCCTGCGGATACTGCTTGACCAGGTGCTCGACGGTCAGCACCGCCCGCTCCTCCTGTTCATCCTGTGACTGGTTCGCCGTCGTTTGCCCCTCAGTCATGGGCCCACCTCTTTTCCAGATGCCGCGCCACCAAGGACAGGGGCCAGCAGATGAAGAAATACATGAAGAAGATCACCCCGTAGATCCATAGGGTCGCCTGAGGATAGGCGAAACGGTTGGCATCGATGATCTGCTGGCCGACCTTGATGACCTCGATGACGCCCAGCAGGGCTGCCAGAGAAGTGGTCTTGACGATCCTGGTGGCCAGATTGACACTGGCCGGCAGCAGTCGGCGCAGGGCCTGTGGAAGGATGATCCTGGAGAAGGTCTGCCAGGAGCTCAGACCCAGCACGTAGGCCGACTCCACCTGGGTGCGGGGGATGGACTCCAGGGCCCCGCGAACCAGGTCGCCCAGCTCGGCCCCGCCCCAGAGCACAAAGACCAGCAGGCAGGCGCCGGTGGCATCCAGATTCAGGTTCCATGCCCTGGACAGCCCGTAGAAGGCGATGAAGAGCAGGGCCAGCTGGGGCATGATGCGGATGAAGTCCAGATAGACCCTCATCAGGAAACGAATCAGACGGTTGCGCAGGGTCATCAGCCATCCGACCACCAAGCCCAAGGGCAGGGAGAGCAGAACCGAGACGCCGGCTATCCAGACGGTCACCCAGAGCCCCTGGAAGAGCCTGGGCATGACCCCTGGCTGGAAGAGCACCTCAACGCCGTGCATAGTCGAACCTCCGCTCAAGAATGGTTCCGATGACGGAGATGGGCAGCAGGATGACCAGGTAGGTGACGATGAGCAGGGTCAGCGACTCGTAGGTGTCGTAGGAGGTGCCCATCAGATCCTTGGTGACATACATGACATCGGCCAGAGCGATGGCCGAGACCACCGAGGACTCCTTGATCAGGAAGATGATGTTGGCTACCACGCCCGGTATGGCGCTGCTCAGGGCTTGGGGCAGCACGATCCTCGACAGGGTCTGCCCGCGCGTGAATCCCAGGACGCGGGCCGACTCGATCTGCACCTGGGGTACCGCCTCCAGTCCGCCGCGCATGGCCTCGGCCATATAGGAGCCGCCCAGGAAGGCCAGCCCGACGATGGCGCAGGTCTGGGCGCTCCAGTTGACACCAAGCTTGGGCAACCCAAAATAGAGGAAGTAGAGCTGAACCAGGAGCGGGGTGTTTCTTGACAGCTCGATGTATACTCTGGCCACCTGCGAGAGCAGGGGGAGCCTGAAGGCCTCCAACCCGGCGCAGACCACCCCGATCAGCATGGAAAACACCACGCCAAAGAAGGAGATGAAGACCGTCACATAGGCCGCATTGACGAAGAAGTGCAGATTCTGCGCCATGAAAGTCCAATTCATGCCCTCGCCTCCCCACTTGCTCTCGTCCTGTTCATCGTCTCCTCTTCACTGCTTCTCGCCCGCTTCACGCCGACTGCGGCATTCAGTCGACAATCCTAGAGAACGCGAGCCGCTTTTCTTTGCTTTTCGATATATGAATACCGGATACCGCGTTATCATCCGCTCTCACAGCGGCCCGGGCAGCGATTCACCATGATGCTGAAGCCATCCGGCAACCGGACAGTGCGGGCGAGATGGCCCTAGCCGACCAAACTGACCGACACCTGCAGATCCTGCCTACCTGGCATCTGTGTTTTTGATCATCCCTACTGCTCACCAAGCTAACAAAAAAGCCCGGTCCACATATCCGTGAACCGGGCTCCGAGTGCTTTGATCAGGCAAAGACCTTGGCGCTCTGTGCTGCCTTCCTGATCAGATCGGGGCGATACCCGCTCCACGTCTCCTGGTCAGTGACTACGATGGGGGTCTGCTTGAATCCCTGGGCGATGAACTGGTCGATCAAGGTCTGATCCTCGGTCAAATCCACCTGCTCGAATTCCAGCCCCTGCTTGGTCAACTGACGCTTGGTGGCATCACACTGGGGACAGTGCGCCTTGGTGTAGACCGTGATGGACATGATCGCCTCTCCCTTACATGTTGCCGTGATGCTCCAAGCTCTATAGCTCTCTGCTTGGAACCTAATGATTGCACTCTACACACTCCAAGGCACAAGCACAATACCACCTGTAGTGGCGTGTCAGGCCAAAAACCCCAATATCTAGTAGCTTTTCAGGTCTTGCAGGCTCTGGGGGAAATATATGTGAGCTACCTGACATACCGAATGCACAGGACTGAAAATGCCTTAGAAGAGGGTCAGTTCGTCACTGTCGGCGCCCTTCATGGCCTCGTAGTCCAGAATCAGGCACTCGAATCCCCTGTCCTCGGCAAGGACCCTGGCCTGGGGGGTGATGGTCTGGGCCGCAAAGATCCCGCGGACAGGGGCCAGCAGGGGGTCGCGGTTGAGCAGGCGGCAGTAGCGGGTCAGCTGTTCCACCCCATCAATGCCGCCATGCCGCTTGATCTCGATGGCCACATGCCGCCCCTGGCCGTCGACGGCCATGATGTCCACTGGGCCGATGGGCGTGGGATACTCCCGGCGCACCAAGGTGGCCCCCGGGCCGATGCGGTCGATCTGTTCGGCCAGATAACGCTGCAGGTGTGCTTCCACACCGTCCTTGACCAACCCCGGATCCGCCCCCAGGTCGTAGCTGTCGTCGGCATAGACCTGGTAGAGCCTGATGGTGAGCACATCGCTGGATTTGACGGCCGAAACACGCAGAACCTTGCGTATAGGCCGACACTGGTCCTGATCCTGCTCCTGAGCGATCAGCGCATCGGGCGCAGCAGCTTCGGCTACCTCATCCGACCCAGTCCCGGCCACGGAATCAGCCTTGGCGCCTGCGCCGTCTTTGCTCGTTTCCTCGGGTTCGATCTCCCTGATGGTGCAGGGAGCGCACATCCAATTCAGGGGCTTGTAGGAGCCCAGCTCCGAAAAGATCAGGCAGCTCATGTCGGCCTTGATCAGCAGGACGCGCCTGGCCGGCGGCAGGCTGGCGTTGAGACGCCCGGAGTATTCGGCCGAGCAGTCGGCAACAATGATTCGCACAGATGCCAATATATCAGCCGCCGTTCCGGGCGAAAAAGAAAAACCCGGCCGATGCAAGAGCACCGGCCGGGCGGAAGAGGAAGAAAGTCAGGACTGCTTTCCCTGATCAGCGTCTTCCAGGTAGTGGTCCACAGCCACAGTCAGCTTGTTGCTGTCGAAGGAGGCGAATCCGCTGTCCACATGGAAGGACTGACGACCGCCATCGGTGGCCTGAACCCGGATGTTGCCCTCCTGCAGCAGGGCCAGCACCGGCTCGTGGTCGGGCATGATGCCCATGGACCCCTGGGTGCCAGGCACGGTGACCGACCGCGCCTGACCCGACCAGATGGGCCTGTCCGCCGATACGATGTTGACCTGCATGGAGGCCTTGCCCGTGTCCGCCATGACTACCGGTATTCCTTCTGCATATCGTGCCACTTGTGCTCAAGGTCGTCGATGCCGCCGATGCCGGAGAAGGCCTGCTCGGGCACGTCGTCATAGGCGCCGTCGCAAATGCGGGTGAAGGCCTCAATGGTCTCGTCCGCAGGCACATAGGAACCCTTGCGGCCGGTGAACTTCTCGGCCACGTAGAAGTTCTGGCCCAGGAACTGCTCGATCTTGCGGGCACGGTTGACGGTGGTCTTGTCCTCCTCGCCCAGCTCGTCGATGCCGATCAGGGCGATGATGTCCTGGAGCTCCTTGTTCCTCTGCAGAATGGCCTTGACCCGGTTGGCGCAGTCGTAATGGGCCTGCCCCACATAGCGCGGATCCAAAATCCTGGAGGTGGATGCCAGCGGGTCCACAGCCGGATAGATGCCCTGGGAGGCGATGTCACGGCTGAGCTCGGTGGTGGCGTCCAGGTGAGCGAAAGTGGTGGCCGGGGCCGGGTCGGTGTAATCGTCGGCCGGCACGTAGATGGCCTGCAGGGAGGTGATGGAGTGGCCTCTGGTGGAGGTGATCCTCTCCTGCAGGGCGCCCATCTCGTCGGCCAGGTTGGGCTGGTAGCCCACAGCCGAAGGCATGCGGCCCAGCAAGGTGGAGACCTCGGAGCCGGCCTGCGTGAACCGGAAGATGTTGTCGATGAAGAGCAACACATCCTGATTCTCCACGTCGCGGAAGTACTCCGACATGGTCAGGGCGGTCAGAGGCACGCGCAGACGGGTCCCCGGGGGCTCGTCCATCTGGCCGAAGACCAGTGCGGTCTTCTCCAGGACGCCAGCATCGTCCATCTCGCCGATCAGATCGTTGCCCTCACGGGTACGCTCGCCCACGCCAGCAAAGACGGAGACGCCGCCGTGGTTCTGTGCCACGCGCTGGATCATCTCCTGGATGAGCACGGTCTTACCCACGCCTGCGCCGCCGAACAGGCCGATCTTGCCGCCTTCCACGTAGGGGGTCAGCAGGTCGATGACCTTGATGCCGGTCTCAAACATCTGGGTCTTGGACTCCAGCTGATCGAAGGCGGGCGGGTTGCGATGGATGGGCCACCGCTCGGTGACCTTGATCTGCTCGCCCTCCTTCTTGTTGAGGATGTTGCCGGCCACGTCGAAGACGTGTCCCTTGGTCACGTCGCCCACGGGCACCATGATGGGGCCGCCCGTATCGGTGACGGTAGCACCGCGGACCAGGCCGTCGGTGGGCTTCAGGGCCACGGTGCGGACCGTGGAATCGCCCAGGTGCTGCTCCACCTCCAGCATGATGGTGGTCAGCGACTCGCCCTCGGTGTTCGAGGACTGGCTCAGGTCCACGGTCAGGGCATTGTAGATGTCCGGCAGGTGACCTGCCGGGAACTCCACATCGATGACCGAACCCTGGACTCGGGTGACACGCCCCTTGGAGGCCGAATCCGGCTTGCGGCTCGCTGTGGTCGGCTGTTCTTGCTGTGCAACCATTGGCGTTCCTACTCTTCCTCTTTGTTGAGCGCATCGGCGCTGCCGACGATCTCGGTAAGTTCCTGCGTGATGGCCGCCTGACGGCTGGCGTTGAGCCTGCGGGTCAGGTCGTCGATCAGTCCCTTGGCGTTGTCAGTGGCGGTATGCATGGCGTTCTGCCTGCTGGCGGTCTCCGATGCGGCCGAGGTGAGCAGGCATTCATGGATGCGCGACTGAATGTACTTGGGCAGAACGGCATCCAGGACCTCCTGGGAGCTGGGCTCAAAGTCGTAGAGGGCCGCATAGCGGTCGCCCTGGCGGCCATGCCCGTCGTCCGGCACGGGGGCATCAATGGCCTCCTCAGGCTGCTCCTGGTCAGGCCTGATCAGCTCCAGGGGCAGCATGCGCAGCACCCGAACCTTCTGCACCACCATGTTGATGAATTCAGTGAAGACGATGTAGAGCTCGGAGACGCCCCCCTTGGCCGCTGGAGTCATATACGTATCCAGCAATGCCTGGGATATCTCCCTGGCCACATCCACGCCGGGCCGATCGCTGTGGCCCTCCCAGGTCTTGACGATGCTGCGGTTGCGGTAGCGGTAGTAAGAGACGCCGCGGCGACCGTAGACGAAGAGCTGAGGCTGTCGGCCCTGCTGGTCCAGTCGGGCCAGCAGAGACTCCGTCTCGCGGATGACCGAGGAGGTGTAGGCCCCGGCCATGCCGCGGTCGGCTGTCAGCGCCAGCACAGCCACGCGCGGGTTCTTCTCGTCCTTCCTGACAATGGGGTGGCGGATATCATCCGTGTGGGCCACCAGTGCCTGGACTGCATCGAAGATCGCATCGGAGTAAGGCTTCGCTTCCAGGGCCACGGTCCTGGCCTTGGCGATATGCGAGGAGGCTATCATCTCCTGGGCATTGAAGATTTTCTCCAATGCCGAGGTGGAGGCGATCCTTGACTTGAATGCGAGTTGTGAGGCCATGGTCTACCGCTTCCCGGCCTTGCTGCCGCTCTTGCCGTCGGCCACCAGCTTCTCCTGCTGGACGGCCACCGGCTGCTCCTGCTCCTGGTCGGCCTTGTGGCCGTCCAGGGTCTGGCCCTTGTGGGTCACGAAGGTCTTGGCGAACTCGTCCACGGCCTTGTCCAGGGCCTTTTCGGTGTCGTCAGTGAAGTCCTCCGTGTCACGGATGGTCTTGAGGATGTCGGTGTTGTGGTCCAGGTAGTCCAGGAGCCCGGACTCGAAGGGCAGCACGTCCTCCAGGTCCAAGTCATCCAGCTTGCCGTGGGTGCCCACCCAGACCGAGACAACCTGCTTCTCCATGGAATAGGGCGTGAACTGGGGCTGCTTGAGCAGCTCGGTCAGCCTGGCGCCGCGGGTCAGCTGGGCCTTGGAGGCCGCATCCAGATCCGAGGCGAACATGGCGAAGGACTGCAGGGAGCGGTACTGGGCCAAGGAGATCTTCAAAGTCGAAGAGACCTTCTTCAGGGCCTTGGTCTGTGCGGCGCCGCCCACTCGGGAGACGGAGATGCCCACGTCCACAGCGGGACGCTGGTTGGCGTTGAACAGATCGGACTGCAGGAAGATCTGGCCGTCGGTGATGGAGATCACGTTGGTCGGAATGTAGGCCGAAACATCGTTGGCCTTGGTCTCGATGATGGGCAGGCCGGTCATGGATCCGCCGCCCAGATCATCGGAGAGCTTCGCGCAGCGCTCCAGCAGACGCGAATGCAGGTAGAAGACGTCGCCAGGATAGGCCTCGCGCCCCGGCGGACGACGCAGCAGCAGGGAGATGGACCGGTAGGCCTCGGCCTGCTTGCTCAGGTCGTCAAAGACGATCAGGACGTGCTTGCCGCCGTACATCCAGTGCTGGCCGATGGCCGAACCGGTGTAGGGGGCTATGTACTTGAAGCCTGCGGAGTCGGAAGCCGGGGAGGCCACGATGGTGGTGTACTCCATGGCGCCGGCCTCTTCCAGGGAGGAACGGACCGAGGCGATGGTGGTGCCCTTCTGGCCGATGGCCACATAGATGCACCGCACCTGCTTCTTGGGGTCTCCGGACTCCCAGTTGCGCTTCTGGTTGATGATGGTGTCGATGGCGATGGCCGTCTTGCCGGTCTGCCGGTCGCCGATGATCAGCTGACGCTGACCGCGGCCGATGGGTGTCATGGCGTCGATGGCCTTGATGCCAGTGGCCAGGGGCTCGTCGACGGGATGCCGGTGCATGACGTCAGGAGCCTGAGCCTCCAGGATTCTGCGGCCCTCGCTCTTGATTTCACCCAGTCCGTCGATGGGCTCGCCCAGGGGGTTGACCGTACGCCCCAGATAGCCGTCGCCGACGGGCACCGAAAGCACCTCGCCGGTCCTGTGGACTTCCTGGCCCTCTTCGACACCTGCGAAGTCGCCCAGGATGACCACGCCGATCTCGCGGGCATCCAAGTTGAAGGCCAGTCCCAGCGTGCCGTCCTCGAAGGTCAGCAGCTCGTTGGCCATGCAACCAGGCAGTCCCTCCACATGCGCAATGCCGTCACCGGCCGTACGGACGTAGCCCACCTCCTGGGTGGGGGTGTCCGTCGGCTTGTAGGACTCGACGAATTGGTCGAGCGCCTTGCGCACCACGGCGGGATCAATGGTCATTTCTGCCATGATCACTCCTTATTTCTGTTCTTGTTCAAGTCTGTCGGTACTGCGATCATCCTGCCACGGCCATCCGCCGCTTCAGATGCTTCAGTTGCGTAGCCACCGTGCCGTCGGTGGAGACCGAGCCGTACTGGACCTTCATGCCGCCCAGAACCGTAGGATCGACCACCGAGTTGATGTGGACCGGCTTGCCCAGCTTGCGCGCGTAGACCTCCTGCAGGCGGCTGACCTGCTGGTCATTCATGGAGACTGCCGTGGTGACGGTGACCATGACCTGGTCCATATGCTCAGAAAAGCGGTCCACCAACCAAATGATGGTGTCAGGGAAGCGCCGTCCGCGCAGATCAATGGTGGCGTTCAGGGCCATCTGCTCGGTGACCGGATGCATATGCTGCCCAACCAGGAGCGCCCTGAGCAGATCGGCTCGCGCTGTGGAATCACTGTACTCGTCCGAGAGCCGGAAGAGCACCAGCGGCATCCCGAGCAGGGCCGAATGGATCTCAGCCAGCTCGCCTGCCACCTGGTTGGTGATGCCCAGAGCATCGGCGTAATAAGCGGTGGCATCCACTGACATGTCCTCGGCTGCGTTGGCAATATGCACCACACGGCTCCACTGATGATCAGTCAAATCATGGAGGATGTCCACGGTCAGCGGATCGGCCTTATCAGCCAGGATGGTGTCGATCACCTGCCACTTGTCCTCAGCCGGACGGGAGGGGTCGGTCAGCGCGCGCTCCAGGGGCCTGTTGGCATCGAGCAGGGTCACGACGGTATAGAGCTCCATGGCCACGCGGAGGGCATCCTTCCCCTTGCTCTTCAGCAGAGGGGCATACTTGGCCCTGGTCTCCTTATCGGAGCTCAGCGAAGTCTCTCCTCGCATGTCACCTCCCCTTTCGCGAGACGGGCGCGCCCGTCGTCCGCCGATCAGTCATCATGCCTGCCGCTTGTCAGAAGATTGCCCACCCTGGTCCGCGATGATCGAGTCGATCATGGAGGACTGTACGGCATCATCCTGAAGCTGCGAGCCCAGGATTTTGCCGGCAAGAGCCGTAGCCAGCGTGCCCACCTCGCCCTTGAGCGAGACCAGCGCCTGCTGCTGCTGGGACTTGAGGGATCGCTGGGCGTTCTCTGTGATCTGATTGGCCTCGGTCTCGGCCCGGGTCCTGGCGTCCGCCACGATCCTGGAGGCCTCAGCGCGGGCGTCATCCCGGATCTGGGAAGCCTCAACACGAGCCTTGCCCAGCTGATCCTGATACTGCTTGCGGGCCTGATCCGCCTCTTCACGAGCCTTGGCGGCCTTCTGAATATTGCCCTCGATCTTGGCCGAGCGCTCATCGAAGATGGCCTGGAACTTGGGCATGAAGAACTTATAGAAGAAGACGGCCAGGATGACCAGGATGACCAGCGACCACACAATGTCATAGAGCTGGGGGATAAATAGCTGGATCCCCTTGCCTGCCGCTAGAGCGTACATTGGCTCCTCCTTTCCCTTATCGAAGCCGGATCATGCAGGAATCGCACGGCTCAGGCGATGAAGAGCGCCACGAAGCCCAGCAGGGCCAGCACCTCGATCAGAGCCAGACCGATGAACATGGTGGTCCGCAGCTGTCCGCTGATCTCAGGCTGGCGAGCCATGCTCTCGACGGTCTTGCCGACGGCGATGCCCAGACCCAGTGCAGGGCCGAGAGCTGCGATGCCGTATCCCAGGATGCTCAGATTGCCGGAGACCTCAGCAAGTGTGATGATGTCCATTTATTTTCCTTTCCTCCACCGTTGCCGGTTCTTGGATTGTGGTTCGGCCCCGACCCCCGTCTACCGGCCGGAACCGACGAATATGTGGGCTGCGACCGCCTGAAGCGCCGACCGCGGCTTGTTCTTTTCGCTCAACCTTCTTCAGGGTAACTCATGGAGATGTAGACCGTGGTCAGGATGGCGAAGATGTAGGCCTGAAGGGCCGCCACGAAGATTTCAAAGGCCGTCAGGGCGAAGCCCAGGACGAACCAGCCCACACCAGCGAAGGCCAAAAGCTTGTTGCTGGCCTCGATGATGTAGAACTGGGTGAAGGCCAGGCTGACCGCAACCAGCAGATGGCCGGCGATCATGTTGGCAAAGAGTCGAATGGTCAGGGAGGCCGGCTTGACGATGACCATCTCCAGAAGCTGGATGGGCGTCAGAATGATGTAGAGAGGCCAAGGCACTCCAGCCGGGAAGAGCTCAGACTTAAAGTAGCCCCAGACGCCCTGCTCACGGAATCCCGTCACCATGTACTGGCAGAAAGTCCAGATGGCGAAGACCAAAGGCATGGTGATGGTCGCTGTTGCCGCGATGTTCATGCCAGGCACGATGCCGCAGAGGTTGAAGACCAGGATGGTCAGGAAGATGGTCGTGATCATGGGCACGTAGCGCTTGCCCCGAATCTCGCCCAGGGTGTCGTAGACGACCGAGTCGCGGATGAACTCGATGACCCACTCGATGGCCCCCTGCCAGCGGGATGGGATCAGCTTGGCCCTTGCGGCAGTGATTCCCAGCACCAGAAGGATGATGACCATGGCTACGAACCTGATCAGGATGATCCGGTTCATGGCGAAGGGCGTTCCCTGGAAAAGAATCTCAGGAGGCAGGAAATCTTCGATGGTGGGTAGCTCGCTTGGCTTGGCCATGGCCAGACTGAAAGCTTCACTTCCCATTGCCTCTAGCATCTATCGCCTCCTGAACGACACAGTGAACACTATAGCGCGCATGCGACTCATGGCTGCACCGTATGGGTAGTGTAGCCCACACCAAGAGCCACGGTAACCATAGATTCATCCAGTGTGTCACAGATAGTGGCCGCAAGTCGAATCCGAACCGCGGCGTGGACAGGTTGATGACGAATGTAATGCAATCGTCATCAACGCTTGACAGCGCCCGGAATAAGCCCGTACCCGTCACCCGCCAAAGGCTGATATCCGTCAGCGCGCGGGCATCCGGGAGCGTGTCTGATGGATCGGTCGGTACCCAGTCGGCCCGTTGCCCGCAGAGTCGGCACCTGATTCAGGTCGTAGGGGGTGGTCTCGTAGACCCAGTTCAGCCAGTTGCGCCAGAGCAGGTTGGCATGGGCCCGCCAGGAGAAGACCGGCTCCAAAGTCGGATCGTCGTGAGGATAGTAGTTGACCGGGAAAGGCACCTGGTCCAAGCCTTTGGCCATGTCGCGCTGGTACTCGTGGGCCAGGGTGTCACGGTCGTACTCCCAGTGGCCCAGCACGAAGATCTCTGAGAAATCCTGGGTGCTGATAAGCCCGGGCCCGGACTGTGGACCCCAGGTCAGCACCTGCAGATCAGGACAGGCCCGCACCTGGTCCTCGTCCATCCCGGCCCAGCGGGAGTGGGGCTGCAGGGCGATTTCGTCGAAGCCATTGGTAATGAAGCAGTACTCGTCCTGCAGATACTGGGGAAAGACTCCGAAGACCTTGCGATCCAGGTTGCGCTTGGCGATGCCGTGGCGGTAATAGAGCCCAGCCATGGCCCCCCAGCACAGATACATAGTAGAGAAGACGTGGGTAGACGCCCAGTCCAGAATGCGGGTCAGTTCCTGCCAGTAATCGACCTGCTCGAAGTCCATCTGCTCTACCGGGGCGCCAGTCACGACCAGACCGTCATAACAGTTGTCCTCGAAGGACTCCAGATTCTCGTAGAACTTGACCAGATGATCCATGCTGGTGTGCACGGCCTGATGGGTGGAAGTCTTCATGAAGTCGATCTCCACCTGGAGCGGCGACTTGGAGATCAGCCGCAGCAGCTGGGTCTCGGTCTCCACCTTGGTGGGCATCAGGTTGAGGATGACCAGCTTGAGCGGACGCATCTCCTGGCGCTCCGCCTCGTGGCTTTCCAGGGCGAAGATGCGCTCAGAATCCAGGATGGATCTGGCCGGCAATCCGGTGGGGATGGTGATAGGCATGGCTCCATTATCTCCCAAGTAAAGCCTGCCCACACACGGACTTGACAAGTGCACTGGAATCCGTAATATAGATAACTGCTGTGTTGAACAGCCGACGCGGGGTGGAGCAGTTCGGTAGCTCGCTGGGCTCATAACCCAGAGGTCTCAGGTTCAAATCCTGACCCCGCTACCAATAAGGGCTAGGAGTTTCAACGATTCCTAGCCCTTTTACTTACTTCTTGAGCTACATCCACAACTCCGCAAAACTGGACGAAAAGGGTCAAATCACGCTTGTCAAATCTGTATCCCATAGAAATCTGTATTGTTATCACCCAATATTGCCTTTTTCTAGGTCCCCTGTTGTTCAAGAGACTCATTCCCAAGCAAGTCGATATGAATAAGATGGAATACCGCGGTCTCTACAATTTCACACCATTGAACCAAACTAAGAGCATGAATCGTTACAAATACACTGTCCAAGGCAACTGGGAAGGGTGGAAAGGTCACACCCTAGTCGAGATGACAGATGGCTCTATCTGGAAACAGGATGAATATTTATACGAATATAGATATGCATATCGTCCGAATGTGACAATTATTGATGGAAAGATGCTGGTGGATGGAATGAGTTCGCCCGTTAGAGTACATCGGGTCAGATAGATAATTTACTTGCGCGGCCGTTTTAATTGTCACCATCACCCCCACAGGTTTCAAACGTCGCATCCATAATGGCTAATAGTTCATAAGGACCGGCGACCCGCAGGTTCCCGCTGAAAGGCTTGTACTGAAAGCAGACAAGCTGACTCATGATCTTACTGTCAACCAGTGCGATGTTGAGGAAGTGTTGACTTTAGATGCCAAAGTCAATATATGGCAAACCGACCCTTTGACCGAACCTCCCTACCCGAACTTCCTTGAACTTGTGCCGCTTGACCCACAAACATCCGGACTGTATGCGGGGTAGGATCAGAAGCAGCTGACCGTCCTAGAACTGAAGGACAGGACCGGAATAAGTATCGCCGGCCACCCAAGTTCAGGCAAGACGGTTCTGACGCTGCGTCTGACGCTTGAAGCATATTTGGGCAGTATGCAGGTTTTCTTTGCCAACGATAAAAGAGTTGACAGCTTCAAGGCATTTGTGGCATTGGCGATTCCCTGTGTTGATGACAGCAAACAGGCGTTTTCGAATGGCTCCAATACCTTGAGCAGCTACGCAGGGCAAAATGAATGAGCGGCTGACCAACTACGTGGTAAGCGTGATTGACGAGCTGTAGGAGTACCTGACTGCCTATTGCAAAGATGAGAAGCCGCTGGCCGAGCAGATAACCGTATTGCTGGTCAATCTCGCACGAAAACAACGCGGCTCGAGCACGTTCATGGTCTACCAAGGGCCAAGGCCCGACCAAATTGTTCCAAGTGGCGAACTTAACCGAAGCCTAAATACGGAAAGTCATTCAAGCGCAGCTGCGCGAACGTTGCGACCCCCAGCAAGCCCGGGAGCTATTACGACGCCCCCGGTAGGGATGAGGGAGAGAGCCATGCCAAACGAGAATGATAAGGGCAGGTACTGGGTTGGGCTGATCTATCCGGGCATTCGTTGTCCCGATAATTGTCAGGAAGCCATAAAGCTCAGCGGCCTTGAGATTCCTGTGTCACCACTTCATGGCAAGGATGCGGCCAATGAAAAACCGGAGAGTTTAAAAAGTCTCACCGTCATCTCATTACCATGTGGAGGAATACCACCACTAGGAAAAACGCCGAGAAGTTCTTCAGCCAGTTCGGTGGCCCTAAGACCATCATCAGATTCGAGAGCCTACGAGGAATGGCTCGTTATCTGACCTATATGGATAATCCCGAGAAAACGCAGTACCCACTACAAGACGTGCTTGAAATCAATAGCATCGACTGGACAAGGCTGTCACTGACGGAAAGTACGAAGGATGCAGCGATTGCAGTTGTCCTCGTTGTCGAGGATCAGAAGCCCACGGGATACTTGAATCTTCTCAAACTGTGCGAGGTAGAGCATAAAGAGTTGCTGGACTTCACCACTCGTCAGACAGTCTTCTGCCGTGAGGTCATATGGAGCTACTGGCATGGTGTACGAAGCCGAGAGACGGGAGGAGATGCATAATAAACTACATTCTGGAACCGTCCCAAACACATTATCTTGGTGTCGCCGATTTACAAATACTGTTCGATGTCACACGCAGTAAAGCACTCCTGATGATAGATGTTCACCATCAGTAGGGATTAGGAGCAAGGATTAGGTGCTCTACACTAAACTGGTAGAATATCTGAAAACTAACGGAGGTATTCACGTTAGTCTGCCAAAGCCCGCAGATAATCCACAGTTAGGTTTATACGACGCAGCCGATTTTATGTATTGGCGCGCCGCTCTGCAATAGACACTAATTCTTTGGTATGTAATCACCTAAATAATTGAATTGCAAGCCACATACAACAATCACAAGAGCTATAATCTAATTATGAAATGCTCAGGAAGCCGATGCAGAACCGCAGTGGGAGGTAGAGGTGGGTGCACCTGTTCATGCGGGGGCGTCAACCATGGCATAGGGCGTATTGATTGGGCGAGTAATCCCACAAGCAGTGACTATCAAAATGCACAAATTAAGGCATGTAAGCGCCTAAATGGACTTAAGAAAATATCAAAGCCGAAAGTGCTTCCCTCGCAACATAGTGTGCGGATTCTTCAGGAGCATATTCGAACAGTCGAGATAGTAACTTGGCTAATCAATAATAACCAGTCTGGATTACAGCCAATCGAAAAGCTGCGTAAAGAGTTCCAAAAAGCCGCGACAAAAGCCATAAAGGAATTGCCCAAGAAACAGATCGAACGATTTTCAGATCATTTTTGGTGTGATTTCTTTGCCTCGTTAGTTTGCTGGATTGACAAGGAACAGGATGCTGAAGAACAAATTAATCAATTTATAGCGGGCCAAATCTCAGACACATTCGTTGATGCGGTATTTAAGCTTATTAAAGATAGCCGTGAAACGTCTTATGGAAACTCACTTGCAACGAAGCCAGGAAATCGCGTAAAAACCACACGCGACTACAAAGATTCGCAGGCAGGACTCACGAAAAAATGTCTGAAGGATATCGTTACCGCTGTGCTTGTTGCCTCTTTCAAATCTTATAGTTCGTCACTGGATTCAGCAATCAAGAACATTAAAGTACATTTCCAAGTACTAGCACTTTTATTATGCCCCGATCCCGAATCTCACAAACTTGTATGGGATCATTGTTTAGCACCATTATTCGCCGCGCAATGCGCACAAGGACTAAAGGACATTCTGACAAACAAAAATATCTTCATACCTGTTTTGGATACTTGGGATTCCCCTAATGCAAATACTCCAACAACTCCGGTATCTTACATCAAATAGCGCTATGCAGAAAATTGTGTTGAAAATACCAAGCAACTGAACCATATAGTCGGTTGCCTTGTTGTCGTTCTCAGCGACTTCCTCCGCGTAGATGTTCAGAATTGTATTCATACTTTCATTTCCAAGTCCTGCCTGCACAATTTTAAGGTCAATACCACCTGCCACAAGCAGTGTTGCATGCGCACACTGAGCACATGGAAGTTCGGACCTACATGGCCTGTTCTGCGAACACGCTCGATACCGCGCCCGCTCACATATTTCACTTCCTTCGCAAAGTGAGCAAGCTTCTCCTTGACGATGAACTTCCTACACAACCTGCTGAAGTCATCGAGGTCCATGAACCCGAAGAGCTCGTTATTGCGAATTGGAGAATCGCCCGCTTGTCAGAGTCCTGCATAATCGAGAGCATCGCCTGTCGTTCGCATTTCCACACGCTAGGAACTCGACGGTCTGCTCGTCAATTGAGACCTTCCTGCGCGATCGAATAGTTTTGGGGTCTTTGAGTAACTTCTCTTTACCGAACTGCTTTCGGATGTAAAACATGTGCTTTTTTAAGTCGATGTCATCCCAGGCCAACGCCAGCCCCCCCCCCGCAATCCCGTAGCCACGCCGAGCCATAGAGCGATGATTCTGCCGTCCTGCTCCCCATTCAGCAATTTCTGGATGAGTGCTATTGTTTGTTCCTCAATGACCCTGTGCTTCTGTTCTTTCCGCTGGTCCGGTTTGGGGCGTTTGATACCCTCACAGCATCACAGGAATTGCGTTCGATCGACTCTTCAGGTATGCCTTGCACATAATCTGCTACAGTTTCATATGCACCTTGTGCGCACCATCGGGAGAGATGCCCCCCATTCCCCACCATCTTCAGATACGCTTTCTCGATGATTACGGAGTATAAATCGATGACCCGGCTTTCCCCAAGATAGCTTGTAACCAGACTGATCTCATGCCTAGCGCGTTCAAGTGGCGGTGGGGACACCTTCCCGAGCGCCTTCCGATTGGACTGAGAGGCGTTTGCATACTCACCGACAGTCACATTCTTACCAATGGCTGTCTCGTCAAACTCCTGCTTGTATGCAACCAGTTGCGCAGTAGCCTCGGCCTTGTTGCAGATGACTTTACACGACTTCGACCAATGCCATGACTTGTGTGTGTCATCGGGTGCGAGCCTGATACGGATGGAATACTTGTACCAAGCTCAAGCTCTGTGATCTACACCGAAGTGTCTCCCCTAGCCATCCAGCCGCCTCGAATTTACTTCAAGACTATAAGATTCTTGACAAATCTGGACAAAACTGCCAAGCAACATCGACTAAAACAGGTCAACACGCCGGATTTCCAAGCACTAACTAACTTATGCTAAATAATATTGACCTAAATAAATACGAGAAAACGTGGGCTCATAACCCAGAGGCCACAGGTTCAAATCCGGACACCGCTACCAGGAAGACTCGGAATTGTTTAGATTCCGAGCCTTTATTGTTCTATCTTGTTTTTCCTATCTCAGCGCACTTGGGGCATGTCGGAACACTGGCCAGTAAGGAGCAGCCAGATACGGGTGGACGGCCCAACCGCAAAATCAGAGAAAACCATCTGCATCCATCCCTTCACATGACTGCACCGTTCGCGTTCTTAGTCTCCTATGGATTTGGATTTCTTTACTTCGTCGAATTTGGCCTTCATGGTCTCATTATTTCTGGTCAGTCTTCGTATGGTTACGTCCTGTGCCTTGTTGTTGGCCAGACGAAGCTGGTTCTCGGAACCTAGCAGAGCGTCCTTGATCTTGTTCAGATGGTTGATAGATTTGTCAATCTCCTCTACCGCGTTTTTGAACTTTTTTGAGGCGATTTCGTAGTTACGACCAAAAGCATTCTTGAAAGAGTCCAACTCTTCCTCGAAATGCGTTATATCGATGTTCTGCTCCTTCACCTCTTCAAGTTCATTCTTGTATTGCAGAGAGTTCTTGGCAGCATCCCGGAGCAGGGTGATTATCGGAATGAAGAACTGCGGACGGATGACATACATTTTCTGGTAGCGATAGGAGACGTCCACGATACCCGTGTTGTACAAGTCGCTATCAGGCTCCAGCAGGGAGACCATGATGGCGTACTCGCAGTCCTTTTCCCGCCTGTCCTTGTCGAGCTCCTTGAAAAAGTCCTCGTTCTTATGCTTGGTGGAGGTGGTGTCCATCTCATTCTTCATCTCGAACATGATGGACACGATCTCCGTGCCGGAATCATCCTTGTCACGGAAGATGAAGTCGCCCTTGCTGCCCGTCCTGGCATCGTTATCCTTCTCGAAGTAGGCATTGGGGAAGGCCGTGGACCGCAGCTTGTTGAACTCAATCTGGCAATGCTGCTCAAGCGTCTCCCCCACCATCTTGGTGGACAGCTTCGCCTTCAGATCACGCAGCCGCTCAATCTGCTCGTCACGATCCTGGATCTGGACCTCATAACGCTCCTTGAGAGATTTGACCTCGATCTTGCTCTGCAGCTCAGCCTTGTCAAGGTTGCTCTTCAGCTCCGCTATCTCGGAATCCTTGTCCGCGACGACCTCCTGCAGCTGCGATTTCAGCTGCTCCTTGGAGAGCTTCTCCTCGGACTCCTTCTCGAGCTGCAGCCTCTCAAGCCTGCCCTTGAAATCGTCCCGTTCCTTCTCTACCAGACCCAGAGCCTGAGCAAGCTCCTGCTTCTTCTGCAACTCAAAGGCATCCAACTGATTCTGTAATTTGACGATTTCGGCATCTTTGTCCGCAGCTGCCTTCTGTAGCTCGCTCTTCGAATTAGCCTCTGCCAGATCAAGCGCCTGCTGCTTCTCCGACTCGGCCTTGTCCAGCTTGGCAGTCAGATCGTCTTTCTCCTTTTCGACTTTCCTCAAGGCTTCCGAAACGGCCAGTTCCTTGGCAGCCTGTTCGGATTCCAGCTTTGCCTGCAGCTCCTGTATCTGGGCATCCTTTGCACTTTTGGTCTTCTGTAGCGTCTGCTCGGCCTGAGCCTGGTCCAGTTCACGGATCTTGCTATTCTCGCGTTCAGCCTGCTCAAGCCGTTCATGAAGTTGCCTGTCAAAATCCTTGTCACGAACCTGCTTCAGAATATCGGCATATCCGGCCTCGTCGATGGTGAATGCGGTTCCGCATTTGGGGCAAATAATCTCGGGCATATGCAAACCCTTTCTATACGAACCTGTGTTTAAAACTACCTTTGCTCAAAGCAGTCTGCGCTGAAAACTGAGTATCTACGATACGTAATGAAAACTATATTTGATCTACGCCTACGCCGTCATAATGATTCAATAATCATGGGCCAGGTGATAATCTTGCGGATCGCACCACAGGCCCGACGATAGTCTCTTGCTTGCCTTGCAGCCTCGAAAGCTGCTGCTACGATCGCCTCTTCAACGCCAACCGCCTCGGCAATCCACAACAGCGACGCAGCGTTCTCCAATTTGTTATAACATTTTTTTGCACTCTGATTCGGCTTCTGCCGGGAATAGGCGCCCGATCCATGGGTCGCATTGTCTGCAAACCACTGCACCATATGCTGTTTTTCTGTTCTTGCATGCGTATCCGGCGAATTGCTTACCTCACTAAGGTACCTATCGGAATACGGATAATGCGAGCGCTTGCAACGCAACAAATGCGAAAAAGCAACGCAGCTCATATCATTTCTGCTTGTCACGTGAACCCTCTTCATTAAAGGTTAACTTCAACTTTTACGTTAATTGTATCAGCGGAGAATAATGACATATTCAGTTGGTAATTAGCCTGACCGCATTGCTCGCAACGCACCCATTTACTAAAGAACAAAACACGGAGATGACGTACATCAATAAACATCAGGCGTACCCTGTCATGGCGGTTATATAAGGTACCGATTTACCAATGACAAGACTCGGGACTTCTAGATTAAGAACTGACTGACTCCAAATCACTCACGGGAAATAACATCACCGGTATCGACACATTCTGCGGAACTGAGCACAAAAGCCGGGCATGCCATAAAAGTCTCATGTCTTTGACAAAGAGCGATAAGAAGACAATGCGCCCCTACAAATATTGTTGTTCGCTCCATAAGTCAAAGAAGTAGACTTCCACCAACTTGAACTTGCTAGCATAATCGCATATGCGCCGAGGAAGGCCAAGGGGGCTTAAATGCAATACACACAACTGGGCGAAACGGGCATCAACATATCGAAGATCTGCGTGGGATGCATGAGCTTCGGCAAACCGGGCACCATACACGACTGGACACTGGATGAGGAAGGGACCGACGCGGGCGTTGCACACGCGCTGGATCTGGGCATCATCTTCTTCGATACAGCGAACGGCTACTCGGACGGAACCAGCGAAGAGTACCTGGGAAAGGCGCTTAGCAAGCATACAAGCCGCGAGCGGGTGGTCATCGCCTCCAAGGTCTACTTCAATGAGGGGCGATTTCATCCAAGGCCATCCATCACGAGATCAATGGGACGCTCAAGCGACTGGGTACCGACTACTTGGACCTCTACATCATCCACAGATTCGACTATGAAACGCCCATAGAGGAGACCATGGAAGCGCTGAACGTCTGGTCCAGGCTGGCAAGGTGCGAGCACTGGGCGCCTCGGCCATGTACACCCGCCAGTTTCAGGACATGCAGAAAGTCGCCCAAGACAACGGTTGGACCCCTTTCAGTGCCATGGAGAACCATTACAACCTGCTCTACCGGGAGGACGAGAAAGACCTGATCCCCTTCTGCAAAAAGACGGACGTCTCGCTCATGCCCTACAGCCCTCTGGCCGCTGGCCATCTGACACGGCCCACCTGGACCGCCGACACCCTGCTTAGCGCCACCGATAAGGTCTCGCGCGGCAAGTACGACCGGGCCGAAGACAACGACTTGGCCATCATTGACCGCGTACAGAACGTGGCAGAGTGGCACAACGTACCTATGGCCCGGATAGCCATTGCCTGGCAGTGGGCCAAAGGCATCGCCTCACCGATCATCGGCGCCACCAAGGCCCGTCATCTTGATGATGCAGTGGCTGCACTGGATTTGGAGCTCACGCCTGAGGATATCTCCTCCCTGGAGGAGCCCTACCTGCCGCACGAGACTGTGGGACCCATTGACAGCAATCCGCCCCAGGGCGTGATGCTGCTGGACGCGGAGAAGCATTAACACAACTCCCTATGGCTTGGTCTCCATAATCAGGAGCGCAGATAGCTTAGACCTAAGCATTTACTGCTGAATGATCCGAATTTTCGAAGACTCCCAGAACAGTCGGAACATCCAAGGTCTCGGCATCTTCAAAATCAGTCAGCGTATTCAACGCTTCTAATGGCTGCGGATTCCCAGCAATCCTTTTGCCCACACCCTCTTACTTTGGAACTGGAAGACCGGTATGCGCCTCGCACAGCTCTACCGCCCTGCGACGGGTCGCGACGCCCCTGGTCTATCGGTTGACCTAATGAGGCGAATCGACAGGCCAAGATGCGCACACCGAACTCCAGATTTGTTTAGGATCACTGTGTCCTATGGTTGCTGGCGGACATCTTTTTGACTGAGTGGAAGATAATAAGCCCAGTCATGACCGCTGCAGTGGCGAGCGCTAATGGAAGCACTACCGCGGCTCCGGTCTTAGGCAATGCGACTCCCAAAGCGTTCCAATCGTCACTGTTGGATTCGACAGCTTGATCGGCACAGAGCAGACGACCATCGACTTCCACTCCCCGCGAATCCGCTCTCCCGGTTGCTTTTTGGCTATTCTCCAGTTGAGGCAGAGAGGCCTGATCATCTACCGGACAGGGCACCAGAGGACTGCCTACCACCCGAGCCCTGTCGGTGTGCCTACCTGATATGCCCATCACTGTGGCATGCACATCTACATACTGGCCAGGTCGGAGCATCAGAGTCGACCAGTTGTCGGGGTAGCGGATCCCGGTCACACGTCCCTGACCGAGGACTGTCTGATCCTCCAAGTGCAGTTGCCGAGCTGGGAAAATGGCTCCGGTCCCATCACTGGGATCGCGAGGAGAATCATTGGTGATCCGGAAGACAATGGCGACATCGTCATGAGTCCGGAAAGCCTGCTCCGGCTGATCCCGATCACCCTTGGGCATGCCGCCAGCCTGATCGAATTTCTCGATATGCAGAGCCGGGGTCATATCGGGCGTTCTGGTCCAGACCGTGTTGGAGACCAGGGTCTTGTCCTGATAGAACTCAGTGAATCGGTTCTCATGACGTTCCACGTTCTTCAGCCGCCTGCATTGCAGGTAGGCCCTCCAGCCGACCGGGCGGTCGCCTGAAGCGCTGACCAAGGCCAAATATCGAGGTGTAGCTTCCACTTTGACCAGACCTGCAGGGTCTGCGGTCATTGTAAACAAGGGACCGCCATGGATATCTGCAGACATGTCCGAACCAGCCATGATCTGTCCATGATGAATCAGGATGCTTCCATTCTCGTAAAGGTCCTGGGTTGCGTAGACGGCCCAATGGCCAGTGAACTGATCCACCGTAGGATCCAGCCGATCCTCAATCCGCCAGGTTTTCACTTGCGGGTAAGCTCTTCCGGCCGGCAGCAGACTTGAGTCCAGGCGATAGAGGAAGAGCCGATCGCGGTATATGCTGCCGCCATGTGCGCTTTTCCCGCCCACGGCGACCACCACATCCTTGGCGGGATTGAGCAGCTTGACCGGATTGGTAACCACGTTGGTCGCTTTATGCAGGTCGTTGACGATCTGGGTCGCTTGGTTACGTACTACGTGACCTGATTCTGTGCGGATGACCGTGTAAGGCAGAACCACATCGTAGGTGCGCCCCAGCAGCCGTTGGTCAATAGCCGGCTCTCTGAGGGGATTATGACCGCGAGCAACAGCATAGGCAGCCAGATCGGTAGGCTGGGGATCCCCTTTGAGGGTGACACCCGTGGCCGGAACATAGGTATCCACGGTTTTGGCGAAGACCAGGACTACACCGTTTTCCACCTGGATATTGAAAGCCTTGGTGTAATCGCGGCCGTCGGAGCCCAAAACCTCGATATGTTTGGAATTGATATCCAGGTGCCGAGCGTCGTAGGAATCCGTCATACCCAGCCGCCAGACCGGATAGGCGGTGTCTTTGCGACGGGCGTCCAGACTGATCCGGTAGGCCCCTCGGTCGCCCACAAAAAGCACCTTGCCGTCGATGCTGACTCCTGGATCATGTGCGCTGACATCGTTCTTTGAGGGACGGAAGTCAGCCGGTGGATTGCTTACCTGGTTGGAGGGGGTCAACGAGTTGTTCAGCGTCAGTACCCACTGATTGTCCACCCGATGATCCGTTGGAGCCTTGGGATCAACCCTGCCTTCAAAACGCAGGCGGATCCTGGGATTGCCCCCGGCACGCCACTGGCTGATCCGGGCGGGGTCGGTGATGGTCACCCGCAGGCTGTGCTCCTTGTCCTTCCACTTTGTGGCGTATCCGGTCTTGGCGATGACATCGCCGCCCTGCAGGTCAGTGACTTCAAGGGTCTGCTTGTCGGGCAAAAACCAGCGGTCGTAGACATCCGTCAGAATGACTGATTTGACAGGATAGGCCAGATTGTCAGGCAGGCTGGGCTGGGTATCCAACTGATACTCCAACCGCTGGCCAGGAAAGACCACCTTGCCGTCAACACTGGCCTGCTCCCCGCCTTGGCCGGCCTCCGAGATGACATCCTTGCGCACCGGAGGCAGGTATCCGCAGATGCCCGGCTTGTTAGTCTGTACGCTCTGCGTATTGACTGTCTGGGAGCCTGAGTTGGTCAGCGCCGCGCCCTGGCTGCCATGGCCGTTCGGGGCCTTGCAAAAGGTCAGTTCGTGGTCAGGTGTTCCGCCCAGATCCTTGCGAACCTTGGCTGCACCGCCGCCATTGGCAAAGCGAACCGTAAAGGGAACCAGCATGGTGACCTGCCTAGGGTCCTCCATCCCCTTGAGACCGTTCAGCCATCCGCTTTTGGCCTGTGCCCGCGCCCGGGTGCCGGTCACACTGATCTCGAAACGGTCGGTCACATCCCTGCCCTTGTCCACAATGTCCTCGATGCTGCTGCGGCGGTAGTGCCCATCTGCATCCGCCTTGGCCTTGGCCTCGAAGATGCGAATAGCCCGAGCGCCATCCTGATCAACCAGATAGTCGGCAGCGCTCCAGTCATCAGCCAAAGCGAAAACCTTAGGAGCTTCGATCAGATGGGCTTCAACCGTGGCGTTGACCACCGACCCCACTCTGTCGCCGTCCAGAAAGGCACGTCCGTCGCCACCAGTTTTGTTGGTCCATTGAGGGTCAACGACTGCCTTCCAGAGCCCGGTGGCGGGATCGCGCAGAATCCAGGATTTGTCGGGACTGGGCTTCCATGTGGGAGTGCGGCGCTCAGGGGTCGACTGGTCGACCTGACGGATGCTGCCCTTCCAATGCACTTTTCCAGAGTCCAGAATGACCCCAATGTCCGGCTGCTCGACGGTCACGTCCAGCTGCCATGCCCATTGATGCTCCTCGGGCAGAGCCCCGCCCTTCCAGGTGGCTGTGGCCCTATTGCCGGGCGGTCGGCTCCCATCGGCGGTGTTGAAAGCGAATTTGCTGGTCAGATCCTCACCGCTGGTCAGGTCTTTGACCTTCTGCCAGCCGACATGGTACTGCTTGCCTTGGGGATCGAAAACATCGCTGAAGGTCAACTCGCGGCCGCCCCGACCGGTTCCTGTCTCGATGCGGGTGCGGTTGGTCATACCATCCGCGCTGGTGCCAGGATCCACTTTCTTGTCGGGTGGATTCGGCGGCAGATCGGCAGGTTTGGGCTCATAGTCATTGAGCATGAAGACCACCAGGGAGATGCCGTGCTCGTTGCCGGCATACATGTCTGCGAACTTGTCCAGGCTGTCTCCGGGCTGGTCCCAAAAAGGTTCGCCGGTCCGATAGGTCACCCCTCGGTTGCTGAAGGTGCGGCTGGCCACCTGGCTTCGCCAGTTGTCCATCCATATGCTATGGATGGCCATGCTGACCCCATCGAAGACCCGCTGAGAGCCGCGATAGCCCGTGACCACACCCACGCCGGTCACCCGGCAGTGGCCCTGTCCGGATTCGTCGGCATGGGCCTCGTTAAAGCGTGCCTGGCAGTTGCCGTTAGCCTCATCCAGAGCCTGGCGTTTGACCCGAGCAGTGGTGGCATTGCCGCCATCCACAATCCCCATTTTGGAGAAGGCCCTGTCGATGCTGCCTATCTCATAGCCACCGAAGGAGCCCTGATCGTCATCCTTGTAGGTCCAGCCCTGCCAAAACCGGCCATTGCCTTCAGCACCACCGCCGGAATGCCCCGATCCGCCGCCAGCCATGGCTGGGGCCGCTGGGCCGACAAGGGTCGCCAGTGCAGCCAAGGCCGCCAGCAGACCCGTCCATCTGCGCTTGTTCATACTTGTCCTCACTCTTCGCCCACCCCATGAATCGAGTATGAGCGGCCGCCGAGCAGGCGTGAGCGTCAGCGAAGCACTGTGGTCGAATGTGCCCCGGGACGGTTATGCTGTGTATGAGACATACCTATGCCGTCCAGACCGAAAAGGAGACAGGACAATGGCAGAGACATTCGACGTGTTGGTCGAGATCCCCCGGGGCTCCCGCAACAAGTATGAGATGGACCACGACAGCGGCCACATCAGGCTGGACCGCACCCTCTTCACCTCCATGGGCTACCCCGACGATTACGGCTACATCGACGGCACCCTGGGCGAGGACGGCGATCCCCTGGATGCCCTGGTCATGATTCCCGATTCGGTCTTCCCGGGCTGCATCGTCGAATGCCGCGCCGTGGGTCTCTACCACATGGTCGACGAGGCTGGCGGGGATGACAAGGTCCTCTGCGTGCCCGCCGATGTGCGCTTCGACGCTATCAAGGACATCGACGACGTCTCCGACTTCCACAAGCAGGAGATCAAGCACTTCTTCGAGCAGTACAAGGCCCTGGAGCCAGGCAAGGAGGTCATGCCCGGCGACTACTGGACCAACGCGGAGGCCGCCGAGACCCAGATCAAGGCTGCACGCCAGCGCCTGGCCGAACAGCACTGACTTCTCAAGGCCGCCCAGCGGTCGCAACAACCCCGGCAAGGGCTCAATCGAGCATCCGAACCGGGGTTTTGCATGCCCAAATCCTCCCAAAAAGCGCCTGGCCGTCTACGATTGCGAATTGCGGGTGCGCGCGCAAGGGCAGGAGCGGCTATGACTTTCTATACATACCAATACCTCAAGGGCGGGCAGACCAACTGGACCATGATCAGGATCATCGTGGTCGTCGTTCTGGCCCTGGCCTTTCTCTTCTTCCTGTTCATGTACTCCCGCCATCGCTGGAACCACAAGTACAAGGATCTGTCCATCATCCTGGCCACCCTGCTCCTCTTGGCTGCGGCCATCCAGTACAGCGACTACACCAATCTGCGCACGGCCAGCCTGCAGAGCGGACAGCTGACCACGGTCATCGACAAGTCCGCCGCCAAGCTCAAGGTCAAGCCTGAGCAGATCAGCATCAACGACACCTCGCGCAACAACGACATGATCATCAAGACCCCCAAGGGCTACTACACCCTGGTATTCAACAGCTCCGGCTCTGAGTTCCTGCTGCAGCGCGCCGACCTGTACCACCCAGACATCACCGTGATCGGAGAGTGACCCATGGATATCAATTTCTACGTCAACGTGGCCCTGAAGCTGATCGTCGGGCTGCTCTTCATCACCCTGCTCATCAATGTGACCGGCAAGGGGAACCTGGCGCCCACCTCGCCCATGGACCAGCTGCAGAACTACGTCCTGGGCGGCATCATCGGCGGGGTCATCTACAGCGACAGCATCTCCATGGCCCAGTACATTGTCATCCTGCTGATCTGGGCGGCGCTGATCCTCATCACCCGGTATGCCAAGACCCACATCCACGCGGTGGGCAAGTACATCGACGGCGAACCGGTCACCATCATCAAAAACGGCAAGCTGCTGGTCCAGAACTGCCTCAAGGTCAACCTGACGGCCAAGGAGGTGGACTTCAAGCTGCGCACCAAGGGGATCAACGACATCCGCGATGTCAAACGGGGTATCGTCGAGCAGAACGGCAGCCTGACCATCATCTCCGAGGGTGACAAGGACGTGCGCTATCCGGTGGTCATGGACGGACGGGTCAATCCCGACGTGCTGGATACCATGGGACGGGACGAGGACTGGCTCAACGAGCAACTGGCCAAGCAGGGCATAGACAAGGTCAGCGACGTGTACATGGCCCGCTTCCAGAACGGTGAGTTTTACGCCGTCACCTACCAGGATCAGTAGTACTCGAAAACTGACTACAGAATTCGCGAATCACTCGACATTCAGGTGTCATAAGCAATTGTTGCAGTGTACACTGTAGTGTACACTTTCTTGTGGGGAATGGGACGCATCTTCTCGAAATAAGAGGGGAAAGCGACACCATGCCCTTATCCATCATTGAGGTACTGGAGACTGAGGAATTCAGCCGGTGGATTGATGAATTGAAAGACACTCAGTCGGCAGCCCGCATCCTACACCGATGGGAACAAGTAAAACGATCCGGACACCTTTTAGGCGACTGGAAGACTGTGGGAGAAGGCATATTTGAAATGCGTTTTCACAATGGTCCGGGTTACCGCACCTACTTCGGACTGAAGAGCAAACAGGTCGTGTTGCTGCTTTGCGGCGGCAGCAAGACTCACCAGAAGAGGGACATAGACCGGGCAAAACATCTGTGGAAGTCATATCTGGAGGGCTGACAGCATCCAGATGGGCAACAAACGGACCATATTAAGGACAGAGTCGTGATGACGTTGAAGATCAGGGAATTCCATGCAGGCGACCATATACATACCGAACAAACAGCCGTCCGCTACCTGCAGGTTGCCATGGAGGAGGCCGACAAGGCCGAAACCTCTCGGCAGGGGGCTGCAATCATCGCAGATGCACTCGGCGAGGTGGCACGAGCACAGAGGCATATGAGCACCATCGCCTCTGATGCCGACCGATCCCGGTCGGGCATCTACAAGGCCCTGAGCAATCAGGGGGATCCGGCGCTGAGCACGGTCATCAGCGCCGTCCATGCGGCAGGGGGCAGTCTGACTGTGACCGTGGCTCACTAAGGGGCCGATCGGACAGCCTGTCATGCTTGATTATCACAGCGCTGACAAGTAAAATCTATGTCCATATTGTTATGGCGTAGCATGTGAACGGCATTCAACGAATTCAAAGCCGACACCAATCGGCAGTTCCGCGCTCGACGCTCCCGAGGCGTAGGCGGGTTTGAGGAGACCTGGTCGAGGCCCATCCCACCGGGGATGAACCCTTTCAAGGAATGCCGTGTTTTTGAGATTGTTGTTTATCGCTTTAGGTGTATCTTCTGATGCCTTCGCCGTCTCCATCAGCAAAGGGCTGTCCGTGGATCGACTGCGGGCGCGCCATCATTGGCTGGTCGGCCTTTGGTTCGGCGGATTCCAGACTCTGCTGCCCCTGCTAGGATACTTCGCAGCCTCCATGCTGCAGGACTCCCTGGCCGCCGTGGATCACTGGATTGTCTTCGGCATCCTTTCAGCCATCGGAGTCAACATGATCCGCGAGGGCGTCTATGGCGAAGAGGAGGGAGCGAACGGCGAGGAGAATTTCTCCTGGCGACAGATGCTTCCTGCAGCCATCGCCACCAGCATCGACTCATTCGGCGTGGGTGCGGGCCTGGCCCTGCTGGGCATCAACATCTGGCTGTCCGCACTGGTCATCGGGCTGGTAACGGCCGCCGCCTCCATTCTGGGGCTGCGCATCGGATACGCCGTCGGGTCCCGCTGGCGCAAGCCTGCCAGAATCGCCGGCGGGATCATTCTGATCGTCATGGGCATTCAGATCCTTCTGGACCACCTGATGAATGCCTAGATCAGAACGTCGTCTGCAAGACCATGACGGCCAGAACCACGATGGATCCGGCCAAAAGAACCGACATCAGCGCCAGCCCAACGGCCCCACGCCGATCAGCTGCCTCCTGGGCCCAGCGATAGCCCGACGTCATGAGCCCGAACAGCAGCAGCAAGGCCACAAGCACCACCAGGATCGGCATCAGGTCAGGTCGCAGGCCTCTGATCAGCTCTGGCAGGAAGACCCACCCCGAGGCGGCGACGGCGGTCACCCCGCCCATGGCGGTTGCAGAAATGCCACGGATGACCATCCGCCTGTCCCGACGCAGCATCTGCCGAGCAAACATAAACACGGCCAGGAGGGCCAGCAGGAATGCCGCAGTCGACAGCCAGGCCCAGAGGGCACCAGGCCCCTGCACCACCAGGGCCGGCACCAGAGCGACCAAGGTCAACAGACCGAACATGGCTCGGTCAGGGCCAGGTCGGATGCCTTTGCCCACCAGGGGCCAAGCGGCCAACAGGGCCAATGCCAGCACCAGGACCAGGACGATCTGCACCCATCGAGCGACCCTGGGCCCGGCCAGCAAGCCCGTCGCCAGGCCCGGCACAATCAGGGCCGCCAAGGCCAGCAGCTGCGTCAGGGCGGGCGCTCGCCCATCCCGGGTTTCTTTTACGGTCTGCGCCATGGGTCCTCCTGCCTGTCCCCGTCGGGGAGCCATACGTCACATCCTAGGGCAAGGCCATCCTGTGAACTCGGAGCCCCTGTGACGGCCCGATTGTACAATGATGACGACTGTTCAACGAATCCACCCCCGCTATGGACGAACGGACAGGGAAGAAGGTACCCCCGTGACGGATCTGACCTTGATGACCTGCGCCGAGGACCCGGCATCGGTTCTGCCAGCCTTGGCCCTGCTCTCCCATCGGGTGCGCGTCCTGCCCCTGGATGCCGCCTCCCTGGTAAGAATGCCCGAGGACACCGTGTTGCTGATCGACGCCAGCGACGACCTGGCCGAGGCCAAGACCCTCTGCAACCTGACCCGGGCCTCGGGCCTGTCCACGCCCATCATCCTGATTCTGAGCGAGGGCGGCTTCACCGTGGTCAATGCCAGCTGGGGTGTGGCTGATGTGATCATTCAGTCCGCATCGCCCGCCGAGGTCGAGGCCCGGCTGCGCTTGGTCTGTCAGCGCGTGACACCGGCACACAAGCCGGATGCTCAGCCAGAAGAGGCGGAGGAGCAGGTGCCTACCGGCCAGGTCCGCTCGGGTGACCTGGTTGTGGATACCGAAAGCTACACGGCCCGAATCCACGGCCGTCCCATCAACCTGGCCTACAAGGAGTTCGAGCTGCTCAAATACCTGGTCCAGCATCCAGGCAGGGTCTTCACCAGGGCCCAGCTCCTCCAGGAGGTCTGGGGCTATGACTACTACGGCGGCACCAGGACGGTGGACGTGCACGTGCGGCGGCTCAGGGCCAAGCTGGGCAGCGAGTACGAGCACCTGATCGGCACGGTCCGCAACGTGGGCTACCGGTTCGACCCGCCCTCATCGACGCGAACGGCCCAAGCTCCCAGGGCCACGACAGAGGCAGGAAGCGAACCGGATGCCGCCGGTCAAAACGACAGCCAGTCCGAACAATCCAAAGATGCCAAGAAGAAGAAAACCGATCATAGTGACTGATGCATCATCCAATCGAAAGCACCGCCAAGGCAGGGAGAGCAAGGCCCGGCGCCTGACCCGCATGCACGAGGAGTACCGCATCCTCTGCCAGGTCTTTCCTGAGGCGGTCTGCGCCCTGCACTTCCGCAACCCCTTCGAACTGCTGGTGGCCACGGTCCTGAGCGCCCAGACCACCGACAAGCGGGTCAACTCGGTGACCCCCGAACTCTTCGAGCGCTATCCAGACCCTGAGGCCATGTCCCAGGCCCAGCCGGCCGAACTGGAGGCCATCATCCACCCGGTAGGCTTCTACCACGCCAAGGCCCGCCACCTCTTGGGGCTCTCCCTGATGCTGACTGAGGACTATGGCGGCAAGGTCCCCCAGACCATGGAGGAGCTGACCAACCTGCCCGGCGTGGGGCGCAAGACCGCCAACGTGGTCCTGGGCAACGCCTTCAACATCCCCGGATTCCCGGTGGACACCCACGTCACCCGGGTCACCGGCCGCCTGCGCTGGCGGACCGACTGGCGCAGCACTCACCCCGATCCGGTGAAGATCGAGCACGAAATCTGCGACTGCTTCCCGCCCGAGGACTGGACCAATCTGTCGCACAGGCTGATTCTGCACGGCCGGGCCACCTGCCACGCCCGCAAGCCCGACTGCCTGCACTGCCCGCTGGCCGAGACATGTCCCAGCGCCGAACTCCTGGCCGGACCGGCCTCTCGATAGAATCAAAACCATGGCACGCGGCAGACACAGAGGAATCAGCTCCGGAATCATCTTCATCCTGGTACTGGCGGTCCTGACCGCGGGCACCTACATGGCCTGGCCATTGTTGACTGGCCGAGGAGGGTGGCGGCTGCCCTGGAACCTTGGAGGTTCGGGCCAGGTAGTGCGCATCCGGGCCCGGCAGGCCCCAGTCTCCCTGGACATCCGCACTGAGCCCGGCCGGGCCACTGACCAGGCCCTGATGGGCAACGTCTACCAGACCCTGACCAGGCCCGACGCCCAAGGTCGGCCTACTCCTGGACTGGCCCAGAGCTGGGAGGTCTCCGCCGATGGGCTGCTCTACACCTTTCATCTGCGCAGCGACGCCCGCTTCGCCGACGGGCGCCAGCTGACCTCAGAGGATGCCCTCTGGTCCCTGCACCAAATCATCGAGCACCGGTATCAGGGCCACCAGGATCTGGATGGCCTGGCCAAGGTCACCAACCCGGATGATGCCACCCTGGTGATCGGACTGAAGAGCCCAAACGCCCTCTTGCTGAATGCTCTGAGCGGTCGGTCCGGTATTGTCTACGATCGCCAGGCCCGCGTCAACTACTCCACCCAATCGGCCGGATCAGGCCCATACCAAGTGGATGACTGGCAGCCGGGAGCCAGCCTGACCCTGACCACCAACAAGTCCTACCGAGGCCCGGACAAGGCCGCCATCCACAAGGTCGTCTTCAGCTATGCCGACAGCCCTGAGCAGACCGTCAAGGATCTGGACCAGGGACGTCTGGACGCTGTAGTGGACATGGATCCAGCTACCGCCAAGCAGGCCGGCAAGGCTCCCACAGCTACACCCAGCACAGACAATGTGGTCCTGGCCTTCAACAACGAGGCATCCAGCCTGCTGTCCGACCAGCATATGCGCGAGGCTGTCCGCTATGCCCTGGACCGCCAGGCACTGGCCGATCTGGAAGGCGGCGGAGCCAAGGCCTTGGGCGGACCGCTCAACCCGCTGAGCCCAGGCTACGATCCCGGTCTGCAGGCCTTCCCCTTCGACCGTGTCCAAGCGGCTGGTCGAGCCTCCTACTACGCCCCGTCCTACTATCACGGTGGTCTGCGTCTGGTCTACCCCCAGGAATTCGGCAGCCAGGTGGGCGATCTGATCCGCGCGCAGCTGGAGGCGGTGGGCATCCCCACCCAGGTCGCCATGGTGGATCAGGCCGCATTCCGCGATCAGGTGCTCACCCGTCACGACTACGACATGGCCCTGCTGGTCATGGACAATGACGACATCGGCCGCTTCGCCGACCCCAACTCCACCATGCTCTTCGACAACACCGAAGTCCAGGAATCCTGGAAGCAGGTCAAGGCCAGCACCGACCAGAACACCTATGCCCAGCGGCTGCGAGCCTTCGCCCAACAGGTCAGCGACCTCTCCCCCAGCGACTGGCTGTATGAGCGCACGCCCTTGGTCCTGAGCACTCCCCGTCTCCAGGGCATGCCCAGCTCTCTGTTGGACCGCTACCTGCCCCTGTGGAACCTGCATATCAAGGGTTGAGGAGACCTAGACTCCTTGTCACCATTCGTCCATAAAATGCTGGTATGTCTGCTGAACACCAAGGAATCGTCAATGCCCATCTGACCCCCCTGCCCGACAGGGTGGGTGTGGATGGCCTGGAGGAAAAGTGGTGCCGCGACTGGGATGAGTCCGGCGTCTACCGCTTCCGCAACACCCGCGAGCGCTCCGGCGTCTACTCCATAGACACCCCGCCGCCCACCGTCTCGGGGCATTTGCATGTGGGGCACGTCTTCTCATACACCCATACCGACGTGATCGCCCGGTTCAAGCGGATGCAGGGCTACGACGTCTTCTACCCCATGGGCTGGGACGACAACGGCCTGCCCACCGAGCGGCGGGTCCAGAACTACTACGGGGTTCGCGTGGACACCTCGCTCAAGTACGATCCGGACTTCAAGCCCCCCTTCCACGGGACCAAGGGCAAGAAGATCAGCGCCAAGGACCAGGTGCCCGTCTCCCGGCAGAACTTCATCGAACTGTGCGAGGAACTGACCGCCGAGGACGAGAAGCTCTTCGAGCAGCTCTGGCGGTCGCTGGGCCTGTCAGTGGACTGGTCGCAGACCTATCACACAATCGGCGAGCATCCCCGCCGGGTGGCGCAGAAGGCTTTCCTGCGGAATCTGGCCCGGGGCGAGGCCTACCAGAAGGAGGCCCCCGGGCTCTGGGACGTGACCTTCCAGACCGCCGTGGCCCAGGCCGAGCTGGAGTCGCGCGAGTACGACGGCTTCTACCACCGGGTGGCCTTCCGGTTCGCGGACGGCACGCCAATATACATCGAGACCACCAGGCCTGAGCTGTTGGCGGCCTGCGGCGCCCTGATCGCCCACCCGGACGACAAGCGCTACCAGAAGTACTTCGGTCAGAAGGTCTACTCCCCCCTGTTCAAGGTGGAGGTGCCCATCCTGGCCCATCCCGCCGCCGAGATGGACAAGGGCGCCGGCATCGCCATGTGCTGCACCTTCGGCGACGTAACCGACGTGCAGTGGTGGCGGGATCTGAACCTGCCCACCAGATCCATCATCCAGCGCAACGGACGAATCGTCATGGATGTGCCGGATTGGATCACCGATGAAGACGGACGGCGCATCTTCGAGCAGACCGAAGGCAAGACTACCTTCTCGGCCCGCAAGATCATCGTCGACGCCCTGCGCGAGTCCGGCGATCTGGACGGCGAGCCCAAGCCCACCAAGCGCATGACCAACTTCTACGAGAAGGGCGACAAGCCCCTGGAGATCGTCACCTCCCGTCAGTGGTACCTGCGCAACGGCGGCACCGACCAGAAACTCAACAAGGAGCTGCTGGAGCGCGGCAAGGAGCTCAACTTCCACCCGGACTTCATGCGTGTGCGCTACAACAACTGGGTCGAGGGCCTGAACGGCGACTGGCTGATCTCCCGGCAGCGCTTCTTCGGAGTCCCCTTCCCACTTTGGTACCCGGTCAAGGAGAACGGCGAGACCGACTACGCCCATCCCATCACCCCGGCCGAGGACAGGCTCCCCATCGATCCCAGCAGCGATGTGCCCGAGGGCTTCGAGGAATCCCAGCGCGACCAGCCCGGCGGCTTCACAGCCGAGAAGGACATCATGGACACCTGGGCCACCAGCTCCCTGACCCCCCAGATCGTGACCCACTGGGCCGAGCCGGGCGAGCAGGATCAGGCCCTCTTCAAGGCCACCTTCCCCATGGACCTGCGCCCCCAGGGCCAGGACATCATCCGCACCTGGCTCTTCAGCTCCATGGACCGCGCCCACCTGGAAAACGGCTGCCTGCCCTGGAGCGACACCACCCTGTCGGGGTGGATCCTGGACCCGGACCACAAGAAGATGAGCAAGTCCAAGGGCAATGTGGTGGTGCCCGACGAACCCATCAAGAAATATGGCGCTGATGCCGTGCGCTACTGGGCATCCTGCGCCCGGCTGGGTCTGGACGCGACCTACGATGAGGGGCAGATGAAGATCGGCCGCCGTCTGGCCGTCAAGCTTCTCAACGCCGCCAAGTTCGCCCTGGCCATCGGGCGGGAGGATGAGAACCATAAGGTCACCCAGGCAGCGGAGGCGACCTGGAACCCCGCTGACGTCACAGTCCCGTTGGACCGGGCAGTCCTGGCCGGCCTTGCCCAAGTGATCGACCAGGCCACCAAGGCCCTGGAATCCTACGAGCACTCCAAGGCCCTGGAGGTGACTGAATCCTTCTTCTGGGACTTCTGCGACAACTACATCGAACTGGCCAAGAACCGGGCTTACGGAACTGCGGATGCCACCGGCAGGACCCCTGGCGAAGCCCAGGTGCTGAGCGCCCGCACAACCCTGGGACTGGTTCTTGACGCTCTCGACCGTCTCCTGGCCCCCTTCCTGCCCTTCGCCACCGAAGAAGCATGGCAGTGGATGCACCAGGGAGACGGATCGGTTCACCGGGCCTCCTGGCCACGTCCAGAATCCTACCGGGCAGCTGCCCAGGGACAGGATCCAGCTCTTTTGGCCTGGGCAGGCACGGCCTTGGCTTCACTGCGACGGATCAAGTCCGAGGCCAAGGTCTCCATGAAGACCCCCATCCTCTCCGCCTCCTTGAGTGTGGCGCCGGAGGGCCTCGAAGCCGTCAAGGTCGCCCTGGACGATATAGCCGAAGCGGGCAGGGTCACCGGAGATCTGAATCTGGTCGAGGAGACCACCCAGCCCGAGACCAAGGGAGCCGGCGAGGATGAAGCGGGCATCCGAGTAACAGCCAGCCAGCTGGGCGAGCCCCCGGCCAAGAAGCCTCGCAAGTAGGCTCCACAACTCCCCAATACAACCGAGGCGGTTCGGCCATAGGCACCGCCTCGGTTTTCTTATCCGTGTCACTGGTGACAAGGGCAATCTGCAATGCCAGTCAAGCCATCGTCGTTCATGCAAAAAGTACAGCTTCCATAATCAACAGCATGCCTCTTGCAGTGAATTTGCCCTGCAACACCCTGACCACAACACTCTAAACCGCCCAAAGATTGCAATGCTACAGTAAAAGTTATAGAGGGACTTTATTTTAGTGTGCGTCGACGCAGATTTTGGGGCCACAACCTGGGGAATCGGCACGCTTGGGGAGGAAGAGACGAATGGGGAATGCTCATGGCATCCGCAGACTGGTGACGTTGACAGCCATGATTGGGCTGGCGCTGATCGGAGCATCAACAGGCGCATACGCAACCACCGGCGACATGACACCTGCATCTGCCACAGAATCGCCCTCGCCCAATCCTGACAGCAGCGCAAGTCCATTGCTCCGGGCAGGCAGCGGGGCACAGGCTGGAGCCGCTGCCCCGACCGCCTCACCGTCACCGTTGGCCAGCAACAATCCTTCACCATTCAAGGCCGTCCAACCATTCAACAGCAAAAGGGCGGACAGACCGTTCAGGGACAGCTCACCGAGAGACAAGTCACCCCAGACCAGGGATTCATCCTCATATACCCTCACTTTCGAGCCTGACGGGGGCTCGCTGGTATCCGGCTCGCCAGCCCTGAGCCAGACAGTAACCTCAGGTCATCTGGCATCCCCTCCTACCGTCACCAAATCAGGCTACCTGTTTGACGGATGGTTCCTCAAAGGCTCCGATGTGGCCTATGACTTCGGCAAGCCGGTCACCAGCGCGCAGTCGCTGACGGCCCATTGGTCGTCGGTCAACGACGCCCAGTGGACGACAGCCGACGTCAGCAGTGGCGACACCGGGGGCTCCGCAATCACCCTGACTCCCCCCAAACCCAGAGGGGTGAGATTTGCACAGGTCAGCGCCGGCCACGACCACACCCTGGCCGTAGGTTCGGACGGCCACGTCTACGCCTGGGGCGACAACAGCAAGGGCGAGCTTGGCGACAGCACCACAATCAACAAAAACACGCCAGTGCGGATTACCGAAAACGAGGCCATCAAGGGAAAGACCTTCATATCCGTCAGCGCGGGAACCACATTCTCCATGGCCCTAGCCTCGGACGGCACCGTCTACACCTGGGGCGACAACAGTCGCGGCGAACTCGGCAACGGGTCCACCACGAATTCTTCAGTACCGGTAAAGGCGAATCTCACCGCCAACATCACTGCCATCAGCGCCGGATACTGGCATGCCATGGCCCTGTCCTCGAGCGGGACGATCTACACATGGGGAGACAACGAATACGGCCAGCTCGGCAACGGGCACACGGGTGTCAACGTCAACGCTTCACCAGCAGCGGTCTCTTCATCCGGCGTCACCTTCACCACCATCAGCGCCGGATACGATTTTCAAACGGCGCTGGACAGCCAAGGACATGCCTACGCCTGGGGACGCAACCAGGGCGGCCAGCTCAGCATCGGCACCATGGACGGCACCAGCAGTGGTTCCAATGTCTACACTCCATCGCGCATTTACGGCGACTCGACCGGCAACCCAGACAGCACTGTCTACACCGACATCGATGCAGGGTACCTGCACGTCCTTGCACTGAGCAATACAGACAAGGTGTACTACTGGGGTTATCCCCTGACCAAGGGCAATGACGCCAATGCCGACAGCGTCCACTCCTTCTACCCCAGTCCGGTAAGCCTGCCCACGGGAGCGGCGACGCCTGTTTCAGCCAGCGCCGGGGACTACTCCTCTGCGGTAGTCGACTCTGCGGGCAGCCTGTATATGTTCGGCAGCAATTCCAGCGGCCAGCTGGGCGACGGCACCACAAGCCCCAAATCAACTATGACCAAGGTGAGCCTGACAGGCGTCACAGTCACCGCATTCGATGTCTGCCGGCACAGCCTGGCCATCGGCTCGGACGGGCTCCCCTACACCTGGGGGGAAGCAAAAAGCGGCAAGCTGGGACAAGGCAGCAAGGGACCTCAAAGCGGTTCGCAGACCAAGCCTGCAGCGGTCATCCCGCCCCAGATAGATCTGGCCAAGGTGACCTTCGGCAGGACGGATGTAGCCAAGACCGACAGCAACAGCCCGATCAGCCGAACCTCAGCAGGCGACGACGCCTGGAGCGCCAATACCCCATGGGCGGTCACCACCCCGCACCACACCTACGGAACCACCAAGATCAGAATCAATGACGGTCAATGGTCCATTGGCGGCGCCGCACAGCAGGGGCAAAGCATCGGCAACTATACATTCACACCCACTGCCCAGAAGATCACCTTTGATTCGGACGGAGGCTCATCAGCCTCGGACCAGTTCGTCACCGCAGGCAAGCAGGCTTCGCGCCCCACCGTCACCAAGGCAGGTTTCCTCTTCGACGGCTGGTTCATCAAGGAGGCGGACGGCAGCTCCAATGTGGCCTACGACTTCAGCAGTCCTGTCACCGGGCCGCTGAATCTGAAAGCGCATTGGTCTTCGTCAGACATGAAATGGAAGACCTCGGATACCCTCCATGGCGACGACACCGGGGGCTCCAAAATCACCCTGACTCCCCCCAAGCCCAGAGCAGTGAGGTTTGCCCAGGCCAGCGCCGGGCGCTACCACACCCTGGCTGTGGGTTCTGACGGACACGTCTACGCCTGGGGAAATCAGGCTAGCGGCGGACTGGGGAACAGCAAAAGCTCAGGCACGGCGACGACACCTGTGCGGATTACCGAAAATGATGCCATAAAAGGAAAAATCTTCATAGCCGTCAGCGCCGGCGACGCTTATTCCATGGCTCTGGCCTCGGACGGCACGGTCTACACCTGGGGTAGCAACAGTAAGGGACAGCTCGGCAACGGCACTACCGATAATTCCAACGAACCAGTAAAGGCACAGACAGGCGATGCCAAAATCACCGCAATCAGCGCGGGACGGGCATACGCCATGGCCCTGGCCTCGGACGGCACGGTCTACACCTGGGGCAACAACGTTCAAGGCCAGCTCGGCAACGGCAGCTCAGACAAGAACAGCCATTCCTCCCCTGCCAAGGTCACGGCGCTGTCCAACATAACCGCCATCAGCGCAGGGTTCACCACAGGCACGGCCCTGGACAGTCAAGGCCACGCCTGGGCCTGGGGCGAGAACAGCAAGGGACAGCTCGGCAACGGCGCCCTTGGTGACAATCCGACGCCGACACGCGTCCAAGACCTGGACACCGGACAGCCTGATGCCCGGTTCTATATCGCCATCAGCGCGGGCTACCAGCACGTGCTGGCGCTGGATACGGATCATGACCTCTATGGATGGGGTTCCGGCACCGCCATCGGCTCCACTACCGATACCAATGTCAGCACGAGAGGATCCACTGCGATCAGCTTCGGATCCGACCCTGTCAACATCATCGCCATCAGCGCGGGCGACGATGGATCCGAAACCGTAGACGATAGCGGAGAAATCTACACCTGGGGCAATGAGGGTTACGGACAGCTAGGCAACGGGTCGAACGATAGCACCGCTTGGCAGACCAGCCCGAAAGCCATCACCCTGGCTCAGTCGGTGAAGGCCCGCGCGGTGTCCACCTCCGGCCATCACCAAACAGCCGTCGGGTCTGACGGATTGCTCTATACCTGGGGATACGGCTACTTCGGCCAGCTCGGACGAAACGGGGCATCCTCAGTGCCCGGCACCACACAGCCGCCGCAGATCACCCTGACCAAGGTCGCCTTCGGCACCATGGCCAGCGGCACTCAGCCAGCCACGAACCTGACCCGGACAGACAAAGACACCTGGGATGCAAACCGGGATTGGACCTTCGTCACACCCACGTACCCGTATGGCCCCTCCAGTTTCACCATCACATGGACTGTTGCCGACGATACCGGAGACTCAAGGCAGACACAGCAGTTCGACTACACCTTCGATCGGACCAAGAAGCGCATAACGCTTGACCCTGAGGGAGGTACTGGAGCCGCATGGACAAGCAAGGACATCGAGGAAGGTGAATTGGTACCCCGACAGACCCTGGCCAAGACGGGCTTCCTCTTTGACGGGTGGTTCGTCAAAGCGGATGACGGCAGTTCCAATGTGGCCTACGACTTCGGCAAGCCAGTCACGGACCCGTTGACCCTGGTCGCGCACTGGACGCCTTCGGCTCCAACTACTGTCGACCCAACCGTCAGTCCATCCACTGGCGGATACCAGGTCACCATCACTCCGCCCTCGCAGCGCGGCATCCGCTTCGCCCAGGTCAGTACAGGCAAAAACCATACCCTGGCTGTCGGCAGTGACGGCAACGCCTACGCCTGGGGAAACAACAGCACGGGACAGCTCGGCAACGGCAGCAAGGATAGCAGCAAGACGCCCGTCCAAGTGAAAAAGCCCTCCGGTGCAGGTACCGACTTCGCCTACACCCAGGTAAGCGCAGGATATGGATTCTCGTTGGCCCTCGGAAGTGACGGTAATGCCTACGCCTGGGGAGACAACGGCAGGGGGCAGCTTGGCAAGGGCGCTGCAGACGGCACCAATACGACGCCCGTCCAAGTGAAAAAGCCCTCCGGTGCAGGCACTGACTTCGCCTACACCCAGGTAAGCGCAGGAGGCTATCATTCCCTGGCCGTCGGTAAGGATCATCAGGCCTATGCCTGGGGGGACAGGAGCAACGGCGGACAGGTGGGCGACGGGAACACGACCGGGAACGCCCCTGCTCCTGTAGCCGTCAACGCAAGCGCCACCAGTCCTGGATTCCAGGCCAGACAGGTCAGCGCTGGATATCAGCACTCTCTGATCATCGGTATAAGCGGGCAAACCTACGCATGGGGATACGGCGCCAGCGGCAGACTGGGCAACAATGCCAAAGCCTCACAGGCCACTCCTGTGTCGGTATCGTCACCCGTGAAATACGAGGACGGATCGATAGGATTCTTCGCCACCCAGGTCAGCGCAGGAGGCTCGCACTCCCTGGCCATTGGCAGAGACGGCAAAGCGTACGCCTGGGGTGCGAATACCGACGGACGACTGGGCACCGGAGACACCAATGATGCCGCAATACCAACCCTGGTGGCCGATCCCGACGGAGGCAGCGATGGATTCAAACCCACCGAGATCAGCGCCGGAGGATGGTTCTGCGCAGGAATCGACGACAAAGGGAAGATATACACCTGGGGAAACAACGGTCAAAACGCCCTGGGCAATGTCTCCATCACGGGATCCATCAGCACATCCCCCGTTCTGGTGAGCAAGAACGGCAGCACCATACAGATCAGTGCAGGCGAGCGCCAAGTCCTGGTCATCGACTCAAATGACATGGCCTATGGCTGGGGCGACAACAGCAGCAGACAGCTAGGAACCAATTTGGACAGCACTTCCGTCAAGGCAGCCACCTTGGTCTGCCCTCCGCAATTGACCATCAGCTCGGTCACAGTCGGCACGGATCCGGATACTGCCGCAGTTCTTGAACTGACCCGGAGCGGCACAGCCGACGCATGGGGATCATGGAATACATGGACCTTCTATACCCCAGCCTTCAAAGCGGGCCGGACAACAGTCAACATCACCTGGAATGTGGGCCAAGGCAACCCTCAAACCGAGAATCTGCCCTTTACATACAAGGATATTCTGCCTCTGACCGGTAGCCAGGGTCTGCTCATCGTGCTGCTTGTCGGACTTTTCATAACGGTGACTGTCCTGGCAGCAAGACAGCATTACTTGGAAATGGCTCGTCAGACTCTAACCAGTACTCGCTGATACCTTGTGGCCGACGGCATAGGAATTGATCCGAGCCGTCGGCCATGACCATACGATGGATTTCCTCAGTGTGAGTTGGCCTGATCGGCCAGCCGTTCGTGGTCGCGCTTGGCGGCATCGGCCACCAGATGCAGATAAGCCTCAGCCAGATCCGGGTCCAGCCCGTAATCATCAGCCTTGTTTCGCAAGGTAGCTATTTGTGTGCTCTCCCGGCGCATATCCGCCGAGGCGAATCCTGCCTGAGCCTTGAGCAGCCCGATGCGGCGGGTCACCCTGAACCGTTCGGCCAGCATGGCGACAACGGCGGCATCGATGGTGTCCACATCGGCACGCAGTTCCTCCACCTGGCGGGCAGCCTGGGCCTGTGGACCCCCGCTCTGCACCTGGTCATCGATCACTGTTTCCATCTTCGCATCGCTCATAAAATACCAGTCTAATCAAGCGCCCTAGGCGACTACGCCAAGCCCTGCCACCACTGTGACACTGGTGTTATTGTAGTGGATGGGATTATTGACTCTTGGGGAGAGAGTCTCGTTCGTCTACACCTGCCTATACAAGTGCCGGACGCATGGGGGAGGATGCCTTCACATGAAGATGGTACGTAGTCGTCGCGTCACAGTGCTCGTCAGTCTATGCTGCGTCTTGGTCGCCTGCGGCATGCTCGGCCTGCAAATCGGTCAAGCAGCGCCGGAATCCAATGAGACCGCAGTCGCAACTCAGGGAAATGGAGCAATTGGTACTGCAACCAATACTCCCGGACAGATTCCTTCGGTTGCTCCCGGTCCTTCATCATCGCCGTCGGGCATGCCCACCCTGTCCAATGGCTCTGGTGCGGTGGCAACAGGACAATCAGCGCCTGCCGCCAGCACATCGCCCACCTCGCCGTCCTCGCCTTCGCCCGGCACAGCAGGTTCCTCGGAGCCGACCTCAACCACCTCTTCCCCATCGAATGCCACCAGCCACACAGTCACTTTCGACTACAACATGCAGTCTGCAACTCCGACAACTTCGACTGTGGCTGATGGCGCCCAGGTTGCGCGCCCCAGTCCTGAACCCACCCGCCGAGGGTTCGTTCTCGAAGGATGGTTCGCAGGCAAGGTCGCTTACGACTTCTCCGCTCCTGTGCACACAGACCTGACCCTGAAAGCCAAGTGGGCCCGGGCCGACCAGACCTGGACCATGCAGCCGCAAGAGGGACCAGAATCAGGAGGCACCGGGGTAACCCTGACCCCGCCCCCACCCTCCGGCGTCCGTTTCAGCCAGGTCAGCGCAGGCATCAGGTTCTCACTGGCTTTGGGATCGGATGGCAACGTCTACGCCTGGGGCTTTAACCGTGCTGGTCAGCTGGGCGATGGCACTATTGTCAACAGGTCGACGCCCATAAGGGTGCCTAGGCCCGAAGAGGCCCGCAATGACAAGGATTTTCGGTTCGTCAGCGTCAACGCTGGTCAGTTCTTCAGCATGGCCCTGGACAACCATGGCACCCTCTGGTCCTGGGGGTACAACTATCTGAAGACCTTGGGCAACCCCAATGTGGCTGACAGCGGCATGCATAACTACTCAGAATATTTGGTCAAGGTGATGCTGCCTGAAGGGGCGCCGGCCGGATTCACCTACAAGGCCGTCAACGGCAATTACACCCACACCCTGGCCTTAGGATCGGATGGCAACGTCTATGGCTGGGGCACCTGCAGCGAGGGGGAGACCGGCAGCCATGATTGCGACGGCATATGCGACTACAAGCCCAGCCTCATCCAGGGATTCGACAAGAACCACAAAATTGTCGCCCTGCAGACCGGGCTGAACTACTCAACGGCTCTGGATGACGCTGGCACGGTATGGTCATGGGGAAGCAACCTTGACTACCAGTTGGACCCATCCGCCGGCGCTGTCGTTGGCAACTCTAAGCCAATCAAGATCAGCGGCCTTGACAAGGTCCATGTGGTGGCCATTGCAAACGGCTTCGCAAACACCCTGGCCCTGGATGACCAGGGAAGGGTTTGGACCTGGGGTATGAATAAAGCCGGCCAAATCGGCAACGGATCAAGCCCCAGCAAGACCGATATATTCAAAGACCCGGTCCAGGTCAGCTTCCCGCAGGGGACCAGAATCACTGCCATCACTAGCGGCGGCAATTTCTATCTTAGCCACGCCATGGCTCTGGATTCCGACGGCAATATCTGGGCCTGGGGCGACAACAGCTATGGACAAATGGGCGACGGCAAGACCTCTGCAGCAGACAGCCCCCAGACCACTCCGGAACGCTTGGAGGATCCGAAACTTGCCGGCCGACACTGGATCAGCATCGACGCTGGCGAGGAGTATAACCTGGCTATCTGCGACGACGGCCTGACCTACAGCTGGGGACGCGACAACATGGGTCAGCTGGGTCAGGGCACCAGCGGCGATGACGCCCATAACCGGCCCTCTGCGGTCGCCTTCCCCTGGCCGGCGAAGCTGACTGGAATCAAATTCGACACTACGGATATCACCACCGGAATGCAGGCGCAAAAGAACGGGACCTGGACAGCTAGCACCCCGCCGCACGCCCCAGGGCTGGTGGATGTGGCCCTGACATGGACCTTGAACGATCAAGAACAGACCCAAGTCCACCTGCCCTTCCGTTACCTGTCGGGCGGGGTGACCGTAACCTTCCAGTCAGAGAGCGATTCACCGGCACCACCCAGCCAGAGTCTGGAAGCGGGAAAGCGGGCAGTCCGCCCCAGCGCTGATCCAACCAAGGCCGACTACCGCTTCGACGGCTGGTTCCTAGGCAAAACCGCCTACGACTTCTCCAAGCCAGTCACCAGTTCCATGACGCTCAAGGCCCACTGGAGCCCTGAGAATCAGAACTGGAGCATGACCCCGAGCCATGGAACCGAGATGGGCGGAACGAAGGTCACCCTGACGCCGCCAGCCCTGCGGGGCATTCGCTTCAGCCAGGTCAGCGCCGGTTCCCACTGGTCCCTGGCCTTAGGGTCCGATGGGAAGGCCTACGCCTGGGGCAAGAACAACAGCGGCCAGCTGGGCAACGCGAACATCGCCAAGGGCGGCACCAGCACCATGCCGGTCCGAGTGGACATGCCCGAGAAGGCGGAGACCGACTTCGTCTTCACCCAGGTCAGCGCGGGCCGGGACTATGGCCTTGCTCTAGGGTCCGATGGAAAGGCCTACGCCTGGGGCAACAACGATGTCGGCCAGCTGGGCGACTCCACACTGAATGCCCAAAGCCGGCCCCATCCGGTACCGGGTCTGCCGGCCAAGATCCAGTCCATCAGCGCCGGTGGTGGACATGCCTTGGCTCTGGATTCCCAGGGACGAGTCTGGTCCTGGGGCGCCAACCAATACGGGCAGCTGGGCCTGGATAATGCCGGAGGCGATACCGTCTCGCCAGACGGGCGAACCAGCCCTGCCATGGTGACCGGAATCCCGGCTGCCACAACGGCAATAAGCGCCGGAAGCCGGTATTCACTAGCCATGACCGTGGATGGACAAGTCTACGCCTGGGGCACCAATGATTCCGGCCAGTTGGGCGATCCCTCCCTACCAGTGAGCGCTGACGGCGCCAACCCCACGCCGTCTGCCGTTCAGGGACTGACGGGCGAGATGAGCGCCATCAGCGCCGGAGACCACCAGGCTCTGGCCCTGGATTCCCAAGGACGCATCTGGACCTGGGGACAGGTCAAGGGCGAGAACAAGAAAACCCCTGCCCTATTGACCCTTCCCGACGGACTGCCGACGGGGTTTGCCATCACGCAGATCAGCGCCGGCACCAGAGCATCCTCCGCCCTGGGCTCCGATGGACAGATCCTGACCTGGAGCAATGCCGCAGAAGGCTCAGACCCAGCATTCTTGGCCAAACCCGAGAACACGCCTGCAGATTTCAGCTTCACTGCCGTCAGCACGGGCGGCCCGAGCTCATTGGCCCTAGGCTCCGACGGCCTGGCCTACGGATGGGGTGCCGACGATTCCGGCCAGCTGGGCGACGACCAATCCGGACCGGACCTGAACAGCAAGACTCCACAGGCTGTTGTGATTAGAAGCCAGGTTAAGACGGTCACCTTCGCCGGACTGTCCGCAGGGGGAACCCCGCAGTACCAGAACGGCACCTGGTTGGCAGTCACCCCACGCTACAGGCCCGGGCAGGTGGATACCGTCATTCAATGGAGCCTGGTCGGCGTGGATCAAAAGGATCAGACCCTGCCCTACACCTACGACCAGTTGGCCGTCCTGCCCCTGACCGGCAGCACTGGCGTGATTCTGCTGATCATAGCTGGCCTGCTGGGCATGGGAGCCGCCATGGCTGCCAGATTCCATCGGCGGGAGAACAAGATGACAGCTTGACAGAAGCCCCCAAGCAAGACATAGGGGACGGGGATAGCCGCTTGCGCCAATCACCAAATTGCTGCGGTTGCGCTGCTTCCGATAGCAGCTGCCGTCCAGCTGAATATTCTGACAGGCAGTACAGACAGTCAGTTGGGCGGCAGTTCTTCAGCCCTGGTTTTGGTTATGCCCGAAACGAGCAGATCACAAATAGGTCCGCTGCAAATCGCGGATCCTCTCGTATTCCTGATGGGCCTTTATAGAGGATTCGATATGAGCCACTTCAGGAGTTGCCACTTCCCAGTAGGCGTCAGCTGCATCGTCACGTTCCACCGGTGCCACCCTTACATAGATGGCGGTGATTTGATCGCTGGCGGCCGCCTTTTGCAAAGCCTGCCGCAGTTGGTCTGCATCCTCGACAGGATATGTCTTGACCCCATACCCTTCCAGGATCTTGGGGAAATCGATCTGCAGCGGTTCCTTAAGATTCTGTCGACCGTTGTCTCCCCGGTAGTAATACTTGGTCTCAAAACCCTGAGAGCCCACCTGCATGGACAGTGAATGAATCGATCCATAACCACCGTTGTCCAAAAGCAGCAGAATGATTTTCTCCCGTTCCTGAATCGCCGTCAATACATCCTGGTGGTACATGATGAAGGAGGCATCACCAATGAAGGAGAAGATCTCCCTGCTGGGATCAGCTATCCGCATGCCCAGAGCTGCAGGAATCTCATAACCCATGCAGGAATAGCCGTATTCAACCGAGTAGCCAAGCGGACTGCCTGCCTTCCAGAGTTTCTGAAGATCGCTGGGCATGGACCCAGCGGCATTCACAACCACATCCTGGGGACGGGTGAATTCATTGACAATGCCGATGACTTCCTTCTGACCCAGCCCCTCGGTGCCCGGAATATGCTGTACCATGCGGTCCACTGCCTGCCTCTGCTCGTCGGCCTGGGCCATGGCCTCACGACGATAATCCTCATCCACCTGCCAATCGCCCAGGACCTCCTGCAGCTCGCTCAGCGTCTCCCGGGCATCGCCAATGACCGGAATGGCCGCCTCCTTGTGCGCGTCGAATGAGAGGACATTGATATTGACGAAGCGCACCTGCGGGTTCTGGAACATCGTATTGGATGCCGAGGTGAAATCCGTATAGCGTGTGCCAACACCGATGACCAGGTCGGCAGTGTGGGCCAGACGGTTGGCAAAGCGCAGTCCCAGAGCACCCATGGGGCCCGAGTTCATCGGATGGTCATAGGGGATGGCGCCCTTGCCTGCCTGGGTGCTTCCGACCGGAATCCCGGTCTTCTCTGCGAATTCTGCCAGGACCTTGCTGGCCGACGAATACACGACACCCCCGCCGGCGATGATCAGCGGACGCTTCGAACCCTTGATGACCTCGGCAGCCTGGGCCAGGGAAGCCTTGTCCGGCCTGGTTCTGGGGATTCGCCAAATCCGCTCACGGAAGAGATCAAGGTCGAAATCATAGGCTTCGGCCTGCACATCCTGGGGCAGGCAAAGTGTCACAGCGCCAGTGGCAGCCGGGTTGGTCAGGGTCTCCATGGCTCTCATCAGTGAGGCCGACAGCTGCTCGGGCCGGTCGATTCGGTCCCAGTACCGGCTGACAGCCTTGAAGGAGTCATTGGCGGAAATATCGTTGGACTGTTCATTCTCGACCTGCTGCAGAACAGAGCCTGTACGTAGGGTCGAGAAATAGTCGCTGGGAAGCAAAAGGACCGGCAGACGATTGACCGTCGCAGTACCAGCCGCAGTGATCATATTCGCCGCACCAGGCCCTATCGAGGTGGTGACGGCCATGGCTCCCATTCTGTTCATCTGGCGGGCGTAGCCGACGGCTATATGCGCCATGCCCTGCTCGTTCTTCCCCTGGATGAAACGAAATCGGTCGATCTCCTCCAAGAGCGCCTGCCCGACCCCGGCTACATTGCCATGGCCCAGAATGCCCAGAGCGCCGCCAAAGAAGGTGGACACCTGCCCATCCCTTTCCACCTTCTGAACCTCCAGAAAGCGAACGACGGCCTGTCCAACAGTCAGCCTGACTGTATTATCAGCCTTGCTCGTCCCTATCATTTCCTCGCACCTTTCCTATTAGCCGCCGTGACCCTCTCAAACTTGGGGTAATGCAAACCCCGCACTGTCCGCCATGGACTAGACCTGCGGGGAACCGTCACCGCTTGCCCTAGTTCGCTAGGGTTAACGGTCCATAGGTCAATCATGGCCGTCGACGGCCGCGCTCTTGGCAGCCACGGCATAAGAGCAAGTGATTTCATAACTATCCTGCATTTTTTGTATATCGTCCCCACACTCCGCAATGCCATGCCATTCTTCCTGCATCAGACAGCCGCTGACGGTGAAATGATGGCCAACCTAATGAGGAGGTTGAACCAGAATGAGGCGTTCTTAGAAAATGACTTGGAATCTTATAAATACTTGCAGACCTGTCAGGATCACTCCAGGAAACTGCATAGCGGTGACTTACAACTGAGAACAACCAATGTCTGGAGACAGAGTCGTGCCAGACAATATCAGCTGAAAGGAATGGCCATGTCGTCATTTGAAACGCTGGCTAAAGCCGAGAGCCCCGCTGTGCTATCCAAACGCCGCATCCGTTACACCCGGCTGATGATATGCCTGGGACTGTGCGCAGGCGGGCTGTATGGATACACTTTGACAGCCTTATCCGGCGCACTGATCACCATGAACATAGGATCAGGCCAGCTGGGCCATCCTACCGACTTCGAACAAGGGCTCATCACCTCGGCAATGCTGCTGAGCGCAGCAGCGGGCGCCTTTGCCGGCGGCAATCTGAACAACCGCCTTGGGCCGAAAAAGATGATCCTGACCGGTGCAGTACTGGCAATCCCCGGTGCCGCAATCTGCGCTCTTACACCCAGCATTCCCATCCTGTGCCTAGGCAGGGTCATTCTCGGCCTGGCAATCGGCTTCACATCGACCATCGTCCCTATTTATCTGGGGGAGATGACCGGAGCCGCCAATAGGGGACGCATCGTCTCCGTCAATTCAGTCATGATCGTGGTCGGACAGCTCCTGGCTGTATCAGTCAACGCCATCCTGACACAGATGGGCATCGGCTGGAGGGCCATGCTGTGGGCGGCCGTCGTTCCAGGCATCCTGCTCCTGCTGATAGCCTTTGTCATCAAGGACAGCCCCGATTATCTGATTCGGCACGGTCTGCAGCATCAGGCCATCCAGCTCCTGGCTGAGACCCGCGACCTGCCTGAGGCCGAACAGACCTTCAAATCGCTTTCCCAGGCCGGTAGGAACAGCAGTCAAACCGCCGCCCAGAAGAATTCCGACAGCAGTTTTGCTACACCATGGCTGCGCAGGGTGCTGATCGTTGGCATCGGGCTGGCTCTGATCAACCAGCTCAGCGGGCAGAATATGGTCAACTACTACGCGCCCACTATTTTCACCAAGACCCTGGGCTTTGCGCCATCCATGTCCATACTGGCCACCGTACCTGTCATTCTGGTCTCCGCCATCGCTGCCACAATAGGCGGCCTGGGGTTCATCGACAAAATCAATCGACGGACCATTCTGACTGTCGGCCTGGTCGGCACGATTATTTTCCTGGTCGCTATCGGCATCAGCTACCGCTTCATCGATCCCTCAAGCAGTTCCCGCACTGCATCCTGGGTCATGATCGCCATAATGATGATCTATCTGGTGTTTGTGCAGGGCATGGTAGCGCCGGTCACATGGCTTTTGATGGCCGAAGTCTTCCCCACCAGCGTCCGCGGCAAGGGGATGGGATACGCCAACATAGCGCTCAATTTGGCCAACTTCCTCTTGTCCCTGATCTTCCCGCTCCTGCTCAACGGCCTGGGAGGCTCGGGAACCTACCTGCTGTTCGCCCTTATCAACATCGGATGCCTGGTGTTTGCAGTCACCATGATTCCCGAGACCAGAGGGAAGAGCCTGGAGGAGATCGAGGCCGAAGAGCGCGCCTTGGGACAGCGGAAGTCAAAGGATTGAATAAAGGAGACATGATGACTCAATGGGTGTATCCAAACGGCAGCGCAGCCAAGGGTGATTGGGAGGTGAGCCTGGGGGCCTCGGACTCGCAACCCGTCACAGGTTGGCAGTACACCGGCATCAGGGTCGCCAAGCCCCGGAAAAACCAGGTTCTTACCCTGCCTGCGGCGGACGAGGAACGCCTGGTCGTCCCCCTCTGCCAGGGATTCGATGTCAGGACGCCGGCTGGCCTTTATCATCTGCGTGGGCGCCAAAATGTCTTCACTGCACCAACCGATGTCGTATATGTAGGCACGGGAACGCCCTTGGAGATATATGCCCCATCCGGGGGACGGGTCGCCGTCGCATCAGCGCCCGCCAGCACCCGCCACCCAGACCAGCTGGTCAAGGCGGAAGACAACGAAACCGTCCTCAGGGGCAACGGGCCCACCTCCAGGCAGGCCCGAAACTTCGGCATGATGAACAACATCGAAGCTGAACGGCTGCTGGTATGCGAGGTCATCACTCCCAGCGGCAGCTGGTCCTCCTACCCTGTCCACAAACATGACCAGAACAATGATCATGAGACCGCTCTCGAGGAAATCTACTACTTCCAGATGAAGGCGCTGCCGGGCGCTTCCGAACAGGCCAGGCCCCTGGCCTACCAGGGTGCCGGCACAGCCGACGAACGGCCTCTGAATATTATGACCGAAGTGCATCCCGGCGATACAGTGCTCATCCCCTACGGCTGGCATGGCCCCTCCATCGCCGCCCCCGGATACGACCTTTACTATCTGAATGTGATGGGCGGCGGAGGACAGCGCGACTGGAAGGTGACCATCCGCGAAGATCAGACCTGGATCAATCAAGCCCTGCAGAACCAGCCCCGCAACGATCGGCTGCCCATGACCGACTAAAGAGACCCGGATTGCAGATTTCTACTTGCAATAACTCCAACCACCAACAAGGAGAACACCATATGGACATCACCGGCGCTGTGCTGAGAACGATGGGTGCGCCAGGCCCTTATGCGCGGACCAGACCGCTGTCTATCGAACACCTTGAGCTGGGTCCGCCCCAGCAGGATGAGATATTGGTCAAGGTCACCGCTTCCGGCATCTGCCACTCGGACCTGTCTGTCGTCAACGGCAGCAGACCAAGACCCATGCCGATGCTGCTGGGCCATGAGACCACAGGGATCGTGCAAGCCTTAGGGCCTGGGGTTGAGGACTTGAAGGTCGGACAGCACGTCACCCTGGCCTTTCTGCCTCGATGCGGCAAGTGCGCCAACTGCCTGACCGGAGGCCGGCTGCCCTGCACCCCCGGCTCCAAGGCCAATCAAGCCGGCACCCTGATGAACGGCGGCATTCGCATCCATAAGGGTCCGGAGCGGATATACCACCACGTAGGCGTCTCCGGCTTCGCCACCTATGCCGTCGTCGATCGACGCTCAGCAGTGCCTGTCCCAGACGAACTTCCTTCTGCCATAGCAGCGGTCCTGGGCTGCGCCGTCCTCACTGGCGGAGGCGCCGTGCTCAACGCCGCCGACCCCCAGGACGGGCAGGACGTCATGGTGGTCGGACTGGGCGGAGTCGGCATGAGCGCCCTGCTGACGGCAGCGGCACTGGGCCGAGGCCGAGTCATAGGGGTGGACCGCAACAAGGATAAGTTCAAGGCCGCCTTGGGCATGGGCGCCACCGATGTCTACACGGTTGACGAAGCCCTAAGCAAGGGCATCAAGGCGCCGATCGTCATCGAGGCAGCCGGTGCGCCAGGTGTTCTGGACCAGGCCTTCGAACTGACAGGCATCGGCGGCAAAACCATCACTGCAGGATTCCCGGACCCCTCCGTCAGAACGTCGCTGCCATCCAGCGTCATCACCGGTGAGGCCCGAACCGTCATCGGCAGCTACCTGGGGTCGGCTGTTCCTACTCAAGACATACCCAGATATGCCCGGCTCTGGCTGGACGGCAAGCTGCCAGTAGAAAAACTCATCAGCAATCACACCAGGCTGGACGACATCAACGAAGCCATGGACGACCTTGACAAGGGCCAGGCCCTGCGGCAAATCATCGAATTCAACTCATGAGCCAAGACCCGAATCGAACTGGCACCGCCTACGCCTTGACGAGAAAGGACACACAGTGAAGTGGACAAAGGAAATCGACACAGTGCTGCCAGAGGCATCGAACACCCTGTTTATCAACGGGCAATGGAGGAAATCACGCACGGGACGAACATTCGCCGTCGACAACCCATCAACCGGCGATCGCCTGTTCGAACTGGCTGATGCCGGAGCTGACGATGCCATTGATGCCCTGGATGCCGCAAGCTCCAGCGCCGAAGGCTGGGCAGCCTCCACACCCGTCGAGCGACGAAATCTGCTGGACAGCGGCTACGAGGCGGTCATGGACAACAAGAAGCTCTTTGCCGAGCTCATGACCAAGGAAATGGGCAAGACATACCAGGAAGCCCTTGGCGAAGTCGATTATGGGGCCGGCTTCCTCAAGTGGTTCGCCGAAGAAGCCATGCGCTCATATGGACGGACCTTCCACCTGCCCGACGGCCGCAAGGGCCTGGTGACCCACGATCCCGTGGGCCCCTGCTATCTGGTGACGCCCTGGAACTTCCCTCTGGCTATGGCTACCCGGAAAATCGGACCTGCGCTGGCAGCCGGTGACACCATGATTGTCAAGCCCGCCGGTTTGACGCCGCTGACAACTTTGGCCATGGTCGAGGTCCTCCGCCAGGCCGGCGTACCCGACGGAGCAGTCAACGTCATTACTTCAGAGCACTCCCCCGAAATATCCGATGCGCTCTTCGCCGACGGCCGACTACGGAAGATCAGTTTCACAGGCTCCACCACGGTTGGCAAGACCCTGATGAAGCAGGCCGCCGACCAGGTTCTGCGCACATCCATGGAGCTCGGCGGCAACGCCCCCTTCCTGGTCTTCGACGATGCGGACATCGACCAGGCAGTCCAAGGGGTCATGATGGCCAAGTTCCGCAACAACGGCCAGGCCTGCACCTCCGCCAACAGAATTCTCGTACAAGACGGCATAGCCGATGAATTCGTCGACAAGCTTCAGCGTGCGGTCAGCGCTCTAAAAGTCGGGAACGGCATGGACCCCTCCACGGATATCGGGCCGCTTATCAACAAGAAGGCAGTGGACCGCATGGAGCGCATCGTCAAAGATGCCGTAGATGCCGGGGCCGACCTGCTGGCAGGCGGCCATCGCTCCGATCTCGGCGAGTGCTTCTTCCAGCCCACCCTCCTGGATCGCGTGCCGCGGGAGTGTGAAGTCTTCCGCGAGGAGATTTTCGGCCCCGTACTGCCTATCTCCCGCTTCAGCAGCGACGAAGAGGGAATAAAGGCAGCCAATGCCACCATTTATGGTCTGGCCGCCTACGCCTACACCAGATCGATCAAGCGCAGCGAGTGGGTCCAGGGCCATACTCAAGCCGGCGTGCTCGCCATCAACTCCGGTGTCCTCTCCGACGCTTCAGTGCCTTTCGGAGGCGTCAAGCAGTCCGGCATAGGCCGTGAGGGCGGCGCCGAAGGCATCTACGAGTACCTGACCACCAAGTACACGCTTCTTATCCCCTGATCGTCTGCAAGACTGACCAGCTTCCTTCCACAGAAGCGAGCGCCAACCATCAATGTCTTGGCTGGCGCTCGCTTCTTGTTCTTTCGCAAACGCGCACATCTGATATCAGTATTTATAGAAAACGTCTCACCTCCTCATTCGAACGCTCAATCTTCCTTAGGCTTATAGCAGTCAGATCCGCCGCCGATAACGATGTCGGAGCATTGGATACGGCATCATGCCAACTTGGAGGAACACCCATGTCCACCACCTATAGGGAGATCAGCCGCAACCTCGACATAGAGAAGCTGGCCGCCAGCCGGCGGCGATACTCCAGACTCATGATCGCTCTGGGCATTTTCGGGGGCGGCCTGTATGGATACACGACCGTGGTCCTATCGGGGGCCCTGGTCACCATGAACTTCCACGGGCAGGGACTCAACGCCTTCCAACAGGGAGTCCTGACAGCAGGGCTTCTCCTGGGCGCCGCCGTAGGGTCCTTCCTGGGAGGCTCGTTGGCCGACCGTTACGGCCGGAAGAAAATGATCATCACCGGTTCCTGCATCTCGCTGCTGGCCTGCGCGGCTTGCGCACTGGCGAGCGACTTCTCCTTCTTCCTCATTGCCAGAATCTCAGTCGGACTGGGTGTTGGATTCACCTCCTGCGTGGTTCCCATGGCCATCGGCGAACTGGCTTCGGCAGACAAACGTGGCCGACTGGTGTCTGTCAACTCGGTGATGATCAATATCGCTCAGCTCCTGGCTACCTGTGTCAACGCCATTTTGGCCAAGGTCGCCGACTGGCATGCCATGCTCTGGGCCAGTGTGGTGCCCGCGCTTTGCCTGGTCGTCATCGCCTTTCTTATTCATGACACACCCAACTACTTCATTCGCCATGGCATGGACGATCAGGCTGTGCGCGTCCTGCTCTCTACACGCGACGAACAGGAAGCCCAGCAGACCTATGAATCCATGCAGGCCAGTCTCACCTCCTCCAGCCAAGACAGCTCCCAGCACGCCAAGAAGGAGAGCTTCTCCACACCCTGGCTCCGGCGGGTGCTCATTGTCGGCATCGGCCTGGCCGTCATGCAGCAGTTCTCCGGAGTCAACGCCATCAACTTCTTTGCCCCCACCATCTTCTCGACCACCCTGGGATTCGGCTCCACCGATTCGGTCATCGCCATGGTACCTGTCATGCTGGTCTCGGCCATAGCCGCCGTGGTATTCGGCCTGATTCTGATCGACAAGATCGATCGCAGAACCGACCTGCTGATAGGCACGGCCGGCGTGACCATATTCCTCACTGCTATCGGCATCTGCTACCTCTTCATTCAGGGGGGCAACACCAGCAAGGCTATGTCCTGGACCTTGATCGCCATCATGATGATTTACCTGCTCTTCGCCCAAGGAAGCATGGCACCGGTCACCTGGCTGATGATCGCCGAAATTTTCCCCACTGCGGTCAGAGGCCAAGGGATGGCATATGCCAATATCGCCGTCAACACTTCCAGCTTCATACTGACATTGATTTTTCCGGTCATGCTCGAAAAACTGGGCGGCGCAGGCTCCTTCTTCGTTTTCGCGCTGATCAACGCGGGCGCCTTCATCTTCACCAAGGCCCTGGTTCCGGAGACACGCGGCAAAACCTTGGCCCAGATAGAGGCGGAGGCCCGGCAACGCGTTAAGTGATGCCACGCAAAACAAAAATACATACAGACATCAGGAGGAGCGACATGGCTCTCATCAGCATGAATCAGACCGTGACCATGTACGGCAACGTACGAACCGATATACGTCTGGCCAAGGAGGCCGGCTACGACGGCATTGACCTGCAGACACCCAAACTCTACCGTTACCTGGACAAGGGATTCGCTGCAAAGAGCCTGCTGCCCCTGCTTGACGGGCTCGCGGTCAGCGACATCGGGTCCATTCAGGACATCGAGCGGGAGGGATCCGCTGCCAGGGATCTGATGGACGAGGTGCGACGCATGTGCCAGGTGGCCTCTGAACTGGGGGCCCAGTACATCCAACTGTGCACAGGACCGGGACGGTGGGAGGTGGTCGAGGACTATGCTGCGGGCAGGCTCGCCGATGATGACCCCCGATACCGAGGCTTCCTTGGCCGAGATGAGGCAGAGATGATCCGCGTTACCGCCCAAAACGTCCAAGAGGCAGCAGACATCGCAGCCGACTTCAACCTGGGCATCTACCTGGAACCCTTGGCCTGGGCTCCGCTGAACCGCTGCAGGCAGATACTGGAGGTCATCGATCAGGCTTCCAGGCCCAACATCGGCTTGGCAGTGGATACCTGGCAGTTCTATTCGGCCGGGGATACGCCTGACGACGTGCGGGCCCTGCCAGGCGATCTGATCAGGGCCGTCCATGTCTCTGACGGACTGGCTCTGACCCCCGGCAAGGATGTGGCCAACATGGACATCTACCGCAACACCATGATCGGAGGCGGCGTCATCCCCCTGCAGGAATGGCTGGATGCCGTGAAATCCACTGGCTTCGACGGCTGGTATTGCCCCGAGATCTTCTCCGACAGGGCCAGCGAAGAGGATATGGCGACCATGGCCACCATCACCCGGCAGACCATAGCCAGCCTGCTCTACTGAAACTTGCAGCTAAACAGCCCGGCCCCGGCAAGGTCTACAGCATTGCAGATCTTACCGGACCGGGCTGTTCTCTATGAGATCATCCGTTGATACGCCAATGTCGGCAGGCGAGAATCAGACCAGCTGCCTGCTGATGATGTCCTGAACGCCCTCCTCAGTCAGGTCGCACATCTTAGGGAAAAGCGTCTTGAAATGTTGGCTCTGGCAGTGGGCTTCGTGGCTGTCGGGCGTGGGCCAGAACTCAATGAAGGCAAATTCGTTGTGATTATCCACTCGCTGAACAAAGTGGTAGCCGCCGCATTCCGGCTCAGCGGCTGACTTACGAGCGAGCTCGGTCATCACATTCAGGAACTCGTCCATGTTCTCGTCCTTGACATGAACCGTGGCGTAAATGACTTCCATGACTTGTATCCCTTTCAGACAAACACATCCGCACGCCGACTATTGGCGGTTTACGACATACGACGACCGCCGGCAAATCGGCCAGGGGGGGGGGGTATCGGTTCGATCAGAACGGCTGAGCGCAAAAGCCAGACTTGCTGCCCCACTCCGCCCCTAGGCCTGTTGAAAAAGAAAAACCGGCATCCGACAGTATTTGGATGCACATCGCCAGACACCGGTTCTGTTCACATGTTGAGAATCAGAGAGTACCCAGACCGCAGGAAGCGAGATACTCGCGGGTCTTGATCGCATTAGGCAGAGGGAAGGAGGGATCGGCAGGATAGAGGTCCTGCTCGCAAATCACATACATCTCCTTGTCCAAGGCTGCCAAGGCATCGACCAGCTTCTGCATATCAGGTTCGCCAGCCGGCGGCGTCACCGATGCACCGCGGGCCACCGCTTCACCGAAGGGCCAGTCCTTCTCGTGGGCTTCCTTGACCAAAGCCGGGTCGAAAGCCTTGATGTGAACGTAGGTGATCCTTTCAGGGTACTTCCTGACCATCTCGATGGGGTCGCCGCCGCCGTACACGATATGGCCGGTATCCAGGCACAGATTCACATATTCAGGATCCGTGTTCTCGAAGATCCGGGCAATCTCCTCAGGGGTTTCGATATGGGAATCGCCGTGAGGATGCAGGATCATCTTCAGCCCATAGTCCTCCTTCATGATCTTGCCCAGCTTGTTGGCATTGGTAATATAGGTGTTCCAAGCCTCGGGGGACAGGACGCGGTCATCGGTCCACTCCCAGGTCTTGTCATCACGGTAGAGCGGCGGCAGGTGCACGATGTATTCTGCGCCGACAGCGGCATGGGTCTCGGCGATCTCGCGGAAGTGCCGCTCGGTCTCAGGCCACTGTTCCGGCTTGTGCAGGACTCCCCAGCTGGTTCCCGCCACCACTTTCATGCCGTATTCGTCGGTCCAGGCCTTGAGCTCCTTGGGGTCCTTGGGGAAATAACCCCAGGGGCCTGTTTCAAGAATCTCGAATCCTGCCTCAGCCATCTCCTTCATTGTCTGACGGGGAGGAATCTGCTTGTCGTCATTGTCGAACCAGACACCCCACTGGTCCGGGCATACGCCGATGGACAGCTTGGAGTACTTGGGATCCTTCAGATTGCGCGCCTTGCCCTTGTTGTTCAGCATAATCGCGCCTTACTGCTCGTGGAAGAAGGACGGGGTCTCGGGCAGCTCGATCTTCTTGCGGACGCCGCCCTCGTCGCGGGACGCGAAGAGCGCATCGCAGGTCACGCAGGCGATGAGGCCATCCCAGGAGGTGGGGCCGGTCAGCTGGTCGGCGTTGATGCCGTCGACGAAGGCCTGCATCTCGCGGTCATAAGCTTCCTTGAAACGCACGGTGAAGTCATTGGGAATCGACTCGCGCTCGGACTCGGCCACCTTGACGATGGTGTTCTGCGGAGCATGCAGGGCGATCTCGCCCTCCTCGCAGACCACGCGGCAGTTGATGTCGTAACCCATGTGGTTGCAGACGAAGACCTCCAGGTCGATGTGGACGCCGGACTTGGTATCCATCTCGATGATCTGCGGATCGTGCAGTCCCTTGTGGGTGTGGCGGGTCTGCTTCTTGGGCAGGAAGCAGAAGACCGAATCGTAGTCCTCGCCCAGCAGCCAGTGCAGCACGTCAACCTCATGGATGGCAGTCTCCACAATGGCCATATCGGAGTTGTAGTTGAGCGGGGTGTCCTCATTGCGGTGGGCGCAATGAATCAGCAGGGGCTCACCGTAGGTCTTGTTCTGAATGGCCTGCTTGATCTCCTGGTAGCCCTGATCGAAGCGGCGCATGAAGCCCACCTGGACCAGACGCTTGCCTCCGGCGATCTCAGCGTCGACCACGCGACGGCAGCCGGCGGCGGAAGTGGTCAAAGGCTTCTCGCTGAGCACATACTTCTTCTGCTTGATGGCTTCAAGAACAAACTGCTCATGGGTCTCATGAGGCAGGGTCGCCACCACGACAGCGTCGATGTCCGGTGAGTCAATCAGATCCTTGCCTGTTGCATAGACCTTGGCCCCATACAGATCGGCCATCTTCTGAGCCCGTTCCGGAATCAGATCGCAGACGCCGGCGAGAGTGGCGCCGTTGATTCTGGTCGAAAGACGCTTGGCATGGTCGGAGCCCATGGTTCCAACACCGATGATTCCAATACGTAGTGTCATCTTCGTTCACTTTCCCTTGTCGATGTAATTGCCATCGCTGCAATTACTGTGTTATTGAGGGAGCTGCACTGCGTCCCTCTCATTGCATCGTAGGGTGCCATGCACTCCCCGACTGCTGCCAATCGACCGGGAAAACATCTTTTCTTATCTTCCCTGCAGAAATCTGAATATCGGGCATCGCCATTTCAGAAAACCTGCAGATTATGAAAAATTCCGCCGGAACTCAGAAGGCGAAACACCCACAAGCTTCTTGAAAGAGGACGAGAAGTGCGAGCTCACCGTAAATCCGCACTCCTTGGTGATCCGGGCGATGGGGATCTTGCTGGTCGTCAGCAGGTATTTGGCATGCGAAATCCGGCACTCCAGGACGAATTGATGCACACCCATGTCCAAATGCCGTTTAAATGCGTGGGAGAGCTGTGACTCGCTCGTATTCAGAATCTTGCTGAGCGCATGGATGGATACATCCGAGTCGAAGTGCCTGTTGATGTATCGTATGGCCGCTGACAGATCCGGGGGTACATTGTCGTCATAGTGCACCTCCAGACTTTCATCGACTTGGCGTGTAAGCAGCACCAGCACATGCTCCAAACGGCGGTGGAGCAACTCGTCCAACTGTCTTCGCGGCAGTGACGCATCCCCGGAGCGCATCTGGTCCAGTATGGAGATCAGTTCATCCCCGGCATCTTGAGAATCGGTGAACAGCGGACCGTTGACATCCTGCAGATAGTCAGCGTATGCCTGTACGCCGTTGCCCTGAAAATGCAGGTATGAGAATCGCGTCAGCCCGCTTGACCTGTAATCATTATGGTTTTTGCAGTCCAGCAAAACAACATCTCCTGCGTGAGCTGTAAATGAAGCACCCTCATAGACATAATCAAGACTCCCTGACTCAATGAAGAACAGCAGGAAGGAGTTCATATACTCACGTTTGCAGGCATAGTCCGAATTGACCCGGTATGTCCCTCCCCACAGCGGATGGAGGAAGACGGCGCGCGCCAGCCTTCCTGCGTCGTTTATCTGTATGGCTTTCTTCCCGAGAATGCCGGATTCATCCGCCGGTATCCACTTTTTATAATCCTTAGGTGTCATATCCCACGATCCCCTTTACTCGCATCATTGCCAGTTCAGGTCCATGAATTGTGCTTTTATTGCTTTATTCTATCCAATTGCATTGTTGGAATGCTGTCTGCTCTATGTCCCCTTCCCCAGGCGACGCCCGAGGACTGATGCACAAAAAACAGCAGAAAGCACGGATATTCTGCCTACCGCCTGTCGAATGATCCGCTGTATTTGTCATGTTATGCAGCTATTGGACAGACCTCTACTTACTTTGATAAGTAAATCAAGAGTATGGCGAATTTTCATTATAAAAGTGCAAATATTGATATAAAAATCCCGTATATCGGTGTTTCTAAGGGTTTTTTGATTGCCATATCGCCAGGCAGTCATTAACATGAAAGGCATGAAAACTCAAACATCAAAGAAGACATTGGACATCGCGGTCATTCCCGGTGACGGAATCGGCCGTGAAATCGTGCCAGTCGCACAAGCTGTACTCAAGGAAGCCGTTGGCGACAGCGTCTCCTTTAACTACACCGACTATGATCTGGGCGCAGATCGCTACCTGCGTGACGGCACCCTCATCACAGATGACCAACTCAAGGATATGGACCAAAAGGATGCCATCCTCCTGGGGGCTGTCGGCGATCCACGAGTCAAGTCGGGAATCCTGGAGCGCGGCCTGCTGCTCAAGCTCCGCTTCGCATTTGACCAGGCCATCAACATGCGGCCGTCCAAACTCTACCCCGGCGTCAAATCACCATTGGCCGACCCTGGCGACATCGACTTCGTCGTCATCAGAGAAGGCACAGAAGGCCTGTATTCCGGCATGGGCGGTCTGCTGCGCATGGGCACTGAACACGCCATAGCGACCGAGACCTCGATGAACACCGAATTCGGCATCGAGAGGGCGGTGAGGTTTGCCTTCGAACTGGCTCGCAAGCGTGGAGGCAAGAAGCACGTAACCATGGTCAACAAGACCAACGTGCTCTACTATGCCGGTCAACTCTGGCTGTGGGTCATGGACAAGGTCGGCAAAGAGTACCCTGACGTGACCTATGACTACCTGCACGCCGATGCCTGCACCATATTCCTGGTCACCGATCCCTCCCGGTTCGACGTGATTGTGACCGACAACCTCTTCGGGGACATCATCACCGACGAGGCCGGCGCAGTTGTGGGCGGAATCGGCTATTCGGCATCAGCCAACATCAATGTGACCGACGAACATCCCTCCATGTTCGAGCCCATCCACGGCTCCGCCCCCGACATTGCAGGCAAGGGCATAGCCAACCCTTCGGCCACGGTCCTGTCTGCCGCCATGCTCCTGCAGCACTTCGGGTACGACAAAGCAGCCGCCCGCATTGATCGCGCCGTGGAAGCGGATGCTGAGGAGAACTCCTCACGCAAACGCAGCACTGACCAAATCGGCCAGGACATCATCGCAAGACTGTAAATAAGCAGCAACACACCTGTAAGCGCTCCGGAGGATTGAAACTCCGAACTCCGGGCGCCTAACCACCCTATCCGCAGCGAGGATGCCGACGGACAGGACGAACCAGGGGCATCCATAAGTTCCGACAACGAGGTTAGACAATATGAAAATCGCATTGGATCCCACACCATTCCATCCTGATCTGCCATTCCTGGATCTGCCCAAGGCGGTAGCGGACGCAGGCTACAAGTATATGCAGCTGGCTCCACACGATGCTTTCCTGCCGTTCTATGTGCACCCCAAGGCGGACGACGAACTAGTCAAGGACTTCGCGGCCGCCCTGAAGAAAGCGCATGTTGAGCTGTGCTCGCTGCTGCCGGTCTACAGGACCTCCTGGCCCGACGAGCGAGAGCGGCAGACAGCCGTGCGCAATTGGAAACGGGCCATCGAAATCGCAGCTCTGCTGGACGTGCACGTCATCAACAGCGAATTCAGCGGCATACCGGAGCGCTATGAGGAGTCCGAGGCTGCCTTCTACGCGACCATGGAGGAGATACTGCCCCTGCTTGAGCGGGAAGGCATCCGCATCAACTTCGACCCGCACCCCTACGATTTCGTCGAGAACGGCATCGATGCACTGAGGATCACCAGAGGCCTGAACAGTCCGCTGGTCGGCGCGGTCTACGTGGCTCCTCACACCTTCCACTACGGCAATAATGTGGACGGGATCACCGCCCTGGCCGGCAAACGACTCAGGACGGTCTATATCTCAGACAGCTATGACCATCATCGTTCGCATGAACTACGCTATATAGCCAATCCCCCAGGGACCAACGCCCGCGTTCACCAGCACCTGAAGGTGGGCGACGGCGATGTGGACTTCAAGGCCCTGTTCGCTGCCCTGAAGAAGAACGGGTTCCTGGACCGTGAGGATTCCATCATCGTCTCCAACGTATTCGCCGAGGACGAGACCGCCCACGAAACGTCCGTCTACCAGCGTGAAACCATAGAACGCCTGGTGGCGGAAGCCTGAAAGCAGCTGTCTGTTTTTCAGCAGTTGCCATGTCGGCCGGCACTGAAGTGACGCAGTGTCGGCCGACACATATTTTTCGTAAAAGTGCACCGACAAGGAAGGGCCTCAGCATGAATCTCTGGCTGATCATCGGTTTGGCTGCAGCTGCTGTGCTGATCGGCCTGGACAAGTCGTTGATACCAGGCTCAGCCATCCTGGCAGTGGCCGCTCTGGCTTCGCTGATGCCCGCTAAAGAAGCCACCGAACTGACGCTGATCATGGCCATCATCGCCGACTGGACCGCCATCTGGGCGTACCGGCACGACATCGTGCTGGCCTCCCTGCTTAGATTGTTGCCGACTGTGACCATAGGCATCCTCGCCGGCGTCTGGTTCTTGTATCACGCTGACAATGACGCGACCAAAAAGACCATAGGGGTCATACTTGCCTGCTTCGTTGCGCTCTACTTCCTCTCACGCATAGGGACCGCGCTGAAAACGCGGTACGGCAGGGCAAGTGAAGCTCCCCAAGCCGAAACCAGAGGCAAAAACAGGCAGAAGCAGTGGATAAGCGCGGCCTTCCACATGCTCTGCGGCGTCCTGGCGGGTTTCACCACCATGGTGGCCAATGCCGGAGGACCGGTCACAGCCGTGTATTTCAGCAGCGAGCGGCTACCAGTCAAGCAATTCCTTGGCACAACGGCAGCCTTCTACCTGGTGGTGAACATGGTGAAGTTGCCTTTTGCAGTCGGACTGAACACAATCAACAGGGAAACCGCGCTTGCCCTCCTATGCGTTCTCCCGCTCACACTGCTCGCCGTCTTCTGCGGCAGGCTAATCGCCAGTCATGTCAACCAGAAAGCCTTTACTGCGGCAATCTACGTCTTCGCAGTCATCGCCGTCATCAACCTTCTGGTATGAAAGGGCATCATTATGGCAACAATACCCATTCCTGCACAAAAATTGGCAGAATGCTCCCAATCTCGGCAAAGACCCAAGATGAACTTGAAACCAACTGAAGGCTGACTACCTTTGCCAATGCCGGGAACGAACACGGCGCGTGTTGTCTATCCAATGTCATCGATCCAATGAGGGAAATGCTATGTGCAACACTACAGAACAATTCGTATACAAACTGTCCGAAGGCGATGCCTCCATGCGTGATCTGCTGGGAGGCAAGGGAGCCGGAGTGGCCGAGATGACCAAACTCGGCATGCCTGTACCTGAAGGCTTCACTATCACCACCCAAGCCTGCAGAAGCTATCTATCCGGTTCCGATGACATCAACCAGGAAATCCGCGAGCAGGTGCTGAGCAGTCTATCAGATTTGGAGAAAACCACCGGCAAACGACTGGGGGACGGCGATAATCCTCTGCTGGTATCGGTCAGGTCAGGAGCGCAGGTCTCCATGCCTGGCATGATGGACACCATCCTCAACCTGGGACTCAACCAGGAGGTGGTACAGGCTCTGATCAGCAAGACCGGCAACCCCCGCTGGGCCTGGGACTCCTACCGCCGGTTCATTCAGATGTACAGCAATGTAGTGATGGGCCTTCCCGAGGACGTCTTCGAACAGCGCCTCTCCGCGCGCAAGGCCGAGCGACAGGTCAGCAGCGATAACGACCTGGATGCCGAGGACATGGAATGGCTGGCCCGCAGTTTTCTGGACGACTATAAGCAGCAAGAAGACCGTGAGTTCCCGACAGATCCCACCATCCAGCTCTTCGAATCCATCAAGGCAGTCTTCCGATCCTGGAACAACCCGCGGGCTGTCTACTTCAGGCAGATCAACGGCATCCCCGACGACCTGGGCACCGCCGTGACAGTGCAACGCATGGTCTTCGGCAACCTGTCGCAGGACTCCGGAACCGGGGTGGCTTTCTCCCGAAATCCGATTACTGGCGAGAAGGGCTTGTTCGGAGAGTATCTGATGAATGCCCAGGGCGAGGATGTCGTGGCGGGTATCCGCACCCCTGAACCACTCAGCACGCTTTCTGAGCGAAGCCCCGAGATTTACCAGACCTTTGTCGATATCGCGCATAAGCTTGAGCTCCATTACCGGGATATGCAGGACATGGAGTTCACCATCGAAGAGGGCCGGCTCTACATGCTGCAGACGCGAAACGGCAAACGCTCTCCTCAGGCTGCCTTCCAGATAGCGAGTGATCTGGTCGATGAAGGCGTACTCACCCAGGAGGACGCGGTAAGTTCAATAGACCCCCTGCAGGTCAGCGCGCTTCTGCACCCTCGTTTCGACCCGGATGCCCTGCAAACCGGCAAGGAGCTCGGAACCGGCCTGCCCGCCTCACCTGGAGCAGCCACTGGAAGGGTGGTGTTTTCAGCCGAGGATGCGCGGGCTTGGAGCAGGCGCGGCGAACAGGTGATTCTGGTCAGACGCGACACCACGCCCGAGGATATCGTGGGCATGCACCATGCAGAGGGGATTCTGACCTCCCGCGGGGGCATGACCAGTCACGCCGCCGTGGTAGCCAGGGGGATTGGGCGCTGCTGCGTATCCGGCCTGTCCAGCCTGGAATTCACGGATGACGGCGGCTGTCGCCTAGCGAACCATGACATAAAGGAGGGCGATTGGATCTCCTTGGACGGGGAAACCGGGAAGGTCTATGCCGGAAAATTGACCACACTACCCTCCTGCGAGACCGGGTCCTTCGCACGCGTGATGTCATGGGCTGACCGTTTCCGCCGCATGGAAGTCAGGGCCAACGCGGACACACCGGAAGACGCCCGACGCTCACAGGAGCTGGGTGCTGAAGGAATCGGCCTGTGCCGCACCGAGCACATGTTCTTCCAGCCTGATCGCATTGAAGCCATCAGGCGGATGATAGTGGCCACAGACGAAGAAGAACGTCAGGAAGCGCTCGATGCCCTCCTGCCTATGCAACGCGAGGACTTTACCGCCATGTATGAGGCCTTGGGCGGGAGGCCGATGACTGTCAGGCTGATTGATCCACCACTGCACGAGTTCCTGCCCAAAACCGCTCAGGCTGTTGAAGCCCTGGCAAAGGCGACCGGGCATACAGCCGAGGAGATCAAAGACACTGCTGACGAACTGACCGAAGTCAATCCCATGCTGGGGCACCGCGGCTCCCGTCTGGCAGTCACCTACCCTGCCATCGCCCGCATGCAGACCCGGGCCGTAGTGGAAGCCGCAATCCAGGTCAAGCGTAAACATCCTGACTGGTCCCTTGCTCCAGAGATCATGGTGCCTCTGGTCAGCGAGCCGGCGGAATTCGAATATGTCAAGCAAATCGTGGAGGAGACGGCGAACCGCGTCATCAAGGAATCCGGGCTTCCCATGTACTGCTCAGTCGGAACCATGATCGAAACCCCCAGGGCGGCACTGTTGGCCGGCGATATAGCAGCCGGCGCCGAATTCTTCTCTTTCGGCACCAATGACCTTACCCAGATGACCTTCGGACTGAGCCGAGACGATGCTGGCTCCTTCCTTCAGGACTATTACGACAAGGGGCTTCTGCAGGAGGATCCCTTCTCCCATCTGGATCAAGCGGGAGTCGGCAAGCTGGTTGAGATGGCTGTGAAGTATGGCAAACGCACCCGTCCGAATCTGAAAGTCGGCATATGCGGCGAGCACGGCGGGGATCCCTCCTCCATCGAATTCTGCGATCGCATTGGCCTGGACTATGTATCCTGCTCAACCTACCGGGTACCGGTGGCAAGACTAGCTGCCGCCCAGGCCAGTCTGGGCAGGCACGCGCCCGAGCGCAGGTAGGACGGCGATCAGGAAGAAACCAGGCTCCACTACAACAAGGGCAATCTGCATAAACAGTAAGGAAATCAACATGAATGAAAGCACCGATGCGGACAAGGTCAGGGAACTCAAGCAGTTCGCTGGTCGGATCAGACAGGAGACGGTCAAGGAAATCTCGGCCTTCGGGACCGGCCACCTGGGTGGATCCCTGTCGATAGCCGACCTCTTGGCCGTCCTATACGGACAGGAGATGAACATCAAGCCCGAGGATCCGCAGTGGACCGACCGGGACTGGTTTGTCCTCTCCAAGGGCCACTGTGCTCCGGCCCTGTACGCCACGCTCGCCCTGCGCGGATACTTCCCCATGGATTGGCTGAATACTCTCAACCGCAACGGGACCAACCTTCCCAGTCATGCCGACAGACTCAAGGTTCCCGGGGTGGACGTAACCGCCGGGTCCCTGGGTCAGGGAGCCTCAGTAGCCGCCGGTGTCGCTCTGGGACTGAAAATGGATGGCCGGGACAACAAGGTCTATCTGGTCATAGGGGACGGCGAGAGCCAGGAGGGGCAGATTTGGGAGATGGCCCTCTTCGCTGCCCAGCATCGCTTGGGCAATCTGATTGCCTTCATGGACTATAACGGCCTGCAGCTGGACGGATACTGCAAGGACATCTGCTCTTTGGGAGATGCCGCAGCAAAGTTCGAGGCTTTTGGATGGCAGGTCGTTGACGTTCCCGATGGCAATGACGTCTCATCCATTCTTCAAGCTTTAGAGACAATCGGCGACCAGGATGGAGAGGGCGAAGGCCGGCCTTCAATGATTGTGCTTCACACGGTCAAGGGCATGGGATGGTCCGAGATTGCCGGGACTCCAAAGAGTCATTCAACATCAATCAGCGAGCAGCAGCGCGACCAGGCCTTGGCTGAAATCCAAACAATGATGGATGCAGCCTGAGCGTGAGATCCATGTGCGCAAGCCCGATTGCACACGGACAGGGGAAGAGGAAACAGGAATGATAGAGCATACTTTGGAAAACGAGAAACAGGAAATGCGACAGGCCTTCTGCCAATGCCTCCTCAATCTGGCGGCCAACGAGGAGCGCCTGGTCCTGCTGGATGCTGATTTGATGAGCGCCATGGGCACCAAGCCCTTCCAGGAAGCCTACCCCGAACGGACGGTGGACTGCGGCATCCAGGAAGCCAATATGATCGGCGCTGCGGCAGGGCTCTCCCTGACCGGAAAAATACCCTTCGCACACACCTTCGCCTCCTTCATGAGCCGAAGGGCCATGGACCAGATCTTCATTTCCGGCGCCTACAGCAAGGCCAATGTCAAACTCATTGGCTCCGACCCGGGAATCACTGCAAAAACCAACGGCGGCACCCACATGTCCTTTGAGGATATGGGGATCATGAGGGGCATCCCCTCAATGACTGTTCTGGAAGCCACCGACATCACCATGCTGAAGTGGATGATGGGTTGGATGGCCCGAACCTACGGCATGCAATACATGCGGCTGGTGCGCAAGCAGTGCGTCAAGGTCTATCGGGAGGGAACTTCCTTCCAAATAGGAAAAGCTGTGCAGGTCATGAACCAGTTCGATGCACAAGCGACCATCATCGCCAGCGGCGTCTGCGTGGCTGAATCCATCAAAGCCGCCCGCACTCTCAGCGATGAAGGCATAGCCGTCCGCATCCTTGACATGTTCACCTGGAAGCCACTGGACAATCAGGCTGTGATCGACGCAGCCAAACAGACCGGGGCCATCGTGACCGCCGAGAACCACAATGTCAACACTGGCCTGGGCGCTGCCGTCAGCGAAGCAGTGGCAGGTAGCTGTCCGGTTCCTATGGAATTCATTGGTGTACACGATCGATTCGGCCAGGTCGGCGACCAGGACTATCTGGCCCAGCAGTATGGAATGACCGCAAAAGACATAGTAGAAGCCGTAAGGAAAGTCGTCGAGAGAAAACGCCTATATCTTAACCGCTGACCTCTGATGTGTCATAGGGGTACAAAACAGGGGCAGGGTATCGGATTGCCGACACCCTGCCCCTGTTAATCTGTGACTTAGCGCGAACTGTAGGCTACAACCCTGGACCGGGTTGCGCGCATGTTCGCCTGCTCAGTCCTACTTCTGAGCCAGCATGGACTGGTTGATAGCCGACAGGAAGTCCCGGTTGGTGGCCGTCTTCTTCAGCCTGGGTACCAGAGTCTGGTAGGCCTGCTCGGTCTCCATGCCGCCCAGGAGGCGACGCAGCCGGTAGACCACAGCCAACTCCTCGGGCGCGGTGATCAGCTCCTCGCGCCGGGTACCGGAGGCGTTGATGTCGATGGCGGGGAACATGCGCTTATCGGCCAGGTCCCTGGTCAGCCTCAGCTCCATGTTGCCGGTGCCCTTGAACTCCTCAAAGATGACCTCGTCCATCTTGGACCCGGTCTCCACCAGGGCCGAGGAAATGATGGTCAGGGAGCCACCGTTTTCAATGTTGCGGGCGGCGCCGAAGAAGCGCTTGGGCGGATAGAGAGCCTGAGCGTCCACGCCGCCGGAGAGGATGCGGCCGGAGGCGGGAGCCGAGATGTTGTAGGCTCGGGCCAGACGGGTCATGGAGTCCAGCAGGACCACCACATCCTGTCCCAGCTCCACCAGGCGCTTGGCCCGTTCGATGGCCAGCTCGGCCACGGTGGTGTGATCGCTGGCTGGGCGGTCGAAGGTGGAGGAGATGACCTCGCCCTGGACCGTGCGCTCCATGTCGGTGACCTCCTCGGGCCGCTCGTCCACCAGGACTACCATCAGATGCACCTCGGGGTTGTTGGCGGTGATGGAGTTGGCGATGGACTGCAGGGTCAGGGTCTTGCCGGCCTTGGGCGGCGAAACGATCAGACCGCGCTGACCCTTGCCAATGGGGGCGACGATGTCGATCAGGCGACCGGTGATGTTCTTGGGCTGGGTCTCCATCCGCATACGCTCCTGCGGGTAGAGGGGGGTCAGCTTGTTGAAGTGGGGGCGCCCTGCTGCATCCTCCACGCTCATGCCGTTGATGGTGTCGATGGCCTGCAGGGGAACGAACTTCTGCCGCTGATTGCGATGCTCGCCCTCGCGGGGGGGACGGATGGAACCATGCACGGCATCGCCCTTGCGCAAGCCGTACTTCTTGACCTGACCCATGGAGATGTAAACGTCGTTGGGGCCAGGCAGGTAACCGGAGGTGCGCACGAAGGCGTAGGAGTCCAGCACATCCACAATGCCTGCCACGGGGACCAGATCCTCGGGCTTGAAGTTCTCCCTGGGCTCATAGTCACGATCCCGGCCGCTGCTGCGATGGTTGTTGCGATTGCGTCGATCGTTGCGGTCATTGCGGTCATTGCGATCGCCCCGGTTTCGACGATCATAGCCGTTGTGCCGGTAGTCACGCCCCTCCTCGCCGCGATCCTCGTAGCTGCGCCGACGAGGACGGTCATTGCGTGAGGGCAATGCTGCCAGAATGTCGTCCAAATTTCGCACTGAACCGGAGCCGGAGCCTTCGCGCTCCTCGCCATGCTCACGCTCGTTCCGGCCACGGTTGGTATGGGAGCCCCGGGATGAATCCGTGCTGCGGTGACGGCGACGGGATATGACCACGTTCTCCTCGTCGGCCACGGTATGGGGGAAGCGGTTCCGGTGCTCGCTATGGCCGCTCTTATGATCGTCAATGCCCAAAACATCGAAGAGGTCTCCGACAGGACGATCATCCTTGGATTCCTTGGTCTCCGTAGACTCCTGTCCGCCCTCCGCAGAGGACTTCGCCTCCTGCTTTGTCGGTTGCTGCTGTTCGGCGGCCTGGCCCCCCTTGGCCACGGCGGCCGCAGCCTTGGGCTTGCCCACGGTTACTCCCTCAGGGGCCTTGCCGCCCGAGCGTGCCGCCTCGATCGTCTCGATCAGGACCGGCTTGCGCATGCCGGAAATACCGCGCAACCCCAGCTGCCTGGCCAATTCCTTGAGTTCGGGCAGCTTCATGGAATGAATATCTTGGCTTGTTGCCACTGTTGTAATGCCTTTCCTTCGCTATGCCTAATTAGGCTAGGCAAATAGCTTGAGAATAGTGCGGGGGTACCGCTCATGAAAATTCGATGCCGACTCGGCTTATCGAACTTCCATAAGCCTACAACGAGTGCCCGACCGGTGCAAGGAACAGCCTGCGTGTCCAACAATTCATGGATAAGCCTCTAGACTGGGCATATGAATGACCGATCATCTCTGCGTGAGCAACGGCGGAGCGAATTCGTAACCACCGCCATGCGGGTCTTCGACCGGAAAGGTGCTGCAAACACCTCCCTGCGCGACGTAATCCACGCCATGAACCACGGCAAGGGCGTGGGCATGAGCGTTTTCTATTACTATTTCACATCCAAGGACGACCTGATAGATGCCTGCGTGCGCACCTATCTGGCCTCCTACGTGGACCATGTGGTTGACATTCTGCAGGATGCTGACCTGAGCGTCCAAGAGGCGCTGGACGACATCTGCCCGCATCTGATACGGGCCATCTGGAAGATGGACGTCATCTTCGCGGACAAGGCCAACTGGTACAACTACCTGAGCACCAACAGCAATGTGATGGAGGGCTTCGTCAGGCAGATCATCGACCCTTTGACCAAGGCTCTGGACCGCTGGCTGGATCGGGGCGACCTGCCGCAGACCCAGCTGATCCAAATAGCCAGCACCCGCACTGTGGCCTGGCTGATGGCCGACGGACTCTCGTCCATCGTCAGCAACGGCAGAGGACCCGCCGGACACCCGCAGATCAGAGAGGTGGTCCGCCAACGTGTCCGCGAGAGCGTAGCCTTCTTCTCGCAGCTTCTCGGCCTGCCCTTGAAGCCGCCAGCCATCGCCCTGTCGTAATGGCAAGGCCCCCGACCCTGCGGTCGGAGGCCTGAAGCAAAACAAAAGCCGAGGTCTGTCTACTTCTGCTCGTGGTAGGACTTCTCGGTGTTGACGTTCCAGACGTTGGTCTTGTCGGTACGCCCCGATTTGATGTTGGCCACGGCCTGCATGGATGTGGCCATGGAGTGGTCCTGGTTGTTGTAGTGGTGCTGCCCGTTGCGGCCCACGCAGTAAAGGTTCCCGAAGGAGTCCAGCCATTTGACCAGCTCCGGCATCTGAGCGTAAGTGTCGAAGTAGGCCGGATAGGCTTTGACCACCCGCTCCCGGTGCGAGTCCAGCACATCGGCAGGACCGTTGATGATGCCCATCCGGGTCAGCTCCTTGATGGCGAAGTCAGTGGTCTCCTGATCGCTCATGCTCCAGAAGTCGTCGCCCTCCTTGCAGAAGTACTCCAGACCGATCCAGACAGTGCCATCCACATTCTTGACCATGTAGGGGCTCCAGTTGTTGAAGATCTGGATGCGGCCCATCTTGTAGCCAGGATCCTGCACATAGATCCAGCAGTCGGGAACGATGGGCGGATCGCCCAAGGTCTTGATGGAGGTGGTGTTGCGGATGCGCAGGTGGCGGACCAAAAGGCCAACGGTCACGAAGTCGCGATAGGGCAGGCCCTGAGCCACCCTGACCATTTCCTTGTCGGTGGAGGGCTCCTCGTGGGCGATGGCCTCGACCAGGTCCTTGATGGGCATGGAGGAGATGATCTGGTCAGCTTGCAGAGTCACTTCCTTGCCATCAGCGTTGCGGTAGATCACACCGGTCATGCGGCCATCATGCTGGGTCAGTCCGATCACACGGGCATCGGTGATCACATGGACCCCGTGCTCCACGTTGCGACGCTCCACGGTCTCCCAGAGCTGGCCTGGACCCAGCTTGGGGTACCAGAACTCCTCGATCAGGCTGGTCTCGACCTGATGGGCATCGCGCTTCTTGGGCAGCAGCTTTTGGACAGCATTCTTGAGCACACCCATGATGCTGAGCCCCTTGACCCGCTGGGCACCCCAGTCAGCGCTGATCTCACGGGGATGGCGGCCCCAGAGCTTTTCGGTGTAGCCCTCGAAGAACATGGAGTAGAGCTTGCGACCGAAGCGGTTGATGTAGAAGTTCTCCAGGTTGTCTTCTGGCAGCTTGTGGACGACGGACTTCAGATAGCTGAACCCGGCCTGCATGGTCAGCTTGAAACCCATGGCTTTGAGTGTGTTGAGTGTCAAGGAGATGGGATAGTCGAAGAAGTGGTGGTTCCAGTAAATCCTGGAGACGCGATGACGCTTGAGCATGACCCGGTCGGTCTTTTCCGGGTCGGGGCCGCCGGGCTCCAGATCGTGATGGCGACCAAGTTTTTTATCGTCATAGGAGGGCGCGCCCTGCAGGGGCAGAACCTCCTTCCACCAGTCCATGATCCGGTCATCTTTGGAGAAGAACCGGTGGCCGCCGATGTCCATGCGGTTGCCGTTGTGCCGGACTGTGCGGGAAATACCACCGAATTGCTCAGTAGCTTCCAAAACGGTGACATCATATTGTTTATCGCCGCCGTCCTTGACCAACTCCCATGCTGCCGTCAAGCCGGCGGGGCCACCGCCGATGACGACTACAGACTGCTTGTGCTCCATACCATCCTCCTGAAAACGTATGAAATCATTATTACTGTACCCGGGCCTTTCATAAACCCAGGTTTCCGATCGACTTCCCACACGAATTCCCGCCATTGCGTGGATCAAACGTGATGATGCTCGCCCTTGCGCGATGCTTAACCCAACGAATCGGGGATATCGATGTCTGTCTTCTGCACTTCCTCCACATTGACATCCTTGAAGGTGACGATCCGGACGTTCTTGACGAACCGGCTGGACCGGTAGACATCCCAGACCCAGGCATCGGTCAGCCGGACATCGAAGTAGACGTCCTGCCCCGCGGACCGGACGTTGAAGTCCACCTTGTTGGCCAGGTAGAATCGCCGCTCGGTCTCGACTACGTAGGTGAACAGCTTGATCACGTCCCGGTACTCGCGGTACAAGGCCAGTTCGGCGTTGGTCTCGTAGTTGTCGAGATCCTCAGCACTCATCGACTACCTCCATTCGCGCGATCACGGCCATGGCCAAGCGTACGCCACCAGGCGCGTTTGGATCGTTTGGCCTCAGCCGATCCATAGGCCCAATCCGAGGCCGTATGCTCCTCGTCGGACTGCCCGGCAACAGACTCTTTGGAACCGGACTCCTCCCCCGCATCCTCAGCGTCCGTCTGACCAGGGCCCGCCTTCTCATCATTCCTGCCATCGGGTCCTGCATGGCCATCAGCAGATTTTCCTGAATGCAAACCACTCTTCGGGGCCAGACTGATCTGTTCGCTTGATGTCCGCGAATCCTGAGATGCCGAGGTGGACTCTTTAAACTTGGCTTCGCTTATGCCGCCATCCTCATCCGCTGCGTATCCGTGTGCAACAAGGGCTTCGGCCACACCAGGATTTTCACGGATGACATGCATGCCGAAAGCATTCAGAGAACGAATGGGATCATACTCGTCAACCAAGGCGTCCATGACGATCTGATCCTGGTACTTGCCGTTCTCGGCGTCCCAGAGCGCATCACGGGAGGTGCCCGAGATCATGAATCCCAGTGACTGGTAGACGGAGATGGAGCGTGTGTTTTTCTCTGGCACAGCCACCCAGATCCGGTGCAGGCCCAGACCCGTAGGAGCGGCAGCGTACCCGTAGGTCATGATTCTGGGCATGGCATCCCGGGAGTAGCCGCGCCCGCGGAAGTGCCTGCCCAGGACCACCTGGATCCTGGCTGAGCGCGACCAGCCGTCCACGTCGATCAGGAAGATCATGCCGATGACTCCCTTGGTGGCATCGGCATCGGGCGAGCCATCCTGGTCGGTGTCCGCGTCAGTGACCATGGCCCAGGCCAAGGTGCGGCGGGACTCGGGGTCGCCCACGCCAGAATCACGGGCAGCCAGACCCTTGGACCAGGCCACCGACCTACGCACCCAGGCGTTGACGACGGCTCGTTCGGCGTTAGGTCCCTTACCGGTGATGCCGGTGGAATTGTAGAAGGCCTCCAGCTGATCCATTGCCGTCAGATCGGCGATGACCGCCGGACGCAGGTGCAACATCTCGCCCCGGATATAGGGGATCTCGATTCGGTCGGGCAGCTGTCGGCTCGCCACATCGTCAGGTCTCTCAGCTTGCGTTTGCGGTCGGTCATTGCCCCTGCCGCTCATAGACATCACGTCACCTCCATGATCGCCACCTTGCGATGGCAATCAATTGTAATCCCTCGCCCCTGGGAAAACCATGAGAAGCCGGGCAGGTCCGCCGGTCTGAGCCCGATGGAATCAGGCCGGCGGACCGGGCCTGATCAGGACTTAGCGATGCGCTCCATGACGATCTTGTTGACTGCCTTGGCATCGGCCTGACCTTTGGTAGCCCGCATGACCGCTCCGATAATAGCGCCCATGGGCTTCATATTGCCGCCCTTGAGCTTGGCCACGATGTCCGGGTTGTCCTTGAGGGCCTGATCGACGGCTGCATCCAAAGCCCCGTCATCCGAAACCACCTGGTAACCGTGCTTCTTGACGACCTCGGCCGGCTTGCCCTCGCCTGCCAACACGCCGGAGACGGTCTGCTTGGCCAGCTTGTCATTGAGCTTGCCGTCAGCAATCAGCTGCTCCACCTCAGCGACATCCTGAGCCGAGATGGGCAGCTCCTGCAGACTGACCCCACGGGCGTTGGCTTCGCGCGAAATCTCGCCCAGCCACCACTTGCGGGCTCCGGCAGCCGTGGCGCCGGCCTTGACCGTATCCTCGATCAGATCCACGGCATCGGCGTTGACCGCATCCTGCATTTGCCGGTCGGTGAAGTCCCACTCCTTCTTGAGACGGGCGCGGCGTTCGCGCGGCATCTCAGGCATCTGGGCCTTGAGCTCTTCAATATGGTCCTTGGTCACATGGACCATGACCAGGTCAGGGTCAGGGAAGTACCGGTAATCATTGGCATCGGTCTTGACCCGGCCGCCGGCAGTGGTCTGCGTGGACTCATCCCAGTGGCGGGTCTCCTGCAGCACCTCCCCGCCGGACTCCAGCAGGGCGGCCTGACGGCGGATCTCGTAGGTCAGCGTCTTCTCGATGCCCTTGAAGGTGTTGACATTCTTGGTCTCCGACCGGGTTCCCAGAGGGGCGTCCGGCCCGGCGTGCAGGGAAACGTTGACATCAGCCCGCATGTTGCCCTGCTCCATCCGGGCGTGGGAGATGCCCAGGGCCCGGACAATGTCTCTGATGGCCCTCACGTAGGCCCCGGCCACCTCGGGGGTACGTGCCCCGGCGCCCTCGATGGGCTTGGTCACGATCTCGACCAGGGGGACACCGGCACGGTTGTAGTCCACCAGGGAGTGGTCGGCGCCTTCGATGCGGCCGTCTGCCCCGCCTACGTGGGTATTCTTGCCGGCGTCGTCCTCCACATGGGCCCGCTCGATGGGCACACGGAAAATGCTGCCGTCGTCCAGCTCCACGTCCAGATAACCCTCGCCATTCAGGGGCTTGTCATACTGGGAGATCTGATAGTCGCGGGGCATGTCCGGGTAGAAGTAGTTCTTCCTGGCGAACTGGCTCCACTCGTTGACCTTGCAGTGCAGAGCCAGGCCCAGCTTGACCGCATAGTCGATGGCGGTCTTGTTGACCACCGGCAGGCTGCCAGGCAGGCCTAGGGAGACCGGGGTCAGCTGGGTGTTGGGCTCGCCGCCGAACTCGATATGAGCCGGGCAGAAGAGCTTGGTGTTGGTGCAGAGCTCGACATGGACCTCCAGGCCGAACACCGGGTCGTACTTGGCCACGGCATCGGCGTACTTCATCAGTTTTTCAGCCATTATGATTCCGTTTCCTTCCGATGCCTACTTGGTCGAATCCTGAGCCAGGCCATCCAGCCAGGGGGTGGACAGCTTCTTGGAGATGGGCCCGCCCCACTGCTCCTCCAGGGCCGCCTCAAGAGCGGCGGCAGGCCGGTACATGACCTCGTCGCGCATCTGGGGGGCGAAGAACTGGAAGCCGACAGGCAGCCCGTCGTCGCTGAGCCCGGCAGGAATCGACATGGCCGGAGTGCCAGCCAGGTTGGCCGGGATGGTGGCCACGTCGTTCAGGTACATGGCCAACGGGTCGTCCATCTTCTCGCCAAAGCGGAAGGCCGTGGTCGGCGACGTGGGCGAGACCAGGACATCGGCCTGCTCGAAGGCCTTCTCAAAGTCGCGGATGACCAAGGTGCGGACCTTCTGGGCCGAGCCGTACCAGGCGTCATAGTAGCCAGCAGACAGGGCGTAGATGCCCAGGATGATCCTGCGCTTGACCTCGTCGCCGAACCCGGCTTCACGGGTGGCAGCCATCATGTTGGCAGCCGTCTGGGGGACGCCTTCGGGGGGCATGACCCGCAGGCCGTAGCGCATGCCGTCGTAACGGGCCAGGTTGGAGGAGACCTCGGAAGGCATAATGATGTAGTAGGCGGCCAGCGCGTAGGGGAAGTGCGGGCAAGAGACCTGGACCACCTCGGCGCCCATGGATTCCAGCAGCGAGACGGCCTCGTTGAAGCGGGCCTCGACGCCGGGCTGATAGCCCTCGCCGCCCAGCTCCTTGACCAGACCAACCTTGAGGCCCTTCAGATCGCGCTTCTGGCCCTGACGAGCAGCCTGTGCCAGAGGGGGAACCGGCTTGGGAATGGAGGTGGAGTCTCGGCGGTCATAGCCGCCGATGACCTCCTGCAGCAGGGCCGCGTCCAGCACTGATCTCGAGACAGGACCGATCTGATCCAGGGAGGAGGCCATGGCGATGGCCCCGAACCTGGAGACCCCGCCATAGGTGGGTTTGACACCTACGGTGCCGGTCAGGGATCCGGGCTGGCGGATGGATCCGCCGGTGTCGGTGCCCAGGGCCAGCGGAGCCTCAAAGGCGCCGACAGCCGAGGCCGAGCCGCCGCCTGAACCACCCGGGACCCGCTCGGTGTCCCAGGGGTTGTGTGTGGTCTTGAAGGCCGAGTGCTCAGTGGAGGAACCCTGGGCGAACTCATCCAGGTTGGTCTTGCCCAGAATGGGCATCCCCGCGGCCTTGAGCTTCTTGATGACGGTGGCATCGTAAGGCGGCACCCACCCCTCAAGGATCCTGGAGGCGGCCGTAGTGGGGATGCCCTCGGTGACGATCATGTCCTTGATGGCAATGGGAACGCCAGCCAGCTCCGGTAACCCCTCGGCGCCTTCACGAGCCAGACGCTGGTCGAAGGCATCGGCCTGCTCCAGGGCCCGATCGGCGCTGACCTGCAGAAATGCATCAATGCTGGGCTCGGCAGCCTCGATCACATCCAGATGAGCCTGAACCAGTTCACGGCTGGAGACCTGCCCAGACCGCAGCTGCGCGGCCATGTCGGAGGCGGATTGCTTGACCAATTCTTCCTGTGCGCTCATCGTCTCACTCCTCACCCAGAATGCGCGGGGCCACAAACATGCCCGACTCGGTGACCGGGGCCCCCGAAAGGGCAGCCTCCTGGGTCAGCGGCTCTTCAGCCTCATCGGGGCGCAGGTAGGCTTCCAGAGGAATGGGATTGGCAGTGGGGGGCACATCATCGCCGGCCACCTCCTGGACCTTGGTGATGGAATCGGCGATCACATTGAGCTCGCCCTTGAGGCGGTCGGCCTCCTGATCGGTCAAGGCGATTCGGGCCAGATCGCCCAAGTGCTTGATCTCTTCACGTGTAAAAGTTGGCATACCACTTATCATATGGGTGCTCTATGACACGCAGAAGACAGGGTCAAACGATGTCTGCACGCCGGAAGACCAGGGTTCCCAGAGCACAGCACAGGGCTGTCCAGACCGTCAGAATCAGGCCCGCCTGCCACCAGGTCGGCCACCATCCGATGCCTGCTTCTGGCGCCCAGCCCAGACCTGAGAGGAAGGTGCCCAGCAGACTGGCGGGGGTCAGCCTGAAGAGGGTCTGCAACCAGCCGGCATGAGGGATTAAACCCCTCAGAAGGCACAGAATCAGCGGCAGGACCACAGTCAGCCCCAAGAACAGGCCGATCCCGCCGGCCTTGGATCGACTCAAGGCTCCCAGACCCAGGCCCATCAAGGCAAAGAGGACCAGCATGAGCGGGCCGCCCAGCAGATCAATCAGCGCAAGCCCAGGCTTGCAGGCGGGCAAGGCGCCGGATTTGCCTGGCAGAAGCAGGGTTGCCAGGATCCAGCCAAACAGCAGGCCCACCTGTGCCGCCAGCCAAGTCAGCAATGCCAAGGCAAGACCCTTGGCCATCAGGACCATGCCTCGACGAGGGTTGGCCGTCAGCGTGCTCTCAATGGTGTCGCCAGAAAACTCGCGCGTAAGGACCAGAACCCCCAGAATGCCCGCCATGATCATGGCCGGAAACAGGCCGGAAGCAACGGCCACCCAGAAAACGTCACTGGAAGCAGACAAAAGATGGGCTGGGAAGTCATCGATCTGCCGGTCCAGGCCAGCCAAGACCCTGGTCGCACGAGCCATCAGGCCGGTGCTCAACGGCTGCAGCAACGTGATGATTAGCAGCAGGACCCAAGTCGATTGCAGGGAGAACATCTTGCGCAGCTCCCCTCGGACCGCCCCGGAAAGGGTCAACTGACCGGATGGACGACGCGAATCCAGGAAGGGCAGCCCCGAGGTTCGACGCAGCCGAGTGAAGTCGGAACCATGCCGTGGAGTTGCGTAATCAGTTCCTGCGGGTACCTCTCGCCGGCTCCGACGGGCTCGGCGACCGTTGTCGGCACTCATGGCCGTGCCTCCGGATCACTCTGCCGCGCATTCTTTCTGCCGTGGATGACGTCCTTGTAGGCCTGCTCCAGGGAAACCTCCTCCTGCTGAAACTCGTAGAGCACCACACCCTCCTGGGCCAGAATCGAGGCTGTGGAAGCCAGAGGCGCACCCTGGATGCGGAAGCGGGCGGCATCCGGAGGACAGTTCTTGTCTGGGGGCAGACGGGTGATGCTGATTCCGGCAGCTGTGGCCAGGGCGGCCTTTAATCGGTCAGGCTGCGGCGTCACCGCATAAATGGAGTCACGGGAGTGCTCGCCTATGAACCGGGCCACGGTCGTTCTCTCTAAGATCCGCCCCTTGGCGATGATGACCAGATCGTCAGCGATTTGAGCCACCTTGTCAATCTTACGGGAGCTTAGGAGGACTGCCTTGCCCTGTGAGGCGAGGCTGCGGCAGATGCCCCTCACCCGGTCGGCTCCCTCCGGATCCAGACCGTCAAGGGAATCATCCAGAACCAGGTTGTGCGGGTCGCCCAGAAGGGCAACGGCCAGGGCCAGCCGCTGACTCATCCCCAGAGAAAGGGATCCCGTCGGCCTGTCGGCGACCGATTGCAGACCGACCATCTCAAGCACCTGGTCCACCCGACGATGATCAATGCCATTGACCGCAGCCAAGGCCAGCAGGTGATCCCTGGCCTTGCAGGCAGAATGAGCCTTGCGTGGATTCAGTACCGCTCCCGCTGTCCGCATGGGCGATGAAAGCCGGACGAAGGGCTGGCCATCGAACAGGGCCTTGCCTGCATCAGGGCGAACCAGCCCCAGAGCGATGCGCAGGGTGGTCGACTTGCCAGCGCCTTTGGGCCCCACAAGCCCAGTCACCCGACCGTCCCTGGCCGTGAAAGAGACACGGTTCAGTACCTTGTGGGAGCCGTAGCGCTTGGTCAGCGAGTCGACAACGATCATGGCAGAGGCCCCTGGCCTGATTGACCCGCCACCCCGGCATGCTGGCAGATCCATGAGTGCATGGCTACGGCAGCCGCAGCCCCGGCGTTGATGGAGCGCACCGATCCGAACTGGGAGATGTAAACCACATCGTCCGCCAGCTCCAAGGCCTTCTCGGACAGCCCTGGCCCCTCGGCGCCGAACATGAGCAGGCAGCGACGGGGAAAGTGGTAGGTCTCCATGGGAACGGCCCCGGGGACGTTGTCGATGGCGATCATACGGGGCATGGACTCTCCCTGCCTGACTGCTTCTTCTCGCAGGATAGTCGTCATGGTTGCTATGTCGGGATCGTGGACCACGTGCTGATAGAGCTCGGTCATCAACGAGCCCTTGCGGTTCCATTTGTGAGGTCCGACGATATGGACGCGGCTGGCGGCGAAGGCATTGGCTGTACGGACCATGGAGCCAATATTAAAATCATGGGTCCAGTTCTCCACGGCCACCTCGAACTCATGACGGCCCCGGCGATCCAAGTCGTCCCGGATGGCCTCTACCTTCCAGTAGCGGTACCGGTCCAGGACATTGCGGCGATCCCCTTGATCCAGCAGTTCGCAGTCATAGCGCGGGTCCGTCGGCAGGGGCTGCTCAGGATGCTCTTCCTGCCAGGGGCCGACCCCCACCTGGCGGAAGATCGGCTCATCTGAGGCCATGGCCGCTCGGGTCACCGGATCAGGCTCCCTCATGATCGCTCCGGGGAATCGTCAGCCGCGCCGATGAACTGATCCTCCTGATAGGCGCAAATGAAAGGCAGCCGTTGCCGGGATCCGTCCACCGGATCGACCACCTGAATGCTGCCATCGGTCCGGCCACCCACCAGAGATGCGATGGCCAATGTCTTTGCACCCTGACGCTGGATGATCCCGCAGTCAAGATTGAGCTCGTTGTTCTTGTCCAGGGTGACCAGGGATGAAGTCTGCACGTAGGATTTCCGGCCCAGCCAGGCATCCAACAGGATGACCCGCCTGCCCTCGATGGATGGGCCCTTGATGGAGGGGTAGACGAAGTCCATGACGAAAGCGTCCAGATCCTGACCGCGTGAGGCTGCGGCATGGAGCATGGCATCGGCCAGCGGCACGGCAGCGGCGGTCAGGGCTCCGACCGCATCGAAATCATCGACTGAATAGCCCGCATCTTCCAAAGTATCCAAAAGAACATGCCCGGCCAGTTCAGCCCCGCGGTGGTGGAAGGTGACCCCGCTGAGCTCGGTGAAGGGACGCCCGCCGATCTCCTGGGCCAGGAGTTCGCGCAGCTGATCGACCGGCTCAGGCAGGTCCGTTCCAGATTCGCGCCCAATCAGATCCGGCGACCCGGTGGGCCTGAAGGATGAGCCCTCTTGTCTCTTCGTTGCCTCGTTCATGCTTATCACACTAGCGCCGGAGGCCCCTAAGCGGCACTCACTGCCCTTGGTCGGAAAGAACCTCGGGGGCAGTCAGCTCCCTGATGTTGCCCTTGTCCGAATCGATCATGTCGACCGAATCGATGACCTTGGAGGGATCCATCTGCTGCAGCTTGCGGGCAGTGACCAGAACCCGCGACTCCAAGGAGGAGGCGAACTTGTTGTAGGCGGTCACCGTGGCAGTGATGGAGCGCCCCAATTTGTTGGCACGATCGCCCAGAACCACAAAGCGGTCATAGAGCTCGTGGGTGAGCGTGAAGAGGGTGCGGGCGTCCTCGGACAGGTTCTGCTGCTGCCAGGCGTAGGCCACCGACTTGAGCACAGCCCAGAGGGTCACCGGCGAGGTCAGGGCCACCTTTTGGGCAAAGGCGTCGTCCATCAGCGTGGGATCCACCTCCAGGGCGGCCTGCAGAAGGGAATCGTTGGGGATGAAGGCCACCACGAAGTCCGGGGCCGTTTCGAAGGCGTTCCAGTACTCCTTGTCAGCCAGGGTCTTGACGTGCTCTCGCAGGGCCCGGGCATGCGCCTTGAGCAGTTCGTCCCGGCGGCGCAGCTCGTCATCCGAAGCGGTGTCGGGGATCTCGCAGGCCCGCTGGTAGTCGGAATAGGGGGCCTTGGCATCAATGGGAATGGTCTTGCCGCCGGGCAGGTGGACCACCATGTCGGGACGCAGAACACGTCCATCCGAGGCGGTGACCACCACCTGGGTGTCAAAGTCCACATGCTCCAAGAGCCCTGCAGACTCGACGATATTCCTGAGCTGAGCCTCGCCCCAAGCGCCGCGCACCTTGTTGTTGCGCAGGGCCGAAGCCAGGGAGCTGGTCTCCTTGTCCAGCCTCCCCTGCTGCTCGCCCAGACTCTTCAGCTGCTGTCCCAGGGAGCCCATCTCCTGCTTGCGGCCCTCCTCGATCTGGGCCACCTTGTGCTGGAGGGCGTCCAGGTTCTTCTGTACAGGAGCCAGGGCCGAGAGCACCTTGCTCTGCTCCTCCAGATTCTGAGCCTGCCTGCGCCGTTTCTCCTCCTCCTGCGCCTGGGCACGGCGGCGCTCCTGCTCGATTCTGATCTGCTCGGCCTGCTGGGCCTGGGCCAGCTGGGATTTGACGAAGGAAAGCTCTCGGTTCAGGCCATCCACCTTGGTCCGCGCCTCCACCAACGCCGCCTCGGATCCATGGAGCCGGTCCTGGGCCTGATCCAGCTGCGAGCGCAGCTCATCCACCTGGCTATCAGACCCCATGCCGACGGCCCTGCGGCCCTGGGTGCGACCCAGCGCATACCCGGCCAACCCCCCCAGGACCATACCGATCAGCAGGAGAAGCACCACCATGACCACTGATGACGTAGAATCGAACATATGTTCTAGTTAACCCCCAACGCTGGACCCCAGGGCCCCCAGCCCGGCAGGCTGCCGACGGTAGTTCGAAAATTCGTTTTTTCCGCAAGGAATCGGCCTTGAGACCAGTGCCAGGCCCCGATGACGGGCAGAATAGAGAATATCAAGGGGTTGGAGCAAGACCGAAGGAGATCCGTGGGTATCGATATCTTCCTGGCGATAGCCGATCTGGTCGTGGCCTGTGCGGTCACCTGGCTGATCATCTGGTACTTCCTTATGCCGTCGGCTCATGTCCATGACCAGGATGCAGGCACGGGTTCCCCAGCCAACCGTGCCTGGCGCGATCCCGAGGATTGGGGCAGGTGGGGGGCCGATCTGGACTCCCGCGGTCAACGTCTGATCAGGCCGACCATCGTCAGCGCCCTGCTGACCGCGCCCGTCCTGGTTCTGGATCTGTTCGATCGTTTCGGCCCCGATTTGCTACCCTCTTGGCTGACCAGCCCCTGGGTGCAGGCTATTCTGATAACCCCAGTCTTCTTCTACTGCGGCCGTGGAATACTCACGGACGGCTGGAAGGCCATGACCGAGCACCGCTGCAGCCCCGACCTCCTGGCCATGCTGGCCACAAGCCTGGCCTACCTGTACAGCCTGGTCACCTGCCTGGCCGGATCCCAGCTGCCGGAGGGCTCCCGATCCCCCTACTTCGATCTGATCGGCGTGGTCATCACCCTCCTCTTGCTGGCTCGGGTCATCGGCACCAGAATGGAAGCCTCCTTGGTGGCCTCCTTGAACCACCTGACGGAGATACGGCCAGCCTCAGGCCTGGTAGCCGATCCAGAACATCCGCAGACAGTCCCCGCCCAGATCCTTGCACGCGACCGGATCCGCCCAGGCGATCTGCTCCTGGTACGCACAGGTGAACGGCCAGCTGCTGACGGAGTTGTGGAATCAGGGTCGGCCCTGGTGGACGACAGCGAGCTGACAGGCGGCGACAGACCCCGGCCATGCGGACCTGGCGACCGGATCCTGGCCTCCAGCAAAATTCTGGAGGGCCGACTGTCCATCCGCGTTGACGCCGTCGGCGACAACACCTACGCAGCCAGGCTCGCAAAGATCATTCCCCAGGCCCTGGTCGAGCGATCCCCCGACATGCGCAGGATGGATCGGATCGTCCACACAGCCATCGCCATGATCATGATCCTGGCAGTCTGGGCCTTCATGCTCTGGCTCATGCTGGGTCCGCAGCCCCACCTGGCCCACGCTGTAGGCAATGCCGTCTGCGTACTGACCATCGCCTGCCCTGCCGTCGCAGCCATGACCATCCCCATGGCCTTCCGAACCAGCCTGGAGACGGGCCTGTCCCACGGACTGCTCTTCACCTCGCCACGAGCCATGAACCGTCTGGGCCGGGTGCGGACCCTGATCCTGGACGACTCCTCTCTGCTGGATCCCGATGACTCGGAGGGCCAAGGAGTGCATACGGAATCCCTGACCCGAACCGCCACCCATCTACGCGCCCTGCGGGTAAGCAGCCTGATCCTGGACGGGAGCCGCCAGCCGGACGACAGGATCGAGCGTGCAGCCCGTCAGGCGGGCGTGGATATGTTGATCACCCAGTTGACCCCCGAGCGCAAACGCGAGTGCATGGATAGGCTCAACCACGACCTGACCCGGACCAGCAGGGGGGTTCCGGCGGATCGGACTGGTCAAAACGCCACCTCCACCCGGGAACGGGGCCGAACAAGCCTAGTGGCTTTGGCAGCTGCTACAACCGCTGATCATGAGCTGACAGACAAGGCCCGAGTAAGCATCGCTCTGGGTCCCCAACTTCAAGCAGATGCGGAGGGTACAGACCCGATGCAACCGGATCTAATCCTGCACCAGGACGACCTGGACGGAACCGGCAGGGCCATAGAACTGAGCCGGGCCACCACCCAGGTCATCAGGCAGAACCTGATCTGGTCCACTGTCTATAACATCATCGCCCTGGTCGTTGCCACCGGAATTTGCCAGCCTTTCCTTGGCTGGATGCTCAACCCCATGATCGCGGCAGCAGCAGGGGCCCTGTCCACCATTCTGGCCATGCTCAACATTCGTCGTCTACACCGGCTGCGGCACCTGCGCCGTCGCTGGCTACACCTCGCCCTGATCGACACGGACCAACTTCCGACAGTCGCGGCACGACGCCCCCAGGTCATCGTCGACAGCCAGTGGGAGTCCATGCAAGAGGGCAAGGATCCGGCGGCCGCTCTGCACTGAATCCATAGAGCACAGTCTGTAATACAGAAAGGTCGGCACCCGGGATTATCCCCGTGTGCCGACCCTAATTGATCTCAGCGGGACTGGGCCTCATCCTGATCGTCGCCACGAGCGGCATGACGGCCACGGCCACCATCGCGTCCGCCATCGCCGGCATCAGCATCGGCATCGCCATCAGCCGTCACATCGTCGACCGTGACCGAGTCATCGACCAGATTCTCGGTGGGCCAGGCAGTCAGCTCCAGGTGGTCGCCACCGGTCTGGTCCACCAGAACCGTGTCGCCGTCGTGGACCTTGCCGGCCAGCAGCATCCTGGCCAGCTGATCGCCAACCTCGGTTTGCACCAGCCGACGCAGGGGACGAGCGCCGAAGGCCGGGTCATAGCCCATGTTGGCCAGCCACTCCCGGGCGGAGTCGGTGACATCCAGGGTGATGCGCCGATCAGTCAGCCGCTGGGCCACCTGCTTGACCTGAATGTCCACGATGGAACCCAGCTCGTCGCGGGTCAGCGGGTGGAAGATGACCAGGTCGTCCAGCCGGTTGATGAACTCGGGCTTGAAGTTGGCGTGTACGGCATCCATGACGGCCTTGCGCTTGCCCTCCTCGTCCAGGTCGTCCCGGACCAGGAACTGCGAGCCCAGGTTTGAGGTCATGATCAGGATGGTGTTCTTGAAGTCCACCGTCCTACCTTGGCCATCGGTCAGCCTGCCGTCGTCCAGAACCTGCAGGAGCAGGTCGAAGACCTCGGGGTTGGCCTTCTCCACCTCGTCGAAAAGGACCACCGAGTAGGGCCGCCTGCGCACGGCCTCGGTCAGCTGACCACCCTCCTCATAGCCCACGTAGCCGGGGGCAGCGCCGATCAGACGAGAGACCGAGGCCTTCTCCATGTACTCTGACATGTCGATGCGGACCATGGCCTTCTCGTCGTCGAAGAGGAAGTCGGCCAGAGCCTTGGCCAGCTCCGTCTTGCCCACGCCGGTGGGGCCCAGGAACATGAAGGATCCGGTGGGCCTGTCAGGGTCGGCGATGCCGGCACGCGAGCGCCGGACCGCGTCGGATACCGCATGGATGGCCTCCTGCTGGCCGACCACCCGCTTGCCCAGGTAGTCCTCCATATGCAGGAGTTTCTCGTTCTCGCCCTCCATGAGCCGTCCTACGGGAATCCCAGTCCAGTCAGAGACGATCTCAGCCACGGAATCCGCATCAACATGGTCGGGAACCATGGGCTCCTGGGCTGGGCCCCCGGCGATGTCAGCTCCGTCGGGACCAGCATCATTGGCGGCGTTCTTGGCCTGCTCGGCCGCGTTCTCCGCCTGGGCCAGCTGCTTGCGAATGCCGGGGATCTCTCCATAGAGGATGCGGGAAGCCTTCTCCAGGTCGCCCTCACGGGTGGCCTTGTCAGCTTCGACCCTCTTGGCATCCAGCTGGGCGCGCAGGTCGCCGACCTTGTTATGGCCAGCCTTCTCATTCTCCCAACGGGCCTTGAGACCCCCCAGCTTCTCACGGGAGTCCGCCAGCTCGGCCTGCAGCTTGCTCAGGCGGTCCTTGGAGGCAGGGTCATCGGCCTTTTTCAGCTGCATCTCCTCCATCTCCAGACGGGTGACGCGGCGTTGAAGCTCATCAATCTCCTCAGGCTGGGAGTCCAGCTCCATCCTCAGGTGGGCAGCGGCCTCGTCAACCAGATCGATGGCCTTATCGGGCAGCTGACGACCAGAGATGTACCGGTTGGACAGCGTAGCTGCCGCCACCAGGGCATCATCCCCGATGGTCACCTTGTGGTGGGCCTCGTAACGCTGCTTGAGGCCACGCAGGATGGCCACGGTGTCCTCCACGGAGGGCTCGCCCACGAAGACCTGCTGGAAGCGGCGCTCCAGAGCCGGGTCCTTCTCGATGTTCTCACGGTACTCGTCCAGGGTGGTGGCGCCGATCAGGCGCAGTTCACCCCTGGCCAGCATGGGCTTGAGCATGTTGCCTGCGTCCATGGATCCTTCGGCCGCACCAGCTCCGACTATGGTGTGGATCTCGTCGATGAAGGTGATGACCTGACCGTTGGCGCTCTTGATCTCATTGAGGACTGCCTTGAGGCGCTCCTCAAATTCGCCGCGGTACTTGCTGCCAGCCACCATGGAGCTCAGATCCAGGGAGATCAGCCTCTTGCCCTGCAGGGTGGTGGGTACGTCGCCGGCCACGATGCGCTCGGCCAGACCCTCGACCACAGCGGTCTTGCCCACACCGGGCTCGCCGATAAGGACCGGGTTGTTCTTGGTCCGCCGGGACAGGATCTGCATGACACGACGAATCTCCTGGTCCCTGCCGATGACCGGGTCCAGCTTGCCCTCCTTGGCCTGGGCGGTCAGATCGGTGGAGTACTTCTCCAGGGCCTTGTAGGTACCCTCGGCATCCGGGCTGGTCACCTTGGCGCCGCCGCGCACCTGGGGCACGGCCTTGCGCAGGGTATCGGCCTGCAGACCGTTCCGATTCAGAATATCGGCGGCCTGCGAGGGACCCTGGGCTATGGCGATGAGCAGGTGCTCGGTGGAGACGTACTCATCCCCCATGGCCTGCATTTCCTTCTCAGCCTGGGCCAGGGCCATGCTGAGCTGACGGCTGGCATCGGGCTGCGAGGCCGTGGATCCGCTGGCTGACGGCAGAGCCACCAGGGCCTGACGGACCTCTGCTCCGACTCGTTGGCTGTCACCACCAGCGGCCTGGATCAGTCCAGGCACCACTCCGGACTGCTGACGCAGCAGAGAGTCCAACAGATGGAGCACATCCACCTGGGGGTTGCCGGCCGCCGAGGCCGACTGGATAGCATCGCCTATGGCCTGCTGGGCCATGGTGGTGAAGTTTTCGTTCATAGAGCATCCTCCAACATTCTTCGGCGGGGGCTGCCGAAACACTCGACCAGACCCCGTCACGGGTTCATCTGTCTTCTACAACAGCAGAAGGAGGACACCTATTCCCAAACTTGAGCCCATTCGACTCAAGTTTTTGCCTTGCTTGTTTCTCCTCTTATTCGTTACTCGTCTATGACCACATTGCGCAGGTAGCCGATTCCCTCCACCTGGACCGTGGCCTCGTCGCGGTTTTTCAACGAACCTGTGGCGTTAGGGGTACCGGTCATGATGACATCGCCGGGCAACAGGGTGGCGAAGCTGGAGATGAAGGCGATCTGCTCAGGAATGGAGTGGATCAGGTTCGCGGTGGTGCCGCTGGCCTCGGGCACCTCTTCCCCGTTGAGCTTGAAGGAGATCTTCGCATCCCGATAGTCCAGGTCGGTCTCGATCCAAGGCCCAAGGGGGCAGGCGGTGTCAAAGCCCTTGCAGCGTGTCCACATAGGATCATTCTTCTGCAGGTCGCGCAGGGTCACATCGTTGACGCATGTGTAGCCCAGCACATAGTCCATGGCCTCATTGGCGCTCACTTTCCGTGCCATCCTGCCCATGACGACGGCCACCTCGGGCTCGTAATTCATGTCCTTGCTGTAGGAGGGCTTAACGATGGGGTCGTCAGGGCCAATGACCGAGGTGGAGGGCTTCATGAAGAGCATGAGCTTCTCCGGTGGTACCGGGTTCGAGGACTGGCCATGCTCGGCCATGTAGGCGGCGTGGGCGCGGTAGTTCTTGGCTGCCCCGTAAATCTTGGAAGGGATGACCGGAGCCAGTAGCCGCACATCCTCGTCGTCCAATGGGTAACGCTGGCCGGTGGGTTCGACCTGCTGGCCGGTCAGGGGGTAGCCGCTCAGCTCGACCAGGTAGTCCTTGCCGTCCTGCTTGTCAGTTTGGACGAAGGCGTATCGTGGGGTGTCCTTGTAGGAAAAACGCGCGATTCTCATAGGGCACAGTCTAGCCCCAGGCCGGGCCTCTTGACAGGTTCGGGTCCTGAAACAGAGAGCTGCCGGTCAGATAAAAGCCCGAGGGCCGAAGATGGCTGTGCCTACACGGACCTCGGTCGACCCCTCGGCCACCGCATACTCCATGTCTCCGGTCATGCCCATGGACAGCATGGTGCAGGTGTCCGTGCCCGGCTCCCCTGAATCCCTGATGCGGTCTCGCAGGCCGCGGAGATGGGCGAATCCGCTCCTGATGACGGCCTCATCATCCACATGGGCGCCGACGGTCATCAGACCCTTGAGCCTAATCCCCTCCATACTGGCCAGCTCATAGGCCAGATCCAGGGCCTGGTCGGGAGCGCAGCCCGACTTGGCCTGCTCGCCGGACTCGTTGACCTCCAGGAGGATGCCCACAGTTCTGCCCGCCGCCAGTGCCCGCGTTGCCAGCTTTCGAGCCAGCGAGGGCCCGTCGACCGACTCGACCGTGTCGACATATGGCAGGATCTTATTGATCTTGTTGGATTGGAGCTGCCCAATGAGGCGGAAGCCCACGCTGGCGCTTGATGAATCACTGTCTGCAGCGTCGGTGCCAAGGACCAGTCCCCTGTCCCGACAGAGCTCCAGCAAACCCTGGGCCTTGGCGGTGACCTCCTGAGGACGGTTCTCGCCGATCCGACGCACCCCGGCATCAATGGCTGCCATGATCTCGCCCACATCGCGGGTCTTGGTAGCCGCCAGCAGAGTCACCGAGCCTTCTTTTCGGCCGGCGGAGTCCTCCGCTTTGGCGATCCTGTCAGCCACACGCTTGACCCCATCCGTGATCTGCACCGCCCGTTCCCGGCTGATCTGCCGATTGCCCAGATCCTTGTGGTCCATATAGGCGACCATGACCCGCTACCTCCTTAAAATCCGGAAGCCTTGACTGAGGCCATGGTAGCCAGTGGCTCATACCGGCAAGCTCACAAGCCCGGGAGAAAGCTGATGCCAGAAACGAGCAAGGAAATTCAAAATCGAAGAGCTCACAGATCCGGCCTTACTTCAGAAACGTTCAGTTTGCTCAGGTCAAGATGCCGGTCCTTGCGGTCAGCGGCCAGCGTGTTCCACGTGAAACCATCCAGCAGCTCCCGCGCACTTGCAGGTCTGGGACAGTCCAAGATTCCCAGGAGCCAGCCGCAGATCCCCAGCACCTGCTTGGCCGTCCATCCGTCTCTCCTAAGCAACCCCAGGTCCGGCGATCCGAAGCGTTTGGACATTCTCCTGCCGTCTACGCCATCGATCAGCGGCAAATGGGCATACTGAACACGAGGAGCCTGCGGCTGCAGGTGGTACCTGATCCACATCTGGATGGCTGTGGACCTGAGCAGGTCCCTTCCTCGCACAATCTGATTGACCCCCATGGCCAGGTCATCCACCGTCACCGCCAGCTGGTAGGAAACCAAGCCGTCCGAACGTCTGACGACTACATCGCCGACCTGCCTGGACAAATTGAAGGACTGCGGGCCAAAGATCAGATCGTCGAAGCAACAGATGGCATCCGACTCGTCGGGCTGATCAGGGACTGCGATTCGGAGGCTGTGCCGCTGCCCTTGAGCCAGCCTTTCACTGGCCACCTGGGGGGAAAGTCCTCGGCAGGTACCCGGATAGACAATGAACCCGTCGCCTTCATTCGGCGCCGATGCCGCGCGGATGTCGGCACGGGAGCAGAAGCAGGGGTAAATCAGGGACTGCCCGCCAATTAATTGCGACGATTCCAGTAATTTCAATGCCTGATGGTAAGCATCGGCGCGCTGGGACTGGTAGACCACCTCGCCATCCCAGTCCAATCCCAGCCAGGCCAGGTCATCCATGATCCAACGGTCAGCGTCCTTGACGACCCTCGGCGTATCTATGTCTTCAATGCGAAGCCGCAGTACCCCGCCAGACCCTTGCGACCTGACACCCAGCCAGGCCGCCAGACATGCATAGATATTGCCCAGATGCATCCGCCCAGTCGGCGAAGGCGCCAACCTTCCTACGACCTTGGCCTGACCGGCCTGGCCCACTCTCGGTTCACTCTTTTGCATACCGACATGCTTGCATACCATCCGGTCATCGGGAAACCATCAGGCAGCCAAACTACTACTTGCTCCTGAATGGTCGCGCAAGGCAAATGCTCAGAAGCTGTCGAGCAGGCGATCGATTTCCTCGAAGTGCTTGACCTTAGGACGCCAGACCGGCTTGCCACGAACGATGACCAGCTTGGGATCAGCCAGTGTCCGCACATTCTTGGCAGGGTCCTCGTCAAGGACGATCAGATCCGCATCCTTGCCCGTATCGACCGAGCCAGTGACATTGTCGAAGCCCAGGTTTCGGGCATTGACCTGGGTGGCGGCGTGGAAGGCCTGCGCCGGAGTGAAGTCAGCGTACCGCACAAGATAGTCGAGTTCCCGCCAAGTGCTGTACTGGGGTACGAAGGTCATGCCGGTGTCGGTCCCGACGCCGACGGCAATGCCGTTCTCGTGAGCCTGCTTGGCGCTCTTGACCATGCCGTCAACGACCAGTTCGGAGTTGCCGCGTACTATGTCGCTGATTCCCAGCTCCTGCTGTTTGATCTTGACCAGCGGCAGTCCAGCGGACAGTGTGGGGTCCAGGGCCGAGAAACCACGAAGCGAGCGCGGATTGTCAAGGAAGAGCCCAATCATCTCGTCATCCAGAGCACTGCCGTGTTCTATGGTATCCACGCCTGCCTTGAGAGCGGCCTTGACCCCCTCGGGGCTTTGAGCGTGTGCTGCGACGAGCACGCCAAACTCATGGGCTTCATCGCATACAGCGGCCATTTCCTCCTCGGTCATCTGCGGGCTGCCGGCCTCGCCAAGCTTAGTGGCATCGGTGACGCCACCGGTCGCAGCCACCTTGATGGCATTGACGCCATGATCCAGGTTCTCCCGGGTCCGACGCCTGGCTTCTTCGGGAGAGGAGCAGGACAGGGCGATGAAGGGATCACCGTGCCCTCCTGGAATCGCCAGGAGCGGACCGGCAGCCAACATGCGCGGGCCGGTCAGCTCGTCGGCATCAATCTTGTCACGCAGACGAACCGCCTCATAGCCCACATCACCCAGGGTACGGATGGTCGTCACTCCAGAATTCAGCAGAGTGGAAACGTTGCCTTTGATCCTGGCATCCATAAGGACTTTGCCGGCAGGGCTGTGCACCACTTTCAAAGCAGCGTCGACCACGCGCGGCGACAGATCCGTACCGCCAGACAGGGGTTTGCCGTCGGCAAAAAGATGGGTATGGGCATTGATGAGTCCAGGCGCCACAAACTTGCCCGTAGCGTTGATCCGGTGATATCCGGAAGGCACGTAGGCCAGCGGGGTCGGGCAGACCTGCTCTATCCGGCCGTCCGCGGACACCAGAACAGACATATCCTTCTGGACCGTGCCTTGCTCATCTCCGGTCGCGATACTGGCATGCTCGAGCACAAACGGCTCGCGCTCTTTCCTGCCTTGAAGACGCCCCATGGTCGCACCTGCCTTCCCATCTCCGATACACTCATTGCGAGGAATCGGGCATATATGGTCAATCATATCCATGGCAGGACGACCCATTCAAGCACGACAAACACGACACACAGACAGTGGATCCCATTCAGGCGCACCCTGCCACGGGAACTAGACCGCAATTCCCGAACACCGCCATGAAGGACTGTCCAGGGGCGGGAAACAATCACAGTCATCGCCAGAGGCCACCACCGACCTTCCTGAGCAAGGAATATTACCTGGAGTCCGGCACGCCGTTGATGACGAACTCTATTTCGGAATATGCAGGCGGTTGGAGAGCCACGCCGAATGCCACCACTGAGCCGAATCCGTCGAAGACGGTGGAGTCCATAGCCAGCACGGGCCGACCCTTGTCCACATGAAAGTACCCGGCAATCCGCGAATCGACATTCTCGATGCGGACCACGACCTCATTCCTGGCGAGCCTGACGTCGTATCGTCCTTCGATGAAATCATAGAGGGATCCGTCGGAGAAATCATGCTCGAGTATCTCCGGAAACTGTGCATCCGGCAGGTAAGTGCAGACATATTGCTGTAGGTTGCCATTGACATAGCGCAGCCGCTCCAGCTCGATCAGGTCCGCTTCAGCCTCCAGACCCAGCTTTGATGCAATATCGGCTTTCTTGACAATCCTGTTGCCCAGCACTCGGGTCTTGACCGTTCTGCCCAGGTCATGCTGCTGACGCCAGAAGCCTCTGATGCGGCCGTTGATCACCTCGCGGGAGGAAGCGGGCGACTTCAGCTTGAAGGTCCCCTTGCCCTGGCTACGAACGATCAGCCCCTCACGGATCAGATCTTCTATGGCATGGCGAACCGTGATCCGACTGACCTTGTACCGTGCGCAAAGTTGGGACTCAGTAGGCAGCTGCGCCCCATCCTTCATCCGCTTGATGCTTCCGCGCAAATGGTCTCGCACGGACACATACTTGGGAATTCCATCTACCATTGCAGAACCGACCCCCCACCCGACTTCATCGCATTCATGAATTGCAATCCTGCCACCGTGCCAACCGGGGATTGTCATCCTCAACAATATCGTACAAGCTCCGTGTTTTCGCGCTACAGCAAACTGCAATAGAACATCCAGCTACTGCGGAGGGGCCATGGTATCGATTCCGTAAAGCTCGTCGAATACCATGGTCCTTCATCGCCCTCGCTGCCGACTTCAGGCAGGATCAGGTTTCAGACTCAGGCAGTGGCCTTGGCCTTGTCAGCCACATCAGCCGCGGCCGAAATGGCCTTCTTGCGCTTGTTCATGAAGTAGGAAACCACATAGACCAGGACCAGCACGACAATGATTCCCACAATCATGGCAATCTGCCCGCCTGCCTTATCGAGATACCCCAGGAAAAGACCGGCAACGCCGAAATCAGGACCGGAATACGTTGCGGCTCCCTTGCCCAAGGAGCCTAGCACCGGCAAGAGCAGGTAGGGCAGGAAGGTGATGGCCAGTCCGTTGACAAAGGAACCGAGAACGGCTCCACGTCGCCCGCCCGCGCCGTTACCGATCACGCCTGTGGCGCCGCCGGTCATGAAGTGGGACACGACGCCGGGGATGATGACGGTCGTACCGGCCAAAGCCAAAATGGCCATGCCTACGATGCCGCCGACGAAGCTGGACAGGAACCCAATCAGAACGGCGTTGGGAGCAAAGGTGAAGGTGACGGGAACGTCCAAGGCAGGCTTGGCGTTCTTGACCAGGTGCTCGCTGATGCCCTTGAAGGCAGGAACGATCTCACCCAAGACCACGCGAACACCCGCCAGGATGATATAGACGCCGGCTGAGAAAGTGGCTGCCTGAATGATCACATAGACGATAAAGTTCTGTCCGCTGCTGAGCTTGCTCTCAATATAAGCAGAACCTGCGAAGAGTGCCACAATCACATAGATCACGGCCATAGACAGGGCCACGATGACCGTGGTATCGCGCAGGAAGCCCAGATTCTTGGGAAAGTTGATCTCCTCAGTCGATTTGGATGGATGCTTCTTGCTGCGGGTGAGCGTTGCTACCAGACCACCCAGGGCGATGCCCGAGCCACCAGTGTGCCCCAGGGCCACATCATCGGTGCCAGTGACCTTTTTCATGAAGGGCTGCACAATTGCAGGGGAAAGAGTCACGACCAGCCCTTGGGCGATGGATCCCCAGAGCAAAGTCTGCCAGGTGGGGAATCCGGCTGTGACGAAAATGACGGTTATCATCGTGGCCATATAGAAGGCTACGTGGCCCGACAAATACACATATTTGAAATATGAAGTAGCCGAAAGCAGGATGTTGACAATCATCCCGAAGAAGAAGATCAGAGCAGCGATAGAGCCGTATTTGACCAGGACCGTGCCAACGATGGCCTCATTGTTGGGGACGACGCCCTGAACATGGAAGGCATGCTGGAACATATCCCCAAAGGGGGTCAGTGCGTTGGTTACCACGCCTGCGCCTGCGGTCAGAACCAGAAAGCCTACGAATGTCCTGACAGTCCCCTTCATGACGTCCGTAGCAGACTTGCGCTGCAGGGCCAGACCGATCAGGGAGATCAGCGCGACGATGACGGCAGGCTGTCGGAAAATGTCCAAAAGAACTTTTAATGCACCGTTCATGCCTTCTGCCCCTCTTCATGGACATCAACACCGTGACGCTTCAGAGCCTCGGCCAGCTTTTCTTTGATCTCATTCATATCGATCAGGCTGTTCAGAACAACTACGTCGCCCAGATCCTTGGCAGCATCAGCGATGTCACGCCCGACAAAAATAACATCGGCATCGCCCTTGTTGACAGAGCCCAAATCGCTATGGTCGGTCTCGACACCGGTTACGCCAAGTTCTTTCAAGGCCTTGTCGATGTTGAGCTGAGTGATGAAGCTCGAACCCAGTCCAGTGCTGCAAACCGTCAGAACCTTCATATTGATTACCTTTCTTCCTTGAGGATCGTCCTCAATTCCTCAACGTTCGCGGCCTTGCCCAGCCGTTCCTGATTGGTGCCGTCACTCAGGAAGGTCGCCAACGATTGCATCAGGCTCAAATGGCTGTTCGAGTCCTGCGCGGCCAGGCAGAAGAACGTGCTGATCGGGTGATCCTGTGAATCGGCCAGCAAAAAGGGCCTGCCGACCTTCAGCACCGACAGGGAAGTGGTCACAACGCCTGCCTCCGGCCTGGCGTGGGCCATGGCGATGCCTTGACCCAGATCAATGTAGGTGCCGCCTGGTTTGCGTATCGAAGCCTTGATGGCCTCCACATAAGAGGGCTTGGTCCTTCCCAAGTCAACCAGCGGAGCGGTGACCACATCCACTGCTTCCTCCCAATCGGCCACGCCGTCCCTGTACATGACGGTGCCTTCCGGGAAATACTCGTCCAGCAATTTGCCTCCTCGCATACAATGAAGTCCATCCGCTTCGTAGCGAACGTTCGCGGGAGGGTGGATGCCTCCCCACGGAATCTTCAACCTCGAATTCCGCAAACATTATAACAACATGACAATATGATGTCTATGCTTGCGTGTTCAGACGCCGGTTCCCGGGCCTCCGAGAAGGAGCCCGGGACCTTGGCTGTCTGTTGATCAGGAGGCGAAGAAAACCTTGAAAATCACTGCTCCGACGATGGCACCAATGATGGGCGCCACCACTGGGATCCAAGCCTCCCTCCAGCGCGAATCTCCCTTGTTGGGCACGGGCAGAATCCAGTGAAGGAAGCGCGGCACCAAATCACGTGCGGGGTTCAAACCGGGGCCGGTGGGACCGCCCAGAGAGGTGACCAGCCCCCAGACGATCAAGCCGACAACAATGGAGGCGGCAGCCAACCCCTTAGACCCCCAAGGGCCCTGCAGACAGCAGAGGGCTCCCAGGACCAACACCAGCGTGCCAAAGAACTCATTGATGAAGTAGTTGACCAACGAGCCCGAGGCGTCAGTGGTGCAGAAGGTGCCCAAGATCGGCGAAGGGTCTTTGGCCATGCGGTAGTGCGGGAAGTAGCAGGTATAGACCACCAACTGGCCCAAGGCCGCTCCGACCAGCTGCGCCAGAATATATGGCAGAACCTGGCTCCAGGGAAAGATGCCGATGACGGCTTGTCCCAGAGTCATGGCCGGGTTGATGTGGGCTCCGGATACCCCGCCAAACATGAGCACGGGAAACATGACTCCGAAGCCATACCCCATGGCAATAGTGAGCCAGCCGGAATGGCGGCCCTTGGTGCCTTCCAGATCCACGTCGGCGACCGCGCCGTTCCCGAAGATCATCAATATGGCGGTGCCGACACATTCAGCGGCCAACTTGGTCATGAGCGAATATTCCATTCAATCCTTCACCCCTCTCTCGATGCCGCCGTGGCACCCCTTTCCCCAACCGGTCATATAAGGGCCAAGGCATGAGCATCATTCAATAAAAACAGGTGATGGCACTAGGCCGAGAAGCGCTTATGATCTCCGTTGATTCAAGTGATTCAGTGAAATCCGATAAAGCGCCAGCCCCAACCGCGTGTCACCATCAACACGACTGCACTTCAGCCGGCATAAATATTCTATGCCAGCCACTGCTGATTATGACGCATTGAAAATCCCATGGAGTGCACTACCTCTAGGGGAAACGAGCAGAGCCCCCCCCCCACTCAACCAGGCACATAGACTTCATAAAACGCTGGAACCTTATCCAGTGGGGGGGGGGGGGCAGTGTCACTGATTTGTCAGTAATGATGTCTGGGGCAGGGCCGCCATGAAATCCTCAGAGGTGAGCACGTTGTGGAAGCCCCAGGCCTGGGCCAACTGCGCCAGATAGGGACGGGCCAGATGAGCCTGTTCAAGCAGATCATCATCCCTGAAGATCCGAGCGATGGGCCCATCCATGAGGATCTGTCTGTCGGCCATGACAATGCCCCGCTGGAAATGACGAGTGACGAACTCCATGTCATGACTGATGGTGATGACCGTCTTGCCCATTGCCGTCACCTGCTGGATTATCCCTGCCAGCAGGTCCGTAGCGGCCCTGTCCTGACCAGCGGTAGGCTCGTCCAGAATCAGCACCTGAGGGTCCATGACCAAAGCCGAGGCTATGGTGACGAACTTGCGCTGCGAAAAGGGAAGGTCATAGGGATGAGAATCCAAGCTGTCATCTAAACCGCAGACTTCAGCGGCCCAGGCGACCCGCCCCCCGATACGGTCCCAGGCAACACGCTTTTTCACCAGACCATAGGCTATTTCCCGACGGATGCTGTCTTGGAAGATCTGATCATCCGGATTCTGAAAGACATAGCCGACCTTGGCTGCCACATGGGCGGCATCCTCTTGATCGGTTGCGGTCCCGTCCACCATGACGCGACCATGAGTGGGCTTGAGCAGTCCGTTCATGAGCTTGACCATGGTGGTCTTTCCGGCCCCGTTGCGACCGATGATGGCAACAGCTTCCCCAAGTTCGCAGGACAGGCTGACCTCCCGCAGAGCCTGATATCCGTTTGGATAGGTATATCCGACCCTGTCCAACTCAAGATAGGCCATCTTCAGGCCCCTTTCCGTCCGTAACATTTTATGGCATCCTCAACCGAGAGCGGCACGGGATCATTCAACCCCAGCTTCTGGTTGCGTTCCAGGAAGAAGCGGGTGACCTCGGGCAACTGACCGCCGTGATCCAAGACCTGCGGATCGGTGAGCACACGACGCGCCGGCCCACTCATGGCCACCCCGCCATCTTCCATGAGGATGACCAGGTCACTGTAACGGGCCACCAGATCGATCTTGTGCTCAACCAGGATGACGGTCTTGCCCTGGCGCTTGAGCAGAGCGATGATGTTGAATACATCCTCGGTGCTCTGCGGATCCAGCTGAGAGGTCGGTTCATCCAAAACGACAATGGGTGGGTCCGTCACCAGCACCGCGGCAATGGCCACTCGCTGCCGTTGCCCTCCGGAAAGCTCCAGAGGATTGGCATCGGCGATGTCGTCCAGGTGAAGCAGATCAATCATGGCATCCACGCGCGCGGCCATCGCCTCCCTCTCTATGCCGAGGTTCTCCAGCGCATAGGCGATCTCCTCCCGCACATTGTCTTTGACACCGGACATCTGCGTAAAAGGGTTCTGAAAGGAGTAGCCGACGGTTTCGGTCAGTTCCGCGTCATCGTATTGCTCCACAGGCCTTCCGGCCAGCTGAACCTGACCCGTCGGCTCTCCCCGGTAAAAGCGCGGTATGAAGCCGCGGATCAGATTGCAGATAGTGGTCTTCCCCGACCCATTGGCACCCAGAAGCGCGCAGACCTGCCCCTGCTCCACCTGGAAGGAGACATCATGCACGGCATCCTCATAGCCCAGAGGATAACGGTATCCCACATGTTCCAGACTGATGACACTCATTTCCAGATCCTCCAGACGATGAACAGAATCAACACCAGCAGGCAGATCACCTGAATCCCCCGATCGATCGTGTGCTTGTCGAGGCGATAAAGGGAGGTCTTGGGAACAGGCGCCAGAAAGGCCCGTGACTGCAATGCCAGAGCGTGTTCCTCGGTCTGCTGAATTAGGGAGAAAATCAATGGTCCCAACATGGGCACGAAGGACTTCACGCGTGCCCAGGCGTTGCCCTCGGTCTCGATGCCGCGGGATTTCTGCGCATCCATAATGGTCCTGGAACGATTGATCACCTGAGGAACCATGCCAATGGTCGACATGATCACAAAGGTAACCTTCTTGGGCAAATGCGCTTGTTCCATGGCGTAGACCATGTCCTTGGGCGTGGTCACCTGGAAGTACCACATGATGGCCGAAGCGCTGGATACGATTCTGGAAGTGATTCCCAGGCTCTTGTCCAGACCGGTAGGAGACAAAGCAATGAACGCCCAGATATGCGCGCTGTCTGGATAGCGGACAATGAAGACCTGCACCAGGAAGATCACCAGGACGACCGTACCGACGGACGAGAGAAAGGCCTTGAAGAACCTCATGCCGTTACCGGCCATGATTGCCAGCAGCAGAAAGACTGGGAACATGGCATATTGCAGAATGTACCCAGGGGTGAAGATGCCGACAATGATGGCAAGCAGCACCATGGCTGCCTTGGAGGAGGGATACAGTCGATCTATGAAACCAGTCATGATGCCGTGGCGACCTTCCTGACATAAGGGGATCCGTAATTGAACTTGATCAGGAACCTGTCGGGCAACTTGCGCAGGATCACCCAACTGACCGAAACATCGATGGCTGTAGAGGCCACTGCGGTGAAGATGCTGGTCGAAAAAACCGACTTGATCAGGCTAGTCCCCGTCACCAGCAAGGCTGCCGTCAGCAGATCGCTACCGGCGCCAGTAACTCCGCCAAAAACAGCTATGGTGACCGGCGCCTTAACCACGGCCGCCGCCATGCTGATCACGAAGCAGGCGGCCACTGCGCCGATGATGTTCGTATACCACCGCCAGCGGGAGAGCAGTCCGGCCACAAACCCTGTAGTCATGGCAACCAAAGCATAGGGGAAGGCCACAGGATTGAGCATGCCGTTGATTACATTGCCCATGAGTCCCGTCACCAAGCCCACCCAGGGCCCGCCGAGCATTGACACAAAGAGAGTGCCTATCTGATCGATGAAGATAGGGAATTTCAGAATCGAGGACAGCTGATAACCCACCACGTTGACCGAAACGCCTACTGGTATGAGCAGGAGGGCCAGCAGCGAGAAGTCATATCGCAAACCACGTTTCATCATGGTTCCTTCCCGCGCTAAGAGATACACTCCCAGCGCTACGGGTCCATGCCAGGTTCCCCACCAGTCCAAAGGACAGCAGGGAACCAGTCATGGAATGCCGATGAATTCGCAATATTCTCGTCAGGCCTGCTGCTTGTCCTCTTCCACGTTCTTGAAGACGAAGTAGTAGGACACCATGCCTATGACAATGACCACCGCAAAGATGAAGCAGACATTGGAATAGATGAATGATTTATCTGTGTGGCCCATGGTCGGCACCAACCGCTTGCCTAGGGCAGACCCGGAAATGAGCACACCTGAGGCGGCGATCATAGCCGTAAGCACCAGTCGCTTTAGCAGATTGTTGACCGCCATACCACGTCCGACTACCTCATTGGGTAACGCATTGGGCAGGATTGAATTGTAGGCAGGATAAATGATGGTGTACCCAACACCGAAGAGCACCAACGCCACCCACATAAAGGCGATATTGCCACCCATGAAGAAACCGAACATTAGCTGCGAGAGCAGAATAACCGCGCACCCGATCTGGAAGCCTTTCTTGGCACCCACTTTATTGGTGATAAAACCTGAGGACATGCCTGACAAGAAGGCACAGATATTAGCCGGCAGATACATCATGCCGACTGTGGCGCTGCTGACATCATAATTGGCCTGCATCAGGAACGGGAAGACGAAGAAGAAAGCCGACTGCGTCCCATAGACGATGGCACCCACCAAAGAACCCGTTACCAGCTTGGGCACCTTGAACAGCGCAATATCAATAATGGGATTGGAAACGAGTTTCGAGCAAATCACGTAAACAACCACACCCAGCACGGCCATTCCCCACCATAGAAGAGTGTTCTTGTTAATGGCCAGCAAGATCAATGCGAACGCTGCAGAGAAAACAATGACCGATGGAATATTGATTCGCTGAGATGTATGTCCCTCATCAGCTTTGGCTGTGTCAGGCAAATATTTGCGCAAAGCAGGAAGTGCGACCAGCACCAGAACAGGGATGATCATCGTAACCTGCCAAGACATGTACTTGCTGATCATGCCGCCAAACACAGCGCCTAGAGCGGCTGAGAGCTGGAACATGGCTGTATTGAAGCCTAGATACTTCGCTTGTTTATCAGCAGACAGATACTTGCGCACAAAAACCACGAAGCAGCCCGGTATAACCGCTGCACCCATTACTTGGATGGACCTGGCGACGATAATCAGCCAGAAGGAGAACTGCAAGGCCACCATCAACAGAGACCCCAAGCCGAACATCACAGTTCCAAAAGTAAATAATTTCCGAGGTGACACATCATCTGACAGAGTCGAGTAAATTGCTCCTCCGACCCCGAAAACCAACGAGGCGATAGTCGTCAACCAACCTACCTGAGCTGGCGTCAGCGCAAAAGTTTTGGCGATATCAGGCGACACGATCCCAAACATCTGATCGCTGAACACCTGCATGAAGCAGAGAAAAATCATAAAAGGCATCGCCTTGAGAATCAGCGACTCCTCACGCTGCTCTTGAGTTGTCTCATTCATTGCATTCCCTCTACTCACTGCAGGGCCGCGTTGACGTGGCCATAGAAATCCTTCATGAACCGGTCGGCATCGACCAGCAGTGCGACTTTGGTCGTCGGTTTTTCCGCGACCTTGTCGAGATTTTCAATAGTGTTCCCAGTCGCCTCGCCGGTTGTGGTCACAGTCATATTCATGGGAATTGTGGTGACCAGACTCGGATCAATGGCCACGCCGACGGCCAGGGGATCATGCAATGCACATCCAGCCAGATACGGGTGATACTTCTTATACTCAGCTAGGTAGAACTCAACAGCCGTGCTCAGCACATGCGCCATGGGCGTATCGTAACCTTGCCAGACTTCCAGATTTTCCTTGGTCAGCAGAGTCTTCCTAGTGACATCCAAACCAACCATGGTGAGGTTTACACCAGACTCCAGCACGATTTTAGAAGCCTCCGGATCGGCCTTGGCGTTAGCCTCCCCATATGGGCCGCTGTTACCGGGCGTAATAGCCGCACCCGCCATACTCACTAATGTAAAAGTTGGTATGGTGCCTTCGGGAAAGCGCATGAGCACCTTGGCCATATCAGTCATGGGACCTGTGGTGATAATCTGCAGATCATCACCATACTGTTTGATGCTGTTGATGATGAAGTCTATGGATTCTTCGGGCTGGGCGTCACCACTGATGTCGGGCAGATTTTGATTACCCAGACCATCCATGCCATGAAACATGCCGTTGTATTCACGGGTACGGCTCAAGGGCTTCTCACTACCCATATAGACTGGGATGTCTTCTCGACCCATCATGTTCACAATGTGCTTGGTGTTGGAGTAGGTCTTGGGGACAGTAGCCATGCCGTAGGAGGCACAGATCCCGATCAGGTCAAGATCCTCGTGAGACAGAGCATAGCAAAGTGCGAGGGCATCGTCCACGCCCGTGTCAACGCATAGAATTGATTTCTTCCGGCTCTCCATTGATTTCCTCGTTTCCGTTCCTCTCGGAACTCCCGTCAACCGGAATCAGACGAGCTGTCACGCGACATTCTCGTCAGCATCGAATCCCGCATCAGCGGTCATCCACCGCTCGGTCGCCGTGACCGTGAGGTTGATGGCCGGCATTACTCTCCCCCGCAATTCCACGGAAAGTCGACGCTTCATCATCATCCGGTGTACAGCGTTCACGCCATTGGTTTAACGTTTTATCGCTGTCGTATGATTACGATAAAACGTTAAATCATCGCTGTCAACAGAGGCGTGTCAATACCAGATTTGCAATATCAGGTATGGTATGTGATCTTGCTGTCAGTCACGATGCAGCGGGCCGACCGAATCCCTGGCAATGAAGATGGTCGGAATAGCGACCATGTGCCGCTCCCTGCTGTCATTGGCCTCTTGTGGCGAAGCGGCCTTCCCGTCGTCAGCAGCTTCCTCGCGGGCCCCGATCAGCTCCAGCACTTCCCGAACACCTCGGCGACCCATCTCCTGAGCCTGTTGGGATATGACCGACACCTGCGGGGTCATAAGCCGAAAGACCTCGATGTCATCAAAGGAAACCACCGAGATGTCCACGCCAATGACGAGCTGACGCTTCTGCATCAACCCGATCATGGTGATGGCGTCCGGCGAGTAGCCGAAGATGACAGCCGTGACCTGGTGGGCCATCAGCACATCCAGCCCCGCCACACGCGAGTCATACTCCCCCTGGCAATCCACGACCGGGCAGTCACAATCCGGCATCATCTCGGCAGTCAGCTCACGGAAGGCGCTCTCCCGCTCATAGAGGGTGGTCGAAGCCAGCGAGCAATGCGAGACGAATCCGACGCGTCGATGACCTTTCTGAAAAAGGGCCTGCAGGGCCTGACGTATACCCTGGCTGGGGTCCGAAACGATGTAAGGCACCGAAGCCAGACCTGGCACCCGTCGATCCACGAAGACCAGGGGCAGCCCCCACCTGACTACATCCTCGATGCCATGGGTGGGCACCCCCTTGGGCACAACGATGGCCCCATCGATCCGCTGGCCCATGATGTTGCGCAAAAAAGAGTCCTGTCGCGCCGAATCCTCGCCGAAAGAACCAATCAGCGTCGAAATGCCGCGGGCATAGAGCTCCTCCTCCATGGAGGCAACCATGTCGGCGAAATAGGCGTTACGCAAGTCAGGCACCAACAGCCCCACCGTCTTGACCGGATCAGAGCGCATGGCTCGGGCCCGGGAGTCGGGCACGTAACCCATGGACTTGACCATACTCAGCACAAACTCTCTGGTCTTGCTTGAAAAGCGGCCTTTGCCGTGCAGGATCTGCGAGACAGTGGTAGGCGATACCCCCGCCCGCTCGGCCACATCGCGAATGGTCACATACGTCAACGCCAGCCCCCTTATGCCTGCCCAAGAGAGCAGGCTCCCTGCTCTTCTGCCATCATCAAGATACCTCACGACCACCGCCGCGTAGGTGAAGGGCGGCAGACAGGCAACGTGAGGAACACGCCAGCCGATTAATCAACAGACCTCAAAGCGTCCCGCTTCGGCAAGGTCTCATCTTAGGTCGAGAGTGCCAGAATTCCCCTGCTGCAATTTAGTATACATTTTGGAGCTTGCGGGCCTTGGTTCGAATAAAGGAAAAGCCCAGCAATCGTTGCGATTGCTGGGCTTCGACTCTGTGCCCCCACGGGGGCTCGAACCCCGGACACGCTGATTAAGAGTCAGCTGCTCTAGCCAACTGAGCTATAGGGGCAGGGCACTTTCAAGAGCCAAGTAGATACTATACACGGTTTCTGCGGACCCGCAACACGGCGCGTCACAGGTCTGCAGAATCCATGCATGGCCCGCTCAGACGATCTTGGGCATGGGCGTGGTCAGGGAGGTGGTCAGGTTCACCTGCAGGAGACCGGCCCCCGTATGGGCCTCAACCTTCTTCAGAGTGACTGTGCGCTTGTCCTGGTCAGCCCAGTCATCGTCGGTCATGGTGGCCGGCGACTTGACCGCCACCACCACCAAATCCTCGAGAGAGATGCCTGCCTTGTTGCAGAGGTCGGAAGCCGCCTGGAGACTGTCCTGGAAGCCCTCACGCTCAATAACCCGATCAGCCGGCACCCCGTAGGCGCTCTGGGCGATCCAGCGAATCCGATCCGGCACGGACATATCACGCAGGCTGGCTGTATCCGCCTGGGCCTTCGCAGGCTCCTGCAGGGCCTTGATCAGATCGTCCAGCTGAGGCTCAAGGGCCTTGCCTCCGTCACGGAAGAGGTTGCCCGCGATGGGCCTGCGGAAGCCCAGACCGTCGGCGGTCTCCCGCAGGGAATCCACCTGGTCGTCCTCGCCCTCCCAAAGGTTGATCAGCGGGAAGGTGGGGATGCCCAGTCCCTCCAGACGATGCACGTGGAAGGGATAGCGCCAGCTCAGCTTGGGATCGTCCCGCCAGGTGGTGGCGCGGGTGACGACCACTGCGGCGGCAGGCCACTGGGCCCCATACTCACGGGCGGCGATGTCCAGCCACTTCTGGGCACCGGCATCAGCTCCATAGCCCGCCTCGACGACGACCACGTCGTGCCGGGCGCAGGCCATTTCCACGGACACCAGGCTAGGGATGCCGATGGAGACGTTGGCGAAAGGTCCGCCATGCACATAGACCGGTGAACCCTCCAGGGTCTGAGTGAAGGCAGGCTTGACCGCATCGGTCAGAATGCCGGTGATCCGCCACAGGTCCACAAACTCACCAAAGGTGACCGGGCGACCGCCCAGGGTCCCCGCGACCATGGCTGCCACACGCCGTTCGATCTCCTCCATGCTCCGGGAGAGCACGACGATCTGCATGAGCTCACAGGTTGGCGTCAGCACGGTCCGCTCGGGCAGATCGCCCTTGCCTCGGTCCACGGTGATCTGCCGCAAGGACCGTGAAGGCACCTCGCTGACCCGGGGCACCAGGACGGTGTCCAGCCGGCCCTCGTCCACAGCCTTCTCAGCAAAGGAGACCAACAGGTTCTGCGCGGATTCGATAGCCGCCATCTCCCCGCACAAACCCCAGTCCACCAGCTCAGGATGCGTCAGCGAAGACTTGCCGCCACCGGAGGCGCCGCCCTTGGACCCGGCTGCGGTAATGCCCATGCTGGGTTGACGCAGGACAGCTGCGGCATCCACTCCCTGGGCGCGCAAGGCGTCAATCAGGGCGATGGTGGTCGTGGTCTTGCCCTCCCCTCGCGAAGCCTTGAGCGGGGTGTCGGCGGTCACCAACAGCACTCGGCCCTGCTTGCGCGGCATATCCGGATGCTCCCTCAGATCCTTCAAATAGCCGAAGGCATCGATCTTGTCAAACAAGCCGTATGGCCTGACATAATCATCGAAACCCCTCATGAGGCTCTCCTCCTTAATGGTTTTTGCAAATCGGATGGCTCAGTTGTCGGACAGGTGGTAGCCGTTGCGCATGCCCATGCTGACGGTATACAGCACCTGGCCAAGCAGGTCATCGGTTTCCTTGCGCAGACGGTCGGCCATGTCCTGGTTGGCGGCCTCCAGCACCTGGCGCACCTCGGCGTTGTCGGTGCCCTGGTCGGCGCCCTCCAGCCGTGCCACCTGCTCGTCAGCGGCGGCGATCAGCCGGTGGCCCTCGCCTCCTACGTTCTGCTGGTAACGCTCGACAGCCGCCGAGGTGCCTGCGAATTCGGAATCGCACAGGGCGGCGATCAGCCGGTCGGACCAGTAGAGGCTGTCAGTGGAGACCCGGTCAGTGGCGTTGGCCAGATAGTCGGGCGTCCGATCCACATTGGCATAGAAGGGAACCAAGGCATTGAAGGCGTTGGATCCGTAGGACATCCATTGGATGGCCCGGCAGGATTCAGGCCGGTAGGGGCGCAGCTGGATCAGGGCCAGCTGGTCGTTGCGGTTGATGCCGATGGGCCGGTAGAGCCCTTTGGTGTGCTCGTCGCCGGTCCGCCCATAGGGATCGTAGGGCGTGCCCTGGTAGTGGGAGCTGAGCAGATACTTGACATCCTCCACAGTAATCAGACGCTCGGGCTGGCGGCACCAAGGGATGTTGTCACTGGTGGGGGCATGATCGGCATCCGGTCCGTCCCAGATCTCGTCATAGGGGTTGAGGAAGCGCTGCATATACCAGGCCCGGGGCGTGTTGTAGACATGATCCGAATCGCTATGGGACCCGAAGGCATCGCGCGGATTGAAGGGTGAGGCCGACTCCACGGCAAGATTCAGGTGGTTGTCGGCGATGAACTCCCGCAGGTCGGCCGAGCAAAGGTGATCGGTCTGTTCCCCGAAGGCGTCGTCCAGATCGAACTCGTCAATGCCCAGCTGGTTGGGCATGGTCACATAAGAGTCATCGGGCACCCGCTTGGCGATCCAGTGATGGCCGCCTATGGTCTCCATCCACCAGATCTCGTCCACGTCGCTGAAGGCAATGCCATTCATCTCATAGGTGCCGTAGCGCTCAAGAAGGGAACCCAGCCGCAGGACGCCCTCCCGCGCCGAGCGGATATAGGGCAGGACGATGGTGACCAGGTCCTCCTCGCCGATGCCCCCGGGCACCTCGGCCAGGTAGCCTTCATCGCCCGGACGGCCCTGGGCGGGGGTGAGTTCCACCAGCGGATCGGCGCCCAGCACACGCTCGTTGGTAGTGATGGTCTCAGTGGCTGACATGGCCACGTTGGCGCTGTTGACGCCTGCTTCGGCCCATAGCCCTTGATCGAGCACAGCATTGGGCACCGAGGTGTAGCGCATGGGATCCTCGGGCAGATCCATCTCCAAGTGGCTGATCACGCTGCGGTAGTGCCGTGGCTGCTGGTCGGGAGCGACCAGGACGAAGCGCTTGGGACGGAACTCCCCGTTGGCTGAATCCTCATTTCGGGCGATGATGGTGGATCCGTCATAACTGGCGTGCTTGCCTATCAGAAGCGTGGTGCAGGGCATATAAGCGTCTTCCTTTGTCTGATTGCGGTCAACTGTCATCACCAGTCCGGATGCCGGGGAATGCCGTTCCAACCGACTGCGTGGGCAGGCAGGGATGACGGCCGTCTGCGCACTTGGGGCATGGCCTCACTCTAGTGCCAGACCGCCCCAATATCGGTCCCAATATCAGGGGATGTGCGCTAAATCAAATTCTCATGCATCGGCTGGCAGCCAAACCCGAGCTGCAGCGGCTACAGGCTGGGCGGAATGAACGGCATGGACCAGGGCGTTCAGCCAGAATCCCTCCTCCAGATTCGGCAGAGCTTCCTTCGTGGCCCAGACCGACAGCACATAGTCATGAACCTGGTCTGGAGGGGTGGGGCCGTTGTAGCGCATGAGCACGGCGGGATCGTCGGCGATCTCCTCCTCCATGACCAGCGGCGAGGCGGCCGAAGTCCGGCCCTGAGGCACACCGGGAATCAGATTGGGCAGGTTTCTGGAGAAGTCCTCGGGAATGGCCAGAACAGAGCTGTCAGCCTCATCAGGCTGCAGGGCAGCCAGAGCGCCAACAGGCAGGTTGGCCAGGGACCAGTGGATCCAGGGGAAGCCGCAGACCGGTACGGAATCAGGATCCACCAGCATCCAATGCAGGTAACGGGCCTCCTGAGGTACATCCTCAAGCCGGAAGGGGAAGGAGACTACAGGACGTCCCTTGCGCGTAAGGGACTGCGGGGCACGCTTGGCGTACCGATCGGGAATGGTGCCGAAATCTGTGATAATCCTCATGGTTCGATTCTCGCCCGCTCCAGTGACGGGGTCAAGTTCATCCGTTAAAGACGCTTGGAGCAATAAAGCCCATCGCGCTGGGTCAAAATGCAAGAGTCGCCCGTTTCCCTCCACGTAGAAAGGAAACGGGCGACTCTGAGTTGGGGCGGAGAAAGGAATCAGCAGGACCTTTCTCCTGGCGCCTGCAGGGCGCGCTTGCACATGCCTATTCGGCTTTTGCTGCCTTGGCGGCCTTGGCCTCGGCGCGGGCGGCCTTGGCGGCTGCACGAGCCTGAGCCTTGGCCTCCTTCTCTTTAGCCTCGACATCAGCGATGAACTCAGCATGCTTGGCGGCAGGCATCCATCCGGTGTTGACCACCTTGACCTGCCAGATCCAGGCCAGGGCGAAGATCACCACAGCCAGGACCACCAGGACCACGGCCCCGGCGGGGATACCCAGCTGGGCCAGCTTGCCGACCACGGTGCCGTACCAGGCGAAGTCGGCATCGCCGAAGGTGGCGTTGGACAGGCCGAAGCTGCCCAGAACCGTCATCAGGATGGCCGGCAGGAAGGTGATCAGCAGACCATTGATGAAGCCGCCGACCACGGCTCCGATGCGGCCGCCGGTCGCATTGCCGAAGACACCGGCACCGCCGCCATCGAAGAAGTGGGGCACCATGCCCGGCAGGATCAGGGCCAGACCCCAGACAGGCCCGAGCCAGACGGCGATGATGACCAGAGCCACCAGACCACCGGCGAAGGAGGCCAGGAAGCCGATAAGGGATGCGTTGGCACCGTAGGGGAAGACAATGGGGATGTCCAGTGCAGGACGGGCGCCTGGGACCACCTTGTTGGCGATGCCCTGGAAGGCGGGCACCAGCTCGCCCAGGATGATGCGGACGCCGTAGAGGATGATGCTCACGCCGATGCCGAACTGCAAGGCCTGGGCGAAGGCAGCCATGAAGAAGGCTCCCCAGTTGGCCGGGTGCGATGGGAAGACCGCGAAAGCGGCCTTGGCCGGCACCACAAAAGCGGTCCAGACAGCGAAGACCAGGTAGAGGACGACCATGAGCAGGGTGGTGGAGACCATGGAATCACGCAGGAAGCTCAGCCCCTTGGGGAAGTCGATGTCCTCGGTGGAACGCGACTTCTTGCCCACAGCACTGCCGACCGCGCCCGAGACCACGTAGCCCAAGGTGTTGAAGTGGCCGATGGACAGCTTGTCGCTGCCGGTCACCCGGTTCATGTACGGCTGGGCGAAGGCTGGCATGGCGACCATGATCACGCCCATGAGCAGGGAGCCGATCAGCACGATGAGCAGGTTGTTGCCCTTGCCGAACCCGATCGAAAGGACCAGGGCCAGCAGTGTAGACATGAAGACCATATGGTGGCCGGTCAGGAAGACATACTTGAGCGGGGTGAACCGTGCCAACAGGATCATGACGATGAAGCTGAGCACGATGATGTAGGCGGAGGCTGCGCCGAATTGGCTGGAGGCCTGGGCCACGATCACCTCGTTGGTGGGGACGACCCCGTGGGCGCCAGTGGCCTTGAAGACCAGCTTGCCGAAGGGATCCAAGGCATTGGTCACCACAGTGGCGCCCGCACCCAGAATCAGATAGCCCATGGCCGCCTTGAGAGCACCCGAGATGACCTGGCCTGCGCTCCGTTTCAGGGCGATCAGGCCGATGGCCGCCACAATGCCGATCAGGTAGGCGGGCACATTCAGAATCTCCTGGCTGATGAAGTTCAGCACCGCAAGGAAGACATTCATTATTTGTCCTTAACTATTCTCTCTTGTTCTCAACTCGAAAGAGCGGGCGTCCCATCAGCCTGGCGATGATGAATGCCCGCCGGGGGCATCAGTCGGCGTACTGCTCCAGGATGCCCTTGATCTCGTCCTTGTCCATGAAGTTCTGGACGGTCTCGACCGGGGTGGTGGTCCCCTCCAGCTCGGGCGCCAGCTGAGGCGAGGTCAACACCAGGTCGTTCATGTTAGCTGTGCCCTTGGCGCTGCCCGCGTCAGAAGTGGTCACGGTCACATCCATGCCCAGCTCCGATGCCACCTGCTCGACGTTGACCTTGAGCAGGACCGATGTGCCGATGCCGTTGCCGCATACGCAGAGAATATCCATGAGTTGCTCCTTTGTTCCTTGTTTGCTTTTACTGCTTCTTGTTCACGATTGAAGAATGGCGCGGACCTCGTCAGGGGTGCCGGCCTTGGCCAGCTGCTCGGTCTTCTTCGCGTCGGTCAGAGCACCGGCGATGGCGGACATCACCTGCAGGTGCTCCTGCTCATCCCGTCCGGCCAGACCGATCACCAGGGAGACCGGATCATTGGCCTTGTTGCCGAACTCGACAGGCGTGGACAGCCTTACCCAGCTCAGGCCGGTTCCCAGTACCGCCTCGCTAGGGCGGGAATGGGCCAGAGCCAGACCTGGGGCGATGACAATGTAGGGACCCATCTTCTCGACGGTCTCGATCATCTGGTCCGTGTAGGCATCGGTGGTGAACCCGGAGGCCACCAGCCTGTCGCCCGCCTTGCGTATGGCATCCCGCCAGTCAGCCGCCGGCACATCCAGGGCGAAGGATGTGTCGGGAAGGAAGGCTTGGAAATCCGTCATGTCTGCTCCTTGCTCGTGCTGTTTGACTTGCTCGATTGCACCGGATCCGGTGGATTCGCATGGATCCGGCCGGCTGCTCACCACCCCTGGGGATGATAGAACTCACCGTCCAGAGCCCTGGCGGCCAGCGCCTTGGCCTCGTCCATGGTGTGCTTGGCCAGTTCGGCGCGGACATCATCCAGGGCGACCGGGGTCATGGACAGGCTGGTCACGCCGATGCCGGCCAAAACTACGGCCAGGTCCGGATCGGCAGCAGCCTCGCCGCAGACTCCGACAGGCATGTTATTGGCCTGACCGGCATCAGCGATGAGCTTGATGGCCCTGAGGACGGCAGGATGCCAGGCGGTCTGATAGGAGGCGACCGAACCCAGCGTGCGGTCGGCGGCCAGCGTGTACTGGGTCAGGTCGTTGGTGCCGATGCTGACGAAGTCGGCCACCTTGGCCACCTTGTCGGCCATCAAGGCAATCGAGGGAACCTCGGCCATGACGCCTACGCGCTTGAGCCCCTTGCTCTTGCCCAGACGGACGAAGTAGTCGGCCTCGTGCTCGTCGGCAACCATGGGCGCCATGACCCACAGGTCGGCATCGGTCTCGGCATCGGCCCGGGCCAAGGCCTCCAGCTGGTCCTCCAGGACCTGGCTGTGGACCTTGAGCGTGCGCAGACCACGCAGCCCCAGGGCGGGATTGGGCTCGTCGGCCTGGGTCAGGAAGGGAAGAGGCTTGTCGGCGCCGGCATCCAGCAGGCGGATGACCACCTTACGGCCAGGGAAACGTTCAAGAAGAGCACGGTAGGCCTTGGCCTGCTCCTCGACGCCGGGCGCTTGCTCGTTGCCCAGGAAGAGGAACTCCGAGCGGAAGAGTCCAACGCCCTCGGCTCCATACTCCAGGGCCGGATCAGCATCCGCGGGCTTGCCGACATTGGCCAGGAGAGGGATCTTGGCTCCATCCTTGAGCTGGCCGGGACGGCCTCGCAAAGCCTTGGCCTGATCCGCTTCACGACGGGCCTGCTCAGCCTTCTCGATCTGTTCCTGGGTGGGGTCGGCCGTCACCTTGCCGGCCGCGGCATCAACGATGACCGTCTGTCCGTCGGACAGGCCAGCGGCATCCTGGGCGCCCACGACGGCGACGATTCCCCGGGACCTGGCCAGGATGGCGGTGTGGCTGGTCGGACCGCCCTCGATGGTGACGATGGCCAGCACCTTGGTCATGTCCAAGCTGGAGGTGTCGGCCGGAGACAGGTCAGGGGCGACCAGGACGAATGGCTTGTCGCTTTCCGGCACGCCCGGGGCCGGCACGCCGAGCAGATTGGCGATGACACGCTGGCCCACGTCATGCAGATCGTTGGCCCGCTCCCCCATGTAGCCGCCGATGGCCTGGAGCTTGCCTTCGAAGTCGGCGAAAGCCTCATAGACGGATCGCTCGGCGGTTTTGCCACCATCCAGCAGGGATCGGATCGAAGTCTTCAGGGCCGGATCCTGGGCCATCTGTGCCAGAGCAGTCAGTATCGGAGCGGCATCCTTGGCCCCCTGCCCGTCCTGGGCAGCCTTGGCGCGCGCAAGCAGATCCTTGTTGACCGATGCCAGAGCGGATTCGACCCTGCCGAATTCAGCATCCGCTGTCAGGTTCTCAGGCCTAGCCTCATCCCCGGGCACATCCAGTCCGGCCGCCATATGGATGACCGGGCCAACGGCAACGCCGCGGCCAATGCCCACGCCTTGGATCTCCATGTCGCACTCCTTAGTGCCTGCCCACTGCGTGTAGGCCGCCCCTGAGGCGAACTGAGCAACGGCAGTGGAAACGTTCTTTAAGCAACGATGTTCAGTATACACAAATTCATTTGTTTTTCAACGGTAATCGTTTTCTGTAATTCCTTTTTGACAGTGGTAAGATAACCAGCGTATTCATCACTCGACATGCCGGTTCAACAAGACCGGCCATATCTTCAGGAGAGCTGGTCATCATGGCAACAGCACAACGTTCCACCGTCATCACCGACCCGGTAGGCATTCACGCCAGGCCCGCTTCGGAATTCTCGCAGGCCGCCGCATCCAGCGGATGCAAGGTCACCATAGCCAAGGGCGAAGGCAATCCCGTGGACGCCGGCAGCATTCTGATGGTCATGAGCCTGGGCATCGCCAAGGGCGACAAGGTCACCGTGACCGTCGACGGCGATGATGCCGAGTCCGTGGCCGATTCCTTGGTCACCAAGCTAACCCAGGCCGAGTAACGCCACCGCCAGCCGCAGCCGACATCCGTGGAGAGGACCTTCGAGGGAACCAATGGGAAACACGGCGGACAATAAGCCTTCCATTGCCAACGTCGCAGCTCTGGCCGGAGTTTCGACGGCGACTGTGTCCCGCGTCCTTTCCGGCCATAGACGCAAGAATGACGACATCAGCCGCCGGGTCAGGGCTGCGGCTGAGAAGCTCAACTATTCGGCCAACTTTGCTGCCAGCGCGCTCCGCTCGGACCGTAGCAGAACCATAGGGTTGGTTCTGTGCGGCACCTCCGCAGGCCTAGACGGGTCCATCCTGGATCTGCTCAGCAGAAGGCTGACCGAACAGGGCCGCTACCTGCTGGTCATATCCGTCAGGGGCGACCAGGAGCGCGAGGCGGCCATCAGGTCCATGGCGGCCCGACAGGTCGAAGGAATCATCCTCGTTCCTTCGCTGGACGACGATCCGGTCGGCATGCCCGCCGACCTGCCATCCGGGCTGCCCATCGTTCAGGTCGGCGGCAGACCGGTCTCCTACCACACCAGCTGGGTCGGCACGGACCAGGCCGCCTCCATGCGGCTGATCATCGCCCACCTGGCAGAACAGAACGCGCACGCTGTGGCCTATCTGAGCCGCGAACTCAGCACCAGCGCTGCCACCGAGCTCTTCACGACCTTCTCCACCCTGACCAACACCTTGGGAATGACTCCTCAGCCGGACTGGGTCCAGTTCGGCCCATGCAGCATGCAGCGCGGCCACGACGTCGTCATAACCATGCTCAGCGAGGGAAACGACCGTCCCGATGCCATCATCTGCGGGGACGACTCGCTGGCTCTGGGCGCTCTGATGGCCTGCAACCAACTGGGCTTCCGGGTTCCCGACCAAGTCAAGGTGGCCGCCTTCGTGGACAGCCCGGCCTGCCTGGTCAGCAGTCCGACCTTGACCGCAGTCAAGACCCCCCTGGAGGGCATCGTCCAGGAGGCCCTGCGGCTGATCGACGCCAAGGGACAGTCCATTCTGCCATCCCACGTGGCTCTGCCGCCGGCACTGGAGTGCAGGGAATCGACCTGGTCGCCAAGGATCGGCAGCAGCGACATGACCTCGCCAGGCACTTTCGCCTGATGAACCCTTGGGTTTGCACTCAGACCAGCAGGGTGCAGAAAAGAGCCTCGAAGTCCAGGAGCGGCGAACCGTTGGCAGCCAGCCTCCTGCGAGTCCGGGCGATCAGCTGAATGCGGTCGATAGCCCCCTGCCTGGAGAGTCTGACGGACAGATCGGCAATTGCCGCCCGATTCTCCAGATTGACCAAGCCGGCCTTCTCCTCGGCACCGTTCTGCAGGACGCCCACATCACGGTAGACGCTGGCCAGGGTGCTCAGATTGCGGTCCAGCACATCCCGGGTCAGCCTGGTGACCCGCCGACGGACCTGATCCTTGCCCCCCAAGGCATGGTAGGCCCCGCGCAGCTGCCGGGGAATGCGCTCCTTGTCCCTGAGCCCGTTGATCTGCCGAAACTCCCGCTCGTCCCTGGCCACCTCGTCGTCTACGGTGGCAGTGGCCTGATCACGGGCCGCATCAACCACCCGACCAGCCAGGACCACGGCATCCGAGGCACGCCGCAGACCCAGCAGACCTACCACCAGCTCATCACGGTCGGCCAGAACCTGATCCTTGGTGGCATAGAGACGGGCGATGCCAATGTGTCCCTGAGCCAAACGGGCGGCCTTGGCGGCCAGAGGCCGGTCCACGCCCACCTGATCGGTCAGGAAATCGGCCACAGCGGTGTTGGACGGCACCGCCAGGTTGAGCACCCTGGTCCGCGAGCGGATGGTGGGCAGCACATCCTGGGCGCTGGGTGCACATAGGAGCCAGATAGTGTGCTCAGCCGGCTCCTCGATCTCCTTGAGCAGCACATTGGTGGTCCGCTCCAGCATCCGGTCCACGTCTTCGATGATGATGACCCGCCAGCGCGAGGTTGAAGGCATCTGCTCCGAGGTCATGATCAGCTCCCTGACCTCGTTGATGCCGATAGTGACCTTGTTGGTGGACAGTATGGTCACATCCGGATGGGTTCCTGCCAGGACCTGCTGAGTGACGCGGATGGGTTGGTCGCTCAGGCCCTGATCCGGACTGATCAGGGCCGCCGCGAAAGCCCGGGCCAGATTGGAGCGTCCTGATCCAGGAGGGCCGCAGATCAGCCAGGACTGCGCCACCTCGTCATGACCCTGCGCCTGAGCGGCCACCGTCCGCTTGAGCAGATCGACCGTGGGCTGCTGGCCCACAATGGCATCCCAGACGCTCATCGGGTCTTCCGCAGCAGGCGGGACCGGAGCAGCCAGCGAGCCGGGGAATCCGCAGGAATCGAATCGTCGTCAGCATCCCCGCCGACTGTGCCCGCCTCCATGGACTGGTCGTCCTGGCCTGGATCAGCCTCCGATATCTGATCGGACGCATCCGCAGCCTCAGTCCAGTCCGACTCGGCATCCTGCTCATCGTCCTCGTATCCTGCAGCCGATTCATCATCGTCGACATCGTCCTGAGCATCTTCATTCTCATCGTCGACCTGCGGCAGATCCGGCTCGCGTCCTTCGACCAACTTGTCCAAATCATCTTGGATGATCTGCCAGACTTGGTCGATGGGCTGGGTAGCGTCGATAACCAGGAACCGGTCGGGCTCATTGTGAGCCAGCTGCAGAAATGCCTGACGCACATGCTGCTGGAAGTCGTCGCCAGCCGACTCCAGACGATCAGGCTCATGATTCAGACGCGACTTGGACTGAGACGGATCCGCATCCAGCAGGTAGGTGCGCTTGGGCAGCAAACCCTGACTGGCCCACAGGCTCAGCCGACGGATCACATCCGCCGACAGATCACGGCCTCCGGCCTGATAGGCCACTGAGGAATCCAGGTACCGGTCGCAGAGCACAATGTCTCCTCGCTCCAGAGCCGGGCGCACCACCTGGGCCACATGCTCGGCACGATCCGCTGCATAGAGCAGGGCCTCGGTCCTAGGGGCCAGATCGTCGGAGGCATCAACCACGTCGGTACCCCCGGTCACGGCAACAGAAGGAAAGGCGGCCAAGCCGTGCAGAACGAGTTCCCGGATGGTCAATCCGACCGGGGTGCCGCCTGGTTCACGGGTGACTTGGGACCGCAGGCCGCACTCCTGCAGATAATCGTGTGCTCGTTGGACCTGGGTAGTCTTGCCTGCCCCGTCCACACCCTCGAAGGAAATGAACAAACCATCACTCATGCCTGATGCTCCGTAGTCTTGGAAGTCTTGGTGGCCTTGGCCTTCTTTGTGGTTTTGCGGGTGCGAGCGGCCGACTTGCGGGCAGTAGACTTTCGTGCGGTCGACTTGCGAGTGGTGCGGCCGCGCCGCTTGGCGGGTCCGGCCGCGCGCTTCTCTGCCAGCAGTCGGAAGGCCACCTCCGGTTCGATGGACTGGGCCGTGTACTGCTTGGGCAGGGTCCTGTTGGTCTGCCCGTCGGTGATGTAGACGCCGTAGAATCCGTCCTTGATGGTGACGGGCTTGCCGCTGTCAGGGTCCGTACCCAGCTCACGAAGAGGAGGCTTGGCCGCGCTCCGGGAACGCCGTCCGTACTTGGGCTGATCGAAGAGGGCCTTGGCCCCGGACTGGTCAATGGTGAAAATCTGGTCCTCGTCGGTCAGCGAACGCGTTTCGGTTCCGCCGTCGGCCTTGGTGGCCGTCAGGTAGGGACCATAGCGGCCGTTGCTGGCTGTGACTGTGGCCTGGCTGGTTGCTCCAGTCTTGGCATCGGTCAGCTCGATGCTGCCCACCGTCCTGGGCAGGCTGAGCAGCTTCAGGGCATCCTGCAGGGTGACCGTGTCCGGATCCATGGTTTTGAAGAGCGAGGCCATCTTGGGCTTGGGACCTGTTCGCTTGGCCGTCCTTGCAGTCTTAGTGGCAGGCTTCTTCTGTTCGGCCGCATCCTCTTCGGGGCTGATCAGGGCCACATAGGGCCCGAATCGGCCCTTGCGCACCTCGACCCGACCGCCGGTCTCCGGATCTTTGCCCAGCTGACGAGGACCGCCTGCGTTGGCTGCAATCAGCTCATGGCCCGCTGCCACAGTCAGCTCGTCCGGAGCCATCGTTGGCGGCAAAGAGGCACGCTTGGGATTGCCATCGGCATCCAGGTCAGCCGTATCCTCAAGATAGGGGCCGTAGCGGCCGACCCTCACCTGCAGGCCATCGCCTATCTCAATGGTGTTGATCTTTCGGGCGTCGATGTCTCCCAACTGGGCCACCTGCTCCTGCAAACCCTGATGAGCCTGATCAGCGTTCTGAGCGGCGCCCGGGCCAGAGCCAAAGTAGAACCGGGTCAGCCAGTCCTTGCCCCGCTCCTTGCCATGGGCAATCATATCCAGGCCGTTCTCCATCTGTGCCGTGAACTGGTAGTCCACGTACTTGGGGAAATTGGTCTCCAGCAGCCTGACCACTGAAAAGGCCAGCCAAGAGGGGATCAGCGCGCGACCGCGCTCGTAGACGTATCCGCGATCGATGATGGTCGAGATGATGCTGGCATAGGTGGAAGGCCTGCCGATCTCCTTGGCCTCCAGGGTCTTGACCAGGGAGGCCTCGGTGTAGCGGGCCGGCGGCTGTGTCTCATGACCCTCAGGCTCAAGGGCAGCAGCACGAAGCACGTCGCCCTTCTGGACCGGAGGCAGGGTTGAATCCCCATCGGTTTGTTCGGAGCCCGAACCCATGGCCTTAAGGAAGCCAGGGAACTTGATGACGGTGCCTGAAGCCTGGAAGAGGGCTGTGCCCTCCTTGCCCGCCGGCGCCGACAGGCGGATGGTGGCTGTGGATCCGGTGGCGTCGGCCATCTGTGAAGCCAAGGTGCGGCGCCAGATCAGGGTGTAGAGCTTGAGCTGGTCAGGGGCCAGACGGTCGGCCAGCTCCTGGGGCCTGTGGAAGGTGGAACCGGCTGGCCGGATGCATTCGTGGGCCTCCTGGGCGCCGGCGGTCTTGGTTACATACTGCTTGGACTCGGCCGACAGATATTCGGCCCCGTACTCGCGTTCGACCCCCTTGCGAGCAGCGGCAATGGCCTCCTGGGAGAGGGTGACCGAATCGGTACGCATATAGGTGATGAACCCGTTCTCATAGAGCCCCTGGGCAGCGCGCATGGTGGCCCGGGAACTCATGCCCAGCCGGTTGCCTGCCGTCTGCTGCAGGGTAGACGTAGTGAAGGGGGGCTGGGGGCGCCGCCGGTAGGGCTTGGTCTCCATACCCGTCACCGTGAAGTCCTGATTTTTCAGCGTCTCAGCCAGGCTTCGGGCGTGCTGCTCATCCAGCTGCAGGACCTGCTCCTTGGCTGCAGCCTGCGTCAGCTGGCCCTTGGAGGTGAAGTCCTTGGAGACCGCCAGCCGCTGCTCCCCCAGGCTGATCATCCGCGCCTGAAAACCGCCCGATGATGACGATTCCCCTGCATCCTCCTGCACCAGGCGCGCCATCAGGTCCCAGTAGGAGGCCTTGACAAAGGCCATGCGCTCACGCTCGCGCTCCACAATCAGCCGAGTCGCCACAGACTGGACACGCCCTGCGCTCAGCCCCGGACCCACCTTGCGCCAGAGCACCGGTGAAAGTTCATAGCCATAGAGCCGATCCAGAACCCTGCGGGTCTCCTGGGCATCCACCATGTGGGCATCCACGTCCCTGGTGTGCTTGAGAGAATTCTTGATGGCCTCTGGCGTGATCTCATGAAAGACCATGCGCTTTACCGGCACCTTGGGTTTAAGGGTCTGGACCAGGTGCCAGGCGATGGCCTCCCCCTCCCGATCCTCATCAGTGGCCAGATAGAGCTCGTCGGCGTTCTTCAGCGCCTTCTTGAGCTCGGACACCGTGTGCTTCTTCTTATCGTCCACGATGTAGTAGGGCTTGAAGCCATCGTTCACGTCCACGCCGAACTTGCCATAGGCCTTCTTCTGGGAGGCCGGGATCTGCGATGGCTGGGCCAGGTCGCGGATATGGCCCACCGAGGCCATGACCGTGTAGCCCTTGCCCAGGTACCCGCCGATCTTCTTTGCCTTGGTTGGCGACTCAACAATGACGAGCTTATTGCCGGATGCCATGGCCTCTCCTTATATTGTGGTCTTTCGCACGCCATCTTACTCACGAGGTTCCGTCACCATGCAAATCAAGAGGTCATGTGCACGGGTGTGGATCCCTGGGGTCGACAGTGGATGAATCAAAGACGTTCGGTACGCTCAGAGACTGTCTTCAGTCATTTTGGGGAGGAGCCGGAGGCCGACCGACAAGGCCCATCCTGGTCAGAGGCGAGGCCGTGATCTGCCTCAGCGCCAGAACCAGTCCCAGGGTCAGCGACAGAAGTGAAGCCATCAGTATGACGGCCGAGCAATGAACCCCGTAGGCCGCCCACCGAGCGCCGATCTCCAGACCAGGGCTGACCTGCCAAATGACATACCAGGCATAGAGAATCCCCAGGAACCCTGCCACCAGCATCAAGGTGGCGACAATCTGGATCGAAGCCGAGGACATCCTGGTTCCAGGAACGTCCATCCCGGTGCCACGAGTGACGGCCAGAGCAATGAGGCAGAGACCGACCGGAATAAGCACGCCCATGACCACGTCTGAGGGGCGGTGCCAGCCTCCCTGCACCAACGAGCAGCCCACAGACAGGTCAAAGGCAAACCCCACCAAGGCGACCGGAGCCCTCCAAACACGCGGCACCACACAGAGCAGAGCCAGCACCACCGCCAAAGCCAGGATGGTGTGCCCTGAGGGGGCCGAATTGGCTGTGGAGGCCTGAGAATGGATCAGCACCGGGCGAGGCAGGAAGCGCTTGAGAATGCGCGCCGCCCCGTAGACCACCAGAGCATAAACGGCAACCTGGCCGAGCAGCCACCACCGGCGCCTGACCAGAACAACCACCAGGGCTGCAAGGCCCAGCACCACGCAGATCACCGCAGTCACATAAGGCATGGCGAACACTCCCAGATAAGCCTTGACAAGAGGCGCCTGGTCAAGAAAACCGCGGAAGTTGGTCAGGGCCATGTCGTCATAGGTCTGCCCGGCAACAGTCCACACAGACGCCCACCAGACCAAAGCCGCCAGACCCAGGAAGACTAGGCCGGCGACCAGGCACAGAACCAGGGCTGAAATCCGAGGGCGAGACGTCAAAGGATCCCGGTCAGCATGACTGTCGGCCGTTTCAGTTTGCTCATTCGGATCCCGGTACCAGGTTTCCTGTGCTTCGCCCTGCTTGTGCTTGTTGGTCATACCTCAAGACTCTATCCAACCCCTGGGCCGACAGCCGACACCTCGTCCGACGAACGCGTTGTTTTCACGACTTCAACCAGCTCAGGCAGAACAACCATGAGAAGCTCCCACACACCCACACCAGAGGCCACTTACCCTTGCTGCATTACGCCACGTGGAAGTGAAACACTGCGATACGCAGGACGACTCAGTCTGCCATTGAAAACACAGAATCCTCAATAATCATCAATATAGACACCTGCAACACCTTCGACCTGGGCCATCCGCTAGCATAAAGGCAGAAGGGTTACCGCGAACTTACGGCTAATCACCAACCAGGTCGGACGCGAGACGTAAACGGTTCCAGCATCATCTTTGAAAGAGATGAATAACTGAACTGCTGCGGAAGCGGGGAGAAGGGAAGAAGAGGATGAAATACTGTACCCAATGCGGGGCGGCCAACGAGGACGACGATCAGTTTTGTAACCAATGCGGACAACCGCTTGATGCAGCTGTAAAAACTGATGACCAATCCCCCGACCAAATCAAGGACACCGAACAGACCGATAGACGCCAGCCCAGCGAAGATGAATCAGATCAATCAGCGAGCGACACAGGTGCCTCCGACACAGCCGAAGCCTCTGCCGTTAATACTGAGTCTAGAGACTCAAACCAGGCGACCGATGCAATTGAGGTCAACAAAACCGGTAGAAAACCAGGCGATACGGAAGCCGTCCCCCTATCCGTCCTCCCTGGACAAGGCTCAGCATCAGGCTCAGCCCCTGCCAGCGTAGTTGCCTCCCGTAAGCGACTTTACATCCTGATAGCAGCTTTTGTAGCGCTGGTTCTAGTAATCACGTGCGGTTTTGTTGCTTACCGGCAGCTGTCACCCAGAGCCATGCCCCATGTGCAGGCCAAGACTGCCGCAGAAGCCGTCGAACAACTCAAGAAGGCCGGCATTCCCGCTAAGACCCAACTCCAATTCAGCTCCAAACGCAAGGGCTCCTTCATCCGCCTGTCTGGCGCTGACAGGTCCGGCCATCTGCCCAAGAATACTCACGTCACCGTCACTGAATCCGCTGGTCCTGGCGTACCCAAAGGCACCATCGGACAAAGCAAAGCCAAGGCTGTGCAAACGCTCAAAACCATGGAGGTGCCTCTCACGGTGGCTGACGTTGTCTCATCCAAGACCGATGTCGGCCAGGTCGCAGCATCCTCCCCGTCCGACGGACAGCCCGTGCTCGACCCCAAAGACGGCATCCATGTGGGCATTGCCACTGACAAGGCAGGCATCCCCATCGAGATCGCCGGCATGGACAAGGACCAGGCTCAGAGCCAGCTGGAAGCCAAAGGCTATAGCATCACCATGCAGCCCCGCTTCTCCAGTCAGAAGAACCTAGGCAAGATCGTCGGCGCCAACCCTTCCATCGGCCAACCCACCGACACCAAAACCGCCACACTCTACTACGGCGTAGATGCCAGCAAAAAACTCGATGTGCTCGCTAGAAGAGACGACAAATTCGCAGAATCCGTTTACATTCTCGACAAAGAGGAAAACTTGGCTGGACAATACTGCACTGAAGACGGCGACTGTCTGAACTTGGACGCAGTCAGCAAAGATGAGGCCGGTAGTCAATTCGGCTTTTCATCGCAGTATTTAAAAGTGCGCGGCGAAACTATCCCAGACGGAAATTGGCGTGATTACTTGAGCCTGTGCACCTTCTCTCAAGACCCATCCGGCTGCATTCCCTCCAATACCGACCTGTACGAAGGGGCAGGATACATGAAGAACCACCTGATCTCCGGACAGAGCGGAGCCTTCGAACTCTACGCAGGCGCCGGCTTGCCCAACTGCGGTACCATGCCTGTTGACGCTGCCTCTTGCGACAACGGCACTCCCAAATTTGTGCCCTTGGGCGAAGACCCGGGATTCAAAAACTCCGGGTTGAAGTGGAAGGCCAAGGACTTTTTCGTCTATATGCCGGTAGGCGCTAAGCTCGACCAACTAGATTCGGACGAATACTTCGCGGGCAGGTCCAATTTCAAGCCGGATGCCGACCGCCCCTACCTGATCAAGCGCGACAACAGCAAGTATCCAGACCGCTCAGCCGATGGCAACAGGAACAAGAACCCCTATGCGCCCACCCAGTACGGCAAAGCCGAGCCATTCCAAGAAGCTCCGAACAAGAGGAACGTCTACTACCTAGTGGAAAATCCAATCAATTGGAAAGCCATAGGTGGTAACACCGTAACCCAAGGCGTGGCATCGAATTCCGGCAACAAGGCCAGCCAAGACTTTCATGCCTTGGCAGGCAAGTGGCTTTGGGCTGAATCCGGCGATGGTTCTCTGATCAGTAGAATGACCATCCAGTCAGATGGCAGTTTTACTGGCATGACTTTTGAGCGTACCGACCGGCCCAAATTCATGGATGGCAACACCGATAACTACAGCGGCCGTTTCTCCAAAATTACCAATAATTCGGATGGCACCAAGACTTTGACTCTGGACCCCAAGTCGATCAAGGGTGTTTCGGATTCCTTGCGCGAATGGTCAGGCCTGACGAAGACGACCTATACTTTCGTGCCCGCTGGGCAGGCAATACCGAACATGGATGAAAAAATGCAGGCTGCTGTGGCGAATTGTTGCGGGGCCCAACCCCCTGATGACGCAATCATAGCAAAGGGCATCATCTTCGTGAAAGATAACAACTGAGCCCTTGGCTGACAGGCCATGGAAATAGAAGGAGTTCCCGTCTTCGTCAATGCAGCGATGGCGGGAACTCCTTACAGTTTATCGGCTAATCAGTAGTAGTTTTTGCCGGAATCGTCAATCTTAACGGCCAGTTCACCATCTTTGATCACGAACGTGCCGGTCAGGTAATCTGATGCAGAAGATTTGCTATCCTCCCAGTCGGAGTCTGAATCAAAACGATATTGGTAAGTGATATTGGTCTGAATCAAGCTGGTTTTAAACTCGCCATTGCTCAAATCCAACTCACTCAAAGAAGGCTGACTACTGACAGTCCGTTTGATATTGGTATAACTTAGACTGCCATAATCCTCAAAAGTACCGTTGGAGAAGGAACAGCCAGTCTTACTCGTTTCTGTGGAGGCCGTGCAGTCATTGATACGTTGCTGGACCTTGTCCAGGATCCCTTTTTCTAATGCATCAGTGGCCTGAGGAGCGATGTAAGCGACCTTACTGGGATTATCGAGCTTAACCGGCTGAGCTTGGATGTACTTGGAACTAGGCAGCCCCACCTTGGCCACACCTGGATAGGCCGGCAAGGTGTATTGATCCATTGAACTGTATTGCATTTCGTCGCTGCTGTCAGATGATGAAGAGTCAGAGGGAGGAGTGACGACCTCTTTGTTCATACCAGCTTCTGCCAGCTTGACATTGATGCCGTTAACCACGAGACTGTCCACTGTCTTTGGCGCAGCCACCTTGATGGTGGTGGTCAAGGGTGTCGCGATCTTCCAGGAGTCGAAAATCAAAAATTGCTTGCCAGAGGCCTGTATATCTAGCACCTTATTCTGCTTGACACCATTGACTGTGTAGGAAATTTGCACCTGATAGCCAGAGCCTCGTGGATTTCGGACCAGAGGACCAACCTCGACGTTCTTGATGCGCGAATCTGCATCCTTGGCATAGTCGTTTGTCAGCAGGATGCGTGAGTCGTTGGCCACGCCAGGATCAACCAATTTATTGGCACGCTTGTAATTGCCACTGGATACGGCGGAGACGTACGTGTTGATCTGCTCTGAAGGCGTGAAGATCATATTCTTGAGTATAAAATATGCGCCGATCAGAATGACCGCCACACCAATGAGGATGCCCCAGATGATGAGAGTCTTTCGCTGCACCTTACGTGTGACCGGAACGGCGATCGGTTGCTCCATTGATGCCGTGACATTTGGTAGGGCCTGTGTTTGAAACTGGGAATCAACCACAGTTGAGGGCCCAGAATCGGCGGCCATATACTGCTCGATCTGCGAAAGAGTTGCAGTAGGCTGCTCCTTGTCCGCCATATCATCAGTATCTGCTGTGCCTGAGGAGACGGGCTGAGACTGAGCATCATTTTCGTCGGAAGACTCCGAATCCTCAGAAGCAGGCTTCGCCTCCTTGGAAGAATCGTCTGCATCGGTATCAGCATCTGCCTTAGAAGCCTCTTCACTGGCGGGATCAAGAGTAGATGTTGAGACGCTTTCCTTACCGTTCGCTTTTTCACCATCAGAATCCAGAGTCGTAACTTGATCGTCTGCCGACGTCATCAGGTGTCCACACGACGTGCAGAACTGGGCGTCAGGCTCATTCTTAGCGCCGCAATTTATGCAAAACATAATCGCCCTAGCCTTTCTGCGTTGTTCTTCTGCTTGTCACGACTGTTGTCAGACCAAGGAGAAGATGGCGCTCATGAAGGCCTCACCAGCAATGCTTATGAAGATAATCATCACCAGCAAGAAGATGAGGAAGGCGACAACCATGAAAATGAGCCAAAGCCAGAAGGAATCCAGTTTGTGAGTATTCCTGGATGTAGCAATCAGATAGGAGGGAACCGCGGACATGAAGCCGACGCTGAATAGGAAAATGACACCTGCCACGACCGAAGCACCTACCAGAGAAAGCAGAACCAAGACCAGGTGGAGGATCGCGAAAGGAATAATAATCTGTGCGAACGCGTCATGTGCCTGTCGAAAACCGTCAGGGTCACCATATATTTTCTTGCCTATAAATATAGACAGGGTCATGACGTAGAGCACAAAAGCCACAGCAATGAAGCCTCGGAAGAAGAACCCAAAGTTACCCGAAGAACCAGATGAAGCTGACGAGGACGAATAGCCTAATATCGATGTCACAGGGCTAAAAGCATGCGATACAGCAGAGACCGTCCGCGATTCCCAAATCGTAACCAACAGAGAAATGATCATAGCTTCTACAAATATGGGTATGCATGCGTACCAGGCTGGCTTGATCATACGTAAGCTGGGCTTCTTCAAGGCAGCAAGCAGCCAGTTGAAGAAGAGTCTGGACTGTGTAGGTACAGTCTGCTGAACCGGGGCCATGCCAGGAGCTGCGCCAGGCATAGGCTGTTGGAGAGGCGGCTGGTTAGGCTGGGTGGCCTGAGCTTGTTGGAACTGCTGGGTCGGTTGGGTTGGCTGCGCCTGCGGGAACGGCTGTGTCGGCTGCCCAGCAGAATAGCGGGCATCTGGAGAAGGTTGTCCCAGTGGCGATTGCGATTGTACATTGATGTTCTGTAGTGGCTGAGCGCCCGGTACTGGCGTCGGATGGACACCAGAGGTAGGACCAGGCTGACCTGATTGCTCAGCCGGGTTAGAGACCGGCTGGGGAAGACCAGAAGAAGGATTATTTGGCACGCCAGCATCAGTGGTCAGTCCCTCCTTGGGCTGAGTCTCCGTCTGCTCGCCAGGCTTTTGCTGAGCCTCCGATTGCTCAGTCGAATTTGTAGTAGCACCCGGGGCAGGTGCATCCTGCTCCTGCTTCGCAAAGGACTTGCCGCACTTTCTGCAGAATTTTGCGCTATCCGGATTTTCGGCCTGGCATGAAGTACATTTCTTCATGATTCGTCACTCTCCTCTGATTTCCCCTCCCCAGGCTGCTAATCAGCCTAGAGCAAACTCTTCATTATTCAATCACAGGATGTAAACATCAAACAAGAAAAGCTCAACTACCGAGCGTGGGATGAGAGCTGGGAATAGGACTCAATCGGTAGCATCGCTCGTGCACACACACGCACGAATTCCTGGTGCGACACCTAGATAATTACCCCATCCGGCGAACATCTATGAAAAAACTCCCACGCACCCGCCAGAGGCCACTTACCCTTGCTGCATTCCTGCCCTGGGGGGATTGGGTGACATAACGCCACGTGAGAGCAAGTCACCATGATAGCAGACAGGCTCCACTTGTCCACTAAAAGGCACCGAACCCTCCGTGCCAGGTGCGCATTCAGTTGACATCACCGCCCGCCGTTTCCCCAACCAGGCCCGTCCGCTAGCATGTAAACAACAGGATCGCCGTACTCCAGCGGTTGATCAAGGATCATGCCGGACCCTGACAACAGACAATAGGCACCCCGGCATCACAGCGACAAGGGATGGATGGCTGAAGACGAATGGCTGACATGGATGCTGATTTGGTGATTGTAGGCGCTGGCTTGTTTGGCCTGACCGTGGCCCAGCAGGCGGTCGAGCACAGTGGAGCCCGGGTGCGGATCATCGACGTGCGCGACCACATCGGCGGCAACGCTTACTCCTACATGGACGAGGAGACCGGGGCCGAAATCCACAAGTACGGTGCACACCTCTTCCACACCTCCAACCGCAAGGTCTGGGAGTACGTCAATCGCTTCACCGAGTTCACCGACTACACCCATCGGGTCTACACCACCCACAAGGGCGAGGTCTACCCCCTACCCATCAACCTGGGCACCATCAACCAGTTCTTCCACGCCCACTACACCCCCCAGCAGGCCAGGGATTTGATTCGTCAACAGGCCGGCGAATTGGCCGGGACCGACCCGGGCAACCTGAACGATCAGGGGATCAGCCTGATCGGCCGCCCCCTCTATGAGGCCTTCATCAAAAACTACACGGCCAAGCAGTGGCAGACCGACCCCTCACAGCTGCCCGCCTCCATCATCAAGCGACTGCCGGTGCGATTCAACTATGACAACCACTACTTCAAAGACACATGGGAGGGCCTGCCCAAGGACGGCTATACCGCCTGGTTCGAGAGGATGATCGACGATCCCCGCATCCAGGTGAGCCTGAAAACCGACTTCTTCGACAACTCCCAGCCCTGGAACCGGGATGCTCTGGCAGGACAGGTCCCCGTGGTCTACACCGGCCCGGTCGACCGCTACTTCGACTACCGCCTGGGCGAGCTCAAATGGCGGACCGTGGACTTCAAGGAGCGCCGCTATGACGAGGACGACCACTTCGGCTGCCCGGTCATGAACTTCTCCGATCCCGACGTGCCCTACACCCGCGCCATCGAGTTCAAGAACTTCAACCCCGAACGCTACGACCGGCAGAACCATGAGCGCACCGTGGTCTGGGAGGAATACAGCCGATTCGCCGGCAAGGGTGACGAACCCTACTACCCCATCAACACGGGCGACGACCGCGCCCTCTACACCCAGTACAAGCAGCTGGCAGCCCAACAGCCGAAGGTGGTCTTCGGCGGCCGCTTGGGTACCTACGCCTACTACGACATGCACCAGGTCATCAATTCAGCTCTGGATGCCTGGGACAAGCGGATCGCTCCCCTGGTAGGCCATACCAAGGACTGAAACCCTGATTGCACTCCTGACGATCTTCCAGGGGCAATTCAGAGGGAATCATTGAAGGGAGTCTGAGACTGAAGAACTCGGCGCCAGGTTGAACCAGCAAATCCGAAGCCGCTGTTCCGTTCAGAATACAAGGAGGCCGGCCGCCTATGAAAAGCGACCGGCCTCTTTCCAGACCAAGCATCTACTATTCATGCCTTCGGGACGACCTTGGAAGAGGCGCCCCAGACATCAATCAGGCGGAATCCGCAGGCTCAGGCGTGCCAGACGTCCTTGCCGTTCTCCTTGGCGGCCTTGACATCGGCATCCAGGGCGCTCTCGTCGCCCTCCACCTTGCCGGCGATGTAATCCTCGACCAGCTGGCGGGCCTCGTTGTCCTCATGCTGGACAGCGGGGGACTTCATGAAGTAGGAGCTGGGTGCCAGCACCGGGCCGGCCAGGTGGCGGTCCAGGGCGATCTTGGCGGCACGCAGGGCATCGATGACGATGCCGGCCGAGTTGGGCGAATCCCAGACCTCCAGCTTGTACTCCAGATTCAGCGGGACATCGCCGAAGGTGGTGCCCTCCAGGCGCACGAAGGCCAGCTTGCGGTCATCCAGCCAGGCCACATAGTCGGAGGGACCGATGTGGACGTTGTGGGGATCCATATCGTGAGGAACGATGGAGGTGACCGCACGGGTCTTGGAAACCTTCTTGGACTCCAGGCGGGAGCGCTGCAGCATGTTCATGAAGTCCATGTTGCCGCCCACGTTCAGCTGGTAGGTGCGATCCAGACGCACGCCGCGGTCCTCAAAGAGGCGGGCCATGACGCGGTGCGTGATGGTGGCGCCCACCTGGCTCTTGATGTCGTCGCCCACGATGGGCAGGCCGGCATCGCGGAACTTCTGGGCCCACTCGGGGTCGGAGGCGATGAAGACAGGCAGGCAGTTGACGAAGGCGCACCCGGCCTCGATGGCGGCGGTGGCGTAGGCCTTGTCGGCCTGCTCGGAGCCGACGGGCAGGTAGGAGACCAGCACGTCGACCTTCTTGTCACGCAGAACCTGGGCCACGTCCACGGGCTCGGCGTCCGACTCGGTGATCATCTTGCTGTAGTACTCGCCCAGTCCATCGCCGGTCGGCCCGCGCAGGACCTCCACGTCCTTATTGGGAACGTCGCAGAACTTGTAGGTGTTGTTCTGCGAGGCGAAAATGGCCTCGCTCAGGTCTTTGCCGACCTTGAGGGAATCCACGTCGAAGGCGGTCACGAACTCCACGTCACGAATGCGGTAGCCCCCGAAGTTGGCGTGCATGATGCCGGGGATCTTGTCATCATCCTTGGCGTCCTTGTAATATTCGACTCCCTGTACCAGCGAGGAAGCGCAGTTGCCCACGCCCGCTATAGCTACACGGATGCTCATACAAACTCCTCTGATTTACTGAGTTATTTCCAACCTAAGCATACCTTCTCCCGGTGGATTGCATCGTGGAATGGAGCCTCATATGCGCGCCAGCCGGCAGTACATACCTCCAGGGAGGGCACAAACGTACGAAAATGATGAACGTTCAGCCCTAGGTCGAACAGTTTTCAGCCCTGCCGGATAGCGTGGTTGGCATGGCCAATCAGACTCGTTCAGTCAGTTCGACCTCGCCCACTCGCAGGGCCCAGTCCGGGTCGCGCGGGGGCGGCAATCGCACCGACATCCCCACCTCGCGGCATGCCGACCGGAACCCCCGGGGTAACGGGCCCCGCCGGGGACGACGTCGCAAGTCACATCGTGTGCTTAAGTGGATCCTGGCCCTGTTGGGACTGGTGCTGGTCGCCGGGGCGGCGGCCTTCGCCTACCTGTATCTGACCACCGAGATCATCCCGCCGGAGAAGCAGGCCCTGGCGCAAAAGACTACGGTCTACTATGCGGACGGCACTACCCCCATCGGAACCTACGCCGACCAGAATCGGGAAATCATCGACTGCACGGTCCTTCCCAAGTATGTGGGCAATGCGGTGGTCGCCTCGGAGAACCGTTCCTTCTACAAGGACAACGGCATCGACCTCAAGGGCATCGGCCGGGCCCTGCTCAACAACGTGACCAAGGGCACCCGACAGGGCGGATCCACCATCACCCAGCAGTACGCCGAGCGCTACTATCTGGGCGAGACCACCTCCTACAAGGGCAAGCTGCGCGAGGCCATCCTCTCCCTGAAGATCTCCAGGACCGAGAATAAGGACACGGTCCTGTGCAACTATATGAACACCATCTACTTCGGCCGCGGCGCCTACGGGATCCAGGCCGCCGCCCAGAATTACTTCGGCAAGGACGCCAAGGACCTGACCATGCCAGAGTCGGCCATGCTGGCCGGCATCATCCCCGCCCCGGCCTCCTGGGATCCGGCGATCAACCCCAAGCAGGCCGAATCGCGCTTCCACCGGGTGCTGGGCATCATGGAGGAGGACCACTACATCAGCCACAAAGACCGGGTCGGCGCCCAGATGCCGCAGACCATCAAGTACTCGCCGGAGAACGTCTACCAGGGGCCCAACGGCTACCTGCTGCGCATGGTCCGCAACGAGCTGTCCTCCGGCAAAAAGGCCCCCTTCACGGCAGACGACCTGGACACGGGCGGCTACCGGATCATCACCACCATTCAGAAAGACAAACAGGATCTGATGTTCCAGGTGGCCAGTCCAACCACCGGCAACAAGCACCATCCGCCCACCCTGCAGACCGGAGGGCTCTCGGTCGACCCCAAGACCGGCGCCATCATCTCCTTGTATGCGGGGGACGACTATCTGACCCACCAGCTCAACAATGTGGACCAGGCCACCTTCCAGGTGGGTTCGACCATGAAGGCCTACACCCTGTTGGGAGCCATCCAGGATGGGGTCAGCCTCAACACGGTCTTCAATGGCAACTCTCCACGCACCTTCTCCAGCGTGGGCAAGTCCGTCGCTAATGCCGGGCAGGTCAGCTACGGGTACATCAACCTCTACTCGGCCTTCGCCAACTCGGTCAACACGGTCTTCATGGATCTGGGCGAGCACGTGACCTCCCAGAAGACGGCCCAGCTGGCACATACGGCCGGCATCACCGGCAAGATCGACGACACGACCACCTTCGACACCCTGGGTCTGGATGCTCTTTCGGTCTATGACGTGACCCAGGGATACGCCACTCTGGCCAACGGGGGCAAGCGACCCCTGCTGCATCTGGTGGCCCAGGTCAAGGACGCCAAGGATCAGGAGCTCTACACCGCGGCCATCCAGTCGGACCAGGTCTTCAATGCCGACCAGGTGGCCCTGCTGCAGAAGGCCATGACCACCACGGTTCAGTACGGCACCGCCTCCTACGCACGTTCCTTGGGCCGGCCCATCGCCGGCAAGACAGGTACAGCCAACGATCAGACAGCCATCTCCTTCATCGGATTCACCCCCTCGCTGCTGACCACTTTCGCCGTCTGGAACCAAGGTCAGGATGGCAGTGCCCTCAAGGTGCCTGATGTCTATCAGAACGAGTTCTATCCGGTCCAGCTGTTCACCCAGTACATGAAGTCGGCCCTGGGCAACAGCCCGGTGGAGCGCTTCCCTGCGGCCGAGGACCATGGCAAGATCGGCGGACCGGACGGCAGCTGGGGCACCGGGTATAAGCCGAGCTACTCCTATACGCCCAGGCGCAACTACAACTATGAATACGTGCCTCAGCAGCGCAACCAGCAGCAGATAGTCCCGCAGGAGGAGTCAGGAGCCGGCAGCGGCTCGGGCTCAGGCAATGGAGGCGGGGCCGAAGGCGGCAACGGCGGAACCACCGAGGGCAACTCCGGGTCAGAGTCATCCCAACAGTAAGGCTGTCCGGGCAGACCGGTCCGATCCGGACGAATCAGCTGCGCTCGGATCGGACCGTAAGGCTGGTCTAGCTGGTCTGGGGTTGCGTTTTATCCCCTTTGACCGCTAGCCGCGCTGGAAGCGGTTGAGGGCCGAGATGATGGCCTTGAGGGAGCTGGTGGAGATGGACGAATCGATGCCCACGCCCCAGATCACCCGGGACCTGGCCGGTTCGCCCACCCGGCATTCCACGTAGGAGGCGGCCAGAGCATCCGTGCCTGCGGTCATAGCGTGCTCGGCGTAATCCAGAACCGAAACGTTCTGATCCAGGGACTTGAGTGCATCCAGGAAGGCCGCAATAGGACCGTTCCCATGCCCCTGAACACGACGGCGCTCCTCAGGATCGCCTGGGGCAAGTCCCCGGTCCAGCAGGGTGGCATCGAGAACAGTGTCGGAGCCGTCCTCGCCGGAGGTGACTGCCACATTCAGGAGCTTGAAGCGTCCCCACTGCTGCAGGGTCTCGTCGCGCTGATCGGCCATGGACTCGCCGCCGACCACGTTTCCTCCGGCCTCCACGGGCAGGTACTCGTCCTTGAAGAGCCGCCAGATGTCGGCATCCTTGACCTCGCGCTTGGTCCTGTCGGCATAGCTCTGGACCAGTCGTTCGAACTCCACCTGAAGGCGCTTGGGCAGATCCAGATGGTGGTTGGCCTTGAGCAGGTAGGCCATGCCGCCCTTGCCCGATTGGGAGTTGACCCGGATGATGGCCTCGTAGTTGCCGCCCACATCCTTGGGATCGATGGGCAGGTAGGGCACCAGCCAGAGGAAGTCGTCGGGGTTGGCGTTGGCACGCAGAGCCGCCTGCTGCCTGGCATCCAGACCCTTCTTGATGGCGTCCTGGTGGGAGCCGGAGAAGGCTGTGAAGACGAAGTTGCCCACATAGGGGTGACGCTCGGAGACGGCGATCTGATTGCAGTACTCCACCGTCCGACGGATGCCGGGCATGTCGGAGAAGTCCAGCTGGGGGTCGATCCCCTGGACCAGCATGTTCAGCCCCACCGTGCAAATGTCGACATTGCCGGTGCGTTCGCCATTGCCCAGCAGGCAACCCTCGACCCGGTCGGCCCCGGCCAGCAGGCTGAGCTCGGTGGCTGCCACAGCCATGCCCTCATCGTTGTGGGGGTGCAGGGAGAGCACCACTGCATCCCGGTCCTTGAGGTTGGTGGATATGTACTCCACCTCGTCGGCGAAGACGTTGGGGGTGGTCATCTCCACGGTGTTGGGCAGGTTGATGATCATGGGGTGCTCCGGCGTAGGCCGGATCACGTCGATGACCGCGTTGCAGACCTCCAGGGAGTACTCAGGCTCTGCGCCAGAGAAGGATTCGGGCGAGTACTCGTAAGAAAGATCGGTGCTCCCGGCATCGGCCTCCAGGGAGCGGCAGAGCTCGGCCGCGTCGGTGGCCAGCTGCTTGATGCCGGCCTTGTCCTTGTGGAAGACGACCTCCCGCTGCAGGACCGAGACCGAGTTGTAGAAGTGGACCACCGCCCGCTTGGCCCCACGCAGGGCCTCGTAGGTACGGCGGATCAGATGCTCGCGGGCCTGAGTCAGGACCACGATGGTCACGTCGTCAGGGATCAGCTCGCGCTCTATCAGGAGGCGGATGAAGTCGTAATCGGTTTCGGAGGCCGAGGGGAAGCCCACCTCGATCTCCTTGAAGCCCATGGAGATCAGCAGATTCCAGAATCTCAGCTTGCGCTCGGAATCCATGGGATCAACCAAGGCCTGGTTGCCGTCGCGAAGATCCACCGAGCACCAGCGAGGCGCCCGCTTCAGGGTCTTGCCCGGCCAGGTGCGCTGCGGATAGTCAAAGGGGACCTGCTTGTTGTAGGCCACATACTTGGTGTAGGGCATGGCGCTGGGCTTCTGCGGCGAACCCACAAACCTGGGGGGAGGCAGCAGCAGGTCGTTGTTCCCTCCATTGGACGCCGCGGCCTGGGCCGCAAGATCAAACACGGATGCACGATCCTGATCCATCTCTCCTCCTTCTTTCGTTCGTCGGAAACCACAATGTCGCCCGGCTATAGGCGTTCGGGCATGTCGAAACCGCACCGGGGGTGTCATTATCTTACCGGAGGAGGGCCGGGACATGCGGTCCGGGTCCGCATTACGACGCAGCGGAAGGCGAGCGCGCGGAGGCTGGCATAATTCGCGAGGTTGCCAAGGATGCAAATACCACACGATACAAGCGCTGACAGAGTGCTCACTTCATAAGATTCAGTGGAAAGGATTCACTGGAAGAGGGAGACGCCGCGACGGCCCTCGCAGTAGGCGTTGCCCAGCCAGGTGTGGCGCGAGTTGGGCCAGACCGAACCCAGACGGGGGGCGTTCTGGCTCATCCAGATGCTGGGCACACGCCCATCGGCGCTGTGGGAACCCAGCAGGTTGAAGCCGTTCTTGACCGCCAGCCAGTCGGGATGCTGGGTGGCGATGGCCAGACCCTCCTCCAAGGTCAGAGGGAGACGGTCGTCGGAGTCGATCAGTTTGCGGGCCACGTCGGGCTCGCGGTTGGTGTAGCAGGTGCCGGTATGGGGCTCCAGAACGATGTAAAAGGGACCCTCGGGAGGCTCGAACCCGTTCTGCGGCAGGAAGCTGGCGATGTCACGCGGCGGCATGGTGGTGAAGCCGGCCATGCGGTTGATGCTGGTCCGGGCGATCAGCGACTCGGGCGAGACCAGCTCTCTGGTGGGGATGAGCAGGATCTGCTCGCCCAGCTCAGTGGACTCCAGCGCGGAAATCAGGGGCTGGGCCAAGGCTCTGAAGGCGGCGGCGCTGATGTCCGCCACATCCGGATAGCCCAGGGCCACGATCCGATCCAGTTGCCGCTGCACTTCTTGGGAAGATCTGGTCATGGCCTCCAGTCTAATTCGAATCTGCCGCGGCAAGCACCTGCACTGTCCATACTCGCCTGCCGGGGCGGGACATCGCATTGAGATTCAGTGCTGGCCGTACACGTGCTGGTAGCGGTCGTTCAGACTGGCCACATCCTCGTCGGACAGGGGCACGGGCGTACCAATCTGCTCAGCAGCCCACACCGTACGCGCCACCTCCTCCGTCATCGCCGCTGCCTTTACCGCAGCTTCAGCATCCGCTCCGACCGTAAAGGGGCCGTGGTTGCGCATGAGCACCGCAGGACAGCCCGGATGTTCCGCCAGGGTCTCGACCACCCCGCGGCCTATCTGGTCCGAACCGATCAAGGCGAAGGGACCCACCGGCACCGGACCGCCGAACTCGTCACCCATCATCGTCAATACACATGGAATCGACCGGCCCACTGCAGCAAAGGCCGTCGCAAAGGTCGAGTGCGTATGCACCACGCCGAACACTTCGGGCATGTGCCGGTAGATGTAGGCGTGCGAAAACACATCCGAGGATGGGGCGGCGGATCCGTCCACCACATGCCCCTCCAGATCCGTGACCACCATTGATTCCGGCGTCAACCGCTCATAGCGCACCCCGGACGGCTTGATCACCAGCAAGTCGGCTGAATGCAGACGCTGTGAGACATTCCCCGCCGTCCATACCACCAGCCCCCACTTGATCAACTGCGCATGCAGGGCAGCAACATGCTCACGGACCAGACCTACCTCGACACGCACCTCGTCAGGAAAATCAGCCAAGGACGTCATAAGAACCACCACCATTTCCAATATGGGGCCGGATCTTCCTGCGAAAAGCCGGCCCGGTTTGCTTACCTGCGTGCACAGACCCTATTGCGCATCCTCACAGGCTTTCCAGATCCTTGCCCTTGGTCTCCTGGGCAAAGAGATATATAACAGCGCCGATGACCAGGCAGACACCGAAGAAGGTGAATGCCGTGGTGACAACGCCGATGTTGATGTGCTGGGAGACATAGTCGCCGCCCACCAGGAGCCCCATGAATATAGGGCCTACGATCTTGGCCGTGGCGCCGATGCCGTATCCCAGCCCCAGTCCGGTGGAACGAACATCGTTGGGGAACTGCTCGCCGCCGAAAGCGTTGAGAATGCCGAAGACACCGTCGGCGAAGGTCATGATGACCAGGACGGCGATATAGAACTGCCAGCCGGAATTGTGGAAGAAGGCCGCGTAAAAGCATCCCAGAGCCCCGATGATGCCGAAGGAGAACATGGTCCAACGCCGACCGATGATGTCAGCCAGCCAGGCAGAGCCGAATCTGCCGATGCAGTCGGCCACGGAGACGCCCATGAACAGGTAGGCCACCATCTGCGTTGAGAAGCCGAAAGCATCCTTCATCAGCGTTTGACCCCAGGATTGGATGGCGAAGGAACCCAGAATGAAGCAGAAGGAGCCAACCGAAATGATGACCAGCGGCTTTAGATGCTTGGACAGAAGCAGACGATAACTGGCCTTCTGCTCCTGCTCGACCTTGGGCAGGGCGCCGACCTGGTCCGCGGGAAGCTCCAGAGCCCATGCCAAGGCCTTGCGGGCATCATTGTCACGTCCCACGCTCTGATAGAAACGAGGGGACTCCGGCACCGTCGCCAACCAGAACAGCAGAAGGACAGGGATAACGCCCAGGGCCACCAGCACGCGCCAATTGTCGCCAATCAGGCTCTGCGAGACGGATCCCAGGAGCAGACCCAGAGGAATGAAGACCGAGGCCAGGCCGGAGAGCATGCCGCGCTGTCTGGCCGGCACGAACTCCTGGACGTAGGGGACAGAGATGATGTTAAGGCCGCCTACGCCGATACCCACGCCGATGCGCAGGATGGCCAGCAGGATCCAGGCACCGTCAGGCAGGAAGACCGACAGGGCCGTAAAGACCACGAAGCAGAGAACACACCACTGGAAGGCATGCTTGCGGCCGAAGCGATCGGCCAAACGTCCCCAGAGGATGGATCCGATGACTGTGCCCAGCCCGGAGCAGGCAAGGATGATTCCAGCGGAGACCCCGGTCAGGTGCCAGGCCGAAGTCAGAAGGGAGACCACGAAGCCGATCAGGAACATATCGAAGAATTCGGATATGTTGCCGGCTATGGCCAGGCCGATGATGCTTTTCTGATGTCCGGTCAGGGGACGAGCGTCTATCTGCTCGTATGCGGTCAGTGTCTCCCCGGCCTGTGTGACATGTGTATCACTCATAATGGGTTGCTTTTCTTTCTCGGATGATCATGATGACGGCGGCCCGACCACGGTAGGGGGCCGACCGAAGGATCCGGGTTGCCTTCTCCGTCCTTGGAGAATACTGCGGCGAGCCTGAATCGTGAAGGAACAGTTAGCGGTTGATATCCCCGCCCAGCGGAATATCCAGTTCCTGGGCGCGGATACGGGTCAGATCGCCCATATGCGTCAGGGCGTACTCGGCGGCCCGCTGTCCCCACCTGACACCGCACTCCACATCATTGGAGAGGAAGCCATGGAGGGTGGCGGCTACGAAGGAATCCCCGGCACCGGGACGGTCCACCACTGGAACCGGGGTGGTGACGTACTTCTTGATTCCTTTGGAGGTCCTCAGGTAAGGACCATCCAGGTGATTGGTGGAAACGATGTACTCATTGCCGAAGCGCTGGTAGAGCTGTTCGCAGACCTCCTCGCCGGTCCCCTCGATTCCGAAGACGCTTTTGGCGTCCTTGATGGAGCAGAAAAGAATGCGGGCCTTGTGAGCAATGGGCTCCAGAACCCTTCTGGCCTGGTCGCCGGTCCAGAGCTTGCTGCGGAAGTTCACGTCAAGGGCGATGTCGATGCCGCGCTTCTCCGCCTGCTCGGCAGCATAGGCCACCACCTGGGCCGTGGTATCGGTCAGGGCCGCAGTGATGCCAGTCAGGAAGAGCAGGCGGGTGTCCAGCATCCGGTCCCAGTCGTAATCCTCGATCCCCGTCGACCTGAAGGGGGTGTACTCGCGGTCATAGATGACGTTGGCCGGCATGGGGGGCTCGCCCGGCTCCATGAAGTAGAGGGCGATCCGGCTGGCCGGCTTGCGGACCATGGTGCTCAGATCAACGCCCACAGACCTGTACTCGCTCAGGATGTATTCGCCCAAATCCCCCTCCGGCAGTGAGGAGGTCCACAGGGTCCTGCGCTGAAGCTGAGCCAGGACTCCGGCTACGTTGGCCTCGGAACAGGCAGGATTCATCAGGACCGACCGGGCGTTCATCAGCCGCTCCCCCGTCCTGACCGTGAGCCTGATCTGCCCCTCTCCTATGGTCGAAAGATCATATGCATGTTCTGCCATCATTCGCTCCTTGTCTACACGGTCGTTTTCCAGCATGGACCACGACGTCCGTTTCAGTCCGTATTACGACCTTTTGCATTCAAACTCGCACCGATCGGGCCGACCCTTCCAGGGACAACCGCTGGCGCCATAGCCTCCCTGCCGATGGCAAGGGGGTGGAGGACCGGCACAACCACCCCCCAGATCACAGCTGTGACGGCTGCGACCTTTACTTCAGCCTCTGGGGCCAAGCACCTCCATGCCGGCCCCGCGCAACCAGGTTTCCACTTTCTTCCTTGCATTCGTGACGATCTGATCGGCCTGATCCGAATCATCGTTCCACATCTCCAGCATGATCCGCCCCGACCAGGACTGCCGGGCCAGCTCGGCGAAAGCCGTGGGAAAATCGGCGCAGCCTTCGCCCATGGTGATCCGACGCGGCTGCCCCGGGAGCACATCCTTGACATGGATGGCCAGCATTCTGCCGGCTCCAGCCCTGAGCTCAGCCACGGCATCCAGCTCCTGCTCATAAAGGTTGCCGATATCCGGGTACATGCTCAACCAGGAGGACCCGACCTGGTCGCAGATGGACAGCCCCCTGGTGATGGAGGTGATGTCATTGCCGTCCACATTCTCTATGCCCAGCATGACTCCGGCCTGGGCCGCATACTCAGCTGCCTTGGCCAGAACCTCCACATACCTAGCGCGCTGGCCAGGATCAGGGTTCTCGTAGTAGGCGTAGTAACCGGCTACCTGGATCAGGGGAATGCCCGCCTCATGAGCCAGATCGATTGCCTTGAGGAAGATCTCGTAGGCCTGACGGCGGATGGCCGGATCGGCCGAGCCGGGGCCCACCTTGCGGTGGCAGCTCAGGCAGACCCCTCCGACCTGGACGCCCTGGCGGTCAGCGGCCTGACGGAAGGCGGAAGCCTGGGCAGCCGTCCAGTCCAAGCGGGCCATCCGCTTGTCGCTTTCGTCAATGGACAGATCCATGAAGGTGAACCCATCGGCCGCCACCTGGGACATGAACGCATCCCAATCATCCGGCTCGGCGGGCGACTTCAGGGCCTTCTCATAGATGCCCAGGGTGATGCTGCCGCTCATTGCGGCCACACCCTGCCGATGGTCTCCCGCAGCTCGGTCGCAGCGGCCAGTGGGTCGTCAGCCTTGACAATGCCTCGACCCGAGATCACCACTCCGACGGGAACTCCTTGGAAGAAGGGCAGATCCTTGGCCGTGACCCCGCCGGTCACAGTGACCTTGAAGCCCATCTGATGCAACTGACGGATGCGGTCCTTGTCGTCCTCCCCCCAAGTCAGCTTTCCGGCCGCTTCAGCGTCGCGGGAACGGTGGACGATAACCTGGGTGGCTCCAAGTCGCCGCCATTCGCGCGCCTGCTCGGGATCGTAGGTCTCGCCAAGCTCAATCTGGACCTCGCCGCCGAACTCCTGGGCCACCTTGACCACCTGCTCGACCGTGGTCATGCTGGCGCCGGCGACCACCGAAACCCAGCTGGCACCCGCTTCGAAGCAGGCGCGGGAGATGACCGCTCCGGCCTCGGCGATCCTGACATCCGCCAGGATGGTCTTATTGGGGTAGAGGGCACGAATCTCGCGCACGGCCCTCAGCCCTTCGGCGATGATCAGGACGGTTCCGCACTCGATGACATCGACCTGGCTGATGGACGCATTCAGAGGCCTCAGGGCCGAAGGCATGTCAAAGGTGTCCAGCGCGATCTGCAGCTGGGGACGCTCCAGGGTCTTGTCTGCTGCCATTGCGCTCAGGCCTCCTTACGGAAGGAGAAGAAGTTGTGGGCGTTGCGGATGAGCAGCTTGTCCACGTAGTCGGGATCGAAGCCTTCGGCGATCATGCGGGGACCGTCCACCGCCGGGTTGTAGTCCACACCGCTCACAGAGCCGTAGACCTTCTGGTAGGAGCGCTTGCCGGAGTCCGTGCCCAGGAGGATCCGGTCCTCATAGCCGTCTTTCTTGAAAGCCCTGAGCTCCATCATCCTGTTGGAATCGGGCTGATACTTGATCCTGTTGGTGCCGTCGATCTCCAGATAGACGCCCAGATCCAGGATCTCCTCCAGGTAGTAGACATCAGCGTTGCGCTGGATGTGGCCGATGGCGATCTGGTCGGCGGGGACCCCCAGTCCGATCAGGGTCTGGGCCTGTTCCAGACCACAGGTTCCATAGGTGGTGTGCGTGTTGATGGGCGCGCCGGTCTCGATGGCCGCCTTGGCAGCCGCCTCCATGCACTTGTGCTCGAAGGGCGTGATCTCTCCGTAAGCAGTGCCGATCTTGATGACGCCTGCCTTATAGGGGCTGCGATCCACCAAGGGACCGGTGTAGTCGTTGCGGTCGATGCCCTCGCGGATATCGGCGATAACCAAATCGGCGATCTGATCCACGCTGTAGCGGTTGATCCAGTGTGACTGGGTCTCCAGGTAGACATGCTCACGATGGAAGCCGGTGGCTCCGATGATCTGCAGATTCTCCACCGAGCGGGCCACCTCGGCCAGCTTCTCGATGTCACGGCCGCAGTTGATGGGGCACATATCCACCACGGTGCCGCCCTGCTTGCTCCACTTCAGCGAGGCCTTGGCGAAATAGCCAGCCTCGGTCTCTGCCTTCTCGACCGAATCCAGTTGATGGTCCTTGTCCAGGTAGACCTCACCGGCTCCCACCCGGATCAGATGGTCGTGGCTGTTGACTACGCCAAGAGTGCTCGGGTCGACATCTCCCAGAATGGTTCGTGCGAATGCCATGTGAACTCCTTTGTTGTTTGTACTTTGCGACTTCGCGGCACCGGTCTTCAGGCTCTTCCTCCCAGTGCCTTTGACAGGAGACAGACTATGTGAGCGGTAAATAAACAACAAGGATATTGATGAACATATGTACTTGAACCATGGATTAAAACCCAGATAGATTGCATTTTCACCCATGAAAACAAGTATTTTTTGACACTTAAAGGCAAATAAGCAGTTTTTACTGAGTCTGATAAAATGTACATATGTTCAGCGATTTACAGATGATGACCACTTCGGATGCCCGCAAGCGGGTTCAGCTGCTTCTTCGCATAGCCCGCATGTACTACCAGGATCACATGCTGCAGTCCCAGATCGCCGAAGCGACAGGCTATTCCCGCCCCTCCGTCTCCCGAATGCTGAAAGAGGCCCAGGAGCGAGGGCTGGTAAGGATCTCCATCGAGAATCCATTGGAACGGCTTGAAGACTTGGAGTCCAGGCTGATCCGACAATTCAATCTCCGTTGCGCCCGGGTCTCGGAGCCACCGCAGGGATGCACCGGGTATGATGTCGTGCCCCGAAGCGCGGCGTCTCTCCTGGTTGAGCAGACCAGGCCCGACTCTTTGATAACCGTCTCCAATGGCAACGCGGTCGCCTACACGGTTCGCGAAGTTCCTCTGCAAAACTGGACAAAGTCCAAGGTCGTGCAGATGATCGGCTCCCTGTCGCCGACCAATCCCATGACAGACTCACCGGAGATATGCCGCATGCTGGCCCAACGACTGGGGGGCAGCTACTCCACGCTGCCAGTGCCCATGATCCTGTCTTCAACCCCTGTGGCTGCAGCCATGCGCAAAGAACGCCAGATAGCCGACACCCTGACCCTGGGCGGACATGCCGACGTTGCGGTGGTGGGAGTGGGATCGGTCAAAGCGGGAAGATCGGGGCACATTTTCAAGGACTACGAAAATGCGGCCTTCATCAAGGAGGTGACCGAGCTCAAGGCTGTGGGACACATCTGCGGGCACCACATCGATGCCCAGGGCCGCCACATCCGAACCAGCCTGTGCGAACGCACTATATCGATTGAATTCGAACGCCTGAAGCGGATCCCCCTGGTCATAGGCGTGGCTTGGGGGCCGCAAAAAGTCGCCAGCATCCTCGCCTGTCTGCGAGCCGGGCTTATCTCAGCACTGGCCACCGACCGCGATACGGCCCAGGGGATACTTGAGCTGGATCGACGGCAGAGGGGATCAGGCGGACCAGCCTCACAGGTTTCGAGCCGAGCAAAGGCCAAGCAGGGCTGACCCTACATGAAAGCCATCAGGCAGACGGGGCCTGGCAGAGCCGGTCATCCCATGCTCAGAAGATGCACAGGACACTTTGGGTATGCCACGCAATCAGCCCAGATGCGTAATCAGAGCCTGTCGGCGAAGTGCTTGCGGGCGATCAGCTCGGCGATCTGCACGGCGTTGAGGGCGGCTCCCTTGCGCAGGTTGTCATTGGCCACGAACATGGACAATCCCCTCTTGCCCTCCACAGCCTGGTCCTGGCGGATGCGGCCCACGAAGCTGGGGTCCTTGCCGGCGGCGTCCAGAGGAGTGGGTATATCCGCAAGACTTACTCCAGGAGCCTTGGACAGCAGGTCGCGGGCCTGATCTGGGGTGACGTCGTGCTCGAACTCGGCGTTGATGCTCATGCCATGGGCCGTGAAGACCCCTACCCTCACGCAGGTGCAGGAGGCGGCCAGATCAGGCAGGTGCAGGATCTTGCGGCTCTCATTGCGCAGCTTCTGCTCCTCGTCGGTCTCCCCGCTGCCATCATCGACCAGAGCGCCGATGAAGGGAACGGCGTTGAAGGCGATGGTGCGCACCACCTTGGTGGGCGGTGGGAACTCGATGGCCGATCCGTCGAAGACCAGTCGGTCGGCACCCTGCTCCACGGCGGTTTTGGCCTCGTCGCGCAGCTGGAGGACGCCGGCACGACCAGCCCCCGACACAGCCTGATAGGAGGAGACGATCAGACGGCGCAGACCGTACGCCTTGGCCAAGGGGCTCAGCACCGGCATGCAGGCCATGGTGGTGCAATTGGGATTGGCCACGATCCGCCGGGGGATAAGATCCAGGTCCTCGGGGTTGACCTCGGACACCACCAGGGGGACCTCGGGATCCATCCGCCAATGGGAGGAGTTGTCGACCACGTAGGCTCCGGCCTCGGCGAAACGTGGGGCCCAGGTTCCTGAGGTCGAGCCGCCGGCGGAGAAGATGGCCAAATCGATCCCGTTCAGGTCGGCCTGCTCAACATCCTCGACCGTGATGGTCCTGTCACGCCAGCGCAGCTGCTCTCCGGCAGACCGCGACGAAGCCATGAATCGCAGGTCGGCCACAGGGAAGTCCCGTTCGTCCAGCATCCGGCGCATGACCATGCCTACCTGGCCGGTGGCGCCCAGAACGGCTACATTGATGCCACGGCGTCCGTTGCTCGCCAAATCAGCCTTATCCGTCATTGCTCTCTCCTCTCCGCTCAGCGACCCGTGCCGCCGTAAACGACCGCCTCGACCTGATCAGCATCCAAGTGGAAGGCCGTATGGATGGCCCGTACCGCCTCGTCCAGGTCCTGGATGGGCACCAGGGCGGAGATGCGGATTTCGGAGGTCGAGATCATGAGCACGTTGATATGTCGCTCGCTTAAGGCCCGGAAGAAGGTGGCAGTGATGCCCGAATGGGTTTTCATCCCTACGCCTACCAGGGTCACCTTGCCCACCTCGGGATTGATGTCCACTGATCGGAACCCCAATTGCTCGCGGGAGTCATCCAGCATGGGGACCACCTGATCAGCCTGAGCGGACGGGAGCGTGAAAGAGATGTCCACGGTGCCGGTAGCCGCCCCAGCCTGGACGATCATATCGATGTTGATGCCGCCCTCGGCAAGGATAGTGAAAAGCTGTGCGGCCACGCCAGGTCGGTCGGGCACGGCCCGCAGGCTGACCTGAGTTTCACTGCGGTCGTGGGCAACCCCTGAGATGATGGGTGACTCAGGGCCGTTCAGGTCCGGGAACAGGTCGCCCATGGATTCGCCGTTGGTCATTTCCTTCCTTCCGTCATATCCCGTCACCTGTCAGCGCGTGCGGCGGGGCGATCCGGCAGCTGGCCGGTCTCCAAATTGGGAATCTTGTCAGCATCGACATCGTCGGGCATGATCAGCGTGCCTGGGCGATGGGAAAAGGAACTGCGCACATGGATGGGCATGCGGAAGCGCTGGGCATACTCCACGCAGCGCAGGGCCAGCACCTTGGATCCGCCGGCCGCCATCTCCAGCATCTCCTCATATGAAATGCGGGCGATTCTACGGGCGGTGGGAACAATGCGCGGATCGGCGGTGAAAACCCCGTCCACATCGGTATAGATCTCGCAGACATCCGCCTTGAGTGCCACGGCTAGGGCCACAGCCGAGGTATCCGAGCCGCCACGACCCAGGGTGGTGGCATCGCCGTCGGGGTTGACCCCCTGGAAGCCTGCCACAATCCCCACCTCGCCTCGGTCCAGGGCCTTCATGACTCGCTGGGGTCGGACATGGCGGATGTGGGCTGCGCCGTAGCGTGCATCAGTCATGAATCCCGCCTGCGAACCGGTGAAAGAATGGGCGCGCTCGCCTTGTGCATGGATGCTCATGGCCAGCAGGCTCATGGAGATGCGCTCCCCGGCCGTCATGAGCATGTCCATCTCTCGGGCAGGAGGATTGGAATCCACATCCATGGCCTGGTCAATCAGATCGTCAGTGGTGTCCCCCATAGCGGAAACCACCACAGCAATGTCATTGCCGGCGCGCTTGGTGTCAATAATGCGCTTGGCCACACGCTTGATGGAGTCCGAGTCCGCCACCGAGGACCCGCCATACTTCTGAACGATAAGTGCCACTGCTGTTCCATCCCGCGACGGTTAAGCCACTAGACCATCATCTGCAACATGTTGATTACATGGATTATACGAACGACACCGTTCTATCAGACCCCCTCCACCAATATGCGAAACATTGACGGCAGCCGGGGAGGCTGCGAATCAGTGACCGCAGGCCTTACAGATCGCGACGGCCGGATATTGCCCGGCCAAGGGTGATCTCGTCGGCATATTCCAGATCGCTGCCGACGGGCAGGCCGCTGGCCAGCCTGGTGACCCGCAGATCCAGAGGACCCAGCAGCCGTCCCAGGTAGGTGGTGGTGGCTTCGCCTTCAATGTTGGGATCCAGGGCCAGCATGACCTCCTTGACCTGATCCGTGCCCAACCGCTTCAAAAGCTCGGGAATGCGCAGATCGCCGGGCCCGACGTTGGACATAGGGTCGATGGCCCCGCCCAGCACATGATAAAGACCACGGTATTCTCCGGTACGTTCGATGCTCATGACATCCTTGGGCTCCTCGACTACGCAGATGATGCTGCGGTCACGTCTCGGATCCTGGCAGATGGGACAGGGACTGGTCTCGCAGACATTGCCGCAGATCTCGCAAAACCGGACCTTCTCCTTGGCTGCAACAATGGCATCGGCCAGATCCTGAGCACTGCGCCGATCGGCTCCCAGAATGTAGAAGGCAATGCGCTGCGCACCCTTGGGACCAATGCCCGGCAGTTGGGCAAAGGCGTCGATCAGCTCTTGAATGGCTCCATCATAGGTAGCAGCCATCATTCACCTCCCTGTCGTTGTGCCTGTTCCTGCCGGCGCCTTTGGACGTTGATCGGATTCTGGGGGTCGTCAGCAGCAAAGTCCTCCACCTTGGTCACGTCGAACAATTTGGTCAGTTCATCCTGGTTCATGGCATTGTCCGCCCCGAGCCTGGCATCGTCCATGGAATAGACATCGTCCTCGGGATCCACTGAAGGCCCTGAAGCCTGGGAGGAGACTGCAGCAGACGAGGCCCCATCCTGATCGGAACCACTGGAGGCCGGACTAGCGAAGCCTGCTGGCATCGCCCTGCCCTCAGCTCCAGAAGCCTTTGCCATTGCCTGGGGGCCATCCGAGCCACCGGCGGTACCCGAACCATGACCATCACCCCGTCTGTCCGACGAGGTTGGGGCGCCCGTTGCCGCAGCCACATCTCCGGGAGCCGACCCGGTCTCCAATGTCGAATTCGAGGTTGCAACCGAGGCGCTTCCCTGACCCGACGAATCAACCGACTTGGAAACTTCAAGCCCCTGATCCGAAGCTTCATGGCCTTGACTGTTGGAAGACTCCGCAAAGGCTGCGGTGCTGGTCCCGGAATCGGGCACGGCCCAAGGATCCGTGTCATCGCTCATGTCCGGCAGGGCCACCTTTTTGGACTCATGGTCTTTCTGGCCAGTGGATCCATCGCCGCCCTGATCAGGCTGCCAGGTCTTTTGCGGCGCATGAGTCGCTGGCATGGGGTGAGCCCAGGGATCATCGTCCGGCAACACCGTTGAAGCGGTCGAGCCGAAACCCGCCGCTGGAAGCGGTTTCGAAGACGACTGGACAGGGCCACCGACCGGGTGGTGAGCATCGTCGGAGCTCCCGTCGCCTGAAGCTTCTCCAGGAGTGGACTTCCCGTCCGATGCCGATGCTCCGGCCCCGCCATCATGACCGGCCGAGGCCGTCATCCCTCTAGGGGCATGCCCCTGCTCTGTGGCCGCATGAGGCATGACCGCCGCCCCAAGGTTCATGGTGGCTAACCCGGCTCGCGCTAGAGCCACCTCCTTCTTGACCTCTGCCCGGCGCTGGGGAGACATCCTGTTGACGGACTCCACAGTCTCACCGTTGGCAGCCGTCCCCGATGGGGCGATCATGGTGGACTGTCCGAACTCCTGGCGAGCGCGGACCATGACGATACGCGGCACCTTGGTCTCCCCGTCAACCGACTGTGCAGCCACGGCCATGGCGAAGGCATGCTGACTGAGTGGACGGTCGAAGGTCATAGACAGCCGCTTGCGGCCGGAGGGGCCTGCTGTCATGGCTACCGTGGGCACCCGGTCTCGCACGACATACTGGCGGACCTCATCAGGCAGGGCAGCAACCAGGGCATCCCAGCGCTTATCCAGCTCTGTACCAGTCGGCACCTCGTTTGCCTGCCCTTGCGCAGTCTCCTGTTGTGCAGGCCGAGGTGTTTCCGCAGACCGGGCGGGTCTGGAGGGACTGGATGGCCTAGCTTGTCCCTCCGCCTGTCCAGTCGGCCAGGAGGGAGCTTCCTTGCGCTCGGGTTGGATAGGATCAGAGCCGGAATGGGGCGACTGCTCTTCGCCCACTCGCTGTCCATAAGCGGAGGAATCGGAATGAGAGCCGGCCATGGTCTGTGGCCCGGCAGAAGAGGCGGGCGCTGCAACAGATGGCGAGCCTGCCATGCCGGATTGTTCGGGGCGATCAGCGCCATCAGCACTGCCAGACTGCGATGCTGTGGACGGCCGACCGCTCCGCTGCGACCTGTCAGCGCCAATGAACCCGCCGCGGGCGGGCGCCGTGGCCGACCCGGAGGGGGAAGCTGCCCCTGCGGCCGATGCCTGCTCCATAGGTTCGCAGCCAATTGCCAGCAGCCTGGCGGCCAGCAGCTCCAAGCGCATCCTGGGCGAAGTAGCCCCGTTCATTCCCGCCAGCGCATCGTTGATGATGTCGGCCATTCTGGTCAGGACCTGCAGATCCAAAGCATCCGCCTGCCGACGCAGATCGGCCACCTGGTCGTCGTCACCATCTTCGCTCAGCACGCTTTCAGCCCGGTCCCCCGCCAGCTTGAGAACCAGCAGGTCGCGGACATGGGCCAGCAGATCCTCGACGAAGCGCTGGGGCTCGAACCCGCCGACGACCACCTTTTGGATGACCCCGTAGAGGCCAGCACCATCGTGGTCGATCAGCGTATCCACAGCTTCGCCGATCAGTGCGGCAGGAGTGAACCCCAGCAGAGCTACAGCCGCATCATAGGCGATGGTGTGCTCGTCAGCGCCTACCATGAGCTGATCCAACACAGAAAGGGTGTCACGCACCGATCCGCCTCCAGCCCGCATGGCCAGTTTGAGGACACCGGGCTCGGCCTTGATGCCCTCCTTTTCGCAGATGCCCTCGAGATAAGGCCCCATGACCTCCTGGGGCACTAGGCGGAAGGGGTAATGGTGGGTGCGGGAGCGGATAGTGCCGATCACCTTCTCCGGCTCTGTGGTGGCGAAGATGAACATGACGTGTTCCGGCGGCTCCTCGACGATCTTTAGCAGGGCATTGAATCCTTGCTGGGTGACCATATGAGCTTCGTCCAAAATGAAGATCTTGTAGCGGTCACGCACAGGGGCAAAGCCTGCCCGCTCCCTGAGCTCCCTTGCATCGTCGACGCCATTATGGCTGGCGGCGTCAATCTCCACCACGTCGATGGAACCGGGGCCTCCCGTGGCCAGATCCCTGCAGCTGTCACATTCGCCGCAGGGATGGCTGGTCGGTCCCTTGGCGCAGTTGACACAGCGGGCGAAAATCCGGGCACTGCTGGTCTTTCCACATCCCCTGGGACCGGAGAACAGGTAGGCATGGGTCAGCCGGTCCTCATCCAGAGCTCGGGTAAGGGGCACCGTGACCTGCTTCTGACCGATGATGCCGTCAAAAGTGTCAGGCCGATACCGCCGATAGAGTGCTAGTGCCATGGTTCAAGGCTATCCATTTCTTTAGACACGTTCGCTTTCCTTCCTAAGGCTTCTGGCCACGCTTCCTTTTCTCATTCACAGGGATCGGGCCCTGCCCGGGCCGACTGGATCAGACGCGGCAGCATCGAGACTCCGGTGTCTACCCCCACCGAGACTTTCACGTCGCTCCCATCCACCTGGCAGTCTGTCAGGACCCCGCGGTTGAGACGGGCGACCCGGGAGGCCAGAGTACAGGGCTGCGCCTGTCCTTCGTCCAGGGCAGAAGCTGCAGCCAGAGCCGAGACATCTGCACCGGTGCGTGCACGCGTCCGGCAGATCATGAGATTGCCCAGCAGGGCCGCCAGAACCAGACCCAGGCCAACCAGAGCCATCAGCATGATGCCCAGAACCGTGCCGGAGCCAGGATCCGAACCTCCCAGCCATGAACCGGTACGCTCCGCGCGCTTCCTCCTGACATGTCCGAGCATGACTCATTCCTCCAATATGGCCACGGCATCGCCATGGACCTGTGCAGGCAGCACGCCCATCGGGCCGGAAACCACTGGGCATGACACCCTGACTGCCGTCTGCCCGGCCGATGGGCTCAACTGCACTTGAGCATGCGGACCGGCCATCCGGTGCACCAGCCCTTGGGAATCACCCTTGCCCCGGGTGACAATCAGATCCCTGGCAGCCGCGTTGGCTGCATCCTGACAGACCATGCCGATCCTGATCGTCTGGGTCAGCGTCAGCAGCAGGAGAGCCAGAACCATGACGGCGGGAAGCACGATGGCGAACTCGGCCGTTACCGTACCGGTATCGGATCGCCACCGTCGGCTCCACACGGACCGTCTCTCAGCCGACGACACTAAGCGCCTTCTTGACCAGACCCATCAGCAAAGTGCGCGTGGAAGAGGACTTGACAATGGCCAGCAATACACCAGCCAGCGTGGCAGCTGCCACCATGATCACAGCGTATTCAGCAGTGATGGCCCCCGATTCAGGCCTGGCCAGCACCACACTCATCCGCGCACGCAGGGCACTCGCTGCAGAGTCCATGGCTTGGCTGATGCGAACGTACAAAGCCGTTATGAACCGGTTGAAGCGCTGCCTCATTCTTTGCAGCCACCGGGATCCGGCACCTACAGCAGGCCATGTCTCAGCTGGCACCAATTGCCCTCCTGCATGTCTGGCCTGCAGATGGAAGACCGTCGCAACCTCCTGTGAATATGTCATCGTTCTCACCTTTGCCTTTCCTTATCTTCCCCGCCCCGGCGAATGGCCGTTCCTCAGGGAATCGGCATCCGGTACCTTTCACTGTGCCCGTTCCGGTCCGTCTCGGTCGCCTTATCGGATGCATGTGGACGAGCGGAGCTGAGTCGGCAGCCTGTGGACAACTGCCCATAAGGGCTCTACCCTCAGGAAATCCCGCCTACGAAGGCCGCAATGCAGGGGATGACTCCGATCAGCACGAAGGCCGGCAGAATACACAGTCCGGTCGGCACCAGCAGCCTGACGGTTATCGCCGCTGCGGCCCGGGCCAGCACGCTGCGGGCATGGTGATCCAGCTGGCGCAGGGTCGTCTCGATACGCGTCAGAGGCGATGATCCCAAACGCCAGGACGGCTCCAGACAGTCAGCCAGGACCTGCATGGACTGCCCATAATCAGGATCCCCGATCGCTCCCGACCAGGACAGATCCCATCCGTTGCCACGTCCGAGCAGGTGAGCCACGCGAGCCATCCGAAGCCCATAAGGGCCTGGCAGCAGCCCACCAACCACACCCAGGGCCCTGGGCAGGGAGGCCCCCTGACGAACAGCGACTCCCAACAAGGCCAATACCAGGCTCAAGGATGGCGTGGAGACCTGCTCATCGGCTAATCGCCCACCCGGGCCGTCGGATTCCATAAGCAGAAAGGCCAGTATGCTTGACAGGGCGGCAATCAGTGGCTTCAGATCCATAGATCCTCCCTGCCCAGATCGTTCATCAGCAGATGTATCCAAACCAGACCAAAAACATAGAAGGCCGCCCCAAGGATCAGGCATATGGTTCCCAGGCCTGGGCGGCATAGGAAGGACAACGGTCGCGCACCCATGAACTCTCCCATGATGATGGTCAGCACCGGCAAAGCTGACAGGAGGCGGATCGTGGCCCTAGGCACAGCAAAGGCTTTTTCTCGCGCCTCATCCAGTGCCGCCCGCCGCCTCTGCATAGCCGCCACAGTCCGCAGCCCATCAGAAGCCCGGCAGCCCAGGATGGCGCTGAGACCATAACAGGCCATCAGAGCCTGGGCCATAATCGTCAGAGTCGGCCCCCGTTCCTGAGGCAGGCACCGGTTCTCCAGCATGGCCATGACACGTTCCCGCGTGACCTCCTGGGTGGCGAACCGCCGCCCGGATGCCTCCTCAAAAGCCTCTACCAGACCGCCTCCATTGTCGACATAGGCAAGCAGGGAAGTGACCAGCACCGCCAGGCCGGGCCTATCCGACTGTGCAGAGGGCCTGACTGACATGGCCTTCAGTCTCGCGGATGCGCTGCCGCTAGGCGCGAGCAAGACCAGACAGGCAATAGCCGTCATCATTGCAGCCAGCCAGGCTGCAGTCTCGTCATGCATAATCCACCTCAACTACGGAACGCTCGCCGGGGCGCTGGTCACAATGCCCCACCGCCTGGCGAACTTTGACCAGGCCGTTCCATACGTAGCGGCCCCTCGGCCTGTCCATGTACAGACGGCCTCCCCAAGAAGCCGGCCATCAGCTGCAGTTGTCAGTCGGCCAATTTGAGCGATATGTCTATGGCCGCCGGAACGTTCCAGATGGATAACAGCATCGAACGCCCCCTGCGCCAGAGCAGCCAGGGCCCTCGGCTGCAACCCCGCCAGCAACCCCAGAGTCGCCAGCCTGACGGGAACGCGTTCTACATTGTCGGCATGCAGCGTTGCCATGCCGCCCCTATGACCGGAATTGAAAGCCCGCAGCAGATCAGCTATCTCCTCGCCACGACACTCGCCCAGGATGATCCGATCGGGCCGCATGCGCAATGTGGCTTTCACCAGATCGACCAGCCCAACACCCCCCGCCCCTTCAACGTTGGATTCTCTGACAGCCAAGGAAACCATATTCCCATGGCCGGCGATACGACCCAGTTCACGCACCTCCTCCACGACGACCAGCCGCTGCTCCCGTGGACACATGCCCAGCAGGGCCCGTAGGAGCGTGGTCTTACCTGCACCCGTGCCACCAGTCACTAGAATGCTGGCCCGATTGACCACCAGCGCCCGAAGGATGAAGAGCCAGCTGGCGGGACACAGCCCGGCAGCAGCCAGCTCCTCCAAGCTTGGCGGGTGTCTGTTGGGCAGTCTGATGGAAATGGCGGCACCCTCGGGAACAAGCGGGGCCAGCACGGCGTGGACTCTGATCCCCTCCCTGCTGGAAGCGTCAGCCATGGGCCGGGCATCGTCCAGGCGACGTCCCAGCTGAGCGCATAACTGCACGGCAAAGTCCCTCACAGCTCGAGGGCCTGCGAATCCAGGCCGAAGCAGGACCTCCTCCATGCCCGCGCCTCGGTCGATCCAGACATTGCCCTGCCCGGTCACTGCGATGTCAGTCACCGCAGGATCGTTCGTCAGCCCATCCAAGTATCCGAAAGTGGGCGGCTGATCGGAATCGTCGTCAGAGAATCGACCTTCATTGCTTTCCCCGCTTCCTATGATCATTTGACAGCCCCGGACCGAGCCGATTCGCGAGAAGAGATCCGTTCTTCTCTTCTTTCCCCTACGACGATCATTCCTGCGATCCGCTCAACCAGGGGATGAAGGGCCCGGGCATAAGCACGCGGCACCCGTTCCAGGCCACGCCCATCCAGAACGGATGCCGACAGCTTCGGTTGCGGCTTAAGAACCACGTCCAGCGATCGGCCCAGAAACTCTTCCGCCTGCTCTGGGTCGACGCCATGACTGACCCGGTGCTGTGTGGGCATCATTCCAATCAGAGCCATGGGCGGCCTGCATGAAATCAATGGATTGTCTCGGGCTCGATCACCAGCACCTCTGCTGCCGTTCAGGGCATGGAGAAGTGCCTTCGCCCGTGCAAGGCCCAGCACGGTCATGTCCACCATCAACAGCGAAGGCAGCCCTTTAAGCGAGCGCAGATTACCCAGACCCTGGCCCCGACCGGCATCAATCAGCAAGAGATCAGCAAATCCAGCCATTGCGCTGACTGCTGCATCCAGGTCCCACCAGCCCTGTGGCGGGGCACTCCATGGATCGTTGCTGAGCAGCGGGACGCCATCCCAGATCGGCAGTTCTTCACAGAGCGCCTGAGGGTCCACCCGGCCCAGGGGCGCGTGGATTCGCCCAAGCCGCATGCCAGGCGCCCCCTCGATGCCGACCAGGACATCCATCCCTCCGCCATCCAGGTCCAGATCCACCAGAGCGCATGACAGGGCCATGTCCCGAAGCTGTTTGGCCATCAGAGCCGTCATGGTTGTCAGCCCAATTCCTCCCGAGGCCGAGAGAAAGACCAGACCGGTCACGGCAGACTCATATCCAGCATCTTCACCCACAATCCGCCGATCGGACAGGATGGGTTGCTCGAACCCAACGGCATCCTCGTCTTGCAGGCGACCTGATCCTGAGGATCCTGAAGAATCAAACCGTCGGACCGCGCCCGCCACTCTCCCTGGTCGGCGTTCCGGAGACAGCCCGACTGAATTAAAGGAGTGCGGAGTTCGTCCGGGCTCCCTTCCTTCCATGCCGCCGTTTATCCTCGGCGGTCTACATATGCTCATTCCGGTCATGGCTACCAGTACACCCGTCCACTGGCAACAGCACCAGTCCCCGGAACGGATGTGGTCGAATGACCCTATGCCTCCACATCGCTTCGCCCTCTCTGTGTAAAAACGCATCAAGACCACGACACGCCTGAAACTGCAGCATTTTTGAGCCCATGCCCATGAAAGGCCACAGATGATCACACAGAAGCAACAGATTCCTCCAAACTTGGCGTATTCAGCCTGCCGCAATGCACGCAATCGCACAAAAGACCAAGCCGGCAGCCTTCCCCGCCCCAGCCGATGGACAGGCTTGCCAGCGGTCTGAAAACTGGCATAATGGCATATACAAGGACGGTTCGAGAACGCGGAAGCCCACAAAGTGTATGGCCACTAGGACCGATACGTTGGACGGGTGTATAAGACTTGACCGTTGCAACGATGATGTTGTGCAGAGATTCCATCTGGATCGACCTTGTGGGAACGGCCTCCTGCGGGGGGCCGTTCCTATTTATCCACAAGCTTTATCAACGATTGCAGAGGACGGCACCTGCGAATAAAGTGCTATGGTATGGTTCAGAAATTTGACGCACCCTCCAAGGCCTTGCTACGCAGCCAGATCGCGGAGCATATTGCCGAGACCGACGGCCAGGCACGGCATGTATCCAGGCACTCGGATCACCCGGTCTCGCCCTTGCCTGAGGACCGCTATTTCGACCGGGAGCTGAGCTGGCTCAAGTTCAACAAACGCGTGCTTGAACTGGCCGAAGACGAGAGCGTGCCCCTGCTGGAGCGCGCCAACTTCGCCGCCATCTTCGCCAGCAATCTCGATGAGTTCTTCATGGTCCGCGTGGCGGGTCTGAAGCGTCGCGTGGACACCGGCATCGCTGTGACGGCCGCCAGCGGAATGAGCCCCCGTCAACAACTGAGGGCCATCTCCGAGCAGGCGCACAAGCTGCAGGACGAGCATGCCCACTATGTCATCAACCACATTCTGCCGGATCTGGCCGCCGAAAGCATCATCCTGCTGAGCTGGACACAGCTGAGCAGCCAGGAGCAGGAACGGCTCACCAACTTCTTCCGTAATCAGGTCTTTCCGGTCCTGACCCCGCTGGCCGTCGACCCGGCCCACCCCTTCCCCTATATCTCAGGCAACTCCCTGAATCTGGCGGTCCTGGTGGAGAACCCGACCTCAGGCAAGACCCATTTCGCCCGCGTCAAGATTCCCGACAACCTCTCCCGTCTGGTTCCTGTGGACGATCTGACCGACGAGGAGGGCCGGGAGGAGCGCTACGGGTTCATCACCATGGAGAACCTGATCATCGCCCACTTGGAATACCTCTTCCCAGGCATGATCATCAAGGAGGCCCGCTCCTTCCGCGTCACCCGCAACGAAGACATTGACGTAGAAGAGGACGACGCCGAAAATCTGCTCAACGCCATGGAGAAGGAGCTGCTGCAGCGTCGGTTCGGACCGCCCATCCGCCTGGAGATTTCCGACTCCGCTTCTCCCTTCCTCTCACAGCTGCTGGCCAGCAAGCTCCGGGTCAACCAGGAGGAGGTCTATCGACTGCCCGCACCCTTGGACTGCACGGTCCTGTTCGAGCTGCAGTCCATCGACCGGGCCGACCTCAAGTTTCGCCCCTTCATTCCCACCACCAACCGGCAGATAGCCGAGGTGGAATCCAGCCAGGCCCAAGACATCTTCGCCGCCATCCGCGAGCATGACATCCTCCTCCACCACCCCTATGACTCCTTCTCCACCTCGGTCCAGGCCTTCCTGGAGCAGGCGGCGGCCGATCCGCGAGTGCTGGCCATCAAGCAGACCCTCTACCGAACCTCGGGCAACTCGCCCATCATCAATGCCCTGGTGGATGCCGCACACGCCGGCAAGCAGGTCCTGGCCCTGGTCGAGATCAAGGCCCGGTTTGACGAGGAGGCCAACATCGCCTGGGCTCGTCAGCTGGAACGAGCCGGCGTCCATGTGGTCTACGGGATCGTGGGGCTCAAGACCCACTGCAAACTTTCCCTGGTGGTCCGTCAGGAGCAAGACGGCCTGCGTCGTTACTGCCACGTAGGCACCGGCAACTACAACCCCAAGACCGCCCGCCAGTACACCGACCTGGGTCTGCTCACCTGTGACCCGGTGGTGGGACAGGACCTGACACGGCTTTTCAACCAGCTGTCAGGCTATGCGCCCAAGTCATCCTTCCACCGCCTATTGGTAGCCCCGCGCACGGTTCGCTCCGGGCTGCTGCAGCGGATCGCCCGCGAGGAAGAGACTGCCCTGAACGGCAAGCCTGCATGGATACGAATCAAGGTCAACTCCCTGGTGGACGAAAAGATCATCGACGCCCTCTACCGGGCCAGCCAGGCGGGTGTCCGCATCGACATCGTGGAGCGCGGCATCTGCGCCCTGAAGCCAGGCGTGCCCGGGCTGAGTGAGAACATCCGAGTCCACTCCATCCTGGGACGGTTCCTGGAGCACAGCCGTATCTTCGCCTTCGCCAACTCCCAGGGCCCCCAGATCGGCGAGGGTCCCCTGGCCGGTCCAGAAGTCTGGATAGGCTCTGCCGACCTGATGCACCGCAACCTGGACCGCCGTGTGGAGGCGCTGGTCCGGATCACTGCGCCCGAGCAGGTGCAGGGACTGATCGACTACGTGGATCTGCAGATGGCTGACACCACCAGTTCCTGGCACATGCAGCCCGACGGCACCTACGTGCGCCACAGCCGGGATGACCAGGGCCAGCCTTTGGTCGACTCGCAGGAGTACCTGATCGACCGCCACGCCCGAACCCCCAGGGCCAGGCGATGATGATGCGCCTCCAGGCCGGCAGGTCCGCCGCCGAGGTGGACGATCGGGATGGCATCCGGCCATGAGCAGGACGGTCGAAGCAGCCGGAGCCATTCTCTACCGGTGGCGCACAAGCTTCCAGGGCTGGATGAAATTCAGCGACGACGGCCGGGCAGCCCCAGGAGCCAGCCCACGCTCCGACCTTGATGAGCTGGAGCTCTGCCTGGTTCATCGCCCCAAATACGACGACTGGAGCTGGCCCAAGGGCAAGCTGGAGAATCGTGAGACCCACATGCGGGCGGCCGTGCGCGAGGCGGGCGAGGAGACAGGCTGTCTTGTCCGGCTGGGGCCATACCTGGGAGATGCCGAATATCCCCTGAACAACGAGGGCCGACGCCGGGGCGGCAAGGGCGGCAGGCTCAAACATATCTGCTACTGGATGGCCACGCCGACCGACTCGGAACACGCCGCCGGTCAGAGCGCGCTGCTAGGTCCCATCCACCGGCCTGATTCCAGGGAAGTCGACCAGATACGATGGGTCGGAGCCTCTGAAGCCCGCAAACTATTGACCCACCCAAGCGACAGAACCATATTGGACGCCTTCGTGGATCGGGTGGAGCAGGGTGGCATCCGGGCCCGTCAGTTGATCATCGTCCGCCACGGCAAGGCAGTGGCACGCAAGGAGTGGACAGGCAAGGATGCGAATCGTCCTCTGACCCCCAGAGGCGCCGGCACCTCCTACGCCCTGGCTAGGGAGCTGGCCTGCTTCGCGCCCGACCGCCTCCTGTCCTCACCCTGGATCCGTTGTGTGCAGACATTGCGACCCTACGCCGACGAGGTAGGCCTGCCCATGGAGATGGTGGCCTGCCTGACGGAGTCCTCCTACCACCGCCGCCCGGAACAGGCCCACAGCTGGTTGGACAGGCAGATAGCCGACCTGCTGACAGGCAACAGAACCACTATGATCTGCATGCATCGCCCGGTCCTGGGCGGCATCTTCGAAAAGCTTCGCGGGCTGTGCTCCAGCGGATCACTGTCCAAACGGCTGCCCGACGACTCCCCTTTCATGCCCACCGGCAACGCCGTCGTCCTCAGTCTGACCGGCGACCCCAATCATCCGACCATCATCGACATACAGAAGGTGACTCCCATTGTCTACTGACAGCAACTCCAGAATCGGCTCATCCTCAATCCGCTCCTCCCGCACGGGATTCGTGGCATCCGGCACCGGAGCATCCAGGCCCTCACGCCCAGGACAGCTGGACCCGGCCATCGCCGACCAGCTCTCCGGAGGCATGGATCCGCAGCAGATCAGCGAGATGAGCCACGTGTCTGCAGCCTCCCTGCTGGACCGGGTCCACCACAGCGCCGACCCCGTCATCGTAAAACGGGTTCTGACCCTGGTGGACCGCGAGGGCGTGGATGTCGTGGCCGAGCTCTGGAGCGATAGCGACCCCGACTCCCTGCCCGGCATTCTTTGGCGGCTCTACATGCTTCGCAGCTGGATGCGTAAGGACGCTGACGGTATCAGTCGTCTGTGGCGGCTGGGAGAACCCACCGACACCGCCGCATCAGCCATCGCCGGCGTGGACCAGGCGCCGGAGGCCGATGACATCATCCGAACCGCAGACTCCATCCTCTCCGGAGCCTTCACCGGCGACTTCGCCATAGCCCTGGAACGGGCCGGAGCCTTCTGTGACGTGATCGCCCGCGGCATCAAGACCACCATTCGGGATGCCCAGAGCCGACAGCTGGACGGTCAGGAAGCTAAGGAGGTCGACGCGGCACAGCGCACGGTCAACTCCCTCAATCAGACGGCTCGCGACTTCATGCGGGGCGCCTCGCTCTGGCGGCGGGGACGGCTGGAGTAAGATCCGCCACCCTTTCAAGCCGGAAGCGTAAGCGCGCCGTGAGCGCAGATCAGGCCCGGCATGCCCTACAATGGGGACTGCGCCGGACCATGGCTAAGCCCCGGGCTCCGTTTGTTGCCGCTGCGAGCGGCGTTTGCGCCGACAGGCGCTTGCATGGTTCGGCGTTTTCATTTCCATTCCCAAATCAAAGACAGCATGGCTTGCCGGTCGCTACCAGAAGCCGACCCGCTGAGCTACGCTGAGAGGTATGGAACTTCACGTACTGGAACACCCGCTGATCGAGCACAAGCTGACCGTACTGCGGGACAAAAACACCCCTTCCAACACCTTCCGCGAGCTGATCAGCGAACTGGTCATGCTTGAGGCCTATGAGGCCACCCGAAATCTGGACATCGAGGACCACCCAATCGAGACCCCGGTCGCTCCCATGGTGGGCAAGAAGCTCTGCTCCCCGCGCCCCATGGTGGTTCCCATTCTGCGCGCCGGACTGGGCATGCTTGACGGCATGACCCGTCTGCTGCCCACCGCCGAGGTCGGATTCCTTGGCCTCAAGCGCGATGAGAACACCCTGGACATCATCACCTACGCCAACCGCCTGCCGGAGGACCTCTCCGGCCGTCAGTGCTTCCTGCTGGATCCCATGCTGGCCACCGGCGGCACCCTGATCGCCGCCACCAAATACCTGGCCGAGCGCGGCGCCAAGGACGTGACCTCCATCAACATTCTGGCCGCTCCCGAGGGCCTGAACCGCCTTAAGGAGGAGATGGACCCCTCCATCAACCTCAAGGTGGTGGTCTGCGCAGTCGATCAGAAACTGAACGAGCACGCCTACATCGTGCCAGGCCTGGGCGATGCCGGCGACCGCCTTTACGGCGTCATCGACTGAGCCAATAAATTGACAGGGGCATAAACCCCCATCTCTGACGAGGATCCGAACTTGGCGCGGTTCGGGTCCTTTTTTCAATCGCCTTCTACGGCAGCCCTAGCTGAAGACACTTGGCAGGGCGGCCATTCCATCCGTGCTCCTCCTGCCCTCTCGCACCCCCCCCCCGCCAAGCGCACAATCGCTCATCGCCACCCTGGTTCTCCCCTGGTCTGACCCTGAAAACACCCTGAGTGGGCCTTTGCCCGGTGTTGCAATAAGAACAGCGGCATTCAAGGGCGAGAAAGGAGCACACCATGGAGGGCAAGTCCCTTTCCCTAGGTAGATCGCTGGGAGGAACCGGGACCCCAGGACCGATGGGCGGGGGCGGCTCGCAAACCGCAGGTCGAACCAAGGCACGCACTCCTGGACTGGGCTCCCTGGTGCAGTCCTTTCTGCATGAGCATCGGTCCTCCTACACGGTCATGGTCCTGGCGGTCATGGCCGCTTCGGCCCTAACCAGCGCCTGGGCCCAGGCAGCCATTGCCGCTCGGAGGGGCGACGGGATGCCGGATACGCACGCAATGAATTCCTACGACCGCGCTATGACCCTGTCCTTACAAGACGGCGCTGCACTGATATCCATAACGTATGCCTGCATATGCGGGTTCGTCTCCATCTTCCTGGTCATCACCTCCGTGGGGTTCCTGATCGAACGCCGTCGTCGCGAGTATGCCATGATGCGGCTTTCCGGCGCCTCTCCCAGGACCGTGAGATTCATCTCTCTGCTGGAATTCATGATTCCGGTAGGTTTGGCCGCCCTCCTGGGCAGTTCGGCGGGATGCCTGCTGGTGCCCGCATTCGCCAAGTCCCTGATCAACTCAGGTCTTGAAGCACTGGAAATGACCGCGCATCCGCACCCCATGGGAATTATCTTCGCTTTCGTGGGGATACTCCTGGCAGGTCTTCTAGGAACCTGGTTCGCCGCCAGGAGGATTACCGCCATCTCTCCCATCGAGGCCCTGCAGGACTCCGAGAACAGATCAGGGACCAAGTCAATCGGCCCTCTTCGCCTGATAATCGCCCTGGCCGGCCTGGCTGGAGGACTGGCCATGGTCTATCACCGCTTCAACGGCATGGACATTGAAATCCAGATCCTGGCCTCGACCGGCTGCCTGCTCGTCATCATCGGCGCCCTGGCCCCTGTCCTGGTTCCGGCCTGCGCCAACCTGATCGGCATCCCCTTCCAACTGGCCTTCCGAGGTGCCGGACTCCTGGCACGGCAAAGGGCACGGAAGGAAAACCGGAGCTCTACCGCCGTCGCAGTGCCGATCATACTGATGCTGGTCATCGTGACCGGAATAATAGCCCTAGTACGGTCCAGCTGGGCGCAAGAAGCCATAAGCCGGTATAAGCCGGTCGCTGCCGAAACCATGATCACCGCAGAGAGCAATGATCCAAGAGACCTGGATCGCCAGCTTCGGTCCACTGCAGACGTCGAATCCGCCGTCACCTATAGCGAGGGATCCTGGAAAACTGCAGACAAGGAAGATACCGGCGGCAATGGCGAACCCTCCGTCATGGCTATGCATGTCAATAAAGCAGGCAAGAGCGTCAATACCATTAGCCCAATCTTCATCGAGGGCTCCGCTGCGGACCTGGGGCCGGGCAAGATCGCCGTTATTGCCAGTGGCCGCGCTCAGGAGAAAAACCCCATCGGACGCAAGCTGACTCTGATCGACAGGTACGACAAAGGCCATACGCTGACCATCACCGCCGTAGTCGACATGACCCCGACAGGGCAGATGGGCCAATACCTGATGACGGATGCCGACCTGTCGCAACTGGCGCCAGACAACAGCGGATCGACCACCCTGGCCAGGACCGCCCCTGAAATTCGCACAGACGATCTGATCAATAAGCTCAATGCTTCATGGGACAGGAAAGGCATCAAGGCCTGCACCAAGAAGGAGTACATTCGTTCCGAAATCCAAAGGTCCCAGGAGGTGCAGCGGGCCATGCCCCAGATGGTCAACGGGGCCATCGTCCTGACGGCCATCTTCCTGATCCAGGCATGCGCCATCGCAGTCAATGAGCGCCGCCAGGAGAACCGAAGGATGCAGGCTGCCGGTGTTTCACGTGGAACATTGGTCTGCTCCTCGATTTGGGAGTCAGTAATCGATGCTCTTTCGGCCATTCTGCTTTCAGCCCTGGCCATGGCGGGGGTGCTGGCCGTCATCTTCCATCAGTTGTCCGGCCAGGTGGACATGAGCGTCGTGCCTCTCCCCTACGGCTACTTCCTGATCATGGCCCTCTGGGCCATAGGCCTGGCCGCTGCGGCCTCAGGCCTGTATAGCTGGTTCAGCTCTCAGGCAGATACGACTCGAAGATAATCCCATCAAAGTCCGGACTGGCCTCCTCCTGCGCATGCTCGGAGCGGACGGTCCAGGCAATGGGCGTTCCACCTAGGAACCGATAGAGACGCATGGGCAGTGAGTGCCCGCTGTGCCACTCGCAGGCCACGAAGTCCGGCCGCCCCAGCCAGTTGAAGAGGAGGGACCCGGCCATCCAGCGCAGGGCCGATGAGCGGGAGTCCACCCGGCCATGGTAGGGGGCGACCAGTTGCCCCCTGGTGACGCCTGGGTGGTGAACCCGATACCAGGCAAGGGCCAGGACGTTGAAGGACTCAATTACATAGGGGCCCTGGTACCTGGACAGGAGGGCATCGGTCCGACGCATGAGCTCCCGATCCAAGCCCCTGTCCATCTTGATCTCGACGACCAAGGGCACCCGGCCATCCACCAGAGCGAGCACCTCGGACAGAAGAGGCACATGCTGCGCGTCGGGATCGTTGAGGCCCCCGTCCCCGCCCTCCGTTTCGGGCCCGCCATCGTGGTCGGCAGAGCCAGGAATTCCTTCCCCGGACTCAAGAGCCTGGGCAGGGCTTGGGCACAGGGGAATCCTCTGCAGCTGCTCATAGGTCAGGTCCGCCACTGCCCGGTTGACGCCAGCCACCCGCTGCAGGTCTCCATCGTGGATGACCACCACCTGGCCGTCCCGGCTGAGATGAACATCCAGCTCAATCCCGTAGCCGGCCCTGCAGGCCGCCTCGAAGGCAGCCAGAGAATTTTCAGGCGCCACTACCCGAGGGGACTTGGCTTGGGCCGAGGCGTGCCTGCCTGAGGGACGATCGGATTCAACCTTCAGGCAGTCATGGATACGATGCAGGTAGGCGGTCTGTCCAGGGTTGGGATTGGTCGTCTCCATCCCCGAGCCAGCGTCGTGCAGGCCCCTATGGGCGTAGGGATGCAAGGACAGACCGACGGGCTTTCTCCGCCCCACAACCACTGAAAGGCCAGGGGCCAGGGCCCAGCACCAGCCTCCCAAAACACCGAATCCCAGACCCAGTGCGACCTTGCCGGCCAATCGTGCTTTGGACCCCATCATCGCCTCCAGCCATCAGCTACTTCACTACCCACGCTAGCATCGCAGGAGGCTGGACGCGCTTTGCTGAGCTTGACTTCAAGCTGCTTGAAGGCCCTATCCTTGAACAAGCAGATCAGAGAGGCACGCTCTCGCCTTTAGCCAACTCTGTCGAGCAATCTGCCAAGAAAGAAGCGCAATACCATGCAGAATGATTTATCCGCCTCCGTCCCGTCCGTTAAGCTCAACAACGGCGTCCTCATGCCTATGGAAGGCTTCGGGGTCTACCAGATCGCCGACCTGGACGAGTGCCGCCGCTCGGTTCTGGACGCCCTGGAGACCGGGTACCGGGCCATCGACACGGCCCAGGCCTATGGAAACGAGCAGGCCGTCGGAGATGCCCTGGCCCAGAGCGGCCTCGACCGCGACCAGGTCTTCCTGACCACCAAGGTCTGGATCACCAACTACGGATACGACAAGACCAAGGCCTCGGTCGAGGAGTCCATGAAGAAGCTGGGCACTGACCACCTGGACCTGGTCCTCCTCCACCAGCCCTTCAACGACTACTACGCAGCCTGGCACGCCCTTGAGGACCTCTATGACCAGGGGGTCCTGCGGGCCATCGGCGTCTCGAACTTCTACGCCGACCGGTATGTGGACCTGGTCAAGTTCAACAGAATCGTCCCTGCCGTCAACCAGCTGGAGACCCACGTCTTCCACCAGCGCCCCCAGGAACGCGCCTACATGGACAAGTACGGCACCAGGATCGAATCCTGGGGACCTTTCGCCGAGGGACGCCAGGGGATGTTCACCAACCCGACCCTGACCGAGATCGGGCAGGCGCACGGCCGGACCGCAGCCCAGGTGGCCCTGCGCTTCCTGGTCCAGGACGGGGTCATCGTCATCCCCAAGACCACCCACCGCGAGCGCATGCGCGAGAACCTCGACATCTGGGACTTCCAGCTCAGCGACCAGGAGATGGGCCGGCTGCGGGCCATGGACACCGGCAAATCCGCCTTCATGAACCATGAGGATCCTGAGACCGTGGAGGATTTCGCCAACTGATTCAGCATCTGACAGCATCTGACAGTATCTGTGCAGGATGGACGGGCTCTCAGCCTAGGCTTCGCCGTTGCGTCGCCGGCGCTTGAGGGCCCGGTGCTTGATCAGGATGTCCAGGACTATCCAGACCGAAAGAATGAAGGCCACCACGTATCCCAGCATGCTGACCACCGGGATGCCGAAGACCACCGGCTTGACGCGGGCGAAGTAGACGATTGAAGAGCCCACATAGAGTCCGACGACAATGAGAGCCATGGTCAGTCTGTTGACCATGTCGGACAGCTGCTGCAGAGGTTCCTCGGAACCTACCAGCTGCACATTGGCGCGCAGCTGGCCCCGGGTCAGCATCTTGGTCGCGGTCTGGGACTCAGCCAGGGCGCCCAAAAGGCCATGCAGGGCCAGGTCGCCCTGCATGCCCAGCTTCCGGGCCTCCTCCTTGAGGATGGACCCCGTGCTCTGGCTATAGGCGACATGATCAGTGATGATCTGCACGATGTTGGCCTCAGGCAGGAACTCGTCCAAGAGTCCTTCAAGGGTGACCAGGCACCGCGCCACCATGGTGACCGACCCCGGCACCTTGATGCCATGCCGGGCGGCCAGCCTCATCACGGCATTGACGTATTCGGCGATATCCAGATCGGCCAGATCCAGCTTGCCGAACCGCTGGACGACCGCATCCAGGTCGGCAAGGAGATAAGGGTAGTCCTCGGCTCTGGCCTCTCCCGTACCGGCGAAACGGAGCAGCCCCTGGGCCAGGGCTGGTGAATCCTCGCGGCCTACTGCAAAAATCATGTCCTTCAAAGCCGATTTGGTCACCTCGTCCAGGCGGCCGACCATTCCCAGGTCGATCAGCACTATGGAACCATCGCGGATGATGATGTTGCCGGGGTGCGGATCGGCGTGGAAGAATCCCCGGTCCATGATCTGGGTAGCATAGTTGTCGACCAGCTTGGTGCCGATCTCCTTCAGGTCATAGCCCTGGGCCACCAGCTGGGCGGGCCGTGAGAGCGATATTCCGTCGATGTACTCCATCACCACCACATGCCTGGTGCAAAGCTCAGGATAGGGTTTCGGGCAGTCGATGTAGGCGTATGAGTCGCAAAAATCCTTGAACTCCGCCAGATTGGCGGCCTCCTGCTGGAAGTCGACCTCGGACTGGAAGGTCTCCCAGAGCTCCTCGACCACCCCGCGGATGTCGATCACCTGGGTGCTGCGGACGAACCGGGAGGCCCACTTGACCATGCTGCGCAGGATGTCGATGTCCTGGGCCATGGTCTCTTGAATCCCTGGGCGCTGGACCTTGACGGCCACGTCCTCACCGCTGATCAGGCGGGCCCGGTGCACCTGCGCCAGGGAAGCCGACCCCAAGGGAACAGGGTCTATGGAGGAGAAGATCCGGTCGAGCGGACGACCATACTCGGCGGCCAGGGTGCTGGTCACCATGGAATACGGGATGGGATCCGCGTCGGCGCGCAGCTTGGAGAGCTCACGGCAAAAGGCCTCCGGCAGGATCTCCGAACGCATGGAGAGAATCTGGCCCACCTTGACGAAAGTGGGCCCAAGCGCCTCGAACAGTCGACGCATGGTGACCGGAGTCAGCCCGTGGATGATGTCGAACCGGTTGGCGATGCGGATCATCTCAGCCAGTCGACGGGCCCTGCCACGCCTGTGCCGGATCCTTCCTGCCGCCCCCTGCCGCTCTCCCGTGCCGACCCCGAAGAGGCCAATGGTCTGCACCGGGGCATCATGTCCGTTCATGGCATCCATACTCACCACTCACCTGCGTCCTTTATCCGCATGGCCGACCAGCGGCAGACATTCCGGCGCAGACGACCGACGCTGACAGTAATTGACTGCCTTTCAGCCCTGCTGACCTGCAATGGGATCATTGGAGGTGATGGGGATGGACCCGGACCGACGATTCGGCATTGGCGCCAAGGGATCATGGTCGGGACGACGGGGGTCAGGAGCAACATGGGTCGCAGGCCTGGGCGCGCCAGCAGCCGGTGCAGGAGCGCTGTCAGCCGGTGCAGGAGCGGGAGGGGTCTTCCTGTTCCGTTTGAGCTCAGTGTTGAGAATCTTCCCCTGCTCGACCGTCAGCTCGCCCTTCTTCACCAGGCTGTCGATGACCTCCTGGCCCTTCTCCACGCCTGTGGCCAGCGCTCCAATGCCAGCCAGAAGCACCTTGTGCAATCCGTCACCAATATGCAAATCCGACATGATATGCCTCCCAGCATTCATACGCCCTTGAAGTACCGGGCCCTTTTGACCGCCAAGAGACGAGCGGCCGTCTCTCTTTACAGTCTAGCTGGTTATCATTGACCGATCCGATTCAACACCATAGCAAGAGGGACCGCAGCGCCTTGGCTCCTTGGCACGCCCCTGTGCCGGAACCGAAGGAACCGCAGGCTCCTCTTCATCTGGGCCTTGATGCGGCAATACGGCTGGCCTGATCCGCCAGGGAGTCCAGACGCTCCAGCTCGCTCCGGCTCTTCTGGTCCATGGTTTCCTGCATCTGGGCGAACGTGCCCTGGCCGTACCGCCTTTCGGCCGCACCCTTGATAAGGAAGTCCGTGATGGCCGAATTCTTCGGCAGCAGCGACCCATGCATGTAGGTGCCGATGACCTTCTTCCATCGGGCCCCCTCCGTGTGGTCCTTGCCGTTGTTGCCGCGGCCATCCTCGGTCACCATGCCCAGGGGATGGGCCCCCTCCCCCAGATAGGTCAGGCCCGAGTGGTTCTCGTAGCCAACCACTCTGCCGAAGTCCTCTGCCTGCTCCACCAGGTTGCCGATCATCCGCTCGGGCTGGGCGATGGTGTGCACGTCAAGGATGCCGACCCCCTCCAGGCGCTCATGGTCGGAGGTCTCGAAATAATGGCCGAAGAGCTGATAGAGCCCGCAGATCATCAGCATGGGCACATCCTGGTCAGCCAGATCACGCAGATCCCCGCCCCGCTTCCTCAGGTCGTCGATGATCCGTTCCTGGCCATGGTCCTGGCCGCCGCCGCCCAGAATCATATCGATCCGCTCGGGCCAGGCATCACCGGGATCGTAATAGCGGACCATGGGGCGGAACCCGTACAGCTCAGCCCTGCGGGTCACGCTGAGTATGTTCCCTGAATCCCCGTAGATGTTCATGTCACGGTGGTAGAGGGAGAGGATCTGCAATGGCGGATGGTCTCCCACAGCCTTGGCCTTATCCTGTGTCTGCCGCATTCCTGCGCTCCTTTTGGTCCGCTCGCTCATGCGCCCACCCCCGCATCGTCAACGCTCGCGATCCTGCCGAGGGCGGACCGCAGCCGGAGCATAGATGTGTAAGTGCAGTAGATTCGCTTGGGTCGGCCGGGATGCACCTCAAGGAATGCTGTCAGCGCCCGATCCAGGTCGGTCTCGATCGCCTCCGTGGGCACCTGGTCATAGGCCAGGCGCAGGGCCATGTCATAGGCCCGGGTGCCGGAGACCATGGCCACGCCGGTATCCCTGAGCGAGGTGAAGTCCACATCCCAGAGCCAGCTCATGTCACGCCCGTCCGCATACTCGTCGCGGATGGCGATCATGGTGTCCTGTCCGGCAGGGTCGAAGGAGGACAGGGCCAGGCGGAAGCCCATGGGGTTCTTGACCAGGACCAGCTCAACCGGCGCGCCCTGGTAGGTGATGACCTCCCCGCGGCCGAAGGCGGGCGTCACCTTGGACAGGGCGTCCATGAGCACTGCATCATCTGGTTCCCTGTCCTCCAGAACGACCCTCACCAGGGCCAGGGCAGCAGCCGCATTGTAGAGGTTGTAGACGCCCTCCAGACGCAGATCGGTCTCCAGGAGCCGACCGTCCAGGCGGAAGGCGGCCCTGTGGTCCATGACCCTTTCCAGGGTAACCTCGGCTGGCAGCCGGTGACCGGGGCGGACCGGGCGGGAAGCGCTGGCCGCACCGGCACCATCAGCATCCTGATCCGAGGCATGCATGTCGTCATCGGTGGGGAAATAGCTCAGCAGATCGTCCGACAGGCCGAAGTAGGCCACACCGGTCTGGGCCGGCGTCTGAGCAGCCAGGCTGGCGATGCGCGGATCCTCACGGTTGAGGACCACCGTGCCCGTGGTGGCCTGGGCCACCTGACCCAGCAGCCGGGCAGTAGTATCGATTTCCCCGAACCGGTCCAGCTGGTCACGCATGACATTGAGCAGGAGGGCGTAGCGGGGCTTGACCTGTCGCACGAAGTGGACCGCATAGGCCTCGTCCAGCTCCAGGACGGCAATGTCAGCGTGCAGACGGCCGGAGAGCCCCAATGTAGAGACCAAGGCCGAAACAACGCCGCGGGTGAAGTTGGACCCGGTCGGATTGGTGAAGACCTTGAGGCCCAGGGATTCCAGCATGGAGGCGACCATTCGGGTAGTGGTGGTCTTGCCGTTGGTCCCCGAGACCAGAACCACCCCGCGAGGCAGCCCCGACAGGGTCCTGGCCAGGAAGTCCGGATCGATCCGCTCAACCACCTTGCCAGGCAGGGCAGAACCGCCGTGATGGGACAGACGCGCAACGAAACGCACCGCCTTGCCGACCAGAAGGGCCAGGAGCGAGCGCCAAGGCCTACGGGGACGACCGGGCTGATCGGCAGGCTGCGCCTTGGAAGTCGTGGACCGCATGATCAGACCCCTCCCTGCTGGTAGTCCTGGGGCATGTCCTTGAACTTGGACTTCTCGCCCAGGAAGGCCAGCTTGAAGGTGTCGGTGGGGCCGTTGCGGTGCTTGGCCAGAATGATGTCGGCCTCACCCGGGCGGTCCTCCTTGTTGTAGAAGTCCGGCCGGTGGACCAGGAAGACCACGTCGGCGTCCTGCTCGATGGATCCCGATTCACGCAGGTCGGAGAGCATGGGCTTCTTGTCGTTGCGCATCTCGGGACCACGGTTGAGCTGGCTCAGCGCCACCACCGGGACCTCCAGCTCCTTGGCCAGCAGCTTCAGGGCGCGCGAGAAGTCGGAGACCTCCTGCTGGCGGGATTCGACCCGCTTGCCCGAGGTCATCAGCTGCAGGTAGTCGATGACCACCAGCTTCAGGTCGTTGGTCTGCTTGAGCCGACGGCACTTGGCCCGGATCTCCATCAGGCTCATGTTGGGCGAATCGTCCAGGAAGAGCGGGGCGTCCTGGAGTCTGCTCCAGAAGGTGTTCAGGGTGTTCCAACGCTCAGGGGTGATGTCGTCCGCCCGGCGCAGGGCCACCAGGGGGATGTCGGTCTCGGCCGAGATGATGCGCTGGGCCAGCTCGTTCTTGCTCATCTCCAGGGAGAAAACCACTGTGGTCATGTTGTTGTGGAGGGCCGCAGCACGGGCGAAGTCGATGCCCAGGGTGGACTTGCCCATGGCGGGGCGGCCGGCCACCACGATCATCTGTCCGGGCTGCAGGCCCTGGGTCACGTCGTCGATGCTCTTGAAACCGGTGGGCACGCCCCGCTCCATGTCGCCGTTCTGCAGCTTGTCCAGCTGGTCCAGGGTGTCGTGGACGACCGGCCCGATGGCCTCGTAATCCTGGCGGACCCTGCCCACGCTCATCTCGTAGACCTCGGCCTGGGCCAGGTTGACGATGTCCTCCGCCTGGGAGCCCTCGGCCGAGTAGCCCAGCTGGGCGATCTTGGTGCCGGCCGCGATCACATTGCGCAGGATGGCCCGCTGGTGGACGATTTCCGCATAGTAGGTGGCGTTGGCGGCTGTAGGGACCGAGGCCACCAGGGAATGCAGATAGTCGGTGCCCCCCACCTTCTCCAGGTCCCCGGACTTGAGCAGCTCGTTGGCCACCAGGACCGCATCCACCGGCTGGGAGGCCGAGAAGAGGGTGACTATGGCCTCATAGATGGTCTGGTGCTTGGGCTGATAGAAGTCGGATATGTCGATCATCTGGCTGACCTCGCCGATGGCATCCTTGCTCATGAGCATGCCGCCCAGCACAGCCATCTCCGCATCGTCGTCATGCGGGGGCACCCGGTCGAAGAGCATGTCACGGCCGGTCTGGGTATGATCGGTTGGACGCTGTTCGGGATGGGTGTAGTCGGTGTAGTCGTCGGAAGCCATAGCCACGATTCTACGAAGAGGGCCGTCCTTGACAGCCCTAAGAGGAGGATTTCACCCAAGGCATTCACCAGGGCGCGCCGACCGTACTGGATGGAGCACAGGGTCGCTCCTGCATGTGTACAGAAAAATAAGTTATCCACATTCAAGGCGTGTCCTAGAGGACATGTGCGCAACTTATCCACCTCATGGGTATAACTCTGTGCAAAACTTGGGGACAGTCTTCCACATCATCAATCCAGCTTGCACTCAGGGCTGTTTGGTGATATGTCATCTGCCGGCAGGGCGTCCACGGACTGGCTTTCAGGGGTTGTGCATTCAGTCCAGAGCATTAGCATGGCGTCCATGCGCAGCCACAGGAACATTCCCGAAACCAAGACCGGATCAATCACGCCGGAAGAACGGCGGGCGACCTACCGGACCATTGCCGGACTGGCCATACCCACCTTCGGCCAGCTGATCGCCTCCCCGCTCTTCGTCATGATCGACACCGCCATCGTGGGCCACATCAGCGACTCGGCCCTGGCCGGGCTCTCCATCGGATCCACGGTGGTGCTGACCACCGTGGGCCTGTGCATCTTTCTGGCCTACGGAACCACCTCCCAGGTGGCCCGGCTCATGGGCGCCGGCCGCCGACGGGAGGGCATGCAGGCCGGTGTGGACGGCATGTGGCTGGCCTTCGTCATCGGCCTGGTCGTCTGCGCCCTGCTCCTGACTTTGAGCCGGCCCATCTGCAGCCTGATGGGAGCCCGCGGGCCGGTCCTGCAGGCGGCGCAGACCTATCTGAATGCCCTGGTCTTCGGCCTTCCGGCCATGCTTATGGTCTACGCGGCCAACGGCATCTTCCGCGGACTGCAGAAGGTAAAGATCACCCTGGTGGCCGCCGTGTCGGGCGCCATCCTCAACACCGCCCTGGAGGTCCTTTTGGTCTTCGGCCTGCACATGGACATTCTGGGCTCGGGCCTGGCCACCCTGATCGCCGAGTGGGCCATGGGGCTCTTCCTGACCATCCCCGCCCTGGTCTGGGCCCGTCGGGAAGGCGCCCAGCTGCGGCCCCGGCTCTCAGGCATGGCGGCCAGCATGGGCGACGGCTTCCCCCTCTTCCTGCGGACCCTGGCCCTGCGGGTCTGCCTCTTTATGACCGTAGTGGCTGCGGCCCACCTTGGCGAGCAGGTGCTGGCGGCCTACCAGGGGGTCAACTCGGCCTGGAACTTCGGACTGAACATGCTGGATGCCGTGGGCATCGCCGGTCAGTCACTGGTAGCCACCGAACTGGGCGCCGGACGGCGGTCGCGGGCACGGGTCATGACCGACCTGTCAGCCAGGGCCGGCATGGTCATGGGAGTGCTGGTCGGACTGGTCATGATCGCCTTGGGCCTCTTCGCCGCCCCCCTGTTCAGCCCCACGCCGGCCATCAGATCGCTGATCACCGTGGGCATGATCGTCCAGGGAGTCTTCATGCCCGTCGCCGGATGGATGTGGGCCCTGGACGGGATCCTGATCGGGGCCGGGGACTATCGCTACCTGGCGGCCACCTGCTCCCTGACGGCTGTGATCTACCTGATCGGGCTGCTGGGCATGACGGCTCTGGCCATGAACTGGACGCCCACCTGGCGGATAGCCATGCTCTGGGCCGTCCTCAATGTCCTCTTCATTGGCGTCAGGGCCATCTGCAATGGCTTGAGAACGCGCACCGATGTCTGGATGGGGACCATTGGCCAGGCCAGCCAAGCCTGAAGAGCCATAGAAAAGCAGGACCCCGACCGCTCGACCATGAAATTGGCCACAGCGACGGAATCCTGCGAAACTGGTCAGCAGGCGGCTGCCTCAGATGGCGTCGACGCCGGTCTCCCCTGTACGGACCCTGACCACCGAGTCCAGGGTCTGCACCCAGACCTTGCCGTCGCCCACGGTGTTGGTGGCGGCAGCTTGGACGATGGCGTTGACCAGCTCGTCGACCCGGCGATCCTCGGTCAGCACCTCCAGGCGCACCTTGGGAACCAGATCCACCTTGACAGTGCTGCCCCGGTAGACCTCCTTATGGCCGCCCTGCCGGCCATAGCCCTGGGCTGTCGAGACGGTCATGCCGTGCACGCCGACCTCGGTCAGGGCCTGTTTAATCTGATCCAGCCGCCCGGGCTGAATGATGGCGGTAATGAGTTTCATGCTGCCTTCCTTTCTGATCAGTTCAGAATGGACCCGAAGTCGTAGGCGCTCTCACCCTGATCGCTCTGATCGACGCCGATGACCTCCTGATCCTTGCTGACTCGCCAACCAATGGTCTTCTCCAGCGCAAAGGCGATCACACCGGTTACTGCAGCTGCGTAGATGATCGCAATCAGCGCCACCAGGAACTGAACCAGCAACTGCCGGAAATTGCCGCCGGCCAGGAAGCCCGTGCCGGTACCAAAGAAGCCTATCAGCAGCGTGCCCAATAAACCACCCACACCGTGGATGCCCACCACATCCAAGGAGTCGTCATAGGCGAAACGGAACTTGAGCCCGCAGGCCAGGCAGCAGACGAAACCAGCCAAGAGGCCGATGACCATGGCCCAGAGCGGGGAGACCACGTCGGCCGCTGGAGTGATGGCCACCAGGCCGGCGACCATGCCGGATGCAGCACCCATGGCGGTGTAGTGCCCGGTGCGGATCCGTTCAGTAAAGAGCCAACCCAAGGTGGCGGCGCTGGCGGCCATGGTCGTGGAAACCCAGGCATATCCAGCTGTGCCATTGGCGGCGAAGGCAGACCCGGCATTGAAGCCGAACCAGCCGAACCAGAGCAGGAAGGCACCCAGCATGACCATGGGCACATTGTGGGGGCGTATGGACTCCTTGGGGAAGCCGATGCGCCTGCCGATGATGAGCACAATGACCAGGGCTGCTACTGCCGCGTTGATGTGGATGACCGTACCGCCTGCGAAGTCGTGCGCTTGGGCTCCGATGGCGTTGGAGATGGGTCCATCGGCAGCCAGCAGTCCGTGATTCCAAACCATGTGGGCCATGGGCGCGTAATCCAAGGTGACCCAGAGGGCCACGAAGATCATCCAGGTGCTGATTCTGACTCGCTCTGCCAAGGCTCCCGAGATCAGGGCCACGCAGATCATGGCGAAGGCGGCCTGGAAGGCAATGTCCACCGTATGCGGGTAAGCGGCGTTCGCGGAATCAAGCGAGGTGAAGACCCCGTCCTTGGCCGTGACCGTGTCCTTGAGCAGGAAGCCGGTGATGGGGTCGCCGAAGACGCCTCCGATGTCCTTGCCGGCAAAGGAAATCGACCATCCCCAGAAGGCCCAGATAACCCCGGTCACGGCAATGGCCAGCGTGGACATCATCATCATGTTGAGCACGGCCTTGGCTCGGACCATACCCCCATAGAAGAAAGCCACCGCCGGAGTCATCAGGAAAACCATGGATGCCGCTACCAGCATCCAGGCAGCATTTCCAGAATCCATGCCTACACCTCTCTTTTCCCCATCCGGGCGGGCAGTCCCCAATAAAGAGGACTTTCCTCCGGACAGCCTACGTCAGATTCTCTTCCACTTCCCGATTCATCAAACAGGAAGAGGATGACGGTCAGGTCACCGCCGCATTACCTGCGGGTGACTATTGGATGACCACCGTATGACCAACCGGCCGGCTGGACTACTCGTCTCCCAGGATGCCGTCGACAAAGGACTCGGGATCGAAAACGGCCAGATCGTCGGGCCCCTCGCCCAGCCCGACCAGCTTGACGGGCACGCCCAGCTCCCGCTGGACAGATATGACAATGCCGCCCTTGGCCGAGCCGTCCAGCTTAGTCAGGACAATGCCTGTGACCCCGATGGCCTGGGCGAAGACCTTGGCCTGGATCATCCCGTTCTGCCCGGTAGTGGCATCCAGAACCAACAGAACCTCATCCACGGGCAGGTTCTTCTCGATCACCCGCCGGATCTTGCCCAGCTGATCCATCAGATTGGCCTTGTTCTGCAGGCGCCCGGCTGTGTCCACGATGAGGACATCCGCCTGATCGTTTTTGGCCCGTTCCGCGGCTTCGAAGGCCACCGAGGCCGGGTCGGCGCCGTCGCGGTCGCTGCGGACCACGGGCACGCCCACCTTGCCGCCCCAGGTCTCCAGCTGATCAGCGGCGGCGGCGCGGAAGGTATCGGCGGCACCCATGACCACTGACTTGCCATCGGCCACGAAAAGCCTGGCCAGCTTGCCCGCCGTGGTGGTCTTGCCGGTGCCGTTGACGCCCACCATAATAATGACCGACGGCCTGTTGGCCTGGGGTCGGGCAGCCACAAGAGTTCGGTCCATATTGGGATCGACCAGATCGATCAGGCGCTGACGAAGGCCACGACGCACGGCTGCGGGGTCCTTCTGCCCTGTGATCCGGGCATCGTCGCGCAGCTGCTTCACCAGCTGTTCGCTGGCCTCGGCACCCACATCCGCCATGAGCAGGGTGTCTTCCACATCCTCCCAATCGGATTCGCTCAGATGGTCCTTGGTCAGAATGGCAAAGAGGGCCTTGCCGAAGGGGTTGGGGCTCTTGGCCAGCCTGGCCTTGAGCCTGGTCATACGCGATGCAGAGGACTCCGGGTGAGCCAGTTCCTCCTGCGCCGACGATGCCGCTTGCTCGACTGAGGACGACTGACTGGATGCCTTTGAATCGACTGAGTCGGAACCCGCAGAAGCGTCCGGATTGGCAGAAGCACCCGATGCATGCGAGGCAGATCCGGCTGCCTGGTCACCCGACGAAGCTGCTGGGGAAGCATCAGGCTCTTCCGCCCTGCCGGGACGCGTGGAATCCCCCTGGGACCGGCGTTTACGGACCGCCACCAGAATGCCGACCACGGCCAGTACCAGGACGATCAGCACCGCGATAAGAATAAGGAGCTGCTGTGTTGTCATAGGTACCAGCCTAAAGGCGAAAAGGGACACGGACGGTCACCACCAACGATCACTTTCCGCTTGGATAGCTCGTTCCCGCCTGCGAACCGCTCTTGACTGCTGGCATGACGTCGGAGGTGGTGGACTGAGGCTCCCGTCGCTGCGAACGCGAAGGCTCAGGGCTGGATGATCGCAGGGTGGAGTTCCTGGGAGCTGGAGGCCCAGAGGCCGTAGAAGCCGACTGCATGGCATTATTCTTCTGTCTCGGATTGACCGATGATGAAGAATCGCTGCTTGGTGGCGGAGGCACATTGATCTCGTCTGTGGAATCGGAGGCCAGCATACCCCGAACCTCCACCACGGAGGATGCATTGACATAGACCGGATAGGGATGTGCGCGGTCTTCAGCGGTTGGCGCATCCTCGCCCGAACCAGGAGCGAAAGACAGGTGCCCTCCTGCTATACGTGGCAGTTTATTCTCTCGTTCCTGCTGACGGCGGGCGGCCCGACGTACACGCTCATCCAGAGACTGGGAGAAGGCACGGTCCTGGGACTCACCAAGCGCCAAGCGCATGACAAATACGATGAATGCCGCAACCACCAGCACCCATACCAGGACAATCAGCCAGACCATACCTGCCATTCTCTCAGAAGAACCCCTCAGACGCGCTAAGACACGAGGAATCTATCGGTCTCTTTCACACTGGCAGGTCAGCAGATGCTCAGGACCCCTCTTACACCCAAGGCAGTCGCAGGCAAGTAGGAAGACTATCGCAGGAATTACGCTCAGCAAGGTCCGCAACTACCATTCGAGAAATCTCCTGCAATGGCGACAAAAGATGCATAGCCATCAAAAGTATCATTTCCAGCGAAATCCGTAGATGGAAACAAGCCCTGAGGCAATGCAGCCCACGGCCAGGTAGAGGATCCCGAGCCAGGCATGAGGCCAGGTGCCCGATCCGATCAGCATCATCGATAAGGCCTCCCGCATGTGATATAGGGGCGTATACGGGGCGATGGTCTGCACCCAGGACGGCAGCATATTGACAGGCATCATAGCTCCGCCAATGAAGCCCAGGGGCAGAATAATGATGTTCGCGAGGATGGATACCCCTGCGATGGAGTAAATTATCATGGCGATAATGACACCCAGGAAAAAGAACAAAAGATAGCCAAGGACCAGGGGAAGCAATCCCGACAAAAACGTCGGTTTCAGCCTCATTCCCATGACCATCCCCAAGACGACAAGCACTACAGCCTGCGCCAGAAGGACGACGATACCCACAACAGCCTGGGAGAGGATAATCACATTCCAGGATAGAGGAAAATTGCGAACCGTCTGCAGCATGCCATTCTCACGCCAGAGGGCAAGGTGCGAAGCACCCGCAAAAATACCCACGTAGGCCGCACCAAACGCAATGACATTGGCGCTGATTTGACTGGCAATATCAACTCCAGGAACGTAGCTCTTAAAAGACAGGACCAGGACCAGCAACAAGGCTATAGGAAAGAGAAAGGTGAAAACCAAAGTGGACCAGTCACGAATATCGTAGTGGAACATCAACTTGAATAGAGTTTTGAAGCTGTTCATTTGACGTTCTCCTTTTCGAGAAGGCGAAGGTAGACATCCTCCAGACGCCCATCCTTGACTTGTGCCTGGCTTGTATTGATCCCGGAATCAACCAATTTCGCGAAAGTAACTCCGGTATCCCGGGTGCGTACTGTTAGACCATCGGGCGTGACCTTTACATAGTCGTCCCCCACGAGATGGGCTACTTGATCAGCGTGATCCAAGGCATTTGGAAGAAGAATGGTCGATTCCATCTCTGCTTGCGCAATAAGCTTGCTGGGACTGGCTGTTACGAGAATATGCTTATCCGCCAAGATCGAAACCATGCTGCACAACCGCTCCGCCTCATCCAGATGGTGCGTCGTATAAAGAACCGTGGCGGCCAATTGCTGATTCGATTTGAGCAAGCTCACAAGATCATGGCGTGACTCCGGATCGAGGGCGGCAGTGGGCTCATCTAGAAAGAGCAGCCGAGGATGATGGACGACGGCCGTAGCGATAGCCAATCTCTGCTGTTCGCCGCCGGATAATGATTCAACCTTGTTGGATGCCACATGATCCAGTTTCAATGCATCAATAAGATCGTCCACACGCGACCGGGGCACCTGGTAGATATCCGCCACTGCGGTAAGGTGCTCAAGGAGCGTCGTTTTAGGGAAGAAGGACGACTTTTGAGGCTGGATGCCTATTTGGCGGAGCAGGGCCAAGTTGCGTGGATAGGGCGTCTTGCCCAGAACAGAGACCGTTCCCTCAACCGGTTTTTGCAGTCCTTCCAAGACGGTGAACAAGGTTGTCTTTCCAGCGCCATTTGGCCCGATGACCCCATGGAAGGCCCCTTCTTCAACCTCCAATGAAAGATGAGAGAGAATCGTTTTGTTCTTTATTCGAACAGTAAGGTTCGATACGCTTACTTCGATATTGCCCATTCCAGAGCCTTTCAGCGTCAATACTGATGTGGTAAAGCGCGGGTTGTGTCGTCTATTGCTGCTTGTCTATTCATGACTATTTCAATTTGCTGAGTCTGCGCAGGTGGAGGAAAGAATCAGTCCAAATTCCGGCCCAGCATAGTATGGTGATTTTGGCTCCGATGGTCTTTTCCATGAGACCATCTGCTTCAACTACGATAGCTTATTAATCCATATTCTTTCCTCATCCATGAGCCCAGAATTTCAGGCATTTTCTAATAAAATACAAGCTGGATCAGACATAAAACCGCCACCGTCCCACAAATTATGGCATCCAAGAGCACGTACTGGCAAACAATGATTCCACTACTGGTTTACCTGCAGCTGGAACAGCATATTCCCATTTATCAAGCGGGCCGCAAGGGGCGGACGGGTACATCTACTTTGTTCCCAATCGGCACTTTGGTAAGAGAAGCCATACCAGTATCAGCAAAAGCGGATATTGAGAAAAGTGCGATGCTTGTTCCCCCGGCTCATGCTCACCAGTGGGGAGGTTGACCACCGACAACAGTAGACCGCGCGAACGAACAGCGACGGCGATGATGCGAAACTCTGCAAGTTATCGACGGAACCCACTATTTCGCCCTTTTCGCGTATTGGCTATCTCGAATGATGCTGGCCTTCACCGTTTCGCCGCCAGTCTCTTACCATCATGAAGACAATCATCATTAGCCAAGCTACTGGGTATGTGCATAAACTCCAGAACTGTGAACCGGTGGCAAACGATATAACATGGGCGAGAATTAATGCCAGGGCAAAAAACCTGACAGCAATGACTTGCGGCTTATCGGATGGTTTCTGTGTCGAAGCTGTTTGTCTCATGGCGGTTCCTTTACCGTCGTACATAATGCACGGAATGTGCATAAAAACAAAATATACACTAACCGGCATTCGCTCAAAATAAGCTTAAAATAAGTTCGCGTTCTGGATGCGCATATACGTCATAGCCGGAGAAAATCATTGCAGAGAGCCTAGCCAGGAAGCAATTACATGAAAGCTGCTTTTGCATCCAAGATTGCGTTTACCGATCTGTTCGTTTCGTAGACAAATCAATCCAATACCGTTCTACTGGCTGACCAGATCTGCTGGGGAGCACATTCTCCAGTTGCCCGCCACGCGAAAGGATGGTCCGGCGGCTGGCCAGATTCGACGGGGAACAAGTAATCAGGACCCTACTCATGCCCAGAGTGGCAGCTTGTCGAAGACATTCATCCAGCATCAGCCCGGCATAGCCCAGCCGGCGACAATCCGGACGAACTGAATAGCCGATGTTGCCGCCCACTCGCAGAAGCGCCTGCGTAAGCTGCAACCTCAGCTGAATCATCCCCGCCAGTTTGCCGCTGGGATCCAGGGCGGCGAACTGCAGAGCTGGCACAAACCCCGGCGGCAGATCATCGCCACGCGCCTGACGAGCCACCTCGGGCAGACCCGACCGACGAACTTCATCCAGGCTGTGGCAGTCCTCCAAGGGGCCGAGACCAGCCGCTTCATCCTGAGGCTGAGAACGGCAGGCCTGCAGATATTCCCAGATCATTTCGGCATCCACTGCCCCCGGCTGGTCCATCCTCACCAGAAGGATTCCCATGGTCCACCTCTTCTGTCGAGTGCTTGGCCACCCTTTGTGCTTCAGCTTACAAGAGCAGCATTCAACGGAACTGGGGTTTCCAAAGTGAACAAGCGCCACAGGGACATCGCGCGCATGGGTGAATAGTCGGAACTCAATACAGCAAGAATCACAATGTTCAATAAGGTTCTTCCACACTTAAGTTCTGGTCTTTAGTTCCCAGCTTCAGCTTCATCAGGTCAACGAAAGCGTCGCTCTGGAATCTATCGTTCTTTCTACTTTTCTCATCCCAATGCCCCGAATGGCTGGTTAAAGACCGTCAGTCAGACATTCCGGCCTGAAACCATGTGATGACAATTTGTGTACGGTCTCGCAGGCCAGTCTTGTCGAGCATGCGGCTTACATAGCGCCGGACGGAGGTGATTTCGAGAGTGAGGCGCTGGGCTATTTCCTGGTTGGAGAGCCCTTGAGCGATGAGCCCGGCTATCTCGTACTCCCTGGGGGTCAACTTATCCAGCTGCTGTCTGGCCTGCGGATCACTGACCTTATGCCGGGCGTAGGCTCTGTCGCGATTGATGAGCTCTGCTGTGACACGGGGGGTGAGCACCGCGTCTCCATCGGCCACTGCGTGAATGGCTCGGTGCAGATCTCTCGTGGATACGTCCTTGAGCAGAAAGCCGTAGGCGCCTGCGTGCAGACCGGTGAAGGCGTAATCGTCTTCGTCATAGGTGGTCAGGATCAGCGTGCGAATGTCGGGGAACTCCTTGGCAATGACCGCAGTGGCACTGATGCCGTCCATCACCGGCATGCGAACGTCCATCAGGATCACCCGAGGCAACGGCTGGGCGGCTGCTTTCATCTCTCGAAGCATGGTCACTGCCTCCTGACCGTTGGAGGCTTGTCTGACGACCTGTAAATCGTGGTCGGCCTCGATCATGCGCACCAACCCCTTGCGGAGGAGCGCAAGGTCGTCGACCAGCATCAGGTCAATCATGGGCATTGCCCTCTTTCTCGCCGGCGCAAGGCAGGATGGCTTCTACAGTCCATCCTCCATTCTTGCCCGGTCCGCAACTCAGACTCCCTCCCATCAGTCGGCATTGCTCGCCAATCTGCTTGAGGCCCACTCCTGGATGGTCATGAATGGCCGGTTTCCAATCGCCCGAGGCTTGTCGATGTGCATTCCCATGCCCATCGTCGCGGATGCTGATTCGGAGGGTGCCGCCCTGCTCATAGTCGCGGGAGATGACGATGGTGCTCGGGTCTGAGGCGTGCCGGAGCGTGTTAGTGATGGCCTCCCTGCTGTTTATGAAGCAGAGGTTGTCCTGTCTGGGATCGTGCTGCTGATGCCCTGTTTCGGTAGACACGACAGCCAGACCAGCTGCGCGGGCATGGGCGATTACGGTGTCGAGTTCGTCGAGCGTGTGCAGCCTGGAACCAAACCTGCGCCCATCATCATCGGGCTCTTGAGGGATTGCCTCATGCTCTTGGACAAGGGTACGGACGGCTTGCCGAGTGTCGGCCAATCCATCCCTGGCAACCTGATTAATGTCCTTAAGCACTTCTTGCAGCTCTTCGATCTCAACCGAATCAGCGAATCCCTGGGTCAGGGCGATGATCGTGGTGAGGTCGTGGCCCACGCTGTCGTGCAACTCCCCTGCTACCTGGGCGCGCGATACAGCCTGATCCCTTTGCCTGGCAAGCATCTCAGAGCGGATCCGCTCCTGCTCCTCACGCTGCTGCATCTCGCGTCGAATCCGGTAGAACCTGACAGCTACGGCAACGGCCGCGACCGCCATGATGACAGCCATCCGGGCCGACCATTCCAGAAAGAGCACGTGCCCGGCATGCATGCTGACGGTGACCAGGCTGACGGCCGCAACTGCCTCACCCACGCCTGCCGCAATCCTGGGTGCCGACGATAAGCAGACACAGAAATAGAGAGCCCCTACAAGTGGTATCAGGAAGCTATCGTCCGAGGTGGCAAATGACAAGCCGAGGTATAGCAGGGTCTCCATGGTCGTGATGAGCAGGGGAAGCTGTCTGCTCCAGTACAGCAGGCAGGAAGACAGAAGTCCAATCAGGCCGATGTCCGTCTTCCAAACGGGCAAAGGAATGTTCCCAGCCCAGACTGGAGGAAACGTGGGGGCGCTGACATAGAGAAGCGTATAAGTCAGGCTCAGCAGAGGCATGACGAACCTGGTCAAGCGTTGATTGCTCAACAGCTCAAATAGGTTGGTTGCCATGCCCTTCATCGCGCCCCCTCACGCTGTCATGCCGAGGATCCCCAGGTTCATTCGCCAGTGTACTGTGCTATCACACAGGCAGGGGAACGACCTGCTGATTTGCGCACCTTGATCCACGAAGCCAGTGATGCCGCCAAAGTCAGAAGCAGGAAGACCAGCGCCCAGTGGACCCAAGGTATGCCGATGCTGGCAGCGCCAAAGACCTTGCGGAATCCGACAGCGTAAGCCATGACGGGCAGGATGCTGGAGGTGAAGGATATCAATACGGCGGTAGTTGCCATGACGAACCCTTCGAGGGCGGACATGAGCTCGAGTTGATTCGGGTCCGCACCAGCGATCGAGATGAGGGACAGATCCAGGCTTCGACCATGGGCTGAGATCAGGTATCCGGCGCACACTCCAGCCAGCGTGACGACCAGCGCGGGGCCCAGAAGGGTAATGAGCATGGAGAAATCAGAGCTGCTGACATCCAGGTTGGGAGGCAACAGGCGACTGGAATCGGCGCTGGTCTGGTAGAAGGAATCGGTCATCATCAGCAATGAAACCCCCACGACCAGCGGTATGACCGTGGAGCTGAGACTACGCATGCGGGCGCTGGCTTGCCGGCAAGCGATCAGCCATGAGGGGCTGTGAAGAGCGACGAGCCTGGTCCAGCCGCTGGTGACCGCACCCAGCAGGGAGGGACCCGCCAAACAGATTGCGGCCAGCAGGAGCATGAAGCCGAAAGTGCTTCCCATGGCGATAGGCAGAATGGGTGCCGCGGTGTGCAAACGGACCAGTTGCTCACCAGAAATGGTCCGCGCTTGCATAATCGGCATCAGTATGACTGCCAAGGCTGCCAGCAAACACAAGGCAGCGGCGATACGACGAGTAAAACCTGCTGTTTTTGGAGGGATAATTGCGGCCCGCAGGGATTCCACGGGACTGATCCTGCTGATGGTCCGGATGGTCAGCAGCGTGCCGATCAAGGCCACCACTACTCCGCATAAGGTTCCTGCTGTCCAGGAAGCCAGCTGGTGGCTGGCGATAAAAGGCTGTCTACCGATCAGGAACTGTGAGGTCTGCCAGGCATAGAGGGGACGGGCCAGCAGAAAAGAGGCCGCCAGCGAGACTCCACTAGCCGCGAGCGCCAAAATGAATACGCGCATACAAGTCAGCGAGGTCAGTTGCCAGGGCGTGGCGCCTTGCAGAGTCAGGAGGGCAAGGTTGCGTCTGCGCTGGTTAATCACCGACGAAACGACTTGCAGAATGATCAATACTGCGGCAACGAGAAGAGCCACGAAAGGAATCATCAAATTTTGGTAGGCAGTGCGGCCTTGCTCGGCCATGCCGGGGAGATCGCCCAGGGCCTTGGCTGAAGAGAGCATCATGGCAAGCAGGCCGACCATGGTTTGCGAGGCGATCAACACCAGGATGACGCCAGACCAAGCCAGGGGGGCATCCTTGAAATCTCGCAGAAGAAGTCGCATCAGATGCCCACTTTCGGCATGGGAACCTTGTCGGCTGTGGCTATGCGACCGTCGCTCAGGTGCACCAGAGTGTTGCAACGGGAGGCGACTTCCGGGCTGTGGGTGACCATAATCACTGCGTGGCCCGGTCGATCGGCGAAGGCGGCGAGCTCATTGACGACCGCATTGCCGGTCTCCTGGTCTAGGGCGCCAGTAGGCTCATCGGCGAAGATGATATCTGGATCCGAAATCAATGCGCGAGCCAGAGCCACACGCTGCTGTTCGCCCCCTGACAGGAGGGTCACATTGGCCTTGAGCAGCCCCCTGATGCCCAGTCTGTCCAGCAACTTGGCCGCCTGATCCTCCGGCCAGCGGGTCTTGCGCAGAATAAAGGGCAGCTTGAGGTTGTCCTCCACACTCATCGAAGGCACCAGATTATAGGACTGGAAAACGAAGCCCAGGTGCGCACGGCGGAACCGTGCCGATGCCGCAGGCCCCATGGCAGAGATGTGCCGACCCAGGACTTCCACCTGGCCCGAGCTGACTGGTTCGAGACCAGCCAGGCAGTAGAGCAGGGTTGATTTGCCGCTACCCGATGGCCCTACAATCCCGGTCATGGCTCTCCAGGAGGCGGTGAATTCCACATTGTCCAAGAGAGTTATGGTCTCCCCTTTCCTGGGTGAAACCTGCTTGCATAGGCTGGATGCGCGGATGGGGAAGGGCTCGCCCTGGCCGGAAGGATCGACGGTACGCTTCATAGCAGTATCCCGCGCCTGCAAACGGGTGAATGTCCGTATGAGACTGTGACGCTCTGTACGTGCGGCAATGCGTATTGAGCCGGATGTTTCATCGGAGCTCCCTCCCTCAGCGCACTTGCGAGGACAAGAGGTCGCCTCGCAGAGATGATTCTTTCAATCCGAGTACGGGGAATCAACGTTGCTCGCCAGTTCGCCATCTGCAGATGGCAAAACATGGACCAGCCAACGCCTCACGGTGAAGAATGCCTCACAACAACCTTGGCAGAAACTCTGGCATACAGGTTCGTTTATTGTCCGGCACAGATCCCGTCGCACAAGTTCAGCGCCTAGCCGCCCCTACCGCCCTCCACCCACCTCAACAACCTTCCTAAGCGGGCGGAAGGGTAGCGCTTCATATTGATATTCTTCATCTATCTGTACAGGTTTTCAGTGATGCTTCGCCCGAGAACCGGCTTGCCGTGAACTGGAAAAATCCAGATCAAACATGTAGTGTTGAGCTGTTGCCCCTCTGGCTCAATGGTTAGAGCAGCGTCCTTTTAAGTCGTGGGTTGTGGGTTCGAATCCCACGGGGGGCACTTTAGATTCTTTACTCAACTTGTGATGAATTGAGTTTGGTCCATCAGCTTGCCCCCCATTCTTATAACGAATAACTAATTCTGTTTCACAAGCCTTAACATGAGCTTTCTGCACAGCTTACCTACTGCATACAGAGTATGCGGGAACGCTTAAATAGAAAGAGAGGTAGCCAATCGCAAAACTCACCTATATATGCCTTGGGTGGTTTTTACCTAAACTATCCGTTTCCCATATGAGCTTTAACCTGCACCTTGCCCTATATCTTCCTCCTGAATCTGAAACTGAAACACACAACTTCAACTAATACACTTCTACCTGGTTTAACGACGTAACCGGCTTTCTACATTTGTTTATCGCAGTTTATATTCGACTTGACACGCACCCCGAAGCGATGTTTCACAGCCTGCTGACTCGGCCATAACCAAATCGCACAAGATAGCGATGGCGTATTCTTATATTTTATATTCCAATCCACCGCGACCGAGAGAAAACTGGATCATCTAGCCTGTGCCGCACATGCACCATCACCACCGATGTCCGCAAAACGCAAAACACGATCCAGTTTTCCTCAGAGAACTAAATAATAAATTCACTCTTATACTATTTGTGACTTATACTATTTATAATGCCGATTACGCCGCAGACAAATTCTCTACTTCATTAAAATTCAACTGTCTTCTAATACTGCAAGGTGACAAAATCTACGTATTAGATGACAAATGGCACAGACAACACCACGCGAGCCAGAAAAGACCTGGAATTAGATTTTGGCTCGCATGTTAACGAATAGAACTTCCACATAAACCGATCGTGCTGGCCGAACCCACTGAGTCACTTGATTCCGCGCAAGCTGATATGCGTCACATCGACCCCCGGAACAGGCATCTAGATGGTTCATAACCGAGGTTGACACCAAACTTATTTGCTGGCACCAGGAGACCATCAGCCTCACCTGCGGACTCAACGCCAATACTCTCAATGATCTGCACGCCCTCTGGTTCCTTATTGACACCTCGCATATAACGAGTTTGGCAGGAATCGTTACTCGGCCTTACTACCCATCCACTGATGAATGAGCCCATTCACCTTATCCGCAGGCACAAACACAGACTCGGATCCAGAACCATCCAGACCACCACTACCAGAAGCCAGTTCATAAGCTGCGATATCCCTCGCGTTGCAGGAGTCAGGATTCTCCTTCCAAGAATCTATAAAAGACCGGCACAATTCAGGAGTAAGTAGGTATTTCAATAGCGGGCTAACCCAGACATATCCAGATTCAGACTCTTGAGTCAATGCTTCGAGCACATATTCAACAAATATGTTATTTGTCACCAATTGATGGAATACTTTAAAAGCTATATATTTGTCATCGTCATCATCAAATATAATTGGAATTATTTCCGCGTAGGCTAGCATAAAGGGGCCAGACAGCGGCTTACTCGGCAATTTGAATTCTTGATGCTTGAGCTTATTGCTTAATGCTTTAAAACTATTCTTCCATATCTGTGCTTTGGCGCCTGCCTCAAATGTAAATTTACGGCTAACGGATTGAGTCAGCCAATCAATATTATTTTTGTTCCCAGCCGTATCATTTCCTGTTGGATAATCCTTGGGAAAAAGTTTGTCCTGCATTTCCATAACCAATACGGCCGCTACCCACATTGACACCGGAGAATTTGAATTTGCAATTGCATCCAGAATAGCTTCAATATAGTCATTGGTAGACTCGGAACGCATTAAACTAAGCGCGACATCAAGTGATATGCATTTTGTGACAGCTTGACCTTCGTAGAACTCCGCTTCGAGATCGAGACAATATTTCATAATCTTGGCACAGCGTTCAGCACCTAACAATTCGGCGTATTTCCCTGCTTTACCGGCAAAATATTCGTCACTAACGATATACCAATGTTCAGGGTTAAAGGCTGTTTCGTCCAGCGGATCGTCGATCAGCAGCTTCTTATAGATATCCTCATGAAGGAGGCCGTTACCTATGGAAAGCCGGAAATAAGCGTCGAAATGCTCAGCCTTGAATATGCTCCGATATCCCCAAAGCCGTGAAAAAAGCCGATCTTCTGCAACACGATCCTTTTCGACTGCATATCCGACTCTGGGGAACAGGGATTCGACGGCCTGTAAGTTTCTTTCCTCGGCGGGCGTATTGCTCGATGGCATACTCCCCATGTACTCTTCGAGCTCATTATCGCTTTCCATGGAATTATATAAATCGTGGCCAAACTGCTCGAGGTATCCAGGATTGCACAGTTGGTTCTTACTCGCCATGATCCACTCGTGCAGGTCGGGATTGAACACCTCCAGACTGGTGATGCCAAGCAGATCTCCCGTCTCCACATCATCTTTCAGCACCTGATAACGCAGACTGAACTCATTTATCAAACGGTTGACATCCCTCATGTTGTTGACAAATGGAATTACGCAGGATTCATAGATAGTTCGCATTCGGGACGAACTATCGCTGGACCCGCCGTAGGAGCGAGGGGTATCCTGCTCACCAACGATATTGTGTAGCTCATCTTTCAGCCGGTCCAGCACAACTTCTTTTACGGGCTCGGGAAGTCCAATAGGAACCTGGACTATCTTTTCCAAGTATTCATCGCCCTTACCGTGGCAGCTCTTATCCAGCGACCTAGTGACGGAATCCCTGTCATACAGCAGCACATACGTCATATATGGCAGATCGCCCACAGCCTTGACAGCACGCATCACATCTGTGACCTCGTCATCCATCAGGCGATCCAAGTCATCAATGAACACGATGATCCTGGTCGCCGACTTATTTAGTTTCTTCTGCAGCTTCCGACGTTGTTTTGAGAGACTTTCAACATCCTCGCTGCTAGGGTCCAAAACTTCCGCAACTTCTTTGAATCCTTTCGCAATTGTCTTATTCGCTGCCTGCAAGCTAGCGACATCCATATCAGACATGGAATCGGCAATGTCTGAGGCGGTCTTGCTCACCTTTGCAATATGGCGTTTCACGATGCCCTGCCAACCCGATATTGTATAGGAGATCTGTCTGAATAACAGGGACACAAGCCGACCACTACCTGAGTACATCCAAGGCTCGAACTCTACAACTATAACTTTTTCTTGTTCTTGCTTTTGTCCTTTCACCTTATCAGAAGGAGCCGCAACAAGCTGTTCGACAAGCATGTTCTTCAATGAAGTCTTGCCCGACCCCCACGGACCCTGAATACCGACAACAAGAGGGCCTGGCCCCGTGGACCGCCTCAAACCTAATGCGAGGTTCCGCACGTACTCGTCCCGGCCATATCGATCGTCAGCAACAAACCTGATGGGTTCATCCTGAAGCAATGGAGGATACGACTCCGAACACTCATTCATACACCCAGAGTACATAAACGAGGAGCCGTGCTGGCATACAATCTCGGATATCAGTTGCCCTGATGGACAATTCTTGGACTTCCATTGAGAGAACAGGATCACGCGATTAATGCTCGCATTGTGCTTTTCCGACACTAAAGTCATCACAGGGGATAGATCACCACCTGAGTCCCATCCCTGTATTTACACCGAGCACCCCTTTGCTAGATCAGACATCCATTGATTAAGTTATGAGATATAGATAGAGGCCCTTAACAATTAGAAACCTGTATCCCATCACAAGGTAACCTCCCCATTTTCAAACCGACTCTATTTTTCTCCGCAAGAATGACACACATATATCGCTCTGCAATCAAATGCAGATGCTTCGAGACTTAACTCATTTGCATTCCAACCCACTCAAACTTCCGCACTCGCCTCCACCGGGAGGTCCTTAGCGATCCTGGACGTATAGGTTCCGTTCTTCCAATCAGCGAGATTGCCAATCACGTAGACACGGCGCTTGGCTCGAGACACAGCGACATTGAGCAGATTGGGCGACCCGTTAACCCATGAACGAGAGCCTTCTCCACGCTTGCCGGCCCTGCTGCCAAGAACGATGAAGACCACATCGGCTTCGCGCCCCTGAGAGGTGTGCACGGTTCCAGCCTGGCTTGATGCCAGCCGGCTCGCTTCGCTGCTGTTACAACCAGTGCATTGCCGCAAGGCATCCGCGAAGGTGTCACGCACCTGGTTGGCCACGGCCCTGAACGGAGCGATGACCAGAATATTGGTGGGGTCGATCCCGCCCTTGAAGAGCCCGCACAGACGCTTGTGAAGTTCGTAGCCTTCCTGCGGCCTCCATTGCGTTCTCCCGGTTTCGCCGGAATTCGGCGGCACATCGTACCAACAGGAGGCCGGCAGCTCATCTCCCGCATGAGGACCGGACGGATATACACAGGGCTGATGCTCCGGCCCTACGCGAACCATCCTGCCGGAGTAGGCCATATCGTTGCATATGGAGAACATAGGCTCATCACAGCGCCGATGCACCACCAGAGGCATCCCCAGCCAGTGATCATCGGTCTCGTCCAACAGGCCACAAGGCGTCTGGTAATCAACCAAGGCCTGCATGTTTTCGGACTCCAGGCCCAGACGCTTGAGATGATGGGTGCTCGCCAAGAGTTCACGCATCGGCTTGGGCATGGTATCCACGGGCTGGAGCTGCATAGGGTCTCCAACCGCAACCGCATGCTTCACACGCTGCAACAGACCAGCAGCGGCCTGGGGCAGGGCCTGTCCGGCCTCATCCACAATCGCCCAGCCGAGCGCCTCCTTGCCTATCCCCGAAAACATTCTGGATATTGATGCAAAGGACGAGGAGACGACTGGGATCACCAGGAAGAAAGTCTGCCAAGCCACCAACCTCTCGCCATCCGTAAAACCATTCGACTGCATCACGGCGCAAGCCAGGGACAGATTGCACATGAACTGGTGGGCAGCACCCATAACGGCCTGCTGATGAAGAGCCAACGCCTTGATGTAGACCTCCGTCCGCGCCTTGCTCCATTCCTGGTCCATCCACGCAACATGGTCATCGCCAATGTCAGGCCTGGGCCACTGAATCTGTTCGGCCTCAGCGATCTGCTGTTCAAGGGCAGCAAGTTGCCTGTTCAAAGTCGCAATCTGTGTTTGGCATTCCCCTAACTTCTGATCACCGACTTCCAACCCTCCATAGAAGGACTGCAACCGCTGATGGACCGTGCTGGCCTGCTCATCGAAATGCTGCTTTGTACGACGTGCCTGCTCCAGATCAGTACGTACCTTAAGCTCGTCCTGCTGCCTTTCGCGGCTGTGGAAAAACGACCTTAGTGGATGCGCCTTCCAGTAAGACAAGTGAACCTGACAAATGCTATCAGCCTGTTCCCAAGCAGCTTGCGCATTATTGGCAGCCTGGCCAGCATCCGACATCTGCCGTTCCATCGATTGAACCTGTCCGACATACCTTGAGCGGCTTGCTTTCATGCCATGAAGTTGTTCATTAAGGGTTTTCAGCTCGGCTGACAGATCGGATCGCTGATTGCACAGGCCTGAATAAGAACGCACAAGATTGTACTGGACAATTTTCCTGGCGCGGATGCTCTCTTCCTTCTTCAGCGCAGCATTAAAGTCGTTCCTGGCCTTTGCCCAATTGGTCCTACTGGCCCTTTCATCTGGCCTATATCTCAATGATTTATAGATAAACTCATTTTTGAAGGGCCACAGGAATCGGTTTTTATTGCTCATGTTTCCCAAGACCGCCGATATAAGAGCCCAAGCGGATGAGGTATTTGAAGAACCACTCTCATTATCCTGACCCCTGCGACCGGTAATTTGCCCGGCAAAGTCTCGAAAAGCGAATCCACAGGGAACCTGTTTGAATTCACTGTCAATATAGGTTTCCCACTCGGCGTCTATAGCATCGGCACTGGGCAGATCCTGGCTGACGTTTTCAACAGCCTTGTTGTTACTGGAAGCAACGACAATCTCAAAGCCGGTCACCGACGGATCAAGCGTCCAGTAGACATAGTCCTTGTCCTCGTCCGAGGTTGCTCTAGCCACCCTCCGAGATGTGAAAATATCCTGAGGACGGGAGAATCCTGCCAACCGACGAGCCCTGGCCACAATAATCTCGGCCACCACATCCTTGAGCAGTGTGGTCTTGCCGGTTCCAGGAGGACCATTGACACCTAGCAGCGATGACCTGCCATATCCTTCCAAGGCCGCCCGTATTTGATTAATCGCCAGCTGCTGGCCTGTCGACTGAAATTGATTGGAAGCACTTGGCCATCGCCCGAACGGCATGTTGGCTGGTTCCGTAAAGTCGCCTACCAAATGCCCCTCAGGGTCCTTCTGCAGATTGAACCGTCGAGGATGACCAACCGATAGATATTGCCTGACCGGTTCAGAAAATATTTCAGTCCCATTTTGATAAAGGTCTTCAAGATCTTCTAGGAAGAAGGAATCCATCATTTCGCCATTCAATGATTCTGAGCTGGCTTCCAGATGGCAATTGACATAATCCCTGATCAGTGGTGAGCCGTCAGCGCGAGCGAAAAGAGGAGATCTACTCACCGCGCGGTCATCCAGTCCCATCCGATCCGCTACATGCTCAATGAGGCTTTCGATCTCATATCTGCCGACCGGACCTGCCTTGTACATCGGTCGGCCTGCTCCATCTTCAGAGTCTTCCCCAGCCAGACGATTGAATTCGGACTTGAGTTTGCTTTCCGTATCGTCAAATACTTCGATATGCGGCCACCCAGCCGGGCAATCAGGCCAGCCTTCATGATTGAACAGACAGGAAACCGCCTTGGCATATTGAGAGAGCGTCAATGATCTTGGGACCAGACAGCCATCATCCCCTACGCAGAACTCCATAAGGGAAGCCACGGTAGAAGGACCGCCGGCGCGCCTACTCTGCCGATGGGCTAGCTCCTGCAACACCTCGTCCTGAGCAGTCTCCTCGGCTGGCGAGAGCTCTCGAACAAGCTTGGCGGCTTTCAACAGCGCATTCGTGACTACACGCTGGGAGAGCCCGACTGCTATTCGAAAACGTTCATGCTTAAGCCACCGATTTTGTCGTCCCACCCCTTCTTGCTGCTCCGAGCTCTCGTCGGGTTTTACCGCCTGGTGGACGGGGCGACGCGCAAATCGACGGTTATAGTCCTTGCGGTAAACAGCACAGGCTGAGCCAGGCCGATTGGCCGTTGCTGACAGCTTTCCCGACACCTGCAGAAGGCGCGAAATCATGGAATCCGTCAGTTCAGTACCTGCCGGCAGAGGATCGGGCTGCTTAGCCACCTCTAGCCATAGCTGGTTCGTCTCCCCAAGCAGACCGGTTATAGTCTGTTCGTCAAGTCCTGATCTGACCGCCTGCACGCGCAGCCAGTTCTCAGTATCTTCTGCAAACGAGAAAGGTTTGGTCAGCCGGGCGTTCATGTCTGTCTGCAACCGGTATATTTTCCTGCTCTGCAGGTCGTTATAGAGGTTTGTATAGGAACGATGCTCATTGTCAACCGGCCCGATGAGAAGATCAGCATGAATGTCATTCCATGGAAGTCGCTCCTGCTCAGAAACGCTTACCCTTTGGTCGTCGTTGCGGGAGGAGGATAAAGCAATGAGCTGGTTATCCCTCCAATTTTGTGGCGAGAACAGTTCAACCGCGCACCAATATGACAAAACATCCATTGCATGCTGTTGCTCATCGTTCCCCATATTTGCCAGTATGCGGATAAGCGGGGACAGGTGCAGGAACAGGTTCGAGCCACGGATGAGGCCATAGGAGACAATCCCGATGCGGCATTGTCCAGTCCAATCACCGCATCGGAATAAGCATTCATGCCCGTATCCGTCTGACCGCCCAGTTGAGTAGTTTTCGCAGCTCCGAAGCGATCAGGACCAGGGAAGCCAGCGCGATGCACTCCAGCCAGGCCTGGGGCTGGAGGGGGACGGTGCCGAAGGCCTCGCCCAGGAAGGGCACGTAGATCACCAGGAGCTGCAGCAGGATGGAGATGCCGATGGCGCCCCAGAGCCATGGGTTGCTGAAGAGCCCCTGGAAGGCCGACTTGCGGGAGGAGCGGGAGGCCAGCGCGTTGAAGAGCTGGGCGAAGACCAGGATGGTGAAGCCCATGGTCCGCGCCTCCCTGATCTGCGCCTCGTGGCCGATCGCCTGGACGGACCTGTCGGTGAAGAGGCCGCCGCTCAGGTGCATGTCCATGCCGATCAGGGTGACCAGGGCCATGACCAGGCCTATGTAGATGATGTCAACCCACATGTCCCGGTCGATGACCCGGTCGCTGACGGATCGGGGCGGGCGGTCCATCAGATCGTCGGTCTGCGGATCCACGCCCATGGCCAGCGCGGGCGCCGCGTCGGTCAGGAGGTTGATCCAGAGCAGCTGGGTGGCCAGCAGCGGCACGGTCACGCCCGCCATGCCGGGCTGCGATATGCCCAGAAGACCAGCGAAGACCACGCCGCCGAAGACCGTGAAGACCTCGCCCATGTTGGAGCTGAGCAGGTAGCGCAGGAACTTGCGAATGTTGTCGAAGATGCCCCGGCCCTCTCGCACGGCCTGGACGATGGTGGCGAAATTGTCGTCCGCCAGGATCATCTTGGCCGATTCCTTGGTGACCTCGGTCCCGGTGATGCCCATGGCCACGCCGATGTCTGCGGTCTTGACAGCAGGGGCATCATTGACGCCGTCGCCGGTCATGGCCACGACCTTGCCCTGGTCCTGGAGCGATTCGACGATCTTCAGCTTGTGCTCGGGGGCCACGCGGGCGTAGACGGAGACCTTGGAGGTGGTCTCCCGAAGCTGGTCCGAGTCCATGGCATCCAGCTGCTCGCCAGTGCAGGCCGGCTGTCCGGGCTTGATGATGCCCAGGTCCCCTGCGATTCTGGCTGCAGTAAGCGGATGGTCGCCGGTGATCATGATCGTTCTGATGCCGGCCTTGTGAGCCTGATCCACCGCATGGCGGACCTCAGTGCGGGGCGGGTCAATGATGCCGACCATGCCCGTCCAGATCAGATTGCTCTCCAGTCGGGTGCTTTCCTGGATCACCTTGTCGGCAGACAAGCGAATTGCAGGAGCATGCTGAGACTTTTCAGGCAACCGGTCCGTCTGATCCGTCCCGACCGTGCTTGACGGCCACTCCCCCGCGTCAGCTTCGGCCAGCGCCGACAGCTCCTGGTCGGATACAGGCCGGAAAGCCTGTCCCAAGGTCCTGTAGGCATCCGCCGAGAGACTGCTGACCTGAGCAAGTATCCTTTCCCGATCGGCACTGGTCATAGGTCTGACCTGGCCGCCATCGAGAATCCGGTCGCATCGGCCAAGCAGCACGTCGGGAGCGCCCTTGCAGAAGAGACGTGATTCCCTTTCGTTGTCATCATTCGGGGCAGCCAGAACCGACATGAGCTTGCGCTCGGACGTGAAAGGAATCTCGGCCAGACGACGGTAGCTATCAGCCTTGGCATCAGCGCCGACTTTACGGGCGGCAACAATCAGCGAAACCTCCGTGGGATCGCCGACGCTCTGCCAGTGACCCTGCCCGGATCCAGACTGGGCCTGGGAATCAGGTTCGGCCTCGACCGGCTGCCAATGCAGGTCTCCGTCGTTGGCGATGGCCCCGACCATCAGGGTCTCTTCCACTGCCTCAGCCAGAGATGAACCAATGGTATCTGTCAGTTGTTGATCATCTGACCCACTGGCCTCGAACGGCTGCATGGTTCCCTCCGGAGCGTACCCGGTGCCAGTGAGCCTGACCTGCCCCGAGGGGACGACCACCCGTTCAACGGTCATTTCATTGCGTGTAAGAGTTCCTGTCTTGTCGGAGCAGATGACTGATGCCGATCCCAGGGTCTCCACCGAGCTGAGCTTCTTGACGATGGCATGATGCTTGGCCATGCGCTGCACGCCCAGGGCGAGAACCACAGTCAGGATGGCCGTCAGCCCCTCCGGCACAGCAGCTACGGCCAGAGATACGGCCATGAGCAGGGAATCAATCAGATCCTGGGTTGTCTGAAAGCCTTCCATCAGGGCCAAAGCAGCCAAAACCAGGGCGGCAATCAAGCAGACGGCCAGTCCGAGGAGCTTGGAGACGCGGGCCATCTCCTTCTGTAGGGGCGTGGGTTCCTCCTGGGTATCAGCCAGCATGTCGGCGATCTTCCCGACCTGGGTGTCCATACCAGTAGAGGTGACGATCATGCGCCCGTTCCCCTGGGTCACTGCGGTGCCGTTGAAGACCATGTTGGTTCTGTCACCCAGAGCCTTGGGCTGGTCAAGCCGACCGGGCCGCTTGCCCACCGGCAGCGACTCGCCGGTCAGCGATGCCTCGGCCACGCGCAGACCCGCGGCCTGGAACAGTCTTCCGTCGGCGCCGACCGAATCGCCTTCAGCCAGGACTACTACATCACCAGGCACGATCCTGCTGGTCTCCAGGCTGACCACCCGGCCGCATCGCAGCACCGAGGCGTGCGGGGCCGTCATGCTCGCCAGAGCATCCACAGCCCGCTCGGCCTTAGCCTCCTGAGCGTACCCCAGGGCGGCATTAAGGATGAGGATGATCATGATGACGATGGCATCAAAGGGCAGGGGCTCCCCGCCTCCTGATGCCGGATGTGAGCGTTCCACCACCCAGGGCACCAACGAAATGGCCGTGGCTGCCAGAAGCAGATAGACCAAGGGGTCCTTGAACTGTTGAAGGAATTCCCTCCATGCAGGAACGGGAGGCGCTCCAGCCAGCTCATTAGGACCGAACCTGTCCAGCCGACGCGCCGCCTCGGCCTCATCCAGGCCCCGGTCGGGGTCCACATTCAGAGCAAGGGCAACCTGATCGACACCTACTATAGAAGGGTCCTTGAGGACGGGGCCATTCACTCTGCGCCTCTGCTCATGGCCCTGCCCTGCAGTCGGGATCACGCCGGTATCTGTCGATTTCTCATGCTTGGGATCGCTGGTCAACCCAGTCATGCCACTCTCCTGCTTATGCCACGGAGTAGTCAACGCTTCAGAGGCCCGTTGGAAGAAATCAGAGGCGGCCAGACCAAAACGCTGCGTGGATGCTTGCCAAGTTGAACCAATAATATACATAAACACGGCCGAAGTCGTCAAGGCCTTTGCTTCAGTATGCATTCTCAGGCCTGTCTCATGACAGAGACGGTATCTTTGCTGCACTTAACTTGGCAGCGCCCTAGTTGCCGAATCCCCCCCCCAAAAAAAATACTAGATCTTCATTAGAAAAGCTTTAATCAATTTGGGCTCATCTGGCATAAAAACCCTTATCTGCCCTGAGAATCCTATTTAAGACCCTCTTGTGATTATTCGACAGGCTCAGCTGGCGTTATCTGAGCAGTAAATAGTCTTATAGGCCAACCATGGTAGTTCTTGCCAGCCGTCTGCCCTAACGATCCTTTCAGTGGAGACACCATTGGAAATAGCACTAAACACGAGAAAGAGAGGAGAGAGACGGACAAAATGCACAACATTATCGATCTGCAGAATAGTAATATCGCCATGAATGATGAAGCCGCTCATCATAGCGGCGTCAGCATATTTGCATGCCACGGCGGTGGGCATGATAATATCTGGAGTTGATGGACCTGCAGCTAATCCACAAAAATATGCCACTGCGATGACGCATTCATCAAAATGGCATGGGCTGTCATTTTTGCCCTGATGACGGCAGGGACAACAGTCATGTAAGTCTATGGGCGCCATCCTTGTATGGCATCCATAGCAATATTCTGATGAAGATTTATAAGTCGCGAGAACGGCGATGATGGGAGAACGGTGATGAGTGGTGCTTCAGTGAGTTCAAATGGATTGACAATGACGGTGACTCCGAGGAAGGATGATTCGATCACCATCCTCGACCATGTCGACTTCCATGCTGAGCCCGGAAGAATCACGGGGATTGTCGGCCCCTCAGGCAGCGGAAAGTCCACCTTGCTGTACTGCCTTTCGGGGTTGGAACGTGCGACATCCGGAAGCATCTCCCTTCTAGGGCATGACATCACACATATGCGAGCGTCCGCGCTCACTCGGTTTCGGCGTCGACATCTGGGATTCGTGTTTCAATCCTACAACCTGATCACGAGCATGACGGTGGAGGAGAACCTCGCGCTGCCATTCACCCTGCGCGGCCGTCGACTCCCCAAGCAAAAAGCGGATGAGATGTTGCGGTACTTCGGATTGGCAAACGAGAAAAAAAGGAGCGTGACGATGCTCTCAGGCGGAGAGCAGCAACGTGTCGCGCTTGCACGAGTGCTGCTCTCCGATGCAGATATCATTTTCGCCGACGAGCCGACTGGAGCCTTGGATCAGGAATCTGGCGCCAAGGTCATGCAGGTGTTCAAAAGCCTGGCTATGGATGCGGGCAGGACCGTAGTAATAGTGACCCACAGTGGAGAGGTAGCCGGACAGTGCGACCAGATCGTTGAGGTCCGTGATGGCCACGTGCTGAACGCTGATACGGAGAGCGGGGCCCGCATATGAGGGGCGCACTCTCTGATCTGAAAGCAGCCCCGGCCGTATGGGCCGGCGTATGGCTGTCACTAATCGTTTCCCAGACCGCTGTGTGCACTATCGTCGCCGCGCGCAGGGCTATTGATGCCGCTTACCACGGACCGGATGCCGGGTTAGGCGCCAACCTTTCCGGCCCAGCAATGCTGTTCAGCGTGGTCATAGCCGTGTTCGTGATGCTGTGGGTCGTGACCGCCGCTCTGAACCAGCGCAGGCACCAACTAGCATTGCTGGTCCTTCAAGGCGCCACGCCCTGGCAGCTGCTCTTCGGGAATCTGGCTATCATCATCGTCCTATTCATCTTGGCAGCAGTAGCGTCATCCCTCCTGACGCCGCTGGCAGCACCATATCTGTTCGACCTCCTGGCCAGAGCATTCGAGCTGAAACTGACGTATCAAGCAACCCAGCTGCTGGCATCCATCGGCACTGGGTTGGCCATTGCCGGAGTCGCCGTCCTTGCAGGCACAGTGCTGACCGTGCGCACACTATCCAAGATCAGGCCGATAGAGGCGCTTCGGCAGTCACAAAACCCGCCGAGACAAGTGAACGCATTCCGTGTTCTGCTAGGCGCATCGTTGCTCGTGGGAGCGATATGCGCGCTCATCATCCCGGGGACAGCTACACGCAAGATAGACTCTGGCGAGCTCGCCACGCACATTTCCGGCAGGAATCCCATAGAGTCCAGAGTGACAGGATTCATTGGGTTCTCCATGGGAGGCATGTTCCTCCTGATCTTCGCATTGGCTGTTCTGGCTCCCTATGTCATGCACTGGTTCACCAAAGGATGGACGCATCTTCTCCCCCTGCCATTCAGCACCTGGAAACTCGCTAGGCAGCAGGCCGTTGGGAGGATCCAACGACAGAACGCGACCATCATTCCCATGACGGCCGGCTTGTCGTTGCTCATGACTTTCTCTGGTGTGTTGCATACGCTGACCGACAGCCTCAAGAATTTCGCCAGTAACGGCCATTCCATGAACGTGAACCCACACATGCTGACGAACCTGATGGCCATGCTCGGCCCTGCGCTCATCATCGCTTTGGTGGGCGCAATCTCCGGACTGATGATCACCGCACGAGGGCGACGCCTGGATCTGGCGCTGACATACGTATCCGGTGCCAGTACCGGACAGTTGCGCATTTTGGGAGCCCTCGATGGTCTCATTTCGATGGTCACCTCGGTGCTGCTCGCCTTCGTCATCACACTGCTCAGCACCTGCGGCACCGCCTTCATGCTGCAACGATATCTGGGAAGCGCAAAGATAAGCGTTCAATGGGGATATTGGGCGGTCATCGCACTCCTCGCTATTGTCGTAGGCGCCCTCGTCACAGGCGTGCAGGCGCTGTGCGCGCGTTCCGAGGATTCTGTGAGGGTCATATCACGTGCAGTCGGTGAGTAACCACCCCCAACAAAGGACGAAAATGTCGCCACACAAGCGGAATAGTAATGAGAAAACCGCATCTTTGATAGACGTGCCCCGCCTTTTGAAATCCATAAGGGTGTTTTATTCACGGTTAGTCTGCTAAGTATAGCGAGCGCCCTCTTAAATCTGGCTCAGCCACAGCTTGTCAATGTCATTCTTGGACGCGTGCAGCATAACATGCGATCCGCAGTGCCCCTCTAATAGCGTTGGCAGGAGTGTTTCTGTCCGGCGCAGCAATCACTTCTTTTGACGCTTACCTGCTGTTGAACGATATGAGACGGTCTCTAGTAATGCATATTCTGCATTTGCCGTTCAAAGATCTGGACCAGTCGCATACAGGCAACGTAATTTCTATTATTTCATCTGATACAAATGAACTGAAGCGATTGCTGACCGATAATTGCCAGAAGTGTTTGGCACTTTACTGGTGTTCATAGGCGCGTGTGTGGGAATGGTCATAATCAGTCCCGTCATGTTCGTTATCTCTCTTTCGACCTGTCTTGTTACCGTCGGTTTACTGGTAGTCTTATCCGGAAAATTACAAGACTTCTCCAGAGGGGCTCAAACGGCCATAGGAGATATGACGTCTGCAGCCACTGATGCTTTGATGGGTTTAAAAACGATCAGGGCCTTCAACGCTACAGAGCAGGAGACCGACATAATCAGCGAAAAGGCCAAACAAGCGTACACATTTGGTCGTCTAATTTCCAAGAAGCAATCACTAATACAGCCATCAGGAATGGCCTTAATGCAGTTGTGCCTAATGATTGTATTGGGGATCGGCGCTTTCCAAGTGGTCAAAGGGGTGATGACTGTTCAGCAACTGGTAACTTTCTCTATGTACTTAGAAATGATGTTTACACCTATGGCGACACTTTCGTCGGCATTTAGCAGCCTGTTCAGAGCGTTGGGCGCATACTCCAGAATTCAAGCAATAATGGGAATGTCGACCGAAGATGCAACGTCAGCAGGAGCAGTGTCCTGTAAGCTCCAAAGGAAGATCCCCAACCCCGATCGGATTGACATCGATTTTGACCATGTTGATTTTTCTTATGATGACACACAAGAAAATCGTGGCAAGCTCCAATTGAATGATGTAAGTGTACATATGAAAGGCGGTGACGTCTACGCGATAGTCGGACCATCCGGAGCAGGGAAATCAACCATGCTGGCCCTCATAGAGGCATTCTATAAGCCGAATCATGGCCACATTCTCTTTAATGGTGTTGACATTTCAACGCTTAGCTCCTCTTATGTACATTCTCTGATCGGCTATGTTGAACAAGATGCCCCTATCTATTCTGGTTCTTTCAGAACGAATTTGGCGATGAACAAGAACGACGTATCTGATGAAGACTGCTGGGATGCCTTGAATAAGGTGAACCTCGCGCAAAAAGTGAGAGGCACCTCCGATGGATTGGATACCTTGGTAGGCGAACGCGGTGTGTTGCTGAGTGGTGGTGAACGTCAACGCTTGGCCCTGGCAAGGTTGTTGCTCATAAAGCGGCCAATTATCTTGCTTGACGAAACAACCTCTAATTTAGACGCTAAAAACGAGGAGTTGGTCACACAAGTTATTCATGCCAATTTTCCCGAGCAGACAATTGTTATGGTAGCTCATAGATTAGAATCGATCGCTTCGTCAGATAGAATCATAGTTTTGGCCAGTGGAACCATCAACGGAGTTGGGACACATGCTGATCTGAGCATGAACAATCCTTTGTACCAACAATTGTGTAGGAATACAGGGATGGATGACATTGATTTAAGTCACATGCAGGAAAGATGCATCAATGGACAATAGCAAGCCGTTTCGCATTGGCGATTGGTGGTATTCAGAAACAAGCAATTCCAATAACGATTTCATTCTTGAAAGGCTTTCATGCGGGGACAAGTCAAAGGAACGCCACCCAAAAATCGCCTGCAAATTAAGCGCTTCCGTCATTAACCGATTTTATGGATTGCAAATCGGCTTCAACGGGAAGATCGCCGTCTCCATCCTCCACTCTGAATTGGATTCGTCGTACGAGTTGAATCTAATAGCACTAGAAACAGCCACTTTACTGACGACTGTCAATACCGCAGGTAGTGATGTCTGCTTATCGCCTGATGATTCGTGGTTGTACTATCTATCGCTCGATAGAGATGGAAGTCCCAAAGAACTCAGGAAGAGACGTACAGCATTCCCATTTCTAGATGTTAACCTTAAGACTTTGTCAGTAGGGAAATGGGCCACGATAGATGTGTTACCTTCGCGCAGATTTCTTTTTCTGCATGAGGGAGACAGCACCTTCCTTATACACACTGATGGTCATCTCGCTGATTCCCCTCAATTATGCTCGCGAAACGTCAATGGCCTGAGAAAAGTTCAAGATGTAAGTGCTAAAGGGAACACGTACTTCATTGGGTACGGAAATGATGGAGAAGACCAGCAATACATCATCGTTGTTAACGGAGAAAAGAGCTTATTGAGACCACAAGCTTGGAAATATGTCCATGTAAGCGTCAAGGGCATCATCACTGACTATGCGATTTTCAACGACGAGATTCTTCTGGTTATCCGCACAGGCGGTGATGAAAATATCATATGGACAACCTGGATGAGCGTCATCAATGAACCAGGCGAAGTGAAATGGAAGATGGTAGCAACGGAACCAAGCGTGCATCATACTTCGCTTTTTCTGGTACAGGCGTTTAGTCCTCAGCATTGCCAAATGATGGTGGATGTTTGTTGTCCGGCTTGCAAAGTCTCTTCATATGCCTATATAGGAAAGGGCATTGTTGATTGGCACAAGGGGCTAGACCGTCATCACCAAATGATTGAACCAAATCATTATATTAGATTTCTTACTCCCCTATCATACGATAACGCAAAAATCCCTGTTACATTGATTTGTCCTAAAAACACGAGAGAAACTCCGCTTAATAACACAGTAGTGGTTCTTTTGGTATATGGCGCTTACGGGAAAAATCTTGATCCTACATACGATTCATCCATCCAATATCTGGTGAGCAGAGGCATGCATATAGCCTATGCGCATGTCAGGGGAGGAGGCGAGCTTGGGACTGAATGGCATCACGCCGGCCAGAGGGGTAACAAACAAAACGCCATAAATGATTATATATCGGTGTCTATATCCATAAAACATGAATGTGCTGGGGATGATGTGCACATCATTGCTGCGGGAGCAAGTGCGGGAGGAGCGATAGCGGCTGCAGCATTAAACCAACGCCCTGATCTATATGATGCCGCATACTTAGTGGCACCATTTATTTCGCCGCTAAAAGCAGTTCTTAATGACAGAAACCCTAGGCTTGCTATAGACCAAGAGGAATTTGGAAGAACCCAATATCCTCGAGAAATTGAATATCTTAGATCTTGGTCTCCTCTGGAAAATGTTGCCCACCAATCTTATCCTCCCATATGCATTGCTGTTAATAAACTTGATACTAATGTGAATAATTCGGATATATATCTATATGCGAGGAAAATACGAGCCGCTGGCGGCAGGATTTTCATTTCAACTAGAGAACAGGCGACTCACACTTTCGTCTTGCCTTCTAAAGATATCTTTGATGAAATTAATTGGTTGCTTAATTTTCAGCATGATACGTAGTCACTGCTGAACTGATCGTTGAGTATCTAACGGCAAGGTTTAGCTGAAGAAGTTGCACGCGAATTTCCATAGGTCGTACAGGAACAAATCTCGGAATTGCTCATTCTCAAAACATAACCCATGCTGTTCCGAACAACCAATCAGCTATCTTTTTTATGATTATCTGATCTCAATGATGATGATTTCCTATAGACCTAAGAGACTGAACCTGACTTCAGCCACTCAATAATAATCTAAACGGGTATGCGTAAGTTAATAGATGCCGTGCGCTCCGGTCTTCCCTAAGCCATGATGGGATGATACGAAAGCGCTTGGAAGGAGGAAAAAGAGGGTACAGCCAGTGCATTATGTCGGTCGTGTCCTTTCGGCATTTTTGCATCTCGGGCCATGGCGACGGTCTTAGAGCTCCTCCGGTCGTCCTCTTCCCACTTCTCGTTCCTGATCTGCGCATAATTCTGTCCCTTTTTCTTTATTAGTGCATTGTGCTAGGAGGAAGGAAGTAGATGTAGGCGGTCACGTAGACTCAATAAACAATGGCAGTTTCAAAACCAGCAGTTCACACTATTAACGGTCGCGCAGACTGCAACACGATCACATCCCCGTTGTTTTTGCAGGCCCTGCCCTTGACTATGCCGCCTGATCATGCATTATGTCCATCTATTGAATTTGATCTGATTGCGTGTTCTTTGGATATGATTGCCTCTGCACTAGATGGTGCACTCCGTTGAGCGCGGCTTATGAAAATACGGCGTCTTTCAGGGCTCAACATATTGGCATCGGTCTGAGGATCTACCGAAACATTATCGCATCGGAAGTCCCGAAAACCTCAGTTTCTTTTAGCTGTGTAGGCTTCATGCGGCATCGGCATCCTGGATCCGGGCATGACCGCCTGTGCTGGTGCTTGTTGTTTTGTGGTAGATTAGTCTTTCATCCATGCATCTGCCGCTAACAGAAACCAAAATCACCGTTTTGCCGTCAATCAGGCCTTCGCTATAATCGGCTTGACCTTGTGGGACTCATCTCTTCCCCCTGTACCATTATTGCCTTCTCCAGCTCCTGTACGTCACGGACACCGACAACCTAGACTAAGATTCTCGTCAAGCCCACACACAGCGATGCCGCCCTCATCCTGGCCGAACAGCGACGACAACCAGTCATACACCGTCGGAGGCCCTTGGCTGGCGGCTTTGGCTTCTATCGATTGGCTTTCACAACCCTTGTGCTGAATCGAACGCACAACCTCCTCCAGCGACCGATCGCTCTGTTCAGCGTCATCTGATTTTTACATGCAGGTCCCTACAGTCCCTACAAATTTATAATTCCTGTTATCTGTAACATACAGATCTACTAAAGAATGGCAAACCTCTGTAATCAATTACTAAATAATTGATGTTTTTATAATTAATAGCCCACGACTAACACTATTTCCTAATCTTTACCACTGCGCAATTCTTAACTGGACACCGAGTTTGCTGTGACCGGTATCAGCTCCGCTGAATTCACTGCACTGGCAAAGATACAGTGACTGCTGCGCCATCGCCACTGGCTGCATTGGCCAGGATTAGGCGGCCTCCTGCACTTTCCACAGTCGACCGCGCTGCAGCCAGGCCGATGCCATGGTGACCGCTGGAGCCGTGCCGACTGCTGTCAGCCTGATAGAGCCATTCCGTGGCATGGGCCAGAGCCCGGCTGCTGAAACCTGGACCCCGGTCACGCACGGTCACCACTAAGGCTCGCCCGCCCTCCTGACCACCCTCCAGCCTCCAGGTCAACGTCACTAGGCCATGGTCCGGCGAGTAGTCAGCCGCGTTCGCAACGATGTTCATGATCGCTCGGACAAGGTCAGCGGCATCACCGGAAATGTGACCAGCGGCGGAATCCAGACGGCCATCGCTCTCAAGCCGCAGCCCCCGGGCTTTCGCATAGCCTTGGGCTTGATTGTCGACCATATCCCTCAGGACAGCTGTGGCGACCCCAGATCGTCCGGAGGCCGCACCCATGGAGCCCTGGCTGATGGCCTGGGCATAGTCAGCCATTTCACGGATGGCACCCTCGATATAACCCAGGTAGGTCTGCTGCTCCTGGCTGAGCTCGGTCTCGCTTAACAGTTCTGCATTGCCTCGCATGACGGTCAAAGGCGTTTTCAAATCGTGAGCCAGGGCTGCCACCTGCCGCCGCTGGGCCTCCTGTGCCGTCCAGGTCGCCTCCAGGGACTTCCTGAGCGTGACGCGCATCCGGTCGAAGGAGTCCAGCACCCGGTTGATCTCCAGGATGTTGGTGCGGGGCAGCCCGACCTCCAGATCCTGGCGCCCTATATCGGCAGCCACCTGGTTGAAAACCTTGAGCTTGGAAGATATGACATGAGCTGCCCTCAGCCCGACCGCCAGCAGAGTAATCGGCAGGGCCGCCGCAAATGCCGCCAGCAGGAAGTCCTGAGGGTTGGGGTACCGGTCACGGGCCTGCTTCGAAACCCACTGCGGCATGATCTGATAAGCCAGAACGCACCGGCTTCCATCAGCCGTGGCATAGATGGCATACGTCGCTTCCTTGCCCACGCGGGTGCCCAGCGGCTGGCCGGTCTTCCTTCCCTGCTCCTCCACCAGCGTGGATGCCCCGCGCTCAGGATGATCGGCCGCCAACAGGTCCGCATCAGCCGCCATGCCAGGGCCCATGTCGCCCTCCAAGGGACGTCCTCGATGGTCATAGGTCCGGTACCAGTAGGCTGCGGGAATCATGGCGTCGTCCACAGTGGCCGAACTGCTGATGGTGCGCCCCACCTCCTCCAGGTGCCGTTCGCCGTAGTTGGCCCAAAGGAAGTCGCCCCTGGCGCCCAGACCCGTCCAGACCGCGTCGATGCCGGCGAAGAGCAGGACCAGTGCTAGGAGCACATAAAGAAAGTATCTGATAATCAGCAGAACAATGGGGATCCCTTTGCGGCCGGACGCACCCTTCCCCTCGCTGCTCCGCCTCTGTGGCGATCCGGGCCCGCCGCCGGTCAGGCCGCCCACTGGTACCCCACCGACCAGATGGTTCTGATGGGATCCGCTCCCAGGGCTTTGAACTTGCGCCGGACATTGCTCAGGTGCACCCTGACCGCTGCAGTGGCATCGCCGTTTGGACTATTGGCGGCCGAGTCGTCCGCCGTGGCCAGGCAGGCCTCCCATATCTGCGGAGGCGTATATGCCCGCCCAGGATGTTGGGCCAAGAGGGCGCATATGCGGTATTCCGCATCCGTCAGATTGGCTTTGTGCCCATTCACTCTGATTTGACGCGTCTGAAGATCCATGTCCAAGGAGCCGAAACGCAGAAGCGGGCGTCTGGACCGGCTGCCCTGGGACAGCCGCGCCCTGACCTTGGCGCGGAGTTCGGCTACGCCGAAGGGCTTGCGTATGTAATCGTCGGCACCTAGGCCATAGGCCAGCACAGCGCTGTCCTCGTCGGTCTTGGCCGTCAGGAAGATGATCGGGCAGGACGCTCGGTCCCTGATGGATGCCAGGAGGGCGAAGCCGTCCATGTGAGGCATCATGACATCGCACAGGATCAGGTCGACCGAGGACAGATCCATCTTCGTAACCTTTCGGGAATCGTTGATCACGGTCACCGCGTGGCCGTCCTTGGACAGGGCCGCCATCAGCAGCGCAGTGATCCTGGGATCGTCGTCCACCACCAGGATGGTGGCCTGATGCCGATCGCCCCCATGGGAAAGGTCGGCCTGCGTGTCAACCATGATCGGCTCCTTCTCTGCGCTTGGCCTCCCCCGGCTCAGCCGGCATACATGCCTGTCAGGCGTTTCTCAGCCCAGTCTAATCGCTGGCCTTGTGCCGGTCTTCGAACCAGCCGATCCACAGCATGAGCGCCACGGCCAAGGCCAGGGTAAAGTCCAGGCAGGGAACCAGATTATCCAAGGCAGTTACGCCGATGGAGACCCGTAGGCCGTCCCCTCCCGGCATGGTCAGGGCCAAGGCCTGCTCAATGCCCAGGGAGCCGAAGCGGGCGGGCCAGGTGAAGGGGATCCACCGGCTGACCCCAGTGGGGCCGGCCCCGGCCAGGGTGTGACTGTACAGGCCGTTGAGCAGGCCTCCCAGGGAGCCGATGGCGGTCCCAGTGCCGACGACCCCGACGGCAATGGTCAGGTTCCTGCCGAAACGCATGGCCAGGGCTATGGCCAAGAGGTAGAGGCAGAGGGAACCCCCGGCAATGCCCAGGATGGCGAGCGCGAGGGCGGAGACCGGCGTCCCCGCCCGGCCTGCCAGAGCCATGGGCAGGCGGAAGGCCAGGGCGGCCAGGACCAGAGCCAGCAGGCCCAAGATCCAGAGCACCATGATCTTGGCTGTCAGGCCCAGGCGGCGGCTGGGAATCCCCAGGAGGTTGGCCATGTCGCCAGCCTCGCGCTCGGTTTCGATGTTCAAGGCGACGATGATGGCGACCATCAGGGGCATGAAGGCACCCAGAATCTGGAAGAAGGCATCGGTCCCGAACCCGGGGTCGTAAGGGGCTGCAACGAAGTAGGCGCCGCAGGCGATCCCGGCCGCCAGCCCGCAGACGGCGTGGATGGGGATGAGCGCTGATCCGCGCAGCCGTCCGGCCTCCGAGACTATGGCCCGGCAGATGGTTGTCCTGGGTTGCCTGGTCGGAACGGTCTGTCTGGCGGCGCGTCTGTAGTGCACGGTCATGTCAGTCGGCCTCCTTATGCGAGAACCAGATTCCCGTCAGGAGGGACAGGAGCAGGAACCAGACCAGACAGACCGCCAGCGCCGTCAGGCTCTGACCGCCGAAGACGGACAGTGCGGTCTTGATCGGACTACTGCTCTCGATTTTCAGGGGCACGCCATCGGGCATGACCCTCATGAAAGGCACTGGCAGGCTGATCATGGCGGAGGGCGGCAGGAAGGGCCATAGCCGTTGGTTTCCCCAGAAGGTTGTCGAGACCAGCAGGTCCGCCATATAAGGCAGGCCGAATCCGATCAGGATGCCGAATCTGGCGGTCAGCGCCAATCCCGCCGGTATCATCCAGGAGCAGGCCAGGACCAGCATCAGGGCGCTGATGACAAAATCAGCCGGAGAGGGCCCCTCGACTCCAGAGATGGCGATCATGAGCGCCGGCAGGCCCAGAGCCAGCAGGGTGGCGACGCCGACCAGGAACAGGCAGTAGACGATCTTGGCCCACCAAACCAGAATGGGCGCGGCGGGCAGGGCCAGGGTCGTCCTCCACTGCTGCCTTGCGTCGATGCTGGCCACGGCGGCGCTCATCAGGGCAGCCATGGCTGGAAGGAGCAGGACATACCAGTAGTTGACCGAAGAGGGCGACCAGACATGCAGTCCGAACACGAGGACAGCCATGATGATAATGAGCACCAGAGGAAAGGCCAGGGCCATACGCCTCGGCGCGGCCGACCGACCTTTCATGATCTCTACTGCCAGGATCCTGCCGAAGGGGATGCCTCCGGCCCTGACCCGCGTCCCGATCTGGTCGCCTGATGCAGCCACATTATCTTGGGTCAGTTCTTCAAGGTTCCTGCTGCTCATCGCGACCTCCTGAGCACATCCATGAACAGCCCCTCCAGGTCCTCCCCGGCATGCAGCTCATTCTCGTAGGCCAGGCGGCCGTCGGCGATGATGCCGATGTGATCCGCCAGGACCGACACCTCGGAGAGGATATGGCTGGAGACGATCACGCTCATCCCCTGCTGGGGGAAACTGCGGATCATCCCTCTCAGCTCCTCGATGCCCAGCGGATCCAGCCCGTTGGTGGGCTCATCCAGGATCAGCAGCCGAGGTTTGGTCAGGATGGCGTTGGCTATCCCCAGGCGCTGCTTCATGCCCAGGGAGAACTGCCCAGCCTTCTTGGAGCCCGTATCGACAAGTCCGGCAATGGAGAGCGCCTGGTCGATCCGCTCATCAGGCAGGCCAAACAGGGTGGTGCGCACCTTGAGGTTCTGGCGGGCCGTCAGGTTGGGGTAGACGGGCGGCTGCTCAATCAGAGCACCGATGTCGTAGAGGTCCCGGCGCGACCAGGGGTGCCCGTCCAGAATCATGGATCCGCCACTGGGGTGCAGCATGCCTGTGACCATCTTCAGGGTAGTGGATTTGCCAGCCCCGTTTGGCCCCAGGAGCCCGTAGACTCCGCCCTCGGGGACATGCAGGGACACCTGGTCGACGGCCCGCTGTCCGTGGCCGAAGACCTTGGTCAGTCCCTCGGTCCGCAATATGTAACGCATGGTCAGCTCCTATTCATTTCCGTGTGGCAGGAGCCAGACTAAAGACCGAAAATAAAGAAAGATAAAGGAGCGAGCAGAGCCCTGCTGCAATCCAAGGAAGGCACTGTGAAGGGTGAAGATCTGAAAGACCTGGAACAGTCAGAACCCTGCGTCGGCCGAACCTTGACATCCGACTGGATCCGCGGCAAGCCGGCAGAGCAAGAGGCCAGCAAAGCAAGGGTTTTCCTAGATGGTTTCGACGAAGGCTATAAAGGTGCCGATCTGAGCCAACCCTCGTCTTTTCCTTGCCGTCTCCTCGTTTTCGCAGCGCGCTAATTAACACATGCAACCAGGGAAATCAACTCTTTTCTTCCCGTCGCGCCGATGCTACATCTGGTACCTGGCTCTGGTGCACCATGCCAATTCGACAGCACGATCAAAGGAACCACATGCACATTCGACCACTTCTTTCCCTCACCCGATTCAAGCGCACTATCGCAGTCATCCTGGTGCTGGCAAGCGCCCTCTTCTTCCTGGGCGCCTGCGGATCGGGCTCGCAGGCAGACCAGTCCAACCAGTCGAAGGCCTCGGAAGGGCAAGGCTCCTTCCCCGTCAAGATTGACCATGTTTACGGCACCACCTCGATACCTTCCAAGCCCAAGCGCATCGCCACCGTCGGATGGGCCACTCCCGACAACCTCATCGCCTTGGGGGTCGTGCCGGTCAGCATCCAGAAGAACTCCTTCGGCAAGACCGTGGATGGAGGGTATCTGCCCTGGACCAAGGATACCCTGGATGAGATGCATGTGGCCAAGGCGGATATGCCCAAGCTGCATGACGAATCGGACGGCATCGATGTCGAGGCCATCGCCGCGTCCAAGCCCGATCTAATCATCGGCCTGCTCTCCGGCATGACCAAGAAGCAGCATGACACCTTGAGCAAGATTGCGCCTACAATCGCCTATCAAGAGGTTGCCTGGGGCGACCCCTGGCGCAAGGTCATCACGTCCACAGCCAAAGCCATCGGAGAACCCGAAAAGGGCAAGCAGCTGATATCCGACCTGGAGGAGCGCATCTCAAAGACCGGAGAGACCCAACCGGCCATCAAGGGCAAGACCGCGGCAGTTATGTATTTCGATGCTTCCAAGCTCTCCAAGTTCAGCGTCTACACCACCTCCGACGCCCGGCCTCAGTTCCTGAACGACCTCGGCATGGAGACTCCGGAGTCCATCAAGGAGGACTCCAAGAGCACCAAGAACTTCTACAAGGAGATCTCCTCCGAGCATGCCGACAGGTACAAGGATGTCGACATCATCGTTACCTACGGCACCCCGGACCTGCTTGAAGCGATGCGCAAGGACCCCCTCCTCTCCAAGATTCCCGCAGTTGAGCGCGGATCCGTCGTGGTCATCGACAATGACAGCGAGATGGCCAATGCCCTTGACCCCTCGGCCCTGTCCATCCAGAAGACGACCGACGCATACGCCCAACTTCTGGGCGAGGCTGCCGCCAAGGTCTAATCAGGCCGCAGGTGAGGGGATGAAAGAGGGAGAGGTGGCGCATATATGCGGTCGGGAGTGACTCCGCGCCCAGGCACCCGGCGAGCAACCATGCATCGCAATGGAAACGGACCCATGGTCTTGTCCGGGCTGATTCTGGCGGTCTGCCTGGTCATGGTCTGCGCCCTGTCCCTGGTTTTCGGATCCCGTTCCGTCAGCCCTTCCGACATCCTCCACGCCCTGTCCGCCTCCTCGGATGACATCGCGGTCTCGGCCATCCGCCTGAGAATCCCTCGCACCGTCCTCGGCCTCCTGGTCGGTGCCGGGCTCGGGGTGGCCGGGACCCTGATGCAGGGCATATCACGCAATCCACTGGCGGACCCGTCGATTCTGGGTTTCAATACGGGGGCGGCCCTGGCGATCGTCTGCTCCATAGCCTTCTTCTCCCTATCGACCCCGGCCCAGTATGTCTGGGTGGGACTGCTGGGCAGTGCGACGACCGCACTGGTCGTCTGGGCCATAGGCTCTCTGGGGCCATCCGGTCCATCTCCGCTACGGCTGACCCTGGCCGGTGTCGTGATCAGTTCAGTACTGGGATCTCTTACCTCCGCCATCCTTCTGCCGCGCATCAATGTCATCAGCTCATATCGCTTCTGGCAGGTGGGCGGAATCTCCGGCGCCCGGTTCAATCTCATGATGCCGGTCCTGCCTCTTCTCGCTCTTGGCCTGATACTCGCCTTCTGTCTGACACCCGGAATCAACGCCTTGACCCTGGGTGATCAGATGGCCGAAGGACTGGGTATGCACGTCGGGCGTGTCCGCAGCCTGGCCTGGCTTGCGGCGATACTCCTCTGCGCCTCCTGTACGGCACTGGCGGGTCCGATTGGCTTCGTCGGATTGGTGGTCCCCCATGTGGCACGACTGCTTATAGGACCCGACTACAGACGAATCATGGCTCTGAGCATCCTCATCGGCCCCCTTCTGGTGGTTGGCGCCGACGTGGTGGGCAGGATGATCACCCGCCCATCCGACGTGGAGGTCGGCATCGTCACAGCACTGATTGGGGCTCCCGTATTCGTGATTCTGGCCGGGCGCAGAAGAACCGCGGAGGTATAGGCATGGTCGCTCCTCCCGTTCGTGGCGATAACCCCACCCTTCAGAAATCGCATAGACCCGATGCGATGACCGACCTGCAACGGATACGACGGACCCATACCGTTCGTTCACTGGCAGTCACCATCCTGCTTGTGGTACTCCTGGTTGCTCTCGCGCTGTCCGACCTGGTTCTGGGACACCGCACATACTCCATGAGCGACCTGATTGGAGCGCTTCTGGGGCAGGGAGACGAAGGGACCAGATTCGTGATTCTCCAACTCCGCATGCCCAGGGCACTGATCGGCTGCGCCGCCGGCATCGCATTCGGCATGGCCGGAATTGGTTTCCAACACCTCCTGCGCAACATGATGGCCAGCCCGGATATCATCGGCATCACGGCAGGAGCCAACACGGCCGCCATCTTCGGCATTGTCGTATTGGGCCTGTCGGGCATGCCCTTGGCCTGCCTGGCGGTCATAGGCGGTCTCCTGACAGCCCTCCTGGTCATGGCCCTGGCCTGGCGCGGTTCGTTCGACCCGACCCGGCTGATACTGATCGGAATCGGAGTGGCCGCAGGGTTCAATGCTCTGGGTTCCTGGCTGATGGTTCGCAGCAACCAATGGGACATCCAGGCAGCAACCCGGTGGCTGACGGGCAGCCTGGCCGATGCCCAGTGGTCCGATCTACCCATACTGGCAACAACAACCCTCGTCGGCGCCATGCTCCTGCTGGCACTCGACAGGAATGTCAGCACACTGCAGCTGGGACCGGAGATGGCCGCCGGACTGGGAGTCAGGGTAAGCCGTGTCCAGTTCGAGGTAATTATCGTGGGTGTGCTGCTCCTGGCTGTCGCAACGGCGACCACCGGTCCCATCTCCTTTGTTTCGTTCCTCTCCGGCCCCATCGCCGCAGTCCTGGTTGGTCGGGGAACATCGGCCCTTATCCAGTCGGGCCTGGTGGGAGGTTGCCTGGTTCTGGGGTCGGACATCGTCGCCCAACATCTGCCCACAACCCAGGTGCCGGTCGGCATCATCACCAGCATTGTGGGCGGACCCGTCCTCATCCTGATCATGGTCCTCATGACCCGCAGACAGGAGCTCTGAACATCATGACGTCACCCCCGGCACACGACTCCTGGAGCAGCGCGCATAAGCTGACCGCCTCGCACCTTCGCCTCACCTATGGCGGGCGTACGGTCATCGAGGACCTGAGTCTGGATATACCCCCACACACGATGGGGTCCATCATCGGACCCAACGGGTGCGGAAAATCAACCTTCCTCAAGGCTATGGCCAGGATACTGAAACCAGCCTCGGGGACCGTCATGCTGGACGGAGAGCCCATCACCAGCATGCCCACCCGCAAGGTTGCAACGATTCTGGGGTTACTGCCGCAGAACCCGTCAGCACCCGCAGGCATCACCATCGCCGACCTGGTCGCTCGCGGCCGATACCCCCACCACCACTTCGTCGAGCGGTGGACAACCAAGGACGAAAAGGCTGTGGAACGGGCCCTCGCCCTGACCGGACTGACCGATATGGCGGGGTGTCCAATCGACCGCCTGTCCGGAGGCCAACGCCAGCGCGCCTGGATTGCCCTGACCCTCGCCCAGCAGACCGACATACTCCTTCTTGACGAGCCGACCACTTACCTGGACATCGCCTACCAGCTTGAGGTGCTTGACCTGCTGAGCACCCTGAACAGGCAGGAGGGCGTCACGGTGGTCATGGTTCTCCACGACCTGAACATGGCCGCCAGATACTCGGATTGGATCCTGGCCATCAAGGATGGCAGGAGGGTCGCCCTGGGCGCTCCCGACGAGGTCATGACCGAGAACCTGGTCACGGAGGTGTTCGACATCGCGTCCACCGTGGTGAAGGATGAGTCCACCGGAACTCCACTGATGACACCTGCTCCCCTCCATAGCCTTGAAGCCCACTCTGGCGGAGCTTGTAATGTACACGTACACTGGAATGACTCGGCAGGACGACACCGCATAGTCCGATGATGTGAAATCCTTGATGTCAGCCCCTCGTCCCGCCCTCCGCACCGCGAGCACAAACGTCTCCAACCAGAAAGCCTCAAAACCACCAACTCACGAACCGTGACAATCTGAACGGAGCCCCATCCTCAGGCAACTTGACGTTCAGATCAACCCATCAATCGCAACCTAAAGAGAGCTATCCATGGAACACCAAGCCGACAATCATCCTGTACCCCTGATTCCTTTCCGTGTCTCCGTAGCCAGAGCGGAAACGCTCTCGCCCCACTTCAAGCGGATCGTCTTCCAAGGGCCGGATCTGCGCAATTTCGCAGATGCCGGTTACGATGAACGAATCAAAATCCTCCTACCCCTCCCTGACGGATCCCTTCCGGCTCCTTCCTTCTTCAAAGCATCCCCTGAAGATCCGCTCGCATGGTACCAACAGTGGAGAGCCCTGCCCGCAGAGAGCCGCAATCCCATGCGCACCTATACGGTTCGCAAGGTCAGGCCCGAAAGCGAGCAAATAGATGTGGACTTCGTCATCCACGATCATCCTGGCCCGGCCGGAGCCTTCGCAGAGGCTGCCAGACCTGGCGATCAGGCCATCATCATCGGCCCTAATGCACAGGCCGAAGGACCGGTCGCGGGGATGGACTTTCACCCAGGCCAATCCAGACATCTTCTCCTAGTAGGCGACGAGACGGCGGTACCAGCCATCGCCGCCATAATGGACAGCCTGATCCGTGACCACTGGCAGGGCGACAGGGTGGCATTGATCGAAGTCCCGACCGAAAAGGATCGTCTTCCACTGCCCGAGCATGAAGGAATCCGCATAATTTGGACGACCTGCGACGAATCCGGGCATGGGCACGCCCTGACTGAAGCCATGCGCAGCCTGCTGGAGGACCTGCCGATCCATTCGCCTACGGCCGCAGCCGCTGAATCCTCCAAGGAATTCACAGAGGTCGATATCGACAAAGAGCTGCTCTGGGAGACTGCCGATGCCGCCCAAGCCGATGCCACTATTCATGCCGACGACCTGTATGCCTGGATCGCCGGAGAGGCAGCCACCGTCCGCGAGCTGAGACGCATGCTAGTCAGAGACCGGGGAATGGACCGGCGCAACGTATCTTTCATGGGTTATTGGCGCCAGGGCCGCAGCGAGATGTCCTGACCGGCCGAATCTCACACACGGACGGCCACCCACCTTTGTCCTTCCTGACCTGTGAGTTTAGAGAGCGGTCGCACAAGTTCCCCTGATCGTGTGAGCGTCAGGTCCAGGTCATGGGCTGCCAAATCGAATCCGCCGCAGCATCTTGCCGGACTTACCCAGAGAAATTACTGGCTTTGCTTACTGAATGGCGGATTGCGGGAAAAAACAACCCGGTTCGGACCTGACGGGACAGTCCCCGTCAAATCAGCCGCAGTACTCTTTGAAGAAATTGCCAATAACCTGGTGACCATACTGGCTGCCGATGCTCTCGGGGTGGAACTGGACGCCCTCCATGAGCGACTGGTCCCGTCTCAAACCCATCACATAGCCATCCAGAAGCGAGCGCGCGCTGATCTCCAGGTCGGCGACCTGACTGACCGAGGCCTCGTCGGCAACCAGGGAATGGTATCTGGTCACATCGAAGGTATCGGGCAGGCCCTTGAAGCAGCCCTTCCCGTCGTTGCTTATCCCGCTCACCTTGCCATGCTGACGACTGGAGGCCCTGACTACACGGGCTCCAGCGTGTACCGCGATGGCCTGCATGCCCAGACAGATGCCGAAGACCGGCTTCCGTCCTGCCACCTGGTCTAAAAGCTCTAGGTAGCCGCAGTCCTCCGGGCGACCCGGTCCGGGACCCAGAATGACCGCATCGAAGGTGAGTGGATCCACCTCGGCAAGGTGGTTCACCCGGACAATGGTCGTATCGGCGCCCAACAGGTCCACGTAGTTCTTGACCACATAGACGAAACTGTCGAAGGCATCAACCAGCAAGACTCTCATGGGCCAGCTCCTTTCCGGTGATGGCCAGATAGGCCGAACTCATCTTCTTCATGGTTTCCTGCCATTCGCTTTCCGGCTGAGAATCCTCGACGATTCCGGCCGAGGCGCGCAGGTGGTACCTGCCCGAATGGTAGGAGGCCGTCCTTATGCACAGCGCCGTAAGGACCTGGCCGTCAAATCCGAGGAAGCCCACCGCTCCGGCATATACCCCGCGCGAACTGACCTCGGTCTCCTCGATGATCTCCACGGCGCGCACCTTGGGGGTTCCTGTCATGGTGCCGGCGGGGAAGGCGGCCGAGAAGACGTCGTACTTGTCCAGGCCAGGCCGAATTCGACCGACCACATCCGAGACCATATGAATGACGTGGGAGTAAACCTCGGTGGTCATCAGCCGGTCCACCTCCAAGGATTCGGGTGTGCAGCACCTGGCTACGTCGTTGCGCCCCAAATCCACCAGCATCAGGTGCTCGGCCCGTTCCTTGGGGTCGCCGGTCAACTGCCTGATGGCCACCTGGCGGGCCTCATCATCTCCGGGATTGCCGACAGTTCCGGCGATGGGCCTCAGGGTTATGTCACCATCAGGGGTCAGCCCGATGAAGAGCTCGGGGCTGGCGCCGATGACATGTACCCCTTGGGGAGTCACAAAATAGTACATATAGGGGGACGGGTCCTGCCGACGCAGCCGTTGGTAGACCTGGAAGGGCGGAATCCTGGAGTCCACCTGAATCTCATGCCCGAGCTGGAGCTGGTATACATCTCCCTGGGCTATGTGCTCCTTGCCCTTGGCAAACCACCGATAGAAGAGGTCCCGGTCAATCGTGTCCTGTGCCTTATATGGATAGTCCGGCCCTATGCCATCCTGTATGCCACCCTGGTCAGCATGCGATTCAGAAGATTGCTCCGGCAATGCGTCGGATTTGAGCAGCTCCACCACCTCTTCCAACGACGCGAATCCATGACCGTGCCCGCCGCTTTCAATTGCCGCATTCTGGATCTGTGCACCAGACCGTGTAGAAGATCCGCGCTCTCGCAGATTTTCCCCGCCCTCTGGAATGCCGCACTCGGCCGAACTCTCTTCGGCATGAATCAAAGTGGCGCAGTAGCCGCCAGCCTTCAGATCCAAGGTGATGATTCCCCGATAAAGAGTCAACGAGATGACCGGCAAGGCCGCGTCCCTTGGTATGCGCTCCTCCAGATCCTCGATCATGAAGATGGTGTCATACCCGAAGTAGCCGAACCAGCCCATTCCGAAGGGGCCTTCGTGGTCGCCGCTGATAGCGAAGGAGGATTCCAGCCGCCTCAGCACTGCAAAGACTTCCTGGATGCCGGAGACCGGAAGATGGACCACTCCCTGCTCAATCCGGTCAAAGGGCCTCAGGATTCCTGTCAGCTGAGAATTGCCCAAAGGGTCGATGGTCATGACGTGGTCTGTCACGCTTACGGTCAGCACCGGCTCGAAGCCAATCACCGAGCGGTTCCGGTCTGGATCGGGGCCGCTCAGGGACTCCAGGAGGAAGAGCTGATCCTCCTGGTATCTGGTGCGCAGCCGGTGATAGATGGCCAGGGCATCGAGGTCGCTGGAGAATCGGCGTGATTCGATAGTTACGTTGATAGTCATTAGGGCACTTCCTAGTTCAGATACTGCGGTTTGGAAACGGCAGTGAAACCCCACCCGGTGCCGATTGAGCAGGCCAAGGATACGGATTTCCTATGGCAACATGTCCGCAGATAATAAAAGAGCAACCTCAAACACCGAGGTAAATATAGGAATCAGAAGAAGAACCGGCTAAAACATCAACGCCATCGGGCATCGACATAGAAGAAGGCACCCTTGGGCAACCAAGGCTTCAGTGATGTCGTTTTCTCCATGGCCACGATGCTAGAGCACCAGGATGCGAACGCCCAACCGGTATCCATAATTCGGACGCAATCTGTCCATTTCAATAGATGCCAATGTCAGCGACGAAATCAGCCGTCTTGGACGATGCCATGGACGGTGGCATGCGTGACGCTTACCGCAAACTCAACAATTAAGCCTGCTTATCCGGTAATGACATGAGCCTTCCTGATCGCTGATGCCCTATGCTCAACATGGCGAATGAAGGCAGATGAACTTCGTTGGCGTAAGCAGAGCGGCTCGGATTCCGATATGGCGTTGAAAGGACTTTCATAATATGGCTCATTCGCAATGCCTACCTATTTCTCGAGACGCCTAAAAAGGCAAGACAGCATGAATATTTGACAAATAAGTATCATTGGTTGGTCAGATCCTCAGCATGCGGGCCGATGAAAATCGGCTGAAAAGAGCTTGCCCAAGCGGCCCCTTCCCCGCTATAAGCAAAATTACGATTCTGCAGGCTCCTAGTGAATATCTGACAATGCAGAACTATGCACGCATAATCGGAAGCTGGTCAGCTCAGTACCGATGGGATTGCCGGTAGGCTCTTGGCGTCGTTCCCATTTCCTGTTTGAATCGACGGTTGAAATTGGCAACATTGCCAAATCCGCTTCGAGCTCGAATACTGGCAATGGGCAAGTCGGTCGTGACCAGGAGGCGGGATGCTCGGGAGATGCGCAGCCTACGGACCATGTCGGAAAAGTTGATTCCTGCAGCCTTCTTAAAGAACCTGGAGAAGGCCGATGGACTCATCGAAACAACCTCTGCGGCCCCGTTCAGGCTTATCTGGCCCGCAATATGTGAATTGACATAGGCCAGGACCTGATTGATCCGGTTAGCCGCATCTACTGAAGCATCAGGCTCATAGCCCGGAGTGACCATGGTGGACCATTCGTTACTCGGAGCTTGCACGAAGACTCTGAATATCTCCAAGAGGTCAATCAGGCGGTCAAGTTCACGGTGATTCCCCATGTCGGTCAATATCGTGGCCACACGGACGGCGGATTGACCGGAAAGTACGATCGCCTGATGCCCCCGCTGCAGGAGAGCTGAAATCTGGCCAGCCTCAGGAAAGATCCGTGCAAGAGCCTGGATACGGTTGGGATGAACCTGGCAAGCCACATCCCTATGCGAGATGACGGTGCCTGCGGTCAGATCAGAAATCCAATTGTGTGGCACATTGCTTCCCAAAAGCGAGACCTGCCCTGGAGAAAAAGAGACCATGCCGTCACCGGCCATCATGTAGCCTCTACTTTCTCTGATCAAATGGATCTCTATCTCCGGGTGATAATGCCACCGGGCCAGAGCGGACGGGTAGCCGTGCTCCAGCCAACGGATTGATTCATCTCCTCGTGGCACCACAACCTCAAGTGCCCCGCGATCAACTGCGCTGTCTCTCATGTATATGTAAACCTCCGCTGCAATCTGACACTATCAAGTGCAACAAAGCTATCGAAAGCCTATTCGTGCTGTCCTTCCCCCGCAGATCAGATTAGAAGTCAAAATAATACCACTATTGGTTATAGGGCAATATATTCATCCCATCAGTGACGCATAGTATGGAAGCAAGTTGTCAATGACGATGTAAATCCAACCCCCTTTTTAGCCCGGTTAAAGGAGCAGCAAATGAAAGCGGTCGTTTTAGAGAAACAAGGCATCATCAAGGTGCGGGATGTCCCCGATCCACCCGCACCCGGATCTGGCGAATTGCTCATAGCTCCTCATACCGTTGGCATATGTGGCTCAGACTTGCACTACTACTTGCACGGTAGAGTGGGCAAGTACGTCGTGCAAAAACCGATGATCATCGGACATGAGGCCTCAGGGACTGTTCTTGAAGTCGGACCCGGGGTCAAAGGGTTCAGGGTCGGCGATAAGGTGGCGATGGAACCCGGAATCCCTGATATGAATTCCAAAGCCTCCAAGCTGGGACTATACAATATTGACCCCTCTGTCCGTTTCTTTGCAACTCCGCCCGTTGATGGCTGCCTCTGCGAAAAAATTGTTCACCCCGCAGCCTTCACCTACAAGTTGCCGGAGAATATGTCCTACGCGGAAGGAGCCCTCTTAGAGCCCCTTTCAGTAGGAATGTGGTCTGCTACCAAGGCCAGGATAAAACCAGGCGACACCGGAGCAGTGAGTGGAGCAGGAACCATTGGACTGATGACGGCGGCTTCGGCTATGGCCGGGGGATGCGCACGCGTCCTAGTGTCCGACTCATCCCGCGTTAAATTGAACCTAGCTGCCCAAATCCCTGGAGTCATTCCTGTGGACATCAACCAAGACAGCCTTCTGGACCGAGTCATGGATGAGACAGACGGATGGGGAGCAGACCGTGTCTTCGAAGCATCTGGAAACCTCAATGCCTATCAGGAGCTCTGGAAACTGGGAGCGCCGGGCAACACTACCGTTATCGTCGGCATCCCAGCCGAAGGAATCGTCCCTATGGATATTACCGAGGTCCAGGCCAGGGAGACCCGTATAGAGAACGTCTTTAGGTATGCCAATGTTTACCAGAAGTCCATTGATCTAGTTTCAGCAGGAAAAATCAACTTGAAGCCCTTCATCTCCCGAACCTACAGAATGGATCAGGCCCAGGAGGCTTTCGACAGGGCAGCCCAGGGGCACCAGGAGGATGTCAAAATCCAGATAGAGCTACCCGATTTCAAGGAAGCTGCCGACAACGCACAACCCGGAGCACAGGAACCTGGGGATGAGTCATGAAGGCACTTGTTCTAAAAAACCCACAAGAACTGGACCTGGAGGATGTGCCCACGCCCCACATTGGCAGCGGAGAAGTCCTAATCCGCACTGCTTATGCGGGTATTTGCGGCACCGACCGTGATCTGTATCTGGGTCTTCCTGGTTCAGCTAAAGCTGATCCGCCCATCATACTAGGCCACGAGAATTCAGGCCGGATCGCATACGTCGGAAGCCAGGTGACCGGTCTAGCGGTTGGGGATAATGTGGCCGTGGATCCCAACATCTACTGCCACCAGTGCAACTACTGCCGAAGCGGGAAACCCGGGCTTTGCAGTCACTTGTCAGCTATCGGTGTAACCCGGAACGGGGGGATGGCGGAATACTTCTCGGCCCCTGCTGAAGTAGTCTACAAAGTACCCGATGGAGTCACGCTGCGAGAAGCATCCATGATGGAACCAATCTCCTGTGCGGTCCACGGCGTAAATCTCATGGCATTGCGACCCAATCAGAAGGCACTGGTCATCGGGGACGGCTTCATGGGACAGCTCTTCGCCCAGATTCTTCAATGCTATGGTCTGGTCCAGGTGGATCTAGCCGGCATCAGTGCTGAGAAACTGGCCTTAGGCAGACGTTTGAGCAACATCCACGCCACGTACAAGACTGACTGCGAGACTCTGCCTGTCGAGGCCTATGATCTGGTCGTGGAGGCCGTTGGCCTTCCAGCCACACAGGCGCAGGCCATCCAAGCGTGCAGACGTGGTGCCCAGGTCCTCATGTTCGGGGTGGGCGCCCCCGATGCCCACTTCACCATGAATACCTATGATATTTACCAGAAAGAACTGACCATCAAAGGATCCTTCATCAATCCCCTCTCCTGCATGGATGCCATCAGTCTCCTAGAATCCGGGCGGTTGAATATAAGTGACCTGATTAGTCACGAACTGAAACTGGAACAAGTTCCTGAACTCATGGAAGGCAAGATTGGTGAAACGACCAAGGCATTGGTCACATTCCCGAATTGACAAGAACTGCTGAAACAGCCCTAACATGCTATCAAGTACCTTAACCCTCAAGGAGGAGTCATCACTATGCAAAACATGTCGGCTTTCACCACTGACTTCCAGCACTCGGGCATGATCGCCCGCGATCTGGACGAGACCATCGACTTCTACACGAACAAACTCGGGTTCGAGCTGGTCGGCATCTACCCCAACGGAGAGAACCGCTGCGCCTTTCTGCGACTGGGCCATCTGACCATCGAAACCTGGGAGGGCGAGCCTGCGCCCATGCGCACCGGAGCCATCAACCATTGGGCGCTGGATACGCCAGACATCGATGCCGCCTACAAGCATGCCCTGGAGATGGGATTGACCATCAGAGAGGACTCCATCCAGTCCATTCCCACCTTCTGGCAGCGCGGAATCCGCTACTTCAACGTCATTGGCCCCAACCAGGAGACCATCGAGTTCTGCCAGATTCTCTGAACGCCATCCGATCAGGCTGCAAGAAGACATAGCCTGACGTGCGAATCCTGTATACAGCGAGCGCAGAGCTCCATACGGGAAATCCCATGTGAGTAATGAGACACATTTATCTGCAGCTTGCAAGGAACTGAATTCACCTGAATTTCCCTAGAAACCAGCCGCTTTCGACACAAAACCCCTTTCAATGCGACCCGTATTCCTCCACTAAAATGAGCATTGCGTCCAATGCGGGGCGCCTGATAATGAAAGAAGTTTCTCATGACGAACATTGAGAATGTCACGGTGGCCGGCGGTGGAGTGCTGGGCAGCCAGATCGCCTTCCAATCAGCCTTCAAGGGCAAGAAAGTCACAGTCTACGACATTAATGATGAGGCCATTGCAGCGGCGGAGCAGCGGATCAAGAACCGTCGTGACCTCTACAAGCGGGACATCAACGCCACCGACGAGCAGTTCGATGCAGGCTTGAACAACCTGAGCTACAGCGCAGACCTGGCTGAAGCCGTCAAGAACGCCGACCTGGTCATCGAAGCCGTCCCCGAGAAACCCTCCATCAAGCACAACTTCTATCAGAGCCTGGCCAAGGTAGCCCCTGAGAAGACCATCTTCGCCAGCAACTCCTCCACCTACGTGCCCAGCACCTATGCCGCAGACACCGGTCGTCCAGCTAAGTTCCTCTGCCTTCACTTCGCCAATCACGTGTGGCGCATGAACACCGCCGAGATTATGGGTTCCGACCAGACCGACCCCGACATCTTCAATGAGATTGTCGACTATGCCAAGGAAATCGGCATGGTCCCCATCCCACTCCACAAGGAGCAGCCCGGGTACATCCTCAACAGCCTGCTGGTCCCCTTCCTGGAGGATGCCGGCTACCTCTGGGGCAACGACATAGCAGACCCTGAAACCATCGATAAGACCTGGATGATCGGCACTGGCTCGCCCGTTGGCCCCTTCGGCGCCTATGACGCGGTCGGCCTGCGGACCATTTACAACATCATCGAAGAACAGAAAGGCGACGACCCCGACTTCAAGCCCTTCCTGGAGAAGGTCAGGAAGATGCTCGACGAGGGGAAGACCGGCAGTGACGCAGGCCACGGATTCTATGACTATCCGAACCCGCGTTACAAGGATGAGGACTTCCTTAAGGCCTGATCGCCTGTCTGCCACATCTGTGAGCCTGGCCCCGTCCAAGACCTGGCTCTACTATGGAAGAGCGTATCCAAGGATGGATACCACGAATGAAAGAGGTTTTTATGACGAACATTCATAATGTCACGGTTGCCGGCGGTGGGGTGCTTGGCAGCCAAATCGCCTATCAATCAGCCTTCAAAGGCAAAAAAGTGACGATCTACGACATCAACGACCAGGCTGTGGCGGCCGCAGAGGAGCGTGTCAAGAACCTACGCGATTCTTACAAGCACGACATCAACGCCACTGATGAGCAGTTCGACGCAGGCCTGAATAACATGTCCTTTACCGCCGACATGGCCGAGGCTGTCAAGAACGCTGACCTGGTCATCGAGGCTGTCCCCGAGAAGCCCTCCATCAAGCACGACTTCTACCAGAGCCTGGCCAAACTGGCGCCCAAGGACACCATCTTCACCAGCAACTCATCCACCTACGTGCCCAGCACCTTCGCCCCCGACACGGGCAGGCCGGACAAGTTCCTGAACATGCACTTCGCCAACCAGGTCTGGCTGAACAACACTGCAGAGATCATGGGCTCCGAGCAGACCGACCCCAAGGTCTTCAACGAGATCGTGGACTATGCCAAGGAAATCGGCATGGTCCCCATCGTCCTGAAGAAGGAGCAACCCGGATACGTCCTGAACACCCTTCTCATCCCCCTGCTCAACGCCGCTGCCCACCTCTGGGGCCACGACATTGCAGACCCGGAGACCGTGGACAAGACTTGGATGATCGGCACGGGCGCCCCGATGGGGCCCTTTGCCATCTTCGACGTTGTGGGGCTGCGGACAGCCTTCAATATCACCAAGGAGCAGCAGGGCGACAACCCTGACTTCAAGCCCTTCATGGATAAGATCCAGAAGATGATGGACGAGGGCAAGACCGGCAAGGACTCCGGACAGGGCTTCTACACCTATCCTGATCCCGCCTTTGCCAAGCCTGACTTCCTGAAGGCCTGATAGGACCGCTTTCCGCCAAACAGAGCCCGCCCGTTCTGAGGGACCGCGTTGCGACGCACCTCCCCCTCAACCGGCGGGCCCGCTTTTTCATCAGTCATTCTCGATCGGAGCCTATCGTCACGCAGCTCTCAGGCGTACCCAAGGGCTCCTTCGGACCGCCTACAGCATCCTCTGCTAGCACAAGGGCGGCAATGCTCGAGCCAAGCCCTTCCTGGACAAGCTGTGAGAAGAGACTGATAGGCCTTCTTCCACTTCCCAGATAACGACTACCGGGGTCCCGGATTTCTCAAGGTCTGAATCGAATCCTCCCAAGTGAGCTGTGAGGGCGAAGCTTGGCCTTTCACAGCTCACAACAGGGGGCGTGGTAAGCTGTATATTTATGGCATTTTTGTGAAAACCGCTAAAGGAAGAGGCAGACAGGGAAATCACAAAGGCGGAAAAGACGAACAACGGCCTAGGGGCCGGAGAAGGAACAATGGCAGAGGACGATAAAATCGTGGCTGCAGATAGCGGCCAACATGAGCAGGAACGACGCGGCAGGCAGACAGCCAAGCAGATCAAGAAGCAGCAGGCCGCAGCCAAGCGTAAGGCCCGCAAGCAAAATCCCAAACCCCATCGGGGCTGGAGCGAACGCCTGCATCTGACCGACATCAACGTGGTGGATAGGTCCACCCTCAAGCGGGCCATCGCCGGCACCGTGGTCGGCAACTTCATGGAATGGTACGACGTGGGGGTCTACGGCTACCTAGCAGTGACGATCGGCCGCGTCTTCCTGTCCGACGCGTCCGATGCCGTGCAGCGGCTCTTCTCCCTGGGTGTTTTCGCTGTCACCTTCATCGCACGGCCTTTGGGCGGCGTGGTTCTGGGCCAGCTGGGCGACAAGGTCGGCCGACAGCGCATTCTGGCCTTCACCCTGCTGAGCATGTCCGCAGCCACCCTGCTGATCGGCCTTCTACCCAGCTATGCGGCCGTCGGTCCCCTGGCGCCCATTCTGCTCATCCTGCTCAAGCTGATCCAGGGCTTCTCCACGGGCGGCGAGTACGCGGGCGCCTCGACCATGGTCACCGAATACTCCCCGGACCGGCATCGCGGCTTCTTCGCCTCCCTGCTGGATGTGGGATCCTACCTGGGCTACGCCTTCGGAGCAGCCTTGGTCTCCCTGCTGGAATTCTCCATCTCCCCGCAGGCCATGCTGGCCTGGGGCTGGCGCATCCCCTTCATCATCGCCCTGCCGCTGGCCGCTATCGCGGTCTACTTCCGGGCCAAGGTCCAGGACACACCTGCCTTCCGCCAGGCCCAGGATGCCAGTGACGAGAAGACCAAGAGCCAACACAAGAGCCTCTTGGACCTGATCCGGGGCTATTGGCGAGAGCTGCTCATGGCCTTCATCCTGGTGGCCGCGGCCAACACCCTGAGCTACACGCTGACCGCCTACATGCCCACCTACCTGTCGGGCACCCTGCACTACAACACGGCCCAGGCCAACCTGCTCTCCCTGCCGGTCCTGCTCATGGTGGCCTGCTGCATCCCCATTACCGGAGCCCTTTCCGACCGCTTCGGCCGCAAGAAGGTGCTGTTCATGGGGGCCTTCACCGGACTGTGCCTGGCCCTGCCGGCCTTCCGACTGTTGGAGCACGAGACCACAGGTGCCGTCTTCGGCGGACTGGTTCTGCTGGCCATCCCGGTCATCTTCTTCGTGGCCAACCTGGCCTCCACCCTGCCGGCCCTCTTCCCCACTGCCTCCCGTTACGGCGGCATGGGACTGTCTTACAACCTGGCCGTAGCCGTCTTCGGCGGAACCGCACCTGTCATCATGGAAGGACTGGTGACCGCGACTGGCAAGTCCCTGGCACCCGCCTACTGGATCATGTTCACTTCGACCTGCGGTCTGATCACCGTGCTCTTCCTTGCAGAGACCGCGCGGCGCCCCATGCCTGGCACCCTGCCCACCGTGCTCAACCGGCAGGAGGCACGCGACCTGGTGGCCACACAGGACCGCAACCCCGATCTGGACGTAAAGACCATCATCAAGGATGCCGAAGAGAGCGGAGTGCGCAAGACGCCGAAAAAGCTGGTTGCCGAGACTCGCAAACTTCTGGGCATTCCCCGCTCCGGAGACAAAAACAAGAAGTAGCTACCACCGTCAAGCCGCGTAAACATCCAGGCTCTACTTAGGCGACTATGTCTAAGCTGCATACGGGAGATCTCTTTCTCCTTGGAGAATAAGGCGACAGTTTAGTTGCTTCACTGTCGATGTGTCGAAAATACGACACGCAAAGTATTTGGCCGGTGGCTTGAAAAGAAAATCATTTCAAGCCACCGGCCGATTCTTGATTCCATCACCACTTTCTTACTGCCGTTCAGGCAGAATATAGCCGGACTCCAAACTCATGGCTAAGCCTTACAGGATGGCCCGACGGATGCTCAGGATGGCTGAAGACACTGTCATAGCTGTTTGATGCCAGAACTCTTTTTTCTCCGTCACACAGGGTCAGGTAAGCCGATAAATCGTCGCCGTCATTTTGCTGTGAAGCGAGTGAGACCTCCTGTATCTGAACGCTTGAAAAAGGCGCAAGTGAAATAGATGCATTTCCTTTCAGCACCTCGTACCCTTGCGAATTCACGAATCGCCAGGTAACGGAAACCTGACCTAGATCCTTGGGGGAGTCATTGGCAACAACCAATCCAGAGATCTTTTTGCTACACCTATTCAGGAAAACACCTATGGGTTGATTGATCCTGGCAACCACCTCGTATGCAGGTTTCGGCTGCCCCCACCAATCCAACAGCCCATAGAAGCTTTGTGGGCACAGGTCTATGAACATGAACTGTACATATCCCCAATTGGGTGCAGCTCTTTGACACCGATAGTGCTCGATGTAATACTTGAGCAGCTCAGTCTGATAACGTTGCAATGTTCCTGTCAAAGGCTCCAAGGCCGCTATACGCTCTGTCAACGTCCCGAGATTCCTCAAATTTCCAAAGTAGCCGGGGGCGTCGAAACCAAATTCTGTATTGAACTTCTCTTTCGTGCCGTCAATCAACGTATACGACGTGGGAGGAGTATCCAACGATCCCGTATAGTTGTGGCTGTCTCCGCTGGTCAAATCATCAGCGCAATACGAGCCTTTGATAACGGGACGAGTCGGGTCTGTTCGAGTGACCTCCCGATAGATGGCAGGGCCTGGACTCACTTGCATAGCCGTGCCCTGTGTGCCCTTCGGCACATCCACTACGCCTGGTTCATTAAGACATATCCAGCTGAAAACACTGGCATGTCTATCGAGGGTTTTGACGGTACTGACAAACAACCGTACAAACGTTTCCGCCCACTCAGAAGTCCTGGGCTGGTTCCAGTTGTATTCTGAATCCTGGATCACGGCAATGCCCATGCGGTCGCATAAATCGTACAATTCCGGCTTCTCGACATGCACATGCACCCGGATCAAGTTGAATCCAGCCATTTTGATAGCCTGCAAATCACGCAGGTACCGCATTCTGTGCATTCGAGATATATAGACATCAGGGAAATAGGATGTCCCACGCACATACAGCGGCTTTCCATTAAGCACGAACCGGGTTGTCGATTCATCACGATCAAGTTTGACATTCCGGAATCCGATCTTCCGGCTTTCCTCCTGTTCGCCGTCCAAGCTCAATGTCATGTCATAGAGCTTCGGCTCTCCCAGATCCCAAGTGAACCAAGGCGTCACGCCATCAACGGCAGCTTTGAATTCGAAAGGTCCCTGGACCTGCTTATCTGCATCTAGCAGCACACGGCCATCAACTGGATCTCGCACCAGGATTCTCAACACGGATGAACAATCACTACCGCGACCGAGTACTTTCCCTCTGACGGCTATTCTTCCACGACCCTGATCATCCATCCACACGCTCAGGCGCGGATCTTCAGCCAGACAAGCAGACTCATGAATCGATAGGGTAACCTTGCCGTAAATGCCCACGGGATTCACGTCACGGGCTATAAGGCCGTCATCATGCTCGTAGGTTCCTTTGACCAATCTCCTTTCAACCATATAGGTACGGTTCTCAACGTCATCATTCCTTATCTGCCTATCCCAAGGTGACCAAACCTTGACCATCAGGATATTCGTGCCGGAGTGTACGACATTGCTGACATCAAAGACGAACGACTCACTGTAGCCCTCATGGGAGCCAAGGAGTTGCCCGTTCATCCACACCTTGCAAAAGTAATCGACATTGCTGAACCGCAGGAGAATCTTGCCGTCCATCTCAGAATTATCAAGATCAATGAGCCGACGATACCACCAAGGTGCCTGATTGAAATACCGCAGCCGGCGTCCCCAATAAGGCTGCTCATCCAACAGACACTGGAGATGCTCCAGAGCCGGCAACGGCTCCCACTCTGATATCTGCGGTCCGACCTGCGTACAGTCGCGATCCTCATATAGCCTCAGTTTTTCACCGACATCATTGACGTCCTGTAGAACGCTCCAATCACTACTGATGTCCAATTGCTTGTTCATTATTTTCCTTAATTCTGTTGCTGGCGCCTCTACCCGCGGACTGCTCCGGCCACCATGCCGGAGATAACCTGTCTGTTCAGGAAGAAGTAGAGTATGAGGGTCGGGATCATGGACACGACTATGGCCGAATACGTAGCTCCCAGGTCGGTCTGCCCATACATGCCGACAAAGTCGTTCAGACCTATTGGGAGGGTCTTCATATCGCTGCGAACCATAAAAGTGTTGGCGAACACGAATTCATTCCAGATGAAGACAAAGTTGTAGGTCGCCACAGTCACAGTCGTGTTGCGGGAAAGAGGCATGACGATCTTCGAAAAGATCTGCCAGGTTCCGGCCCCATCTATACGAGCGGCCTCCAACAACGAATCCGGTATCTCCTTCATGAATCCAGCATACAAGTAAACGCACATCGGCAGGTTGAAAGCCAATTGCGGAATGATGAGGGCCAGATAGGTGTCCGTAATGCCGATTTTGTTAAATACTTCGAACAGCGGAAGCAAAGCTGCGAATGAAGGCACCAGAAGTCCTACCAGCAAATAGGAAAGCACCTTATCCGACCCCCGGAACCGCAGCTTTTCAATGGCAAACGCCGCAGGCGCTCCGACCATGACGGTGACCAGAATGGTCAGCACGGCAACGATCGTGCTGTTGATCAAATATCGCAGCAGACCTGATGTGGCAAAGGCTCTCACATAATTACCCAAATACAGACCCTTAGGCAGTTGATAAGCCAAGGTATCTGCGAGCTCATCGGGGCTTTTCAACGAAGAGAGTGTGACCCAAAGAATCGGGTATATCTGCACCAGAACGAAAACTGCAATAATCGCATATACCAATCCCCTGGTTTTCTTGCCTGGCTTCGTAGTCATGCTTTGTCCCCTCTCCCGAACAGGCGGCGCAGAATAAGAAGCGTTACCAGGCACTCCACCGCCAGGAAGATGCTGATGGCGCTACCGTAGCCAAAATTCCCGGATATGAAGATTGTCTTGTACAGGTAGGTAGACACCAGCTCGCTGGACGAACCGGGACCACCTCCAGTAAGCACGTAGGAGACATCGAACCCCTTCAAGCATCCAGAAACCAGCATCACCAACGTCACCTCCAAGACAGCCCTGATCAGAGGCACCCTTATATAGATGAGCTGTTGCCACCAATTGCAGCCGTCGATCAATGCCGCTTCCAGCACTTCGGCATCAACTGACTGCAGAGCCGCATAATAGATGACCATGTATATGCCGGCGAACTTATAGGCATCGATGAGCGTCACCAGCACCAAGGCCCAATGAGGATCAGAGAGCAAAGCGTGAGGAGCTAGCCCGAACAGACTGCCTACTGCCGGCACAACCCCCGGCGGATTGACAGCCAGCATCTGGGCGAAGATCTGGCTGATAGCGACCGAGGAAATGACGCACGGAATGAAATAAACCGTTCTGATGATGGTCCTAAATCGGTCGATGCACAAGACCAACAGGGCCATCACCAAACCCATGAGCATCTGAACGCAGGTACCCAGAAGGGTGAAGAAAATGGTGTTGAGGAAAGCCGCGCGGAATACCTTATCGGTCAGCATCAGTTTGAAATTCGCTAGGCCAGAAAATCGCATGGCTCCTATTCCATTCCAGTCAAACAGACTCGCACCGAATGACCAAATGATAGGGACAACCACTATGAGCGTAAAGATGATGACCGCAGGCAGGTAATAGGGCCACGCGGCTCCCGAACTGATGGCCCTGTTGCCCCTGGACGAATGACCTGGCCAGGACCACCTCCGACGCACTATCCGTGGCGGGATGGAATCCGCTGGATTAGATTTTTCCATATCTGCCTTCACTTGGCCTTGTTGTATTGAGCGATGGCTTTGTCGACATTGGCCGCAAACTCATGGGTAGAGGTATTGTCCACCAGCAGGCTTTGGCACTGTCGTCCAAGCACACTGACAGTATTCGCATCAAGTTGTACATCCCAGACTTGTGCATAATCGTTGACCTTGGCTATGTCGGACAGGACATCCTGATATATGCGGGGGGTCTTAACACTGCCTTTGGGCTTGACTGAAGGAATGACCCGATAGTCGTTCAAAGCCACATCACCGTATTTGCCGAATAGATATTTGAGAAAATCCTTCAGCTGAGGAGTTAGCTTGCCCTTGCTGACGGCAGTGCCGATGCCCGAATTGGCAAAGAAGTCCGTGGGCGCAGTTTTGTCTCCTTTACCAAGCATGGGAAGGCGGAAATAACCGATGTCCGATTTCAGATTGCCGGAATCGTCAACGTAGGACGGGAGGTTCCAAGTACCGTCATACGTTATCGCAGCACGCTTGCTCTTGAACAGATTCAAAGTGGCGGTGGCATCCGAATTCGTGAAGCCAGGCTGGAAATAAGCTGACATCTTTTGGAGGAAAGCGATTCCGGCTTGACCAGTCGGACTGGCCATAGATTCCTTTCCGACCTTGAGCTTGGCAAGGAACTCATTGCCGGTTTCCCTGTATGGAATCATCCCCAGGAACCTATAAAAAGGCCACTGGTCCTTGCCATCAAGAGCGATCGGTATAACGCCCGTGTCCTTGAGCTTCTGAAGGTCTGTCAGCAACTCGTCAAAGGTCTTAGGCTCCTCTGCAATGCCTGCTTTGCGGAAGGCGTCTTTGTTGTACCAAAAGTACTCCGCATTAGCATTGAAAGTCATTAAGTGCAGACTGCCATCAGCCATTGTCGGGTACTTGGTGGATATGTGATAAAAGCGGTTGGTTACGCCAATGTCCTTGTAGAGTTTTCCAATATCTTCAGCACGGCCGTCCTTGACAAGCTTGGCGAAGTACGGGTCAGGATCCGCATCCCATAACTCAGGCAAACGGTTACTGGATGCCAGCACTTTCAACTTTTGGTTATATGAAGGTCGATCAGAGATATTCTGGAACTCCAGCTTGAAACCCTGATGCGACTTCGCGTACTCGTTAGCGATCTGCTTGATTGCTTTTATGCTTCCTTCACTGGCAGGCCTCGCACTGAGCCAAGTGATAGTGCCCGACTGCTGCGAAGAACCGCACCCCCCGAAACCAAATAAGGATAGGGCAGCCACCGCACAGGTGCATGCCCTCTTAGCGAATGATAGTTTCATGGTCTCTCCTTCGTTGGACGTAACCAACGCCACCTCATAGTGACTATATGTCAACGTTGTCTGACAACGTTGACATATGTAAAGCTATACTAATTACAGACCGTTGTCAATTCACGGGGGACAATGCTAGATATGACACAGAACAGCGGCAATGCGAACAGCCACCCCACCATCAAGGACGTGGCGGCCCTTGCACAAGTCGCGCCAAAGACGGTATCCCGTGTGATCAATGAAGAGCCCTATGTCTCTTCAACGACCAAGGAGCGCGTCCTTTCGGCCATCAAGGAGCTGCACTATCGGCCCGACGTGCATGCAGCCGATCTGAAACGCGGCAAAAGCAGCAGCAGAACCCTCGGGGTTCTGCTGGGAGCAAGGCCCAACCCCTTCTCCTCATCGGTGCACTGGTCCATCGACAGCGTCGCCGTGCAGCACTCCAGTCTGGTTCTGGCCTCGGCGCTTACCGGTAATCAAGACAGGGACTCCAAGACCGTAGACGAAATGCTGAGCCGGCGGATTGACGGACTGATCCTGGTCACAGCCGCCAGCTCACAGGACTACCTGATTCCCGAAATGCGTCGTGGGCTGGCTGTCGTTTTTGCCGACAGCACCTCTATGGGGCTGCCTTCAGACACCGTCATGTCTGACAACTATGCCGGTGCCATCAATGGGACCCGGGCGCTTTTATCCATTGGGCATAGGAACATGGCCTACCTAGGAGCCAAGAAAAACGTGTATACCGTAAGCCAGCGGAGAAAAGGCTTCCTTGCCGCCGTCAAAGAGAGCTCCCTGCCGATGGGCAATATTGATCTGGTTGACGATATGGATGAATGCAAAGCATACACTGTCACATGCAGACTGATAGACAGGGCACGAACCAAACGGCCTACCGCGATCTTTGCAGGGCAGAACCTCATCGCCCGAGGCGTGATTCGCGCCCTGAGAACAAGAGGACTGGAAAAGAGCATAGCAATCATCAGCTTCGATGACGCCGATATGTTTGACATGCTTGATCCTGGAATCACGGTCATCAAGCAGAATCCTGAGAACATCGGCCGAATAGCCGCAAACATGGCGTTCGAACGCATCAATGGCTTGACTGCCGAACCTCGCCACATCCTGCTTCCTACTGAATTGATCCCCAGAGGTTCCGGAGAGATACCCCCGAGCCAGTAAAGCACTTCGTTAACAGCAAAAGACCACAGGGTCCGACGCCATTAAAAAGATGCCATCATCGCCCATCGTCTCCAGATATAACTTGACCCGACAAAATTAACCTGATAGTATCTTTATATTGCTAATAATAAACGTTTAGGATTCGATGATGAAACACACTGGCGTTACTTTGAAGGACATTGCGGACGAGCTGAACCTTTCCGTGTATGCCGTGTCAAGGGCCATCAACGACCTAAGCGGGGTCTCCAAAACCACACGTGCCGCCGTACTGAAAGTCGCTAAAGAAAAGGGCTACATTCCCAACGTCAATGCCAGGGATCTGCGCAAGGGACTTCACCACTCAGTCAGTCTCCTTACAGCAGGAATGTCAAATCCCTACTACCTGGATCTGATTAGCGGAATCGAAAGCATATTCCAAATAAGGGGCGAAAACCTGCTCATATCAGACATCGCCATTGACGGCCACTACTCAGAGTCTGCCGAGAGCCTGCTGCTTCAGCATGTCTTGGAAACGCGCCCTGGAGGCATAATATCAACCCTGGGACTGAGCGATTCATCCCGGCAACGGCTGCGGGAGTGGAAGATGCCTGTAGTCTTCGTCGATTCGACTCCTGGATCAGCTCACGAAGACTTCTCCTATGTCACAACAGATAACAAGGATGCCTCAAACAAACTGGGGAACCATTTGGCAGAGCATCACTTCAAACGATGGCTATTAGTCATCTACCCGTCGGTCTGGAACAGCCGATATATCAGGGAATCAGGACTCCGCCAAGCAGCTGCGCGATGCGGAGCCGCCATCCGCGTTCTGGAATGCAACAACGATCAGTTCTCCACGAGGAAAGCACTCGACGAGTTTTTGGATCATGATAAATTCCGGCCCGATGTCATTATCGCCGGCAACAACCCAATACTGCTAGGGATCATGACTGCCCTACAGTCAAGGGCGATTAAGATACCCGACGACCTGGCGCTAGTGGCGTTCGATGACTTCATATGGTCCGACCTATTGAAACCACGCATCACCCTGGTTTCGGAAGACAGCTATGGAATCGGCGCCAAGGCCGCTGAACATATTCTTGCACTGATTGATCAGAAACAAGACAGAAAAGGAGGTGACGACGATTCGAAACCGGATGGGAAACCACAAATGACGATGGAACCCATTCACCAAACGATTGAAGCATCACTGAAGATCAGAGAATCGTGCGGTTGCAGGTATCCAACGGGGGCTGCCTGACCGTTTTGCGAAAGGTAAATTAAATTATGAGATCCAAGAAAATCATCGCCGCGATGGCGGCAATTCTGTCCGCATCGCTCGCTCTAACCGGCTGCAGCAATGGCGACGAAGACAGGCAGTCTGCACCAAAGCGAACTGAAATCAAAAGCATTGGTCTGATGGTTCAAGATATGTCGAATCCCTTCTTCTCTTCCATGGACAAGGAGGCAAAAAAGGAGGCGAAACGAATCGGAGCACGTCTGAACGTTCAGGACGCCCAACTCGATTTGGCTACCCAAGATAACCAAATTTCTGCTTTCATCGAGCAGAACGTGGATCTGATCATCGTATCCGCCGTCGATGAAAGCGGCCTGCAACCGGCAATCAAGAGGGCTAGAGACGCAGGCATAATCGTTGTGGCTGTAGACACCCCAGCCAAAGGAGCTGATGCTATCGTAACCACCGATGGCGTGCAGGCTGGGCAGCTTGCCTGCTCTTACCTCTCAGAGAAGCTGGGAAGCAAAGGTAACATCCTAATCGTTGATGGAACACCCATTCAAACCATCACCGATAGGATCAAAGGCTGCAAGCAAGCGCTCAAGAAATACCCTGGAATCAAAGTGGTAGCCCAGCAGGCCTCAAAGAACGACAGAGCCACAGGGTTGACAGTGACCACCGATATGCTCACCGCCAACAAGGACGTGCAGGGCATCTTCGGCATGAACGACCCCTCTGCCCTCGGGGCAGCCCTGGCTGTGGAACAAGCCGGGCGGCAGGACCAGATCATCGTCACAGGCATCGATGCCAGCCCACAAGGAGTGGACGAGCTCAAACGAGCAGGTTCGCCTTTCATCGGTGCAGCCACCCAGAATCCAAGGGCCATGGTTGATCAGGCCGTGAAGTTCGCCCAGGACAAGGTCAAAGGAAAGACACCCAAGAAAACGACCATCCTGATTCCCAGCGAAATGATCACTCGCGACAACGTCAACAAGTACAAAGGGTGGTGAGCATGTCAGAGAATAAAGCCGCCTTATTGGAGCTACGGAACATCTGCAAGAGCTTTTCAGGTGTAACAGTCCTCGACAACGTTAGCCTAAACCTTTATGACCATGAGGTTCTGGCTCTGATGGGAGAAAACGGGGCAGGAAAATCGACGCTGATGAACATCCTGTCAGGCAACCTCAGCCTCGATTCCGGCTCCATTGCCATCGAAAGCAAGCCTGTTGAGATCCGAACCCCCAAGCAGGCAACGGATCAAGGCATTGCCATTATCCATCAGGAGCTCAACGTCGTGCCGACCATGACTGTCGCAGAAAACCTGGCCTTGGGTCAAGAGCCAAAGACACGGTACGGTCTGGTAGACAAAAAGCGCCTCAAGGATGAAGCCAAAAGCAAGCTTGAGGTCATCAAGGCGGACATCGATCCAAATACGGAGTTGGGCAAACTAGGCGTCGGCGAACAGCAAATGGTCGAAATAGCCAAGGCCCTCGCCCAGAAGGCCCGAATACTCATTCTGGACGAGCCCACTGCTTCCCTATCGAAAGCCGAATCGGAGCAGCTGTTCACCCTGATCAGCACTCTTCGCGACGAGGGCACTGGACTGATCTACATCTCGCACCGCATGGAGGAGGTCTGGCGTCTGGCTGATCGGATTACCGTGCTCCGCGATGGCCAGACTGTGTTGACCGACAAGCTCTCCCAGGTCGACCAATCTCAGGTCGTATCCAAAATGGTCGGCAGAAAGGTTGAAAAACTCTATGAGCACGATGCCCGACAGAAAGGCGCCGAGGTTCTGAGGGTCGAAAATCTCAGAATCAAGGAAGACGACCAGCCTGTATCATTCAGCGTCCACGCCGGCGAAGTTGTGGGCATGTCCGGGCTGGTTGGCGCCGGAAGGACAGAAATGGCACGTGCCATAATTGGCGCCGACCGCTGCGCCTCCATCAGCGTCCAGCTTCAGGGGAACAAGGTTCTTTTCCACTCTCCAAAATCAGCAATCAATCATGGAGTGGCCTACCTGCCGGAGAGCCGAAAGACCCAGAGCATCTTCCCCGTCATGAGCGTCGAAGAAAATATCGCCATCTCATCACTGGATCAGTTCCAATACATGCATCTTCTCCGCAAGGGCAAGATGCGGGCATCTGTTCGGAACATCATGCAGGAGGTCAACATCGACCAGACCATGGAGCACACCGAGATCAACAATTTGTCCGGTGGCAACCAGCAGAAGGCTGTTCTAGCCCGATGGCTGCTCAAGAAATCGGACTTGCTCATCCTGGACGAGCCGACCCGTGGAGTAGATGTGGGTGCCAAACAGGAGATATACGGCTTGATTAATTCCCTCGCAAAAGCAGGGAAGGCAATCCTGATGATTTCCTCTGATTTGCCTGAGGTATTGGGAGTCAGTGATCGGATTCTAGTAGTCCGGCAGAACGAGGTGGTGGCCAATATTCCAGCCACAGAGGCGACTGAGGAAAACGTGATGTCATATGCCACCGGAGTGAGCAAACCGCAGTTGCTCCACTGACTCATAAGACAGCAAACACATGGTTCCGCTCCACCGTCCGTATGCATCGTCCGGGAAGCCGGCAACCGTCATTTGGAACATGAAAGAAGCATTATGAAAGGCAAAAACGTCAATATTGCGGCAATCTGGGAGAAGGTCGGCATGCCCTTCGTCCTTTTGCTGCTCATACTCTTCATGCTGGTAAAGGCACCGAATTTTGGCACGCTGAGCAATTTGTTCAACGTAGCCAGGGCCATATCCATCAATGCCATCCTGGCGGCAGGCATGACGCTGGTGATCATTACGGCCGGCATTGACCTCTCTGTAGGCTCGACAATCGCTGTCAGCGGATGTGTGGCTGTACTGGCAGCCCGCTCAGGCATGAATCCTTTGATTGCCGTATCCCTTGGCATCATCGTTGGGGCAATAGCTGGACTCGTCAATGGATTGCTTATTGCCTATTGCAACCTGGCCGCTTTCATCGTCACTCTCGGGACTATGACATTCCTGAGAGGACTGGCATACACGATCACTGGCGGACTGCCGATTGTTGACAATAATCTGTCTTTTAGAGCGATCGGCAATGGGTACATCTGGCACATACCGATCCCCTTCATCATCATGGTCGTCGTATATCTGGTCATGTGGGTGGTCCTGGACAAAACCCGGTATGGAGCTCATGTCTACGCAGTAGGAGGCAATCCAGAAGCCGCCCGTCTGGCAGGCATCAATGTCAAGTCAGTCCTTATGTCCGTCTACCTGATCGCCGGGCTATGCGCCGGTCTGGCAGGCTGCATCTTCGCCGCCAGGGTCGTATCGGCACAGCCGACGGCTGGCAATGGCTATGAAATGGATGCCATCGCTGCAACGGTACTCGGCGGCACCTCACTTGCCGGAGGCAAAGGACGCATATCAGGCACTGTCATCGGTTCGGTCATCTTCGGAGTCTTAACAACCGGTCTGGTGCTGATGAATGTGCCATTCTTCACCCAGCAGCTGATCAAAGGCGTAGTCATCATCATTGCAGTCCTGATTGATGGCATGAAGCAGAATTCCTTCTCATTCTCCTTCTTGAGGAGAAGAGCAGCCAGCATAGACGCATAAGGAGGCAACAGCCATGAATATATCCGCACGCTATCGGATTCATTATTCCGGACCAGCACACTCGGGCCCCAGACCGATTCGCATACGTCTGCCCAGCTCAATCGACCAGCCGATTCTGACTGCTCAAGTCGAGCAAGAAGGGACTGTCCCCTTCCAACGCCTAGCTGGGGAGAGTACGCCTGAAAACTCGGTCTATCTGGGCATAGTAGAACCGCATGATGGCCAAATTGTAGTCTTTGACGATTCATCATATGAACCGGAAAGCGCAACTAGGCCCACATCCGGATCGTCTGAAGCCACCGGAGGTATCAGGTCATTACATTCAGTTCACGAGCGTGATGCCATATGCAGACTGGATACCGGATACTTCGACCTCGAACTGTGCAGAGGTACAGGATCGGGAGAAGGCGCATCCAAGTGGGGAATTCGTCACTTTATGAGCAAGGAGGAGCAAGTCGACCTGCTTAAGAGCGGCAACAACGCCATGGGCGGTTTCTATGGACCATTCTTCACCCCTGAGAATGGGCTTATCAACCCGCCCGAGCATGTGGTGGCAGACGTAACGATCGAGGAATGCGGACCGGTAATGCATCGATATTTGCTGAGCGGACGCATACCGGATGGTCTCCGTCCAGAGCTGCGCGGCAAATCCTTCTCGGTCGAATTTACTTTCTACCGTGATGTCGACTTTTTCGACCGCCGATACCATGTGGATCACTTCGAAACTGAAGTCAACGGCCGCTGTGCCCTAGATCGCATCACAGTTGGGGATGAATTTGAAAGCGGCGAAGGAGGACTGGTCTTTGACCGCTTTGATTCCTATAACCGCACCCCTTACAGAGAAGGCGATCCCTATGCAGCCCTGTTGAAGCAAGAGGTGGCTTCCATCATCAACGAGTCCAAGAACCAGGAAAACCCCCAGGAAGAACCAGCAAGATTCGCATACTTCCGCAATCTTCTGGACAGAGATTTGACCAATGCACACTGGGACTTGTACTGGCGGCTGTTCTCATACTGGGAGCACGCTCTCACCGATGCGCAGATCCGAGAGCATTTGGCTCAGGTGACCGCCCAGGCACACGTGACCGCTGATGCGAATGAGCGTCCATGGCATATGCCAAGTCAGGCAATTGATGTCTCATCCCTGAAAGACCAAACCATCTTCCCAGGGGCCGCTGATTGCACTGCAGAATTCAACAGCAGTAACGGGCGATGCATGATCTGGCTGACATCACAACCATCAGGCGGTTTCCAGATCGTACAGCGGCCACAATCCGGATGGGTGAATTGGGGAACCAACACAGAAAACGAGTCCCCAGCCCTGCCTGTTGGCACTCGAATCCGCACCATCTATGGCAACTATGCTCAATCTTGGCGCGAAAGAGCTGATTTGGAGACTCAGACAAGCATACAAGTCCAGAAGCAAGCTTCCTGAACGAATCATCCGGTCCGCCTGTCCTGACGGACCGGATGATTCACCAAATCGCGCTCTATCCAGGCCATGATCAGCCTGGCCAGGGCATCCACCTCGGCATCGGTCAGAGCCCGGCCGCGAGGGATGTGGTGCCAGCGCTCGATGCACCCCCGGCAGCAGGTGGCCGTGGCATGCTGGGCCGTGAAGACCGGATGCCCGCGGTAGGGGGTCTGCTTGCCGTCCTTCAAAGGGCGGGCAGGCCCCACACGCTTGGCCAGCATCTCATGGGCGTGGCGGTCGATGGTATCCCTGCCCTTGGCGCGGGCGTAGGCGCGATCCTTGGCCGAAAGGGAGAAACCGGACCGGAAGCGCGAATGCCCCAATCTGGCAAGCGTGTGCTGAATCCAGGCCTCATCTGCCCCGGCCGACGCTGATCCGCTGCTGGTCATTTCCTGCTCGCCTCCCTGTTCAGCCTTACCAAAGAGTCTGTACCCAGGCAAGGTTTCCCATGCGGAATAATTCACTGAACATGACACTGATAGGGACCAGTGTCAGGGGTAGGGTGAAGACAGTACTTGTATCCACTAACTACCAGACCCGCCATGTTCGGTCATGTCCGGGTCACACAAGGGGGCTTCATGGCCAAAAGCAAGATGACTGTAGCCGAGATGATCGGGCTCTTCCTCACCCCTGACGCGCCTGTGCAGGTGACCGCCTTCGATGGGTCGGTCTTCGGGCAGGACCAAGCGCCGCTGCATCTGGAAGTCAAGAATTCCCGTGCCATGTACTACATCACGGAAAATCCCAACGACCTGGGTCTGGCCCGGGCCTATCTGCAGGGCGATCTGGATTCTCCCGAGCTGCTGCCAGGCAACCCCTACCAGGTTCTCAAGGAACTGATGGGCCTCAAGCACTTCGTCAAGCATCCCAGCAAGATGGAGCTGGCCCGGGCAGCTGCGGCCGTCTTCTCACACGGGGTGCGCGTACCCGAGCCGCCGGCCATCGAAGGGCCCTCCCTGGCCAAGCGACTGACTGAGGGCATCCGTCCCCACACCCGCCGGGGCGACGCAGCCACCGTCAGCTACCACTACGACCAGTCCAACGACTTCTACCGGCTCTTCCTGGGCTCTTCCATGACCTACACCTGCGCCGTCTTCGAGAAGGAGAACGACAGCCTGGAGGACGCTCAGTGGCACAAGCTCAACATGGTTCTGGACAAGATGCACCTGAACAAGGGCGACCGTCTGCTGGACGTGGGCTGCGGCTGGGGCTCCATGGAGATCGCGGCCGCCCGCCGCGGCATTCACGTCATCGGCGTGACTCTGGCTGAGGAGCAGGTCGAGTGGGCTCAGAACTGGATTCGTCAGGAGGGCCTGCAGGATCTGGCCGAGGTCAGGCTGATGGACTACCGCGACGTGCCCGAGTCCGGCTTCGATGGAATCTGCTCCATCGGCATGATGGAGCATGTGGGCTACAAGCAGTACCCCTCCTACTTCAAGGAGATGATGGACAAGCTGCGTCCGGGCGGCATCCTGCTCAACCACCAGATCACCCGCACCAACTCCCATGACCACAAGCGGGCCGGCGGCTTCATCGACCGCTACATCTTCCCCGACGGCGAGCTGGCCAGCCCAGCCGAGATCGAACTGGCCATCCAGGACACCGGCTTCGAGGTCATCACCCAGGAGAACCTGCGCCAGCACTATGCGCTGACCCTCAAGCACTGGACTGAGAACCTCCAGGAGCACTGGGGCCAGGCCAAGCCCATGGTGGGCGAGCCCAAGGCGCGTCTCTGGGGCCTGTACATGGCCGGCGCGCGCCTCAACTTCGAGCTCGACAACATTCAAATACACCAGTTCCAGTGCATCAAGCCCGATCCCGAGACCGGCACGGACACCTACCCGCTGCGGCCCTGGTGGGATCGCTAGTTGATCTGAAGAAAAGGGGCGAGGAATCGAATCCTCGCCCCTTTTTGTCTCTGCCACCCGTGCAGCCCGGTTCTCAGGAAGACCTGTCCGCCGAAGCCTCCAGCCGGGCCAGGTCCAGGGCCTTGTTGAAGGCGTCCGAGGTCCAGCTGGCCCCGGCCACCTTCTCCACCTTGAGGTCCTTGAGCGGACGCCCTTGGACCACACCGGGCACAGCCCGGGCGAAGCGTTCCATGTGACCGCGTGAAATGGGCGAGTCCGAATGCCCCTGGACCTGGACCCGGCTCACCTGGCCTCCCGACAGATCCAGATCCACATCGATGGTGTCGGCCCCGTCACGCCCGTACTTGCCCGTCAGAGCATAGGTGCCGTCGTGATAGTTGCCCGTGTCGGCCGGAGCGGCCGGCAACCCATCACGCGAGACGGCCGTAGGCTTGCCCTCGCCCGCCGCGCCGGATCCTTTCGCTGACCCTGGAGCAGAGCTGGACTCTGCGCCTGACCCGGCGAACTCGTCGTCCATGGGCTTGGCCTGCTGGCTTCCGCAGCCGCCCAAAAGAGAGCCCACCACCACCAGGGTCGCCAAGGTTGCCGAGGCCGTGACCAGTCCCCGAGACTTGCTTGTGGCCATTTCAACGCCCTCCTTCTGCATCAGCAGCCGATCCCGGCAGGGAGCCGCCGGTCTTGGCCGTCTTGGTGGGGTCGTGGAAGCCCACCGGAATATCCTGGTCCCCTGGATCGCCAGGGGCGCCGCTGAATGCCGGACGACCTCCGGCTGCCAGGTAGGCCCGCTTGGCCTCCTCATCGTTCCACTGCTCGCCGGCCAGCACACCGTGGTTGAGCATGATCTCCCGCTGGGCGCAGGAGGCCACCAGGGCATCGTGGGTGACCACGATCAGGGAGGTCCCCTGGTCATGCAATTGCCGGAAGAGGTCCAGCACGATCCGCTCATTGGCCTCGTCCAGGTTGCCAGTGGGCTCGTCAGCCAGGATCAGTTTGGGCTCGTTGATCAGCGCCCGGGCCACGCAGACCCGCTGCTGCTCGCCGCCCGAAAGCTGGCTGGGCAGATGGCGGGCTCGATCCGCCAGACCCACCCGGTCCAGGGCCTTCATGGCCTGGTCCTCGTCCACCACTGAGTGGTAGTACTGGGCCACCATGACGTTCTCCAGGGCGGTCAGATGCGGGACCAGGTAGAACTTCTGGAAGACCAGGCCGATCACGTTCTTGCGCACATCGGCCAGCTGGGACTGACTCAGATCCTCCAACGGCCGCCCCTGCAGGCGGACCGAACCACGGCTGGGCGTGTCCATGCAACCCAGAATGTTCATCAGCGTGGTCTTGCCTGAGCCGGATGACCCCACCACGGCCAGCCACTGACCTTGCGGGACGCTCAGATTCAAATCGTCCAGGGCATGCAGATCGCCGTAGATCTTGGATACATGGTCCAGATCCAGCAGCATGCCGCCGCCCGACGGGGACTCGTTCGCCTTTGCCTGCGTCATTGTCATTCCTCCCTCAAAACCAGGGCCGGGTCGATACGCGAAGCCCGGAGGACCGGCCGGATGGATGCGATCATGGATATGGCCACGCTCAGCAGGACCGTGCCCAGGGCCAGCCACCAGTTGAAGCCCAGCGGCCGCTGGAAGACGGACAGGCAGAGCAGCCGGGCGAAGCCATAGCCCAGAGCGGTGCCGATCAGGCCTCCTGCCAATCCGTAGCAGGCCGACTCAGCCAGAAACTCCATGGCTATCCCCCGCGAGGAGGCGCCCAGAGCCTTGCGCAGGCCGATCTCGCTGCGCCGCTGGGAGACGATGGAGGCCATGGTGGTCCCCACGCCCACGAAGGTCAGGACCAGCACCACCACCGAAACCAGCCAGAAGAGCGACTGGAGCATGGCGATGGTGTGGCTGTCGCCCGCTGTGATCCTGGTGACCGGCCGGGCCTTGACCCCCATGGAGGTCATGTCGTTGATGCTGGCAGCGATGGTCTTCAGCCCCGAGGTCATGGTGTTGACCGAGTATTCGATGACATCGGTACCCCGCTTGGCCCCGGTCAGGAGCTCCAGATCGGTCAGGTCGGCGTAGATGATGCGATCCTCGGGACCGCCGGTATCGACGATGCCCCCCACACGGAAGTCTCGCCCCTGCCCTCCGGTCTTGCCCGTGACGGTGGATTGCCCGGCCGGATAGCCAATAGTTATCTGCTTGCCAGTGGTCAGCCCCAGCGAATCTGCCAGATCTCGCCCCACCATGACTGAACCGGCCTGCGGCCAGGATCCCTCCACACTCCAGTGACGGTTGAGCTGACGCACCTGGTCGGGTTGGATGCCGGCCATCACGCGAGCCCCGGCATTGACCTGCACCGTCTCATATCGATAGGTGGCGTACCGCGCCGGGGCCTTGGCGGTCACCATGTGGGTGGTGTGGTCCACCATGCCCTGCTCGATGCCGGATCCGGACCGATTGCCTCCCTGAATGGGCGAGACAACCAGGTTGGCCCCGTAGGAGCGCATCTCCTGGTTGATCTGCCTGGGGGCCTCGATGCAGACCGCCGCCAGGCAGAAGAGGGTGGCCGCACCCACCAGGGAGGCCACCACGGCCATCAGGGCCCGGCCCCTACGGCGGAAGACGGCCCCGAAGAGCATGGTCAGGAACATGCGGGTGTTGGTCATATGGCTTGTATGGCGATCAGCGGCCATGAAGCACCTCCGCCGGCCGAAGCCGCAGAATCGATCTGATGGACGAAATGGACGCCAGCAGCACAGTCAGGGCCAGCAGCACGAAGACCAGCACGAAGACCATGGGCCTCATGGTGATGCCCGAGCCGAAGACCACTCTGCCCACAATCTGTGCCACTCCGGAGCCCAGCAGGGCGCCGACCAGTGCCCCGGCCAAGGCGATCAGCGCCGTCTCGGCCAGCACCAGTCGGGACACGGCCCCGTCAGTGGCGCCCAAGGCCTTGAGCAGGGCAAACTCCGAGGATCTCTCGGATATGGAGGATGCCATCAGATTGGCCACGGCGATGGCTGCCGCCAGCAGGCTGAGCACAGTCATCAGGATCATGACCGCCTGGGTCTTTTGCAGAACATCGCCCTGCAGGGCTGCCACCTGTCTGACCTGCTTGGCCATGGACCCGGGGATGGCCTCCTCGATCTGGTAGGCGATGGAGGACGGGTAAGCCGTGCAGTACCAGGTCTCCCACTCGTCCTGGGAGAGGGCAGCAGGATTTCGTGCGGCCTTGCGGGCCAAGTCGTTCTCGGGCGTGGTCAGGGCCTTGACCTCCACCTGGTCGATCTGATCGGTCAGGCCGGACATCTCCTGCAACGGCTTGGTAGGCAGGTAGAGGGAGGAGGCATCCGAATCACCGGAGTCGAAGATGCCCACAACGGTGACGGTCCGCTGCTGATTACCCAGGCCGACCTTGACCTGGTCGCCGACCTGACGGCCGCCCAGTCGTGCAGCCAGCTCCTTACCCATCATGGCCTCAGACTTGCCGCCGGATACGGCCTCATCCTTGGGCCAGCGGCCTTGAACCTTCCACCAGGGCCGAAGACCTTTCAGGCCCGCGGTGCTGCTTTCACCGCTGTCGACCTTGACGATCCGGCCGAACCAAGTGCCCACCAGGGGGGCGGCGGCCTGGTCCACAGTGCCGCGAAGGTCCAGGCGGGGGGCAAAGTCGGTGATGTTATAGGCCCAGAAGATGGTCTTGATCTTGGGCACCTGGGACTCCTTGAGGAAGGCGGTCGGCGTTGGCTCATCGCCTGAGGGGCCGCCCTCCTGGTCGCCGTAGAGGTCGGAGACCACGGCATCCGCCTTGGCCTGGACCGTGATGTTGGATCCGTAGGTGGACAGTTCCGCGTTGAGCTTGTCACCTACGTCGAAGACCACCCCCAGCATGGCCGTAGCCACGCAGGCCGACAGGCAGACCGTGACGGCGATGAGCATTCTTCGCCCGAACTGGCGGCTGAACGACCGCAGCATCATGCGCATGAAGAACATACCAACCGCTCCTTCCCTTTTTTCAGCTCTTGAAGTGCGATGACAGGGCATCCAGGTCGGCGGTGCTGATCAGTATGGCGCCCCGGCCGGTTTTGTAGGGCAGGGGGACGGGATTACAGCCGCCCTTGAACCCGATGGTGGCCAGGTTGATGGCTACGTCGCACTTCTTGCAGATGATCTTGCCGTCTTTTTCGTAGTAGCCCGCATCCCCGCAGTTATCGCAGGCATCCAGCCCTACCCCGTAGGCGGCGCCATTCTTGCGGATGATGATGAAGCGCATCTCGGTGCCGTCCTTGGCCCGGTAGCTGAATCGATGCAGGTGGCCATCCTCCACCTGGGAGAAACGGATGGTAGCCGTTTCGGCAGTAAGAGAATAGCGTTCCGGAGGCGAAAGCACGGGCACCTGGTGGGCCTTGGCCGTGCCCACGGTCAGGGCCAGGGTGACGCCGATCATGGCCACCAGGCTCCAGACCGCTGATGCCAGGGCCCTTCGACGGAAGGCCCGGTGGCTGCGGTCGTCGGCCGTGGAGGCTCCGGTCACCGGCATGCGCCAGCCTGCGACCAGGCAGGCCAGGACTGGAATGATGAAGACCAGAACCTGGGCAAGAACCAGGATCAGGTCGGCGTTGTATCCCAGGGCCATGACCCGGAAGGCCCAGCCGTGTAGAAGAACCAGGCCGGTGGTCTGCATCAGGGCCACCAGGGCTACGCCGTGCCGGACCAGCAGCAGAACCACCATGAGCAGGGCGGCCAGACGGAAGGCTATCCGGGGGCAGGAGGTATGCATGGTCCTCAGAATGGCAGCCACCGTCACAGCGGCAGCCAGGCCGAGCAGGAAACCCAAGGCCCGCAGGAGCATGGCCGAGGTCAGCACCGGCTCCCCCGGCTCAACAAAGGCCGTAAGCTGCAGGATGACATCGGGCAGGGCACGGAAGGTGGTCAGGGCTATGGCCAGTGCCGCGAAACCGTTGGCCAGATCCATGGCCCAGGGGTGGCGATGCCAGTCTGAAACCAGCCGGTCAGCGACCAGCACTACCGCGATGGCCGCCAGATCGGCCAGAACGCAAGCCACCAGGGTCGGATAGTTGACCATGGTCCGGCGGTTGATGATCACGGTGGCGCGCAGGAGGGCGAAGACCAACGCCCCCAGCACGCCGACCCCCAAGCCAATCAGTCGCCAGGAGGAGGAGCGGGGCCGATCGCGGCCCTCGCCAACCCCTAGAAGCACGCTGAAAACCATGACCAGGAGGGCCGGGGCCAGTGTCCCCGGCAAGACCGTGACAAATTGTTCAAGCATGGTGCATGGCAGCTTACCACTGGTGGGGCGTGTAGTCCCAGTCCCAGCTGACCACGATGGGCTCGGTCCAGAAGTGTCCCTTCACGCCGGTCTCCGGGTCGACGTGCAGCATCCAGCCCTTCTTCTCAGGAGAGTCGATGGAATAGGTCAGCTTGTAGGATCCGGCCTTCTCCATCTTGATGTTGGCCCCGTAATGCGGGCCATCCGAGGCGTTCATCTGCATGAAGGTGCCGGACTGCTTGTCGTTGGGGTCATCCTTGTTCTGAATGGTGTAGTTGACGGTCAGATCCGGAACGAACTCGCCCTTGGCATAGCCCAGGTTGTTGTTGGGCAGGGCGTGGATATCAGCCTCCAGGTGCAGGCTGGCATCAGCCGCCTTCAGACCCATGGATGCAGGCTCCATGTCGATGGGCTGGAAGAAGACCGTGCCGATGTTCAGAGGGCCCTTCTGCTGATCGTCGGGCGGGATGGGGATCTCTTCGAACCCGGCCCCCTTGCCCGCCGAGGACTGGGAGGCACCGGAAGCCTCAGGCGCGGGGGCCTCACGGGTGCCTGACCCTCTGGAGCCGCACCCCGCCAGGGCCAGGGTGCCTGAGAGCACCAGCGCGACCAGGGCGGTCAATTGTCTCTTCTTCATGATTTTCCTTCGCTCTTTGGTGTTTGCATGGATGCCGTGACCTCAGAGGGCACAGCCCCTTCGGCAGCCTGCTCGGTTTCCGCCTGGCGGGCGGTTGCCGACGTTGACCTGCCGGAGTCCTGATTCGACTGCGAACGCTCCTGCCTGTGCAGGCGGCGGGTCGACACAATTGCCAGCACGACCACGACCAGAGCCGCCAGGATCTGAGCGCCGATGGTCTGCTTATAGGGATACAGCCCGATCCAGTCGCTGGTGGGCACCCCGGGCAGATAGGTGGCCGGCACCAAGTCGCCCTCGATAAGGGCATGTACGCCGCCCCCGGCGAAGATGACCACCATGACCGCCATGAGCAGGCTGGTGATGATGAAAAAGGGCCGGATGGGGATCTTGACCGAGGTGAAGCGGATGAGCACGAAAACGATGACCAGGACCACGGCGGCGGCCGCAAAACCGGTCCAGATCTCCCGTGAGCCGCCAGGGGCCATGGCGAAGATGGCCTGGTAGAACATGACCGTCTCAGCCCCCTCCCGGAAGACCGCCAGGAAGGAGAGCAGGGCCAGGGAGATCACGCTGCCCTTCGAGATGGCCGCCACCGTCCGGCTTTGAATGTAGTGGTTCCAGGATTCCACAGAGGACTTGGACAGCATCCAGTTACTGGTGTAGAGCAGCATGAGCATGGCCACCAGGGCCACCACGCCCTCCAGGATCTCCTGCTGGGGACCGTTCCCGTTGAAGAGCAGGGTGAAGAGCAGGGCCACCAGCCCGCTGGCCACCAGACCTGCCGCAATGCCCCAGTAGATGTGCCGAACCTTGTCTTTATGGCCGGCCTTGACCAGGTAGGCGATGATGGCAGCCACCACCAGGATGGCCTCCAGCCCCTCCCGCAGCAGGACCACAAAGGCCTGGCCGAAGGCGGAGGTCAGGAAGGACGTCCACCCATTGACCTGGTCCGCGGCGCCTCCATCCAAAATGGCTGCATCCTCGATCAGCATGCTTTTCAGGTCGTTCACCAGGGTCTTGGCCGGTTTCCCCGCCACCATGGTCATCCGGGTCTCCTTGAACTGGTACTCGACCTGGGAGACCCTGTTGCCGCTGATGGCGTTCATGACGTTCTTCTCGAAGCCCAGCTTTTCGTAATACTGGTAATAGGCCTTGTTGACCAGGTCAGATCCCGCCTGGCCCTGCCCCTTGGACGCCTGGGCGAGCGCCTGATCCAGAATGGGCGTCATCTCGTGGGCCACCTGGGTCCAGGTCCGGTCGCCCTTGCCGGTGTTCCGATGCTTCTTGGCTGCGTCCAGCCGTCGACGATCCGCCTTGATCTGCTCCTGCTGGGCCTTGGCGTAGGCACGGGGATTGGCCAGCCCTTGGGTGGCATCCAGCTGGGTGGCCGCGGCAGCCAGATCGTCCTTGAGCTTTTCACTGCCCTGGGTCAGGGCCTGCCCGGCATCCGGGGCGTAGGCCTGGCTCTGCAGGGCCTGGAACTGCCCATCCAGAGCGTTGCGCCTATCCTGCCCCAGGGTCGACTCCACGACCGAGACGAATCCTGAACCCACGTAGCCCACGTTGTAGGCTCCCATGAATTGCGAGGCCGCCCCGGCACGATCCCCCTGGGCATAGTCCTCACACCCTCTATCCAGCTGGCGAGATACAGAGCCAACCACTTGGGTCCAGCTGTCATAATCCGTAGCTCCGCTCGCCGCCATGGCCGACTGCGGGGTCTGCAGAACCAGGAATATCAGGGCCAGCAGCAAGCATGAGAGCAGGGGGCCAGCGGTCCTGGCCACTCGTGTCCCTCCGACCTGTGCAACCATGGGCGATGATCTCCTTCGTCAGTCCCTCGTAATCGAACCTGCGAGAAACGAAGGCCGATTTGACAACTACCGGAAATCAATCTAGCTCAAGTACAAGTGGAAAAACAGACTTGTTTATAGCGTTTTGAGGCCATATAATGCGCCCGCGCCCGCAGACGGTCAGTCGCCCGGCAACGGCTCGCCCCTGTGCTTCCACAGGCAGATGCCGCCGAAGACCAGCAGCCAGACCAATCCCAGTATGGCTGGATACCGGGTGTCGGGAGCCAGGAAGAGCGAGAGATAGATCAGGACGAAGAAGGCGATGGCAACGGCCCCGGTCACCCGGTAGGCCGGCATGATGAACCCGTCAGGCATGAAGTCCGGGCTGGTCCGGTAGCGACGGTGAGCAAGCAGGGTCAGGATGTAGATGAAGATGATGACCGCGCTCGAGCAGGAGGTGAACAGGACGAAGGTGTCCTCGAAGCCGGGCAGCAGATGCAGCACCGGAGACAGGAGGATCAGCACCCCGGACAGGACGATGGCCCGGGCGGGCACCTTGCCGCGGCGCGAGATCGTATGCAGGCTGCGCATCACCGGAGAGTGGCCGGCCGCGGCCAGCTGGAAGAGGTTGCGGCCGGCGGAGTAGAGCAGGGAGTTCAGCGAGGAGCTGGCTGCCGTGATGACCACGAAGAAGACCAGGGCGGCCGCCCAGTCGACCCCGGCGTAGCGGAAGACCATGACGAATGGCGAGGTGAAGCTGCCGTCGGCGTTGGGGCGGAAAGAGCGCCAGGGCACGATCAGCATGATGGCGACCAGGGCGCCCACGTAGAAGATCAGCACCCTCAGGATGATCTGGTTGATGGCCTTGGGCAGGACCTTGCGGGGATTCTGGGTCTCGGAGACGGTGACCCCCACAAACTCGATCATCTCGTAGGCGAAGAAGACCATCTGGAAGCTCATGAAGAAGGCCATCCACCCGTTGGGCGCCAGGCTCAGGCCGGTGGTGATGTTGTCCAGGCCCGCATGGCCGGCCGGGCTGATCCGATCCTGGCCCGGCATATGAACGGCCGGATAGTGGAAGCCCATGATGACCATGACCACGGCCGTGACGATCATGGCCAGAATCAGGGTGATCTTGATCATGGAGAACCAGAACTCGGTCTCCCCGAAGACCCGCACGGCAATCAGGTTGATGCACACCATGGCCGCCAGGAAACAGAGCTCGATCAGACCCCGCCAGGCACTCAGATCAATGCCGAAGGTGCCGAAGAAGGTGACGAAGTAGGTGCCCACGGCAGTCAGCTCGGACATGCCGATCAGGATGAGCACGATCCAGTAGGACCAGCCGGCGAAGGACCCCCACCCCTGGCCCAGGTAGCGGCTGATGAAGGCGATGAAGGTGTGCTGGACGGGACTGCGATACATGAGCTCGCCGATGGCCCGCATGAGCAGGTACATGATCAGCCCCACCCCGATGTAGACCAGGATGATGGAGGGACCGGTCAGGGCTATGGACTTGCCCGACCCCAGGAAGAGCCCGGTGCCGATGGTGCCGCCGATGGCGATGAACTGTACATGACGGTTGCTCAGACCGCGTTCCATGCCGTCGCCTGCCGAGGCGCTGTCACCTTGATCCTGCTGCGCCAAAGGGCCATTGCCCGTACGGTTCATGCGACTGCACCTCCTTGTCTTCACAACCCATTAATCATCGCCGTCCAGGAAGGGGTATCCCATCAAGGCCGGTAGGACAGCAATACCACAGAGGTGTCGATAACCGGGAGCAGACGGCAGGCACCGACGCCTATGGTAGGGCCTGACGGTCACCATTCGGTGAATTGACCATCTCATATGGCGGACGTCTCTGTTCCACAATGCAAAGGCATGCTCATTCCGCTCGGATCGGCTCCTATAGGGTTGGCCCTGTCAGCCGGTCACATTCAGCTGACAACTACCACCTAAGGAATGACATCCCCATGGATCAACCCAAGGAGTCGCAGGGCAAGAACCTGCGCAAAACCCTGAAGAACAGGCACATCCAGCTCATCTCGCTGGGCGGCGCCATCGGAACGGGACTCTTCTACGGGTCCGGGGAATCCATCTCATTGGCAGGGCCGGCCATCATCATCGCCTATCTGATAGGCGGTCTGGCCATCTTCATGATCGTCAGGGCCATGAGCGAAATGAGCGTGGAAGACCCCAAGTCCGGCGCTTTCAGCTACTACGCCACCCGCTACTGGTCCAAGCGTGCGGGCTTCGTGTCGGGATGGAACTACTGGATGAACTACGTCCTGGTATCCATGGTCGAACTCTCCGTGGTGGGCACCTTCGTCAACTTCTGGTTCCCGGCAATCCCCGCCTGGGTCTCTGCGGCCTTCTTCCTGGTGGTCATCACAGCGGCCAATCTGATGGGAGTCAGCAAGTTCGGCGAGTTCGAGTTCTGGTTCGCCATCATCAAGATCGCGGCCATCGTCGCCATGATCATCGGCGGCCTGGCTGTCGTGGTCATGGCCCTGCCCACGGCCAACGGACTGCGGGCCTCCTTCGCCAATTGGTTCACCGTGGGCGGCGGGTTCCTGCCCAACGGACTCATGCGTCACGGGGCCAATGGCCAGTGGACCGGTCTGCTCATGTCGCTGGCGGTGGTCATGTTCAGCTTCGGCGGCACCGAGCTGATCGGCATCACCGCCGGAGAGGCCTCCGATCCCCGCCGGACCATCCCCAAGGCCACCAACGCCATCATCTGGAGGATTCTGGTCTTCTACATCCTGACGCTTGGGGTGATCATGGCCGTAGTCCCCTGGAATGCCATCGGCAAGCCCAACGCGCAGGGGATGGTCGTCAGCCCCTTCGTCCAGATATTCGACTCGGTGGGAGTCCACGCGGCCGCAGGCATCCTCAACTTCGTCTGCCTGACGGCGGTCATGAGCGTCTACAACTCGGCCCTCTACTCCAACTCCCGCATGCTCTTCTCCCTGGCCCGGCAGGGCAATGCCCCCAAGTACCTGAGCCGCCTGTCCAAGGGAGGCGTACCCTACGCAGGAGTGCTGACCTCAGCCTGCATCATCGCCCTGGCCGTGGTCGTGGTCTTCCTCTGGCCGCAGTTCGCCTTCAACTACCTGATGAGCATCGCCACGATCTCGGCCATCATCAACTGGTCCATGATCATGGTGACCGAGATGCTCTTCCGGCGTGCCGTGGCACGAGGCGAGGGGCCGGGCGACCTGGCCGGCAAGACCGGGAAGGAAGCCCTGGATGCCCTCCACTTCAAGCTCCCCTGGGCCCGGGTGACCCCCTGGCTGGTCCTGGCCTTCCTGGCCATGATCGTGGTGCTCATGTGCTTCTCGTCCAGCTACCGGGTGGCCGTCATCGCCGGGCCCATCTGGTTGATCGTCCTCCTGACGGCCTACCAGCTGACCCAGCGGCGAGCCTGAAATGGACGAATCAATATAAAGCGCGACCGGCTGTTTTGCTTAGTGTGGCCAAGAACAAGTTAAGGAAATCGACCATGCAACCCCTCCTTCTTGACCCGGGAATCTCTGACTAGAGACTGGTAATCCGCAGATTGTCGACAACCAGATCCTGGTAGCCAGCCATGTTGGCCTCCGAGCCGTTGCTGCCTTCCAGATCTGGTTGCCTGTCGGTGGAGTAAATGCCGAACCAGGTATCGCCATTCGGATCGCCAGTTAGCTCGAACTCGCATTTGGCAGTGACCCCCAGAGCCTTGTGCAAGGGATACAGGTTCAGGTCCTCACCGGAATACTCGCCCCTTCCTGTTGCCAGGGCGTATATGCCGTCTGATCCGCACTGGTAATCGAACGAGACCCTGTAGTGTCGGCCCGGCGCAAAGGGGACGTTCTGGGGAATGGTCTGGAAGAGGAGAGCGCGTCTTCCAGTCAGACCGTTGACTTTCAGAGACCAGTTACCCTGGAGGACATCATTCATCCTTTTGACCGTCCATCCGGCCTGAGTGAAGGGCTCATGCAGCTGGGCCAGGTGGATTCGGTTGTCTTCCACCCCTTCGGCCCCAGCTACCACAAAGGGCCAAATCCCCTGGACGTTATCCTCGAAGTCACAGGTAAGCTCAGCCAGATGACCGTCCTGGTCCAGGCTGATGCCGTCATAGTCGTTCTCGACCAGGCGAATGTCGTCGACATACGCGACACCATCCCCTTCATGGGCCAAGGCCAGACGGGTCTGCTCACCCTTGGGCGCCGTGAAGAAGAGATAGGCATTCTGAAAGTAGCTGCTGCCGTCAATCGTTGGAGCATCAGTGTTATGGGCGTAAGCCTTGACATAGTTTTTGGCAATGCTCGGGCCGCTCATATTGCGAGCCAGCACCCCACCCTGGTCCGCCTCCACACTCAGCTCGACCTGGCCGCCACGGTTGTCAAGCCCTAGATAGAGGGCATACCGTCTGCCTGGCACCAGGCTGGTCAGGGGTTGCACAGCACAGACCGAACCCTCAAGCCGGAGCATGGAATTGGCGCACTGGCCCTTGGTGATCGAAGCACGACCGGTCCCCTCCACGGACCAGACCGACTGGAACAGCCTTTCACCGCCGTTGAACCCTGCATCCACTAGATGCTCTCCCGACCAGTCCACCTGGACTCCCCGGCCCGTATGACGGCAGACCAGGTAGGGTGTTCTGGACTTGGCATCCAGGGTGAGTCTGCCCTGCACCACCGGAATCTCCTTTGGCTCCGATCTACCCTGGTCGGTCAGCCGGTAGACGATGACAGTAGAGACATCGCTCCACGATTCCGGGAGTTCCCAGGTGGTTGAGCCGCCAGCAGCATTCCAGTGGTAGAGCTTCTGCTCGTCTGGATCAAGCAGGTCCCCTGTATTGGCATCCCAGACCCAGGGCAGCAGATATGCCCCTGCGCCGGTTCCAGTTTCAATCCCAGGCTTGTCGGCCTTGGGGTCGTTGGCCTCCAGATCACCGACAAGAACCACGCGGCCATTCAGTTTCATCGTGCGCTCGCGGTAGGCGGGTGATGCCTGCTCATCGGAACCCCTGGAGATAATCAGTCTGTCACCTTGATCATTGACCAGCTCAATCTGTTCATTGCCCTGATTCCTGGTCGAATCATGGACGGAATCGACGTTGATTGGGTCGTTGTACCAGGCCATGATTCTGAAGTGCTGGATGAACTTGGTCGAGAGGTCGCAAGTGTAGAGGTTATCCATATAGGCATCGAAGTCGTTGCGCCCCTGCCAGCCCTCGAAGTCCTTCATGCTGTAGCCGCCCAGGAGCGGGGCGTTGGCTGCGCCTCCGAAGGCTCGGTGATCACCTATCCAGCTGTCTTTCTGGTGGTTGCGCAGAAAGCGCATGACCTGGGAATTCTCACCTTTGTCGCGGGGGGATCCATAGGTCAAATCCAGGGACCAATGCTGGAAGGTGGCGTCATACTCGTTAGCCGAAGCGTACTCCGTGCCAACCCCCCACCCGTTATCGGTCAAAATCTTCGAGAGCTGCCTGGTTTGCCAGGAATCCTCCTCCCCCGAGGTCCCATCGCCCCAGACATCCACGTACACGAAGTCCATCCTGTCACCGACCTCGCGGGCGAGGGCGGCAAAGCGCTCCCTCCTGGCGCCCGAGGCCAGGTCGTAGATGCCATCGATGCCCACGGTCTGGTCCAGCCAGTTCCAGCCGTAGCGGAGACCACCCTTGTCGTCCCTGCGAATCATGTCTTCAGAAAAGGCCCTGGCCTCGGGATACATCTCGTCCACATTGACATGGACGCCAAACCGGGCCCCGTAGGCCTTGCCCCTGTCCATCAAGGTATTCATGTCCTTAACTCCGCCGATTCGTCGACCAATGTCGTCGTAGTCCGGATGGCCGGAGTCATGGCCCTCGTTGCCATATCCCTTGAGAAGAACGGACTGACCTAGGCCATCGGTAGCCAGGGCAACCCGCTTGACGTTATCCAAGGTCGTCATGAAGGGATTCTGGGCCTGAGAGCCGAAGTTCATGGCTATGCGTCGTGCCACCTGGTCCGGGATGTCATCAGAACCATACGGATTGTTCATGATGTGTCTGAAGGCGATGGCACCATCCTGCCAGTTGACCACCCCGTCATCATTCAGGTCTCCGGCCAGAGCCACGGCCATGGCGGGCTTGTCCGTCTCCCCGACCGTATAAGAACGTCCGTGGGAATCCTGGACCACCCGGTTGTATATCCAAGGTGCGCTGGTCAGGCCGAGGATGGTGACTCCGTCCACCTGGTCGCGAACAGTCATAACCCTGGTGTTCTGCGCGCCACCGGTTCCCGTTTTGCTGGCAGTAGTCCCATCGTGCTCGGAGTTGCTCCAGAGGCCGGCGCTGAGACCATCTGCAGAGAGGAAGCCATACATGTAGTCATGCCCAATGGGATCCTCCTCCATCTGCTCGGTGACCGCCCGGTGCACATCACCACTGATGGAGACGTCCGCAGACATGCGAGCGCCAGTAAACTCCGCATTCGCCTGAGTACTCGCCACGGAAATCAGACATTGACCGGGGAAGGCCACCGTCTGAACTGGATGGCCAGGTCCAGCCTGGTTCCCAATCGAGAGCACCTTAAAGCTTAGAGAGGCATCCTCGACTGAAATACGGACCGCCAAAACCGCATCGATCCTCTGACCTGCGGCGGTCACATGGAGTCGATAGACCAGACTGGTCTGATCCTCCCGCTCCAGCTGCACCTGGTCAGGACCCAGCTCAATCTCGATGCCGTTGATGGCCACCAGACGCAGATCCCGGACCTGCCCAAGCATGGTTCTTTCAGCCTGAGGCGTCTTCAACCGATAGTCGATCACCGAAGGAAAGTCGGGCCTGAGGCGCACTTCCATTACTTGAGTACGCAGGGTCTCCCAAGAGTCCGTGGCGCCCGGCCTCGCGATCGGTTGGTTTCCGCCCATGATTGTTCCGCCCATCGGTCATCCCCTGTCATTGGTGTTATTCATCTACGCCACTACCGGCAACCCAGCCCCCGCAGGAATCCCTCGGTCTGTTCGGGCCGCTTAAAGACTGCGGTGTTGCCCAGGATCCGGGCGCAGACACTGCCGATCTCACTCTTAAGGGCCTCATGGACCTGATCCGGATCATGCGACCCCTGCAGAGTCTTGGTAATTTCGCCATACTCCAAGCTGAAGTCGGCTACTTGTTCGGGAAGCCCGGTACCTGCCACCAGGGCCTTCTCCAGGCAGGCAAGCTGGCCGACCAGCCTTCCGGGCAGGACGAAGAGCCCCTGGGCCTCGATCAGCCCGATGGGTTCCTGCTTGACCGGATAGAACTCCGGGTGCACGTGGAAGATGCCATCCGGAAACTCCGGACTGACACCGTTATTACGCAGGATCAGACTCATCTCGTAGCCTCGGTCGGTTTTGACCAAGCTGGGCGAAAGGGCTGATTGCCGCCCTTCTGGTCCCTGGCTGGTGATGTTCAGGTCCGGGTTGTCGTAATCCACCCAGGCCTGCCTGATGGTCTCGCTGACCTCGATGATCTCCTGCCGTGACGGCGAAACCACTCTGACCACGGTCCCCGGCCAGTCCAGAATCTCGATAGGGGTATCAGGGTGGCCGTCCAAGTGCAGGGTTCGCCAAGCCCCGGCCTGATGCATGGGCAGGCGTTGTCCTCCGCCCTGATAGTGGTCATGGGCCAGAACGGATCCGCCAATGCGGGGCAGGGCGGCGTTGCAGCCTAGGAAGTAGCCGGGAAAACGGTCCACGAAATCCAGCAGGTTCCCGAAGCTGTCCTTGTCCACATGCATGGGGGTGTGAGCAGCGTTGACACAGATGCCATGCTCGCGAAAATACCCATAGGGCGAGAACTGCCAGAACCAGTCATGCCCGCCCAGAGTCAGGGGGATGGTCCGCAGTGTGCGCTTGTCGCGCCCGGCGAAGCCTTCATTTTCATGGCAGATGGTGCACTTTGGATACCCACCTGCAGTGCTGTTGCCTGCCGCAGCCTTCTTCATATCCTTGAATTCCGGCTTGGCCAGGTTGATGGTGACCACCACGCCCCCGGAGGAGAAACGAGGGTTCCTATCCAGGCGGGACTTCTTGATATAGGTGTTCCTGACACAATAGTCGTAGAACCAGTGCATGGCGGCCGTACCACCCCGGGCCCTCTCCACCTGCGCGAAACGCCGCTGCAGATGAGAAGGCCTGGAGGACAGGATTCCCATAACCGTATCTGCCATGGAGGGGGCATCATCCTGAGCCATAAGCCCAGTACCCACCAAGGCCCGTATAAAGGACTCCAGAAGATCATCGACGCCGCCGGAAGCGGGATCAGCAGATCCATCCCCGGAATCGTAGGAGTCCAAGGAGAAAAGCGCCAGGATCTGATTGCGAGCCCAGTCGACATCGGACGGGTCCAGGTCCAGACAGGCACAGGCGTACCCTATCAGAGCGTCAATGCTCCGGTAAACCCGGTTCAGCATCAGCCCCTCACCTCTTCGACCACTTGGGCGGTCATCTCCTGCATTTGAGCATCGTCAGCCTCCATCTCCTCAACCAAGCGCATCTGGGTATGGGTCCGCACCAGATTGTGCTCCGGGTAGGCGGTGGCGAAATAGGTGTCGCCCTGAAGGTAGTCGGTCAGAAAGCGCATGCCGCACTCCAGGGTCATAATCCTGCAGGAAGCCGGGAAGAGGCTCAGCTCCCGGTCCACGGCCTTTCTGGCCACGGCTCCCAGGAACCCTTGAGCATAGGCACGGTAAAGATCGGGGTTGAAATGAACCTTATCCAGATCACGCTCATCCTCCAGGGCTGTCGAGGCGCCGAAACGGATGGAGTCGCCGAAATCGAAGAGCATGGATCCAGGCATGATCGTGTCCAGGTCAATGATGGCCCTGGCCTTACCGGTGGCGGCATCCATCAGGATGTTGTTGAGCTTCGTGTCGTTATGGGCGACCCTGAGTGGAATGGATCCATCGGCCAGCCCTTCCATGATGACCGGGTACTGGTCGGCACGTTCCACGTACCAGCCGATCTCGGCCCGGCAGGTGGATGCCCTGCCTTTGATATCTTCCTGAACAGTCCGTTTGAAGGTCTCGAACCGTTTGGGGGTGTCATGGAAGTGGGCGATGGTCTCGGTCAGCTGAGAGGCATCGAAGAGCGCCAGGGAGTTCTGGAAGCGTCCGAAAGCCTGGCCCGCCTCCTGGAAAACATCTGAGCTGGGGACCAGATCGTAGGAAATCGTGTTCTCGATGAAGGCATAGACCCGCCAGGCCCCACTTGCCAGCTCACAGTAGGTATTGCCCTCTCTATTGCGGATAATGTCCAGGGTCTCCTGACCCTGCGAGCGCAGGAATTCGGTCACCAACTCGATGTTGCGCATCAGGGAGGCCGTATCGGGGAAAACCGAAGTGTTCATTCGCTGCAGAATGTAACGACGCTTGTCCGTCTGTATCAGATAAGTCTGATTGATGTGCCCGTTGCCATAAGGCGCAATGCTCTCCACACGCCCTTCGAGGGGGTAGTGGGCGGCAACTGCGGCCAGCTCCTGATCCTGAACCGTCGTCATAATAGCCCCTTTCCTGCCGAAACTGCCCTTATGCCTGCTGCCAGACCATGGCGCTGGGTTCCAGGACAATGTCTCTGACCTGGCCATCTGCCTGACGAACGCTGGTCTCCTGGGGCAAGTCAGTGTTGTTGACGACGCAGTAGACATCCCCCTGTGGGAAGTAGGCCACCTCGCAATGAGGATTGGTGCAGCTCCAGTCCCTGTACCGGTCCTCCCGCCCACTGGCATAGAAGAGGATCCGTTCAAGAAGCCTGGCATTGACGGCCGAATAGGGCAGTCCGGAAAGGTAGACCCCACGGCCCATACCATACTGGTTGACCGCCAGCTGCACCTGACCCTGGTCGGCCCTGAGCAGGGTGACATCCTCGTTGATGGGGTAGGTGTTCACTACGGGCTCTCCGAAGTCCGCCTTGCCGTCCTCGGGCAGATCGGCGGTGATGAAGTGCCTCTCTGTGACCTTCGGGAAGTACTTGTCTACCGAAAGGGTGTGGAAACGCTCCTGATCAACCCCGAAAACGTCGGCTAATTGGAAGAAGCGCCCTTCTCTTTCCAAAGCAGTCGGCTGGCCTATGCCGACCAGGGCCCCTCCCCCGTCGACCCAGGACCGCAGGATCTCCAGCAGAGCGGGATTCTTCCAGACTTCGCCACCGCTGAAGGCCGTATCGGCCGGACCACCTGTGATGATCACATCCAGGTCATGATCCACGCCGTGGGCCAGAATGTCGTCGAAGCTGATAAAGCGGACGTTCACCCTCATGCCTGACAGTGCCTCCAGAACCCCGTAGTAGGAGTAGGTCTGCTTGTTGGGCAGGGCGTGCGCCACCGTGTAGGCCATCCAGGAGCGCATGGCGCCCCAGGAATTCAGCACCGCCACATTGAGCTGGCCCTGGGCCGCCCTCCCCTTGGTCCTGTCGTGCAGATCGCGGAACTCGTCTGCGATGCGCGCCACGGTCTGAACGAACTTGGGGAACTTGGCCGCCAGGGATGGGTAGCCACCGTAGCCCATGCGCGATATGGGGCTGCGCAGGATGGCCCTACGGGCCTTGCGCCAATTGTCCAGTCCCTCGATACTGGGATCGTTGCCCTCATGGAAGGTATCTGGGAAGAAGTAAGGCAGGAAACGACCTTCGGTGTAGCGGACCCCGGGAATATCGGAGATCATGCGCAGGGTGGTGCCGTCGCCCACGGATCCGACCACAGCATCCAGACCCAGCTTCTCGAAGCCCGGCTTGTAGGGCTCGGTGCCGATCCACTGGTCTCCCAGGAACATCATGGCTTCCTTGCCTGCCTGGTGGGTCATATCGACCATGGTCTTCACGTTCTCCCGCACGAAATCCGAGAGGAAATCGATCCAATCGCGCTGTGCCCTGCCAGGAACGCAGAAGGAGGAGTTGTAGCTGCCCTTGTTGATGAAGTCCTCTGGACGAAGACGGTAACCGTACCGGGTCTCGAAATCGTCCAAGGCCTGGGGGGAGACCGTGCAGGCATATCCGAACCAATCCACCAGCTTCTCCCGGTGGAGCTGGTCGAAGATCAGCGTGAACTGGTAGAAGAAGGTGGTGAACCGGACCACGTCGGTCGCCGGGTTCTCATCCAGCCACTGCCGATAGGCATCCATGACGAACTTTCGGGTGGCAGGGTGGTAGATGTCCAGGGGAATCTCGTGTTCCTTGTCGCCCCAGTCGTTGGTCAGGTGGTTGTACATTTCGACAGGATCCCAGATGATGTAGGCCAGGAAGGATGCCGTGTACTCATGCATAGGGGTGGCCCCGGTCACGCGAACCAGGTCCTGATCCGGATCCAGGCTCCACTCCGACTGGTCCAGGACCCTCCCGGCGGTGCGGTCAATGACCTCCCAGTACCGGTGGGGGTCGGCATCCCTGTTGGGCCTGAGCTGCTGGTCGAAGTAGCGGTCCATCAAGGGAATCTGCACTTGGTCTTCGTGGGCCAGTATGCGCTCAGACATGAGGTAGACCTGTGGAGTCTCGTCCATGTGCTTGCAGATCCACTCGTTGTGGGCGCGAGTAGGGAAGTAGGCGCTGTACACCTTCATTCCTAAGTTCAGCAGCTCCTGGTCCAAGCGGGTGCCGTCCGAGTTACGAATGGCATCCGCGCCCCAGAGCTTGGCCAGCTGTTTGGTCTTTTCGGCAAAGTTCTCTTCGCCCGGCAGGGTAAAGCGCCCGGTCGTGGTCATCGAATCAAATCTCCTTGGAATATCTCGTAACGGAATGACTGAAAACTGTGTGCAGCCTTGGACCCTTACTCCTTGACAGAACCGGCGGTCAGTCCAGCCTGCCAGAACCGCTGCAGGCAGAAGAAGAGGATGATCACCGGCAGAACACCCAGCAGCGACCCCATCATCAGCGCCCCTCGATCGGTAAAGACCGGCAGAGAGACCAGACCATAGAGGCCCAGGGTCACCGGGAAGAGGTTCTCACTGGAGAGCATCATCAACGGCAGGAGGAAGTTGTTCCAGGTGGCCACGAAAAGGAAGAGGAAGATCGTCACCATGGCGGGCGCAAGAATCCTCAGCACAATCGTGAAGAAGATCCTTGCCTCACCAGCACCGTCAATCCTGGCCGCCTCCAGAAGCTCGGTAGGGACCGAACTCTGGGCGTATACCCTTCCCAGGAAGAAACCGAATGGCGAGACCGAGCAGGGGATGATCACCGCCAGCATGGTGTTGCTCAGATGCAGGGCATTAAAGATGGAGTACTGGGGGATGGTCATCAGCGCCGAAGGCATCAGCAGGGCGGACATGGCGATGGTCATGACAACGCCCCTGCCCCGGAACTGGAACTTGGCTGTGCCATACCCGGCCATGACCGAAACCACCGTGCCGATCAGGGCGGAGACCCCCGAGTAAATCAAGGAATTGAAGACCCAGTGCCAGAACTGTGAATGGGTCCAGCCCAGGAGAATCGAGTAGTTTGTGGCCACCGCCTGGGGAATCTTATTCAGGTCGACCGCAAACCAAAGGCCGTTGCTGCTGACCAGCTGGGAGGGCGACTTGGTAGAGGCAATGATGGCCCAGTAAATGGGAAAGAGGAAGTAGATCAGGGCGAAGACCAGGACCACGATGGTAGTGATCTTGACCACCTTGGTGGGCCTCATGGAACGGGGCAACTCATCGGCCTTCTGCTTGAGGAGCCTCTCCTGCTTTTTTGCGAGGCGTGCGGGATTGGCCGAGGTCATGATTCGTTCACCTTCCTCTCGATGTATGCGTAGAGGGCGGCAAGGACCCCGGCAATCAGCGCCATGACGATTGCGATGGCTGAAGCCGGGCCGTCACCCTTGGGGGTGAGGATGCCTCGTGATGTGTTCATGGCCATCATCATAGGGGTGTAGGAGTTCGATATGCCCTTGTCGACGGTCTGCATGACCTGGGGCTCGTTGAAGAGCTGGATGCTGCCGATGATGGACAGGAGCATGGCTAGGAGGGCGGCCCCCCTGACGTTGGGGAGTTTGATCCTCATGGCGATCTGGAAACCGTTGGCTCCGTCGATTCGGGCAGCCTCGTAGAGGTCACGCGGGATGGCCTGGAGGGCTGCCAGGAAGATCAGCATGTTGTAGCCCGTGAAGGTCCAGGTGGTGATGTTGGCCATGGAGGCGATCAGAGCGTTGGATGCGAAGAAGTTGACGTGGATTCCTATGGCTGCCAGGCCCTTGACGATGGGCGAGAACTGGTCGTTGTAAAGGAATACCCAGATGATGGCCGCGATCGCGCCCGGGATGGCATAGGGCAGGAAGTAGCCCAGCCGATAGGGGGTGACATGCTTGACGATGAAGGAATCCAGAAGCATGGCCAAAGCCAGGGCTGCGATGATCATGACCGGGACCTGGATGACCGTGTAGATCAGGACCCTGCCGATGCCGGTCCAGAAGGCTGCGGAAGTGACTGTAAATCGGAAGTTCTCAAACCCGACGAACTTATTGATCATCTCGCCCCCGCCGTAGGCGCCGCCGCCCGAAGCCACCTGCTGGAAGAAGCTCATATAGACGGCATAGGCAATGGGTATGATGAAGACAATCGCAAAGAGGATGCAGAAAGGCATCATGAATGCCCAACCTGTCCGCTCGTTGCGTTTGACGATCTCGGATCTCCCCTTCTTCTGGGCCCCTGCCTCAGCTGCTGTTCGATGGCTCATGTGAATAACCCATCCTCTCGGAACCTATAAGGCGAGCGACCTTCCAGCAGGCGGGGAACACGGGCCACAGACCCGGGTTCCCCAACCTGGTGAGATTGTCAGGGAAGGCCTCCCTGCTGTATCCGCCGAAGAGCGGTTACCGATCAATCCTTGGCGATCGGAAGGCCATAATCCTTCAGTGTGGCAAGAGATGTCTTCTGTGCCGCATCGAAGGCATCGGAGACCTTGGCTTGACCCTTGCCAGCCTTGTCGGCAGCCTCGCCAACGGCGCTGCTCACCGCGGAGAATCCGGGCATGTAGTTGAAGGAGCCCATGTTGGCATTGGCCTTGGCGAACTCCGCCATCACGTCCTGCCCGCCGAAGAACTCGGTCCAGGACTGGGGGGTCTTGGCCTTCTCTGTGGAGGCCGCGACGATCAGACCCTGAGAGGTCAGATCAGGCACCTGGGTGTTGAACCAGTCCAGGAACTCCATGGCTTCTGCCTTGTGCTTGGTGCCCTTGATGGCTGCAACGCCCGAACCGCCGTTGGGCCCGGTCTTCTCGCCGTTCTTGAACCAGTCGCCGATCTGGGTAACCCTCCACTGGCCCTTGCCGGCATCACCGATCCAGTCCATCATGATCGGGGCGTTCCAGGCAGCGTCAATGGTTCCGATGATGGAACCGTCATGGAAGGCGCCAGCGAAGGAGGGGTCGGTGCTGGGGGTCAGGTTCATTGCCTTGGCATCGAGCAGCTGCTGGTAGAAGTCGGCCGTGGCCTTGGAGCCGGGCGTGTCAACGTTGACGACCCACTTGCCGTCCTTGATTTCGTACCAGGGAGATGACGCGCCTGACAAGGCGGAGAAGGCCATGCCTGCACCATCGGGCTGGTAGGTCATGATGTACTTGCCCTGAGCCGCTGCCTTCTTGGCCGATTCGATGAATTCCTCGGCCGTGGTGGGAACCTTAATGCCCAGCTTGTCAAATTCAGTCTTGTTGTAGTAGTAAACCATGGGGCCGGTATCCTGGGGCAGGCCGAAGACCTTGCCGTCCACGCTCATGAGCTTGTTGGGGCCCTCTGCAAAGTCTTTGGAGTACTTGCCGGCCTCTGCGGTGACATCCTCGACGATGCCCTTGGTATAGACCTCAGGCAGCTCAGCGTAGCCCACCTGGGCCAGATCGGGAGCATTGCCGGCCTTGACGTCGGTCTCCAGCTTCTTGATCAGGTCGCCGGGGCTGCCGTTAAACTTAGTGGCCTTAACCTGGATGTTCGGGTGATCCTTGTTCCACCTGGCCACGGTGTCCTTGACCATGGTCATGCCCTGCTTGTCAGGAAGACGATGCAAGTATGTCAGTTCGACCTTGCCGCCCGACTTGGTGTCACCGCTCTTGTTGGCATCGGATCCGCCGGAGGACCCGCACCCGGCCAGTGCCATGCTTAAGGCCGCGACTGCAGCCATGGCCGCCATTATGCGTTTGTTGCTGGTTCTCATCTAGACTCACCCCTTCACAAAAACATCATTGTCTTACCTCGAAGTTCACATTCAGTATAGCAGTACTTATTTGCAAGGATAGTTTATTAATTCAATTATAAGAAATGTAGATTTAGCAAAGCAGTGCTAAACCACGGGATTTTGATTTGATTACCTTCGTTCACAATTGATATCGATCTATTGGATCCAATGCGTTCTAAGCGAGAGTAGTGATTTGCGGTAGCGGCGCTTTCGACGACTTCACCCTATGCCCTATAGGCGAGCGATCCGGCCTTGTCTGAGAATCCATCTATGCTTACCCGTAATTGCAAAGCCACTGAAGAGGTCGCCGAACCTATCAGTAACCGGGATCAGACAGTGCGGTGTCGCCTATTCCCGGCGAAAGGAAGTCCGGCCGAAACGGTTCGGATCCGCCCATCCGACCCGTTGGGCCCGGGTCGAACAGGTCCGGGACTGTCGCAACCAGATGTTGCGGAGCGCTATGTGCAGTGTCACAGACAGGCAACCCGCCTGGATTTCGCCTGAGCGGAACCGGCCGGAACCGTCGTCATAGGGCTCTCAGGTCAGTTCGAGGAGAAGAGCAGCCATGGCGACCAGGCAGGGCGGAAAGGTCAGCCCCTCCGCATCCGACGACCGGGTCCAACGCAACCTCAAGACCCGACACGTCACCATGATCGCCCTGGGCGGCTGCATCGGCACGGGCCTGTTCATGACCTCCGGCTCCACTATCGCCAAGGCCGGACCGGGAGGCGCGCTGGTGGCCTACGCGGCCATGGGCCTCATGGTCTACTTCCTGATGACCAGCCTGGGCGAACTGGCCACCCACCTGCCCACTTCCGGCTCCTTCGCCGCCTACAACGCCCGCTACGTGGATCCGGCCCTGGGATTCGCCATGGGCTGGAACTACTGGCTGAACTGGGCCATCACCGTGGCTGTGGACATCTCCACCGCCGCCCTGCTGATCCAGTACTGGCTGCCCCACACCCCAGGATGGATATGGAGCCTGCTGGTCCTGGTGGTCATTTTCCTGATCAACGCCCTGACCGTGTCCACCTTTGGCGAGACCGAGTTCTGGCTCTCCCTGATCAAGGTGGTGACGGTGATTGTCTTCCTGGTCATCGGTCTGGCCATGATCTGCGGCATCATGTTCCGCCCGGCCGTGGGCCTGGGCAACTTCACCTACAAGGATGCTCCTTTCGTGGGCGGATTCCCCGCCATTCTCAACGTCTTTTTGATTGCCGGCTTCTCCTTCCAAGGCACCGAGCTGATCGGCGTCACGGCCGGCGAGTCCGAAAACCCCGGCAAGGCGGTCCCCAAGGCCATCAATGATGTCTTCTGGAGGATCCTGCTCTTTTATATTTTGTCCATCTTCGTCATCGCTGCGCTGATCCCCTACACCAGCCCTAATCTGCTGAGCTCCGCCGAGGGGGACATCGCCATGTCGCCCTTCACCCTGGTCTTCCAGCGGGCCGGCCTGGCCTCGGCGGCCAGCGTCATGAACGCCATCATCCTGACCTCGGTCCTCTCGTCCGCCAACTCGGGGGTCTACGCTTCCACCCGGATGCTCTACGCCCTTGCCAAGGACCATTACGCCCCGGCCTTCTTCGGGCATACCACCCGCCACGGCATCCCCATGGCCTCGCTGGTCGCCACCCTGGTGGTCTCCCTGGCCACCTTTGCCGCCAGCATCTTCGGCCAGCGGATCTACATGTGGCTGGTGGCCGCTTCGGGTCTGACCGGTTTCATCGTCTGGATCGGCATCGCACTCAGCCACTATCGCTTCCGCCGCGCATGGGTGGTCCAGGGCCACCGGGTTGAGGAGCTGCGCTACCATGCCAAGCTTTTCCCCCTGGGGCCCATCCTGGCCCTGATTCTGTGCATCATCGTCATCGGCGGGCAGAACATCGAGGCCTTCGTCAACTGGAACTGGCAGGAGATCGGCGTCACCTACATCAGCGTGCCCCTGGTGCTTGCGCTCTACCTGGGCTACAAGATCCGATACCATACCCGTATCGTTCCCCTGAATGAGATGGATTTGAGCGGGGATCCAGAATCGCTATGAAAGATTTGTCAACTAGCATGACACATTATGACCATGGGAGCTGGAAAGCCACACCAATGGCATAGACTCCCTAAGCGTTCGAGGACCGGCTCAAGGACCCGGCCATATGAATCTGTTCCGGCATCCAGCCGGCATATCAGGAATCGCAATTTCAGTACGACCCCGGACTCCCCGGTGCGTCGCCCAGCCAAAAGGAGGAGGATCATGACGCGGAACACCAGCAATGCAGCGTCGAACACCAATCAATCCGACCGGGCCGGGCAAGAGCATCATGGCTACGGCAGCGTCAAGCGCAACCTCAAGACCCGCCACATCTCCATGATCGCCCTGGGCGGCTGCATCGGCACGGGCCTGTTCATGACCTCCGGCTCCACCATTTCCACAGCCGGCCCCGGCGGCGGACTTCTGGCCTACATAGCCATGGGCGTCATGGTCTACTTCCTGATGACCAGCCTGGGCGAGCTGGCCACCCACCTGCCGGTGTCGGGATCCTTCGCCGCCTACAGCGCCCGCTACGTGGATCCGGCCCTGGGCTTCGCCATGGGCTGGGACTACTGGCTGAACTGGACCATCTCGGGTGCCGTGGACATCTCCACCGCCGCCCTGCTGATCCAGTACTGGCTGCCCCACACCCCGGGATGGATCTGGAGCCTGCTGGTCCTGGTCATCGTCTTCCTGATCAACGCCCTGACGGTCTCCGCTTTCGGGGAGACCGAATTCTGGCTCTCCCTGATCAAGGTGGCCACCATCATTGTCTTCCTGGTCATCGGCATGGCCATGATCTGCGGCATCATGTTCCAGCCGGCGGTCGGCCTGAAAAACTTCACCTACAAGGACGCCCCCTTCGTAGGAGGGTTCCCGGCCATCATGAGCGTCTTCCTGATCGCCGGCTATTCCTTCCAAGGCACCGAGGTGGTGGGCGTGACCGCTGGCGAGTCCGAAAACCCCGGCAAGGCGGTTCCCAAGGCCATCAACGACGTCTTCTGGCGGATCCTGCTCTTCTATGTGCTGTCCATCTTCGTCATCGCTGCCCTGATCCCCTACACCAGCCCCAACCTCCTGGGTGCCTCTGACGGGAACATCGCCATGTCGCCTTTCACCCTGGTCTTCCAGCGGGCCGGCCTGGCCTCGGCGGCCAGCGTCATGAACGCGGTGGTGCTGACATCCATCCTCTCGGCCGTCAACACCGGGGCCTACGCCTCCAGCCGCATGCTCTACGGACTGGCCAAGGACCACTATGCCCCGGCCATCTTCGCCAAGACCACCAAGAGGGGCATCCCCCTGGCGGCCCTGGTAGCCACGGTCTGCATGTCCCTGGCCACCTTCGCCTCCAGCATCTTCGGCCAGTCCTTCTACATGTGGCTGGTGACCGCCACTGGACTGACCGGCTTCATCGCCTGGATCGGCATCGCCCTGAGCCACTTCCGCTTCCGGAGGGCCTTCAAGCTCCAGGGGCACGACCTGAGCGAGCTCAAGTACCACTCCAAGCTCTATCCGCTGGGCCCGGTCCTAGCCATGGTGCTCTGCGTCATCGTCATCGCCGGACAGGACATCCCCTCCCTGCTCAGCCTGAACTGGTCGCACATGGCCATGACCTACTTCAGCGTGGTCCTGGTCCTGGTCCTCTACCTGGGCTTCAAGTTCGTCAACCATACCAAGATCGTGCGTCTCAAGGACATGGACGTGTCCGGCGCCGAATCCGCCCGCTGAAGCAGAAGGTGCCCCGCAGATGATCTGTTCCATCCGCGGGGCACCATCAGGCCAAGCCCAAGCCTAGGCCAACGACGATGGCTTCGACCTTCTGACCGGAATGGCCACCATCAAGGCCAGTGAGACCATAAGCAAGGCCGCCAGGCTCACTGCAGCGACATCCGCTCCGGTGGAGGACAAACCGCCGCTCCCGACTGATGCATCACGGCCAGGGTCGTGACGACCATTTCCGCTGACACCGGCAGAGATCAGACTGGTACCTTGTCCCAGACTGCCGCCTTGCGTTCCATTTCCGCCCGGTCCGCTGAGGGGAACCAGGGCCTTGATAGCCTCCTGAAGACCTTTCAGCGCCTGATCAACTGCCGCCTGGTCGGCATTGGGATCGTCATAGACAGCCTGTGCCTGCATTCGAGCCGCAGTGAAAGCCAGCCAGGAACCGGACTCGTATTTGCCCTGGTCCAGACCATCGGCCTTCTTCAAGGCAGCAGAAAGGCCGGATTTGTCGACTTTGACCGAGGAATCAACCACCTTGACCCGGACTTTCACATCAGGGTGGGCGAGCTCTTCATTCGCATCCATGTCCAGCACCGGCAGGCCATCTGCTGCCCAATGGACCCGGCGCACGAAGGTATCCCGCCCGGAATAGTTGCGGTAGCCATCCGTCTTGTTGGCGTATGCGTGGAAGACGTAGATCTGATTGCCGTCCTCATCCTCGCTCCACATGCCATGGCCGGTGCCCAGCTGCCACTTTCCGTTGAAAATGCCCGAGTTCTGGATGGGGTAGTTCAGATTGCTCCAACTGGCTGGATTGGTCAGGTCGGTATTGCCTGATCCGTCGGCCACAGCCATGCCGGTGGTGTAGGTCTTGCCGACCGAGGAACCGGAATACATGAGATAGAGCTTGCCCTGGTGCAGGGTTACATTGGGCCCCTCGGCGATTGTGGCGTTCCAAGCGTAATCAGGAGCGACAATCCTCACCGGGTCGGTGGTGACGTGAGCAGGGTCGGCAGGATTCATCCTGGCCAAATAGGTAGCGCCCAACTGCTGCCAGACATAATAGGATTGTCCCTTCTGATCCTGGAAGTAGCTCATATCCAAGGACATGCCGACACTTCCATCAGCGGCAAGGGCCAGGGGACGCCCGTCGGAACGAGTCACAGCTCGCGGCCGCTCCCAGTTGGAAGCGACGGTCGGGTCGAGGTCATGACCTCCGGCATCCTGCTTGAGCTGCATATAAACCGCCTTGCCATTGGTCCACTGGTTTCCGTATCCAGCCATGAACAGGACTGTCAGCCTGCCATTGATCTCGTGAATCTCAGGCGCCCAGAAGCTGTGCATGATCGGCTGCCCCTCTGCATCGGGATCCCCCGCCTTAAGGATGATATGCTCCTTGGCGTTGTACCCGTTGGCATCAATCAACCCGGAATCCTGGCCAGGGGTGTCAGCCAGATCGGCAATGGCATCGGCCATCCGCAGAGGCATATGGGGACTGCCATGCTGCCAGGTGCAGTCTCCTTCAATGTCATTGGTGGCGATCATGAGGTACTTGGTGTCCACCCGTTCGTGGCCGTCCACCTGCCGCTTCCACTGCCACTTGTAGATGGAGGGATCAGCGCGCTCCTCGGCGAAAGGAACCTTGTAGGAGGTCTGGCCGATGGTGCCGGCGACCTCATATTCCCCGACTTTGTCCAAGTCAAGATGGGAGGTATCCCAGTCTTTGATGGGCAGCGAACCCGTGGAACCGTCGGAATAGGTCAGTCGAGCGGTTTTCGGCAGCTTCAATCCGTCAGCCGAACTCCCTTTGGTCACGGTGATGTCCTTGAAACCATCCACACCGGTGTTGGTCAGACGGCCGAATCGGGTTTGCAGGGCCTTGACACGGTCCAGGTCAATAACGATGGACGAACCGTGGCGATAGTCATCAATACCTTGAACCTCTGACGCCGGTTGACTGCCGCCGACCGTGGCGAACCGCCCGACATGGACAGGCCCATGCACGGAATCCTTGTCCTTGAGCTCAGCAAAGCTGGTGTACTTGGGCACTCCGTTGTCGTCATACCACCCGATCATGGTGGTCTTGGATGCCGTATCGTAGACCCCATAGGGGCTGTTGACCCCGTTGGTTTCGCCCAGGTCAATCAGGCCTGCGGAGTTCGGGCTCTCCTCATAGGCAAGCAAGTCAGCGGACCGGGCAAAGAGCAGGCGGCCAGGACTGTCCGGCACATCCGTCCCCCGATTGGTACGCACGGAGAGGATTCCGTAGGACCCGTCCCCCATCATGAAAATCGAGGGATCCTTCAGGCTGCGCGCGTAGTCCCTGGTGTTCTGGTTGACGGGCTGCGAGGCGTAACCCAGCGGGAAGAAGATGCCATAGTTGCCGTTGTAGGGCTGGTACCGCCCCGAGGCTTCGTCCTTGAGGGCCAGATGCATGCTGTGCGCGATATCGCCGTTATTGGCTGTATCCGCCGAGGTCGCATTGCGGTCGTAGGCAAGGAGGGTGCTGGCCTTCGACTTGGGAAGGACTTTCACCTCGAAGTCTTTGACAATGGGATCGGTAACCCCCGCGGCGGCGATTCTGGCAGTGATCCGTCCAGAGACAGGCTTGTCGCCAGCTATGGAGACCAGGCCCCCGTCATGGATGGAGATGCCGGAAGCGGCCTGCAGCTGCAGGGTCGTATGATCCGGAGCTGCAGGAAGCTTGGCGCCCGAGGCGATCAGGGGCGGGATGACGTAACCGTCAGCCGCCTCCTGCAACCTTTCGGCCTTGGTCTTCGTGCTCGGTTTGACAGTGATGCGATAGCTCTTGCTGCCGGTCAATCCACGCACTGTGGTGGTAGCCGTCATGGTCACCGTTTGATCCTGAGCGCCGGAGGGCGGCTGGTTGACCATACCCGTATCAGTGATGACCGAAGGATCCGATGAGGACCAGGTTACCGTGCCGCCTGCTGTGGGCAGAGCCAGGTAGTCGCCGTCCACACTCTGGTCATGGAAGCCCAGGGCATCGATGCGTCCGTCCACCAGTTCGCTCCTGTGGATGTTGGCGTCGACAGTGCTGATGCTCCTGACCTGTCCAGCGTCCAAGGCCCTGCCGTAGACGCGGAAGTTGGCCACCTGGCCCTTGAAATTCACATCCTTCCAGGGCGAGTGGCCGATGGTGTTGAGGCTCTGGTCACCAATGTCGGCAGTGGTGACGGGAACCTTGCCAGAGGCGACCTCCTCGCCATCGACGTAGAGCCTGGCCATGCCGTCCGACCCGTCCAAGGTGGCCGTCACCGACATCCACTGGTCGGCCCGGACCGCGCAGGAGCCCGACTGGACCAGATGCTCGATCCCCTTCGCCTTGATGCCCACCAGGGGCTGGCGTCCGAAGGCGCAGTTGAGGGAACTGAACAGGTATTCCTGGTTGGAGGCGTTGCCGATGTTCCACATGAAGTGGAAGCTCTTGAGCATGTCGGGATCCGCCTTGACCTCCATCTGGACGGTAGCGGAGGACTTGTCTGAAAGCAGATCCGCAGGCAGCCGAACCCAGCTGCCCCCTCCGTTCCAGTCCCCACCGGAAAGAACCAGGGATTGATCCTTCCACAGATCGTCTCCCGGGTTCTGCACCTGGGCTTGGCCAAAGGCGCTGCCAGGGGCGGTATTGGCGACCGTGCGCCCGTCCGATGGCTTGCTGGCGAAGGAGTACTCGGCCAGCAAATCGTCGGTGGGCAGGCTCTCAACAGCGCTTGCTGCTGCAGGGATGAAAGCCAACCCGGCCAAGGCGGTCGGAATCGCCATCATCCAGGCGATCATTCTTCCACATCGTTTCACTTCTGCTCATCTCCATCCATGGCTGATGCCGACCCCTGTCGACGGACGAAGAACCTGCAGACGGCAATGAGAACCAGACCCAGGCTTGCTGCCAGCAGGAGGCCTGGAACCTTCGACAGGTCCACACCTGTGGCGGAAAGGGAGGGACGGGCCTGTGCCTGCGGGTTCGCAGTGCCGGAAGAATTGCCGGATGATGAATGCCCCGGCTTCTGGGCGTTGTCCTTGTCGGGTGCAGGCTGGGCGCTGCGAATCTGGGTCAGTTTGACCTGGTAGGTCCTTGTGGTGGCCTTATCCGCCGCTGTGACCTTGATCGTCAGCATCCTTTCAGCTGATCCAGGAGAGTCCAAGGTCAAGGCGACAGTAGCCTGATCATCCGTAGCGAGAGCGGCGATGTCGGCTTCAGCCAGTCCAGGCAGGTCGGCGAGCGCCAGCGTGGCAGTACCCGCCAAGGCCTGCGCCAGATCCACTGGCTGGCCGGCCACGGTCAGAGACTTGAGGCTGGCGTCATTGGAGAGGACCTTGACCGTAACCTCCACGGGCATCCGAGAAGCATCCGCAGCGATTCCGCTTACTCGGAAGGCTCCGGGGTGGCTGTAGGAGGAAGGATCCACGGCATCCCAAGCCACCTTCACCTGCTCCTTGCTTCCGTCAGCCTTGGTCAGCTCCACCTGGGCAGGAAGGTTCGGCGTGGGATCCTGACCGACCTTCGTCTCTACAGACATGGCCGGAACCGAGGTGACCGCCACATGGGGCGCATAGGCCTCCAGGACCTTCTGATACTGAGCCCTGGTCACTGGCAGGACAGTGCCGTGCCGTGGTTTGCCGCCGTCCGTATTGGTCGGGAAGTTGGCCTCGGGCATCTTGTCGCCGATCACCTTCCACTGGTCGGCCTTGGATATATTGTTCGTGGCCATAGGCACATAGTGGTTGGGGCCGCCGTGGTAATTGGGCTGATCGGCGAAGAGGTAGTACTGGTATCCGTTGACATCCCCATCGTTCGCCCGGAAAAGGGATGGGCCTTCGCCGGCGCTGAAAGTACCGCCGTATCCGTTGGCCTGCCCGCCGCCGATGCGCTCCCCAACCATAGACCAGTCGTTGGCATCGCCGGATGCGGCGGTGGGATAGGATCCCGCAACCTTGGCCAGAAGGTCCTTGGACTTCTCCTGACGCAGCGTCATGGTCTTCTCGTCCTTATAGACGCGATAGTAGGTGCCATCCTTCTTCTGCACGGTGGCATCGATGGATCCCGAGCCGGGCTGACCCCTGCGGTCTACGTCGATCCAGACCTGGGGCTTGGAGAAGTTGATGAAATCGTCGGTGGTGACATACATCATCCGGTTGTAAGTCAGCGCGGTCCTTTCAGCCGGATCGGTGCCCGGATACAGGTTGGAGGCCCAGTAGACCACGTACTTGCCGATCTCAGCGTCGTAATAGGCCTCAGGCGCCCAGGTGTTGCCGGCATAGTCGTTGCTCACCTTGACATGCCGCTCCTGGGACCAGTGGGTCAAATCATCCGACTCCCAGATCTCGATGTATTTGGATCCGTTGGCCTGGGCACCCATGAAACCGCTCAGTCCTCCGGGGGCATTGGGGCGTCCGGATATCTTCAGATCGGTGGCCAGCATGTAGAACTTGTCGCCATCCTTGGACCTCATGATGAAGGGATCGCGAAGCCCCTGCTCGCCCTTGCTTGAGGTGAAGAGGGGCGAACCGTTGTTCAGCGTGTTCCAGTCCAGTGCATTGTTGCCCTTGGACGCGGCCAGGCTGATCTTCTCGCCGCCGACGCCCTCGCCGGTGAAGAATGCCCAGACATAGGCCTGATCCTTGGAGTTGTCGGCAGGCATGGGCTGCACCTTAAGGGTGAACTCCTTGACCAGCCTGCTGTCACCATGCCTGACCTCCAGGCTCAGGACCACAGTTGCAGCCGGCTTGCCAGCGGCGGGACGGTTGACCTTCACGGTCTTGGAAGAAACGTTGACGCCATCGACGATCACCGCGCCGACCGTTCCTGGATCCTTGACGGACCAGGTGAAGGAGGAGCCGTGCTCACCGAGCGTAGGTATGGAAACATTGGTTCGCACATCATCGGCATTCTCGATGGCCACGGCATCCAGATCAGCCTGCGCCTGCTCCTGATCGCTCAGAAGATGGGGAACCAAAACCTGATAGGCCTTGGTGCGAGTGACCCCGTTCAGGCTGAAAGTGGCCGTCAGAGTCACCTGCGCGTCCGGCTGCCCGGAAGCAGGCCTGTTGACAGTGACTGCCCCATCACTGGCCACGACCAGGGCTGTTGAAGAGGATGCCCAGTCCAGATGCACGCCCGAGAGGTCCGTGGGGAGGGTGAAGTTCTCACTCGCCTGAGCAGGGACTGCTACCGTCGGCATGATCTTCTCCAAGGCCTGGCTGGTATAGAGCCCCTTGACCCCAGCGGCATCCATGGCCTGATCGTAGATGGCGTAATCATCGACCTCGATCCTGCTCTTGGGATCGGGATAGGAGGATTTGCCCAGGTAAGCGACCAGATCCCCGTAATTGCTGAGACCGCCCATGGGTATGGAGTAGGTGGAAGAACCCAGCGGAGCGCCATTGAGATAGGAGCTCATCGTTCCTGTGGAGCCGCTGATGACCGTGGTGTACAAGGCCATGTCGTCAGTGGATTTGGAGCCTGATGAGGGAGCCCCGGTGGATCCTGGACCTACTTCGGTGCCCCATGGGGATTTGTTGGGCTGATTGGCGGTCGCTGTGGTCATTACCGCCTTGACCCGCCCCGCAGGGTTGGATGGGTTGAGCAGGAAATACCCTTTAGTGGTATCTGCGTTCCCTATGTAGGCCGCTGAAGTGTTCATGGAGCCGGAATTATTCTTCAGCCAGATCGAAACGGTAAGGTCCTGCTTATCCTTCAAAGCACTGGTGGGAATGACTACGTCCTGGGTGCCAGTCAGCACGAGACGGCCATCCTTGACGGAAGCATCACCTTCCAGAGTGGCGTCACTATGACCGTCAGAGCCCTCGTTGGCTATGGTCCGGCCGTTGGGGGCGGCATCGAAGGAATAGTGAACCAGCGGTTTCTCCCCCTCCTCAGCCGAGGCGGCAAGGGGCAGCAACGACCCCGATGCCAGTGTTGCACACCCTAGGAGCAACCCCAGGGCTTTCTTTCCATGTCCGTTCATTAACGGGCCTCTTCCTGTGTAATGCCACCACATCATTGCGGTGGCTCTTGAATGCTCCAGGAACAGCTGATTCCGGGAGCCTCTTGTCTTGGACTGCCGACGCCGGCCGTTCCTCGAAAAACCCATAGGGACAGCCGGCCAGAGCAGTCAGTGCCTGGATGCCGACCTATACCCGGCCGATCGCAACCAGCAGATTGCCAGGACTGCGCATGCGAGCGCAGCCAAGGCAATGACGCCAACGGATGCACCTGTTTGAGAAAGCCCCGGGTCCGGTGAAACCGACCCAGCACCTCCTGCCTTGACTTGCTCAATGGGAGATGTCTGGGAGAGGTGGGTATCCGACGTGCCAGGCACGCCAATGTCTGCAGCCTTGGCGACAAGCCCGGTCACCTTGGTCGAAGATGGCTTGACCAGTTTGTCGGTGTACCCCAGATAATCGACTCTGATATCTCCGGAGACCTCATCCGGTACAGTCAGCGTCGCCTTTCCATCAGCCCCCAGTTTCACATCGGCCGTCCAAGACTGACTCAGCCGCGATGCCGGGCTTTGCGTGATACGTACAGCGCCAGCCACATCGCCCTGGTCTTCGGCCTTGACGGTCACGGTCAGCTTGCGGCTGTCCGAGGCATAATCAGCCTGGGTTGTGGAGGCGACCGGTTCCAGATGCGAGGGGTTGGCCGTGGTGTACCTATGCATGGCTTCCAGAACATTCCGAGGCACGGCAACGAAAGCCCCATGCCTCTTCGGGGTGGGCATGCCGTCATCCGTGACATACCCGGTGACGCCCTTGCCCGGCTTCTTCTGAGTAAACCATCCCGGCGTCTGCGAAAGCCTGTGGGACCAGTCGGTGCGGCTCAGATCCGTCTTGCTGGTCATAAAGGGTTGATATCCACCGGAATCAGCCATGATGACCATGGCGTCACCGGCTTCGTTCTGGTTGACGTCATCCTTGTTCAGAGCTATGGATTCCGGCCCCTCAAAGGGAAGCAGCCGCTGGTCGAGCAATCGCCAGGTGCTGGTCTCATCAGCATCGGGATCCGAACTGGACGTGGCGCAGGTCAGGCACTTCGAGCGTTCCAGGAAGGTGGACTTGCCATCCACCACGTAGGATCCTGCGGCACCGTTCTCTTCGTTTTTGGTCATTCGGTAGTAGTAGCTGCCGATTTTGAAAACCGTGGAGTCAATGCGCGAGTATCCGGTGTCCTGCCAGTCCTTGGCGGGGGTGAAGGTTTTGAAGTCCCGGGTGATGGCATAGCGCACGATGTTGTACGGGGAACCCTTCTTCCCGGTGACGGCTGTCGAGCGTGAGCCGTCGGTATAGGCCCGTGAGGAGAAGAAGACCACATAGGCGTTCAGCGCGTCATCCCAGAATGCCTCAGGAGCCCAGGTCATCCCCTGGTTGGGGGAGTTGACGACGATCCCTGCATCCGAACCGTCATCGGCGTTGGTCCGCGTCCAATTGACCATGTCCTTGGATTTCCAGGCTTCGATCTTCAGCGAGCCATATTGCTGGTTCTGGCCCCAGCCCTGGCGCGAGACCTTCAGATCGGTGGCGATCATATAGTATTCGTCGCCATCATGCGAGCGCAGCACGTATGGATCGCGCAAGCCGGTGGTGTCTGTCTTGGAAGTGATGACGGGGTCGCCATTGTTGATGGGGCTGAAGGAGAAGAAGTCATTGCGCTCGGTGGAGGTCGCCGATTCATAGAGGGCCTCACCGATTTTTCCTCCGGTCTTGTCAGCGTCAGAGAGAAAAGTGACCGAGGCGTACCCGACATTGGACGCAGACCTCGGCTTCTCCTTAACCACGACATCGACGCTGCGCGATACAGTGCGCCCATTGCCCGCCTTGGCCGTGGCCGTCAGGCTGACCTTCTTGGAATCACCCTGCCCATAAGAGGGTCGGGTGACAATGCCGGCGCCCCGATAGGGGTCGGATGCCCCATTGGCCGGTGCCTGGTAATTGCTGTCCGTCGGAGTGATGCGACCAGGGTCGGAAGAAGTCCAGGTGACGTCAACATCATGTCTGGGTCCCTTGGCCAGCAAAGGCAGGTTCCCTGTCGCCTGAGAGGGAACCCCGGTGATCAGAGCATCCACATCATCTTGGGCAGCCGTTTCCGGATCCAAGGGTTTGACGGTTACGTCGACTGAACTGACCAGTCCGCCAGCCCGGCTGGTGGCGGTGATGGTGCTGGTTCCAGCCTTCACAGCCTTGACCTTGCCCTTGGCATCGACCGTAGCTGCAGAGGGATTGGACGAGGCCCAGCTCACCTCCTTGCTGATGGCACTCTCAGGCGTGATTGTTGCGGTCAGCTGCCGCTCATCGTTCTCCATCAAGGCCAGGGATCCGTTCACCAGGCCGGTTCCGGTCACGGTTAGCCCAGTCGGCATGACCAGATCGGCCCCCTTGTAGATCTTCAGGTCATCAATGGCGCCATTCCAGTACGCATCGCCCTGATAGAAGGATTTGCCGATGAAGGTGGTGGAACCCCCCAGATCGGAGAGCTTGATACCGGTCTTGGTCTTGATTCCCACCAACTTGTTGTCCCTGAGCAGGGCCATGGAATCATCCTTGATGATGATTCGGAAGTCATGCCAGATTCCGTCATTGTCGGCGAGCTGCTCCTTGAAGGAGGGCTCATTGTGCCAGCCATTGTCCGCAACAGCCAATTTGGCGCTGGTTTTACTCAGATAGAAGAAAAGGTAATGTGAGGCATCCTTGCCGATAGCCAGCGAGAAATAATTGCCATCGTCAGCATGCCTCGACTTGGCAGCGAAGTCGATGGTCGCCTCGTTGCCTATTGACCCGAAGATTTCCGAAGGCAGCTGAGCATATTGAACGTTTTTTGAAGCATCTGACTGACCGTTCTGCAGATTCAGCGCCTCGTTTCCGTTTCGGTCTCCGAAGGCCCCGATGGATGCCCCGCCGTGAAGAGTCATGGCATAGCCATTGACTGAATCCGATAAGTTTCCCTGACTAAAGTCATAGGAGGCAACCGGGGTCAGCGAGCTGGCTTCCTGCCCTTTTGTCTCAGGCCGCTCAAGGGCGTATGCCGTACCTCCTGCGAAGGACAGCAACATCGGCAGGGTCGCAATGACCGACACCAATGCTTTCATTTTTTTCATGCGCTCCACCACCTTTGGCTCATCGGGATACCGCAATCCCGCCTGCAGTGTCATGCCGACTGCGGCTTGGCTTCGATGACTGCCCTGAGTCGGCACGACAAGTATTCATAGATGGGTCATGACCCATAATTGATCATCACGTCAGCACCTATGCCAAAATCCATTCTGACATCTGCAATCAGCCGCTGTCCCTGAAAAGGATAACGATTCAATAACAATAGATTCTCAGCATTGGCAGGAACGAATAACGGGCATCTCATTACCGTACGGATTGACGAACCATGCAGCCCAGGCACAACGCTGAACCCTGATGCCTCAAATAAGAAAAAAAAAAAAAATCGCCGCAGACCAGATTCGCATCGAATGCTGGTCTGCGGCGATGCCAAGGAAATGGCAGCTGATGCTCAGAACCTAGAGGTCACTGCACCTGGGAACGGGCGATCTTGCCGGTGAAGGACTGGGCCTCGTCGGCATCCTTGACGTCCTTGTTCCAGGAGAACATGGCGCGCAGCTTGGGGCCGACCTCCTCGATCTTCTCGTGGGAGTACTTCTCCTGCAGCTCCTTGAACTTGGGGGCGCCGGCATCCTGATCGTCGATGAACTCCTTGGCGAAGGAGCCGTCCTGAATGCGCTGCAGCTGGTGACGCATCCTGTCCTTGGTGGACTCGTCCACCACGGTGGAGGTGAAATCGCCGTACTGAGCGGTGTCGGAGCAGGACCAGCGGGCCTTGTTCAGGCCACCCTCGTTCATCAGGTCGACCAGCATCTTGAGCTCGTGGCAGACCTCGAAGTAGGCGATCTCCGGCTGGTAGCCGGCCTCGGTCAGCACCTCGAAGCCGGCCTCGACCAGGTGGTTGACGCCGCCCATGAGCACATCCTGCTCACCGAAGAGGTCGGTCTCGGTCTCTTCCTTGAAGGTGGTCTTGATGGCGCCGGCGCGCAGGGCGCCCAGAGCCTTGGCATAGGCCAGGGTGATGTCCCAGGCGTCGCCGCGCGGATCCTGCTCCACGGCCACGACCACGGGCACGCCACGGCCAGCGACATACTCACGACGGACGATATGGCCTGGGCCCTTGGGGGCCACCATGAAGACCGGGTGGTCGGCGCTGGGCTTGATGTAGCCGTAATGGATGTTGAACCCGTGAGCGAAGGCGACAGCCGCACCCTCCTTGATGTTGGGCTCGATGTCGTCCCGCCAGATGTTGCGCTGGTACTGGTCGGGAGCCAGGATCATGACGATGTCGGCCTCTTTGGTGGCCTCGGGCACGGTCTTGACCTCCAGGCCCTGCTCCTTGGCGAAGGGCACCGACTTGGAGTTGGCACGCAGGCCGACCACAACGTCCACACCGGAATCACGCAGGTTCAGCGCATGAGCATGTCCCTGGGAACCGTAGCCGATGATGGCCACCTTCTTGCCATCCAGAACCGAAAGGTCCCCATCCTTCTCATACCAGATCTGTGCTGCCATTATCTACACTCCTTTATGTGCGGTCCAACCGGACCGGCTCTTCCAGGCCGGGGGAACGCAAAATACTGTGAATTCCTGTTGTTGTTCCAGGCGGACGATGCTCTTTCGACCGGGGCGACGGATTTTGTCCTTGACCCCGATCCGTACCCTATGGATACGGTATGCCTCCAACCATACTCGTGATATGGCCAGATGAACTGTCCGCAATTCGTTGTTCGGACACCGGCGCGATTCGAGGAACCGGCCGGCGGGATGCGTCCCAAGGCTTACTTGGTGAAGTCCACATCCTTGGTTTCGTGGCAGGTCAGCACTGCCACCAGGCAGCAGACCGCCATAACGGCCAGGTAGAGCCCGACCGAGCGCACTCCCCAGTGGGAGGAGAGCCAGGTGGCGATGGTAGGCACGAAGGCCGCGCCCACGATGGCCGCCAAGTTGTAGCCGATGCCGGAGCCCGAGTAACGCACGTTGGCGTCGAAGAGCTCCGGCAGGAAGGCGCCGATGGGCCCGAAGGCGATGCCCATCAGGGCGAACCCGACGCAGAGGAAGACCATGACCTGGAAGGTGTTGTGATGGGCCATGAGCAGGTAGGGGAAGACCAGGCTGAAGACCACCAGCATGACGGAGCTGCCGATCAGCACCCGTCGACGGCCGATGCGGTCCGCATAGACGCAGGCCAGCACGATGAAGAGGGCGAAGACCAGGATGGAGACCATGAGCATGAGCAGGTACTCCTGGTTGGTGAAGCCCAGTCCACCGCCGCCCTGGGACTTGGGCTTGGTGCCGTAAGCCAGCGACCAGGTAGCCAGGGTATAGAAGAGCGTGTAGGTGACTGCGACCAGGAAGGTGGCCTGGAGCACCTGGCGCCAGCTCTTGCGGAAGACCTCCAGCAGCGGGGTCTTGACGACCTTCTGCTGATCCAGGGCCATCTGGAAGATAGGAGTCTCCTGCATGGAGACGCGCACAGCCAGACCCACGACCACCAGGATGGCGGAGAGCAGGAAGGGCACGCGCCAGCCCCAGCTCAGCATCTGCTCGGGGGTGCAGAACATCTCCAGCAGGAAGTAGGTTCCGTTGGCCAGGAAGAAGCCGATGGGGGCGCCCAGCTCAGGGAAGGAGCCGTAGAGCGCCCTCTTGCCTTCCGGGGCGTTCTCGGTGGCCACCAGGGCCGCGCCTGACCACTCGCCGCCCAGGCCGATACCTTGCACGAACCGGCACAGGCAGAGGACCACCACGGCCCAGAGTCCCCAGGTGGCATAGGTGGGCAGGACGCCGATCAGGACCGTAGAGCAGCCCATGGTCAGCAGGGAGACCACCAGGGTGGTCTTGCGCCCCTGGCGATCCCCGAAGTGTCCGAAGATCAAGGATCCCAAGGGCCGCGCGATGAAAGCGATGGCAAAGGTCAGCAGGGAGGCCAGCAGCGCCACGGTCGGATCGGTCTTGGGGAAGAAGAGCTTGGGGAAATAGTTGGCCGAAGCCGTCCCGTAAGCGTAGAAATCGTAGAACTCGATGGCCGTGCCGACCATGGAGGCCCCGATGACTGTGCGAACCGAGCTGCGGGTCACACGGGTGCTGCCGGGCGCGGACGCTGCCGGGGCCGGGGAAGCAACACTGACGTCGTTTGCCGTCACTTCATCTCATCTCCTTATAGAAAAACCCCGCTGTTGGCAGGGTCTGATGCGATGAAGCCTATGCGTCCAGCCCCGCCTTCCGACGGGGTCGAACAATGAAGATTGTCGAGTCAGTCCGCCGGTGAGGACGGGCTAATAATTCGTGCGGACACAGTGCCGAATCGGCGGGTGTCTGTCAAGCTGGTCATCACGGCGAACCTCCCTTCATCATTCACAAACCGGATGCGTTCTCTGCGCATCCGCATTGCTGCCGACCATAGGCCTGACACCGGCTTGCTCAACGAGACAGGTCCACTATGTGGACGGATGGATATTGGGGTCAGTGAAGAACCGGCCTGGAAATTCGTCGGAGATCACAGCCTGACGGTCGGTGTACATCAGGGCGCAGGAGAAGGAAAATCCGGCTGCCAGCACATCCGGCGGCACTAGGAAGAGGGCAGTGGCCAGACCATCAGCCAGGCCCGTGGGGTGTTCATTGTCCTTTTCCCCGGGCACCACCCAGGAGGCCAGCACACGGTCGACCGGACGGCCGTCGATGGCGTCCAGGATGTGGTGAAGTGCTGTCAATCCCGCCGCTGCGGCATCCTCGGACCGGTCGGTCCAATGGCGACGGCTGGGTGCCGAGGCGCACAAGGAGCCGCGGGAGAGCTCGATCCGACCCACGCCTGCAGACAGATCGCCGGGATCCTCCATGGCGATGGAGACCAGGTGAGAGGTCCGCATACGCATGTCGCCGCCGGCATCGATCAGGTACTCTTCGACACGAGGTTCGAGCAGATCGGCAATGAGGTCTACCAGATAGCCCTTGCCAACCGCCCCGAAATCAAGGCTGACCGGGCCGGTAGTCATAAGGACAGCACCCTGACGCCTGAGGTCATCACCCCAGGTCGGTCGCCCGTGGATCCGTCCCAGATGACCGGCGGCATCGGCCTGCAGCCGGAAGGTGGGCTGTCTTCCGTAGCCCAGACGGGTCAGGTCCTCGCCCACCATGGGGTCCAGGGCCCCGTCAGTGGCGGTATACAGCCTGTCATATAGGTCAAAGAGCCCCTGGCAATAGTCAGGAAAGACAAACCTGCCCCCATGAGAAGCCCGAGCCATTTGCGCAGGTATGGCATCCTGCCTGAACCGTGACAGGGCACGCTCGTAACCCTCAATCAGATCGACGATGGCGCCGTGCAGCCGTTCTCCCAGAGGCCTGTCCGTGGAGATGATGATTCCCGTACCGACCGCCTCAGGGAAGGCGGTCAGGCAGGACAGAGCCATGGATCTTCCTTAGTCGATCAGGGAGTGGATCTGCACGATCTGGTCGCGGCCCGGGCCCGAGCCCACGGCCGAGATGCGGCAGCCGGACAGGTCCTCCAGGCGGTGGATGTAGTCCTTGGCCTTGGTCGGGAACTCCTCGAAGCTCTTGGCGCCGGAGATGTCCTCGCGCCAGCCCGGCAGCTCCTCGTACACCGGCTGGGCGGATTGGAACTCGGCCTGGTCCACGGGCATCTGATCCACCCTGACCCTGGAGCCGTCGGAGCGGGTGATGTCGTAGCCCACGCAGACCGGGATGGTCTCCAGACCAGAGAGGACATCCAGCTTGGTCAGCACGATGTCGGTCAGGCCGTTGATCTGCACTGCATAGCGGCTGACCAGCGCGTCGAACCAGCCGCAGCGGCGGGAGCGGCCGGTGGTCACCCCGTACTCGTGACCCTGACGGCGCAGCCATTCGCCCTGCTCGTTGTCCAGCTCCGTAGGGAAGGGCCCCTCCCCCACACGGGTCACATAGGCCTTGGCCACGCCGACCACCCGGTCGATCTTGGTCGGGCCCACGCCGGTGCCGGTGCAGGCGCCCCCGGCTGTGCAGTTGGATGAAGTGACAAAGGGATAGGTGCCATGGTCCACGTCCAGCATGGTGGCCTGCCCCCCCTCGAAGAGGACGTTCTTGCCCTGTTCCAGGGCCTGGTTGAGCATCAATGAGGTATTGGCCACGTAGGGCTTGAGCCGCTCGGCGTATCCCGCCAGCTCTTCAACGGTGGCCTCCACCTCGATGGCCCGACGATTGTAGAGCTTGACCAGCATCTGGTTCTTCTGGTGCAGGCTGGCCTCCACCTTGTCGCGCAGATGGTCGACATTGAACAGGTCGTGCACCCGGATGCCCACACGGTTGATCTTGTCGGCATAGGCCGGACCGATCCCGCGGCCTGTCGTGCCGATCTTATGCTTGCCCAGGAAGCGCTCGGTCACCTTGTCCAGCGTCCGGTGGTAGGGGGCGATGATGTGCGCAGACTCGCTGATCCTCAACCGGCTGCAGTCCACGCCACGGGACTGGAGCCCATCAATCTCCTCAAAGAGGGCGGCCGGGTCAACCACGACGCCGTTGCCGATGACCGGGGTGATGGCCGGGTGGATGATCCCCGATGGCAGAAGATGGAGGGCGTACTCCTGGTCATCCACGACCACGGTATGGCCGGCATTGTTGCCTCCGTTAAACCTGGCGACGTAGTCCATGTGCTCGCCGATCAGATCCGTTGCCTTACCCTTGCCCTCGTCGCCCCACTGGGCCCCGACGATCACGATTCCCGGCATACGATGCTCCTTATCCGCTGGTCGCCATCCAAGGAAAACAAAGGCAGACCATCCATAGACGAGCCTAACCCTACGTATGGAGCGGAAGACAGACCGACCCAGGCACCAACCCTGGCATCAGAAGGCCCGACAGGCTCAGCAGCCGATCGTAAGTTCCCCGCTCGCAGGGCCCTCCTCGGATAGGAAATCACCAATCATCTCATGGCCCGTCCTGCACTGCCCAGCTGCTGACAGGCTTCGACTACACGAGCCGCCATCCCGTCCTCGGCCTGGCGCCCCCAGGAACGAGGGTCGTACTCGCTCTTGTCGCCGACCTCCCCATCCACCTTGAGGACCTTGTCATAATTGGCGAACATGTGCCCGGCCACAGCCCTGGTGAAGGCGTACTGGGTGTCGGTGTCCACATTCATCTTGACCACGCCATGAGCGACGGCCGAGGCGATCTCCTCCGGCTGCGAGCCAGAGCCCCCATGGAAGACCAAAAGGAAGGGCTTGTCGGCAGGGGCGTCCGGGGCGGGGATGCCGCCGACCTCCCCATCGGATATGGCTCTGGCCGTCCTGGCCTGGATCTGCCTCAGCAGATCGGGCCTTAGCTTGACCACACCGGGCTTGTAGGACCCATGCACGTTGCCGAAGGTAAAGGCCACCATGTAGCGGCCGCGCTCACCCAGACCCAGGGCATCGACCACCCTGGGGCCATCCTCGGGCGAGGAATAGAGCCGTTGGTCGATAGCCGCCGAGTGACCGTCCTCCTCGCCGCCGACTGTTCCCACTTCGATCTCCAAAACGGTGTGGGCGGCGCGGGACAGCTCCAGCAGCTCTGCCGCCATAGCCAAGTTCTCCCCCAGGGGCAGGCCGGAACCGTCCCACATGTGCGACTGGAAGAGCGGATCCTGACCGTGGGCCACCTGGTCCTTCTCGTAGGCCAGCAGGGGCCGAACCCATTCGTCCAAGTATTGCGGGGCGCAGTGGTCCGTATGCAGGGCCACGGTAATGCTCGGATAGCGGGCGACCACCTCATGGGCGAATCTGGCAAAGGCGATGGAGCCAGCCACCCGGTCGGCCAGACGCTGTCCGGACAGGTAGGCGGCACCTCCGACGGAGACCTGGATGATCCCGTCAGACTGTGCTTCGTCCAGCCCCTGCAGGGCCGCGTTCAGGGTCTGCGTGCTGGTCACATTGATGGCGGGATAGGCGTAGGACCCCCGTCTGGCCGCATTAAGCATTGCCGCATACCGTTCAGGAGTCGCTAAAGTCATACCCTCATTATCGTCGGTTGCGCGGAAAAGCGGCCGGCCACTCGCAGCTGCAGACATCACCGATGGATTTGCAGGTCTCTGCTCTGATGGCGAACACCCCGCGACGCACTTTGACAAGCCTCCGAGCCGCAGGTAGTTTAGCTCCGTACAGTTTGATGAAACGTTACATCAAACAGGTTGTTTGTTTCACGGCAGTAACGAATCAGCCTAGAGAAGGCACGACATAGGTAAGCAGAGGGTTGGGGCTGCCCATCCTTCTGGGAAGGAGACCAACGTGTCAGCAAGCAAGGAAACCGTCCGCAAGATCATCCTGGATCTGGACACTGGCATCGATGACACGCTGGCCCTGTCCTACGTCCTGGGTTCCCCAGACGCCGAACTGATCGGGATCACCGGCACCTACGGCAACGTAGTGCTCGACCAAGGCGTCGACAACGATCTGCGGCTGCTGGCCATGTATGGCAGGGAGGACATCCCGGTCTTCAAGGGAATCGATCACCCCAGCACGGCCGAATCCTTCAGCGTTCCGCCGGACTCCGAAATCTTCCACGGGGCCAACGGCACCGGCAACATTGAAATCCCCGCACGCACCGACCGGCAGGCCAGCCAGCAGAGCTCAGTGGACTTCATCATCGACGCGGTCCGCCGCTACCCCAAGGGCGAGCTGGTCGTGGTGCCCACCGGCGCTCTGACCACCATCGCCGCCGCCCTGGAAAAGGCCCCCGACATCGTCGACCGCATCAGCATTGTCATGATGGGCGGCACGCTGACCCAGCCGGGCAACGTAGGAGCCTTCGCGGAAGCCAACATCAACCAGGATCCCGAGGCCGCCAACCGGGTCTTCGCCACCACCGCAGACATCACCATGGTCGGCCTGGACGTGACCACCCAGGCTCTGATGAGCCGCGAGGACACCGAGGCCCTGCGCGCCACAGGCACCAGCGCCGGCCGCTTCCTGGCAGACATGACCGACTACTACATCGACATCAGCGAAAAGGAGAGCGGGGTCTACCTGGGCGGCTGCAACCTGCACGACCCCCTGGCCGCCGCCGTGGCCATCGACCCCAGCCTGGTCACCACCTTCGCCACCAACCTGATGGTCGAGACCGAGGGGCCACAGCGGGCCCGCACCATCGGCGACCCCAGCAGGCTTCTGGACACGGTCAAGAACACCAAGGTGGCCCTGTCGGTCGACGCCGAGCGGTTCACCCGGCGCTTCATGGACAGGCTTCTGACCCTGGTGCGCAAGACCGAGAGCGAACGATAGAAGGACGGCAGTCATGAGCGAATCCATCACCACCGAGGCTACCGAAGCGACCGTGGACGAAAACCGCCGCAGCACCAAGCGGGCCCTGCCGGCCCTGCTGACCATCTTCCTGCTGGGCACCCTGATGATCCAGGCCTTCAACCTGGTCTTCCAGAACGTGGGCGACTCCCTGGGGATGTCCGCCAACGCCTCGCTGATCAGCACCCTGCCCGGCATCGTCCTGGGCGTGGTCTGCATGCTCTACGGAACCCTCTGCGACTACATCTCCCCCCGGAAGATGACCCTGTTCGGCGTGGGCGCCCTGATCATCGGCAGCCTCCTGGGCTTCTTCGGCGCATCGAACTTCTGGGCCGTGGTCCTGGCCCGCATGATCCAGACCGCGGGTGGCCAGGTGGCCGGCTCGGTCTTCCTGGTCATGGCCATGAAATACCTGAGCGACAAGGAGCGCGCCTTCTATCTGGGCATCTTCAACGCTGTCTACTACGCATCCTCTGCCGTGGGCATCTTCGCCGGCGGACTGATCACCTCCATCGATTGGCGCTACCTCTTCCTGGTGCCGCTGGTCTCCGTTCTTTTGATCCCTCCGGTGCTCAAGTACACGCCTGACACCGGCATCAAGGGCGAGCGCATCGATGTCTTCGGCATCGCCCTGTTCGCGCTGATCGCCGGATTCGTAGCCGTCTACTTCTCCTTCCCGGCCACCTGGATGCTGGGAGTGCTGGCGGTCCTGATCCTGATCTTCGCCGGCTATGTCTGGAAGGGCGCCAACCCCTTCCTGAGCCGCGGGTTCGTGACCAACGGCGCCTACATGGCTGTCCTGCTGGCCCTCTTCGTCTTCTACTTCTTCAACTTCGCCTGCGTACCCATCTACAACGTGATCGGCGACCGCATCTACGGGATCTCCCTGAGCCAGGTCTCCCTCTGCCTGACCATCGTCTACATCGTGGCCACCCTGGTGGGCTGCCTGTCCGGAGTCATCATGAACGCCATGGGACGCCTGCCCATGCTGATCCTGTCCGCCCTGCTCATGATCGCCGGAGCTGCCGGTTCGGCCCTGATGCTCACCTCGGGCTTCTGGGTCCTGACCGCCTTGGCCTCGGTCTTCATCGCCGGCATCACCATGTCCTACACGCCCCTCTACGACTCCTTCTCGGCCACCCTGCCGGTGGACCAGAACGGACGCGGCATCGGCATCGGGGATCTGATGATGAACACCTCGGCCTCCATCGGCATGGCCGTCTACAGCGGACTCATGGCCAACCCACAATTCGGGTCGCATGCACTGGCGGGCGTCAAGACCGGCATCCAGGCCCAGGTGGCCAACATGTTCTGGGTCATGGCGCTAGCCGCCCTGCTGGCCCTGATCATCGTGGCCGTCTTCCACAAGGCCATGTCAGCCAAGGCTCCCCAGGAGTAAGGCTGGTGTGACCCACACATTCTTGGTCGGATAGCCGCACGGCCCGGTCCGCTCTTCCCAGCCTTGGGAATGGGTCAGGTCCAGGCCCGGCACCCGGCCGCGCGAACCGGGGAGGAAGCGGAGTTCGGACTGCTTTCGGCATTGTGATAGTCCCCCTCTTCCCTCAGCCGCCGAAGGCAAGAAGATCGCCGCCCCTCCCCCCGGTGGAGGACCCCCGTCATAGCCATAACTGACGGGGGTCCTTCCATATCTTCATATCTTCAGCTCCTGTCTTCAATTCTGTGCCTACGACTCGGGCCGTACACCGAAACACAATTTATATAGACATCAGAGAAGAGGAATCTGAACCAGAGAATGCGAGTGCCCGGAACCTTCGAGCCCATCTTGGAGATCTGCAGACCTTGAGTCTCAAATCCAAAGGAGATGGAAGCTCAAGGAACAGAAGCCCGGCCCGATCAAACACCAGACGTCTCATGGGTTTGCGAATGCCCTACTGTCCTGCAATAAGCCTCAACGAACTCAATCGAGCCATTGGCCAGGTGGTTTCACGTGAAACGTCGGCGCACTGATCCTTCCCCCAAAATGAAGAGAACCCGGCGGTGCTTGAACACCGCCGGGCGAGAGAGAAGAAAGGGAAATCAGTTGTCGGACGGAGGTCAACCGCCCGTTCGGTTTTTGAGCCGATATCTATAGTAAAGAACAGCTACCTTGTAGTGACGATAGTGTTATCTGAAAATTCTCTGTGAATCCGGCCAGGTCAGAAAGCGGGCATAGGGCCGGTTAGACTGGATTTCGGATGGTTTCCCGTCAGAGGAGAGACCCTCGATCAACGAACCTGAAGGAGATACCTAGGCATGTTGCTCAGCGACCATGACATCCTGGATGCCCACCAGGCAGGACACCTGAATCTGGACCCGTGGACGCCTGCCATGGTCCAGCCCTCCAGCGTGGACGTGCGCCTGGACCGCTACTTCCGGGTCTTCAACAACCATCAGTACACCTACGTGGATCCGGCAGAGGACCAGGGCGCACTGACTGAGCAGTTCGAGGTGCCCAAGGACGAACCCTGGATCCTGCATCCAGGCGAGTTCGTTCTGGGATCCACCTGGGAGTACGTCAAGCTGGACTCGACGCTGGCCGCACGGCTGGAGGGCAAGAGCTCCCTGGGCCGTCTGGGCATTCTGACCCACTCCACCGCCGGGTTCGTCGATCCGGGCTTCGAAGGACACATCACCCTGGAGCTGTCCAACGTGAGCACCCTGCCGGTCAAGCTCTGGCCTGGCATGAAGATCGGCCAGATGTGCTTCTTCCAGCTCTCCTCGCCCGCACAGTACCCCTATGGATCCAAGCACAACGGCTCCCACTACCAGGGCCAGCGCGGTCCGACCCCTTCCCGCTCCTACGTCAACTTCTACAAGGCCGACGTCTCGGGCTGACTGCCAGCAGCCGCTTCCGCCATCACCTTGACTTCGAGCGCACTCGAAGGAGTATAGCTGAACCTGCCGGAATGACCCGGCCAAGATGACGGCAAGGAGATCAACCCATGGCAATCAAACAAACGGCGGGCCACGACCAACTCGGTCGGCTCGCACCACAATTCGCCCACCTCAACGACGATGTGCTCTTCGGCCAGGTCTGGTCCCGCGAGGACGAACTTTCGGCTCGAGACCGCAGCATGATCACCTGCGCAGGCCTGATGAGCATGGGGCTCTTCCCCCAGTTGAAGAGCCATATGGCCATGGCCAAGGGCAATGGCGTCACCCGCACTGAAATGGTGGCGCTGATCACCCACCTGGCCTTCTACGCGGGATGGCCCAAGGCATGGTCGGCCTTCGACCTGGCCAAGGAGGTCTACGGTGAGGGCGACAACGACGACGGGAGCCGGGACACCGCTGCACCTGCAACCGCATCTAAAGCCGGGACCGAGCCGGATTCAGGGCCTTATCCCTTGGGGGATCCGGCTGACGGACCCAACTTCACCGGCCATGTCTGGCTGCACCCCCTGACCGATCCGGACGCGGAATGCTCAGCCAGCAATGTGACCTTCGCATCCGAATGCGTCAACCGTTGGCACACCCACCCGCATGGCCAGCTCCTGATCGTCACCGCCGGGCAAGGGTGGGAGCAGGAGGAAGGCCATCAGCCGCGCAGACTGGAAGCAGGCGATGTGGTCTTCTGCCCGGCTGGCGTCAGACACTGGCACGGGGCCTCGGGCCGGTCATCCATGGCCCACATCGCCGTCACCCCGGCATCGAAGGGACAGTCCCCGGTCGAGTGGATGGAGTTCCCAGATCCTGATCAGGTAGCCGCTCTGGGATGACCCGCACGGTCGGTCTGCGCGGCCTGAACGATAAAGGTACAGCGTGTCTTCACCCTGCAGATGTTGAGACCGACAGACAGCCAACCGGTTCCCGCCTGCCTTTACACTGAAGACATGGCTAACAAGAAAGGCCCGACCAAGGGTTCGGGCGGCAAGCACCGCAACAAACTGCGCGGCCGGGGGCCCACGCCCAAGGCCGAGGATCGCGTCTACCACAAGGCCTACAAGGCCCGGCAGGCGGCCCAGCGCAGGCAGGCGGCCGACCCACGCCTGGCGGCCCGCCGCCGGGCCGACCGGTTCACCTCCGATTCCGACGACCTGGTCATCGGCCGCAACGCCGTTCTGGAAGCCCTGCGCGTAGGAGTCCCGGCCAGCCAGCTCTATCTGGCCGCCCGGATGGAACACGACGACAGGACCAGGGAGATCGTGCGGCTGGCGGGACAGGAAGGGCTCAACCTGCTGGAAGCCGACCGTCTGGAGATGAACCGCATCGCCCGGTCCGGCAACCACCAGGGCGTGGTCCTCAAGGTGCAGCCCTACCAGTACGCCTCCCTGCAGAGCCTGGTCGACAAGGCCGAGAAGCACGCGGCCGCCCTGGAAGGGGCCGACCAAGCGACCAGGGTTGCCGCCCGCCCGCTGTTCATCGCCCTGGACGGGGTCACCGACCCACAGAACCTAGGGGCAGTGATCCGTTCAGCCGCGGCCTTCGGAGCCTCGGGAGTGGTTCTGCCCGAGCGTCGCAGCGCCTCGGTCACAGCTGCAGCCTGGAAGGTGTCTGCCGGGGCCGCCGCCCATCTGCCCGTGGCCCGTGTGGTCAACCTGACCAAGGCCATCCAAGGGCTCAAGGAGCGCGGCTACTACGCGGTCGGCCTGGACGGCGCAGGCACCGCCACAGTAGGCGAGACAGGCTTCGAAACCGATCCGCTGGTGGTGGTCCTGGGCTCCGAGGGCAAGGGGCTGAGCCGCCTGGTCCGAGAGAACTGCGATGCCCTGGCCTCCATCCCCATCTCCAGCTCGGTGGAATCCCTGAACGCCTCGGTGGCGGCCGGCATCAGCCTCTACTCCGTAGCCATGGCACGCCGACGGTCCGCCAACCAAGCCAAATAGCCCCAGACAGGCACCGGCAATCTGAAGACGGGCAGACCCGAGCGGCAACAGCCTTCGCGCCTCAGCCAGCATGCATCAGACCGGTGCCGCACAAACCCAAGAGTCAACTGGAGGCCCAGACTGCATCGTCCTGATCGTCCTCGTCGGCAGCCGCATCCAGGCTGCCGGGGGCGTAGACCGATCTCAGCGAGCCTCGGCCGCCATTCTCGTCTTCAAAGGCTGGCTGCGACGGCACCTCCTCGCCTGCCCGGTCACGATCCTTCTGGGTGCCCGCTCCGGTTTGGCCTCCAACACTGGTTTGGTCAGCCATCCCACTGTTGGCTGCGTCATGGCCCCCCTCCTCATGGCCATTTGCATCCTTGTCAATCTGATTACGGGCAGTTTGCTTACTCTGACCAGCCTGGGCATGGGCGTCCTGCCAACTCATCTCGTCATCGACCACCCCGGCATCGGCCTCTTCGTTGATGGTCTTCATGTCCTCGGAGTCCAGCCGGTACTCGGGCAGGGACTCGCTGATGTAGCTCTGCACGGCCTCGGCCATGGGCACGTCGTGGCCGGCCTTCTCGGCCATCAGCCAGCGGTGGGTCAGCACCTCATGGAAGAACTGGGCCGGTTCGATCTGCGAGCGATATTCCGGCGGGATCATGCGCACGGTGGGCTCGAAGACCTCGCGCATCCAGTCGGTAGCCACAATCTCCAGGTCCTCGCCCTGCCGCCAGGTGGATGCCCGGTAGGCATCCAGATCGTTGAGCAACCGCCGGGCCTGGTTCTCCTGCACATCCAGACCGGTCAGCCGCAGCAGCTTGCGGGAGGCATAGCCGGCATCGACCACCCTGGGGCGCACCAGCACCCGGTTGCCGTCCTCCTCGGTCTTCATCTCCAGCTCGTCCACGTCAAAGCCCAGATCGTTGAGCCGGTTGACGCGGCGCTCGATCTTCCACATCTCGTCCGGATCGAAGCTGTCCACGTCCGTCAGGGCGCTCCAGAGGGAGTGGTAGCGGTCCACCAGCCGGTTGCCCACGCCGACCTCGTCCACCTCGCCGGCCAGCAGGTTGCCGGAATCCAGATCCATGAGCTCGCCGATGATGTTGGTTCTGGCCAGGTCGATGTCGTACTCGCGCTGACCGTCGGTCAGGCTGGCGTGCAGATCGCCGGTCTCGGCATCGACCAGGAAGGCCGAGAAAGCATCGGCGTCGCGCAGGAAGAGCACATTGGACAGGGAGACGTCGCCCCAGTAGAAGCCGGCCAAATGGAGCCTTACCAGAAGAACCGCCAGAGCATCGATCAGCCGCTCGGCCGTGTCCGGACGCAGGTTGCGGGCAAAGAGGGCACGGTAGGGCAGCGAGAACTTCAGGTGCTGGGTGACCAGCATGGCCTCAAGGGGCTCGCCCTCGCGAGTGTGCCGACCGGTGACCACGGCGATGGGGTTGACCGTAGGCAGCTCCAGCTTTTGCAGCTTGCGCAGGAGCTCGTACTCACGCTCGGCCACCCGCTGGGTGATCTCCTTCATGGCATAGACATCGTCGCCCACGTGGACGAAGCGCACCACGTGCCGGGATATGCCTCTGGGCAGGTTGGCCAGCAGATCCCGGGGCCAGGTGGCCAGTGGCCTCTCCCAGGGCAGGGTGAACATCCTGGGGTTGGAGCTGGTGGCTGTGATGTGCAGGGCTGCCGGCTCCCGCTCGGAGGAGGGGTCGGCCGTGGTCTTTATCGAGGTGGCTTTCATGGCGCGGGGATCCAGAGAGGAGGCCGTCGCCCGGTTGATATTCACGCTAGTCATGCTTCATCCATCCCATCGCCGCCCATCCTATACGGGAAGAGCCCCGCACGGATGCGCCGCGCGGGGCTCCTGGTCACCCGGTCGAACAAGGAAAGGAGATGATATCAATAATCGATACAGGCCCTGCGGACGGCGGGAAACCGTGGCCGAACCGCAGGGTCGCAGGAAGAGTCAGTTCAGCCGCAGCTCGCTGGCCGGGGAGAACAGGTGCATCTTCTCAGGATCGATGTGGATCTTGACCACGTCGCCCACCTTGGGCAGGTCGCGCGGATTGACGCGGATGGTGGTCAACTTGTTCTGGTCAGACATGACGATGGCCTGCTCAGCCGCGCTGTTGTCGGTCAGAATGTTGCCGTAGATGTAGCCGTCGGAGCCCAGATCCTCCACGTTGGCCACCTTCAGGGAGAAGGCGTCCGGCTCGTCGGCACCGGCCAGCGCAGCATTCTCGGGACGGAAGCCTACGACGATCTTGCCCTGGTCGTCGGGGGTCAGCTTGTCGACGGCTTCGCGCGGCAGGCTGATGGTGTCCTCGCCGATCTTGGCCTGCCCGTTGACCACGGGGTGGATGTTGATGTTCATGGAGGGCGAGCCGATGAAGCCGGCCACGAAGACGTTCTCGGGCCGATCATAGAGCTCGGTAGGCGCACCGACCTGCTGCAGGACGCCCAGCTTGATGACGGCGATCCTGTCGCCCATGGTCAGAGCCTCGGTCTGATCGTGGGTCACATACAGGGTGGTGACGTTGAGCTGACGCTGCAGGGCGGCGATCTGGGTACGGGTCTGGACACGCAGCTTGGCGTCCAGGTTGGACAGAGGCTCATCCATCAGGAAGACCTTGGGCTGACGCACAATGGCGCGCCCCATGGCCACACGCTGACGCTGACCACCGGACAGAGCCTTGGGCTTGCGGTCCAGGTACTCGGTCAGATCCAGCACTTCGGCGGCCTTCTCCACCCGCTGGCGAATCTCGTCCTTGGGGGTGCCGGCGATCTTCAGGGCGAAGCCCATGTTGTCGGCCACGGTCATATGGGGGTAAAGAGCGTAGTTCTGGAAGACCATGGCGATGTCGCGGTCCTTGGGCTGCATGGTCGTCACGTCCTTGTCGCCAATCATGATGCGGCCCTTGTTGACCTCCTCCAGGCCGGCCAGCATGCGCAAGGTGGTGGACTTTCCGCAGCCGGAAGGCCCTACCAGAACAAGGAATTCACCGTCTTTGATGTCCAGACTGAGGTCACTGACCGAGGGCTCATCGTTGCCCGGGTAGATACGAGTGACGTGGTCGAATACCACTTCTGCCATTATTCATCCTTTCATCGGCAGGTACGTGCCGAACGATCCGTAGTGAAGGGGTTGATGTTCACTGTGGTTTCCGTCCCGGGGTCAACACCGACATCGGTATGGCCATGTGACGGTTTTCTGTTTTGTGGTTAAGAGAAACTCTCCCTTGAGCCAGTGCCCACTATACACCAGGGTCTGAATTCGACCGGTGAACCCTTGCCGACTCAATCCTCGGGCTTGTCGGAATCTTCGGCATCGCGCTCGAAGACCGTCCTGGCCACGTTGATCGCGTTGATGACCCGCGGGAATCCTACGTAGGGAGCACATTGGAGTATGGCTTCGACCACGGCCGCCTTGCTCAGCCCCACATTCAAGGCTCCCTGTATGTGAACGGCCAACTGCGGAGCCGTGTCGCCCTGCGTAACCAGACTGCCTATGGTGACCAGCTCCCGCTGCTGGAGATCGAGTCCTTTCCGGGTGTATATGTCGCCAAAGGCAAATTCAACAATCCAGCGGCCCAAGTCCGGTGCTATGTCCTGGAGAGAGTCAATAACGGCCTGACCACCCTTGCCATCGATAGCGGCCAAGGCCTCAGATCCTTTTTCAAAGCGCGAAGCTTCCACGAAGCCCCTTCTTTCTGCTGTTTTGGATGTTTTCCCACCGATAATATTGTATCAACGCCTGTTTACGCATTATGCCGCTGGCTCCGATCAGGCTGCCAGATTCCCAGCGGTCGAGGACGCAAAACAGCAAGAGGGGACAATCAGGTCCTTTTCAAGCAGTCGGAGCACAATGGAGATATGAGCGATCTTGAGGGATTGGATCTGAAGCCGGGACGGCTTGTCGGGGGCTATACCCTGATTGAGCCCTTGGGCGGTGGTGCCATGGGCTCTGTCTGGCGCGCACGGGATGGCGGGGGCCAGGACTACGCCATGAAGATCCTGCGGGAGTCCCTGGAAGAAGAGAGCCAGGTGTCACCAGACAGCTCTGACGAACGTGACCGCGCCTCGGCACGCGAGCGCCTGCGACGCGAGGCACTGGCCCTGCAGCGGATCCGTCATCCAGGCGTCTGCCGGATCGTGGACATGGAGCTTGATGATGCCCTGGCATTCATCGTCACCGAACTGATCGAGGGGCGCAATCTACGGGACGACGTGGCCGTCAACGGGCCCTATCAGGGCGACGACCTGGAACGGCTGGCGCGGAAGCTGACCGATGCCGTCGCGGCCGTCCACCAGGCGGGCATCGTCCATCGGGACATCAAACCCACCAATGTGATGATTTCGGTCTCGGGCCCGGTGCTGGTGGACTTCGGCATCGCCATGGGCCAGGGGCAGAGCCATGTGACCCGGACCGGGCTGGTCATGGGAACCCCCGGCTTCATCGCCCCGGAGATCATCGACGGAGCCGAGGCCGACCAGGGAACCGACTGGTGGAGCACGGCCGCCGTTCTGGCCTATGCAGCCACCGGACGTGCGGTCTTCGGCGACAAACCCATGATGGCGGTCCTGGAACGGGAGGCCTCGGGCAATGCCGACCTGTCCGGACTTCCCACCGGCACCATGAGAGCCTTGCGCTCGGCCCTCTCCCCCGATAGGAGTGCGCGTTGCACGCCCGAGGAGCTCCTGGAGGCCATCGGCCAGGACGCCATGGATCCGCAGGCCTGGCAAGGGGAGCAAGACGATCAGCAACCCAGCAAGGACGGTCAGGAGACGATGCGCCCTTTTGGCGGCGGCTCTTCGGAGGCTGAGGAGCAGACCGACTCGCCCACCATGGTCGTTGAGCCGGCCACCATGCCCATGCCGCCGATCACCCAGGCTGATCCAGACAGTCCGCGGACGGCCTGGTCACGACCTACGACAGATAAGGGAACCGATGAGCAGACGACCCTCCTGCCCGACTCGGAACAGCCCACCAGCCTCTTGAATCCCCTTCCGGCAGCCCAGGAGCAGCAGGAGCAGACGCAGACCTGGCAGGATCTCCAGCCTGCAGCCGATCGTCAAGATCTGCAAGCCACTACCGTCCAGGATCCGCTTCCGCCGGCACAGCCCCTGCCCAGCGGCTACAGCAATGACGCAAACGCCCACTGGCTGGGAGACCAGCCCCCTGCCCAGATACGACGCCTGCGCTACCTGAAGGCCGGAACCCCCTGCCTGGTCATGCTGGGAATGTTCCCTGCCCTGCTGACAGCACTGGCTCCAGTCTCGGCCCTGGCAACCGCCGGAATCCTTCTCTGGGCCCTGAGCACTGCCGGATGGAGCATCAAAGCCCAGATCGAACGCGAGCTGCGCCGCGACGGCCCTCGGCGGGGCACCGACCGTCTGCTGAACGCAGCTGCCCTCCCCTGGCACCTGCTCAAGGGCCTGGGGGCCGCCCTGCTGCGCCTGCCGGGCATGATCCTTGTCCAGGTTTTGGTCGCTCTGCCGCTGACCTGGGCGGGCGCCCTCACCACCGTTCGCGCAGGCCTGACCCTGGGTGAACACCTATTGACCCTCCCCCTGCCGGCAGCCAGACCCCTGTCCGCCGGCGGGCTGGCCATGGCCCTGGCGACGCTGGCAGGCTGGCTGTTGACGACTCTGCCCACGCAGGACCGCTCAACCCCCAAAGCCAACAGCGGCAACATGGTCCTGCGGCTGGCGGCGGGTCGCATCCCCATGGGCCGCCAGGATCCCACGGCGCCGGGCAACCCCCGCCGCAGGTGGATCCTGCTCCTGATCTGGCTGCTGATCATTGCCGTCCTCCTGGCCGGGCTGATCGCCCAGCCCTCCATGGACTGGGCCCCCATCCACCTCCTGCGCGCCTAAGATCGAGCTCCACCCCTGGCGGCTACACTATGCTCAGTACGCCAAGGAAAGGATCCAGGTCATGTCCAAGGGCAAGCAGAACCGCAAGGCCGCGCTCAAGGCCCAGGAAGAGGCCCGGCGGCTCCAGGAGGCCAAGGAGCGCCGCCAGCAGACCATGATCGGCGTCATCGTCACTGTGGTGCTCATCGCGCTGATCGCTCTGGGCGGATTCCTGTACTGGCGCAGCCATCGCCCGGTCAAGACCCAGGACCTGGAGCAGGCTCGTCAGGCCGTCGCAAAGGTCAAGGAAAAGCCCTCGGCCGCCAATGACCAGGGCGGCTTTCTGATCAGCTCCCAAGGGCTGGGCAAACCGGTGGCCAAGGCTCCGACGGTGGAGATCTACATGGACTTCATGTGCCCGGGCTGCGGCGCCCTGCATCGCGGGCTGGACTCCACCCTGACCGGTCTGGTGGATGCCGGGCAGATCAACCTGGTCATCTATCCCATGAGCTTCATGGATCGGCTCTCCACCGACAACTACTCGACCAGGACGGGCACGGCCACCATCTACGTGGCCCAGCACGATCCGGACCACCTGCTGCCCTTCATCGCCAATCTCTACGCCAAGGACTTCCAGCCGGATGAGTCCGACTACCACCCCATCAGCAACGACAAGATCCGCCAACAGGCCATCAAGGCCGGGGTTGATCCCAAAGTGGCCGACCAGGCGGTCAAGGGCCACTACCGGGCTTGGATCAAGGCCATGGACACCTACACCCCCCTGCGCAAGGAGCTCTGGAATCCCTCCGGATCCAACAAGGGGCAGATGACCACGCCCACGGTCCGCATCAACGGCAATTACTGGGAGCTGGGCAACCTGTCCCAGGCAGGTTTGGACTACCGCACGGGCCTGCTCAAGGCTCTGGGCCTGGATCAGTCCAAGGTGGGCGTCAAGGGCGCCATGCCCGCCATCGGCGCCTCCGGCCAACCGCACTCGCTGGACTGAACCGGGCAGATCGAGAGCAATTTCGCGTCCAGCGTCCCCTCGGGGGCACGGTGATGGTACGATATCATTCCGTACCGCGGCCCGGAGCTGTAATGGACCACCGGGACCGCCTCCTTAGCTCAGTTGGCCAGAGCAGCCGCCTTGTAAGCGGCAGGTCGTCAGTTCGACTCTGACAGGAGGCTCTACGCCAGGAACGAACCATCGAATTCGACTATTCAGCTTTGTCTCCGGGCAGGCTATAATGATGGACATTACCTGGATAATTGCAAATACTTCCCTCGAGTAAGTCATTTCGGAGGCTCGTTCTCCGAAGTACGAACGGAGCTTTTTCCCCAACCATCTCCGTTCGTATTCGAGGACGGGATCATTCCCCTTCATTCCCGTCCTCTTGACGTTGATCCGCCGGCCCCAGGGCCCGGGTCTTGAAAAGCCGACTGACCGATGACGGCCAAGTCGGCTTTTTTGTTGCCACCCGTCTGTGACAAATGTGGATGTTTGCCCGACCTTGCTGATTGTCTGGCTTGGCTCCATGCCCGCGCCGCTAGAATTGCCAGGTACGCACAAGGCAGGAACGGGGAGGCGAGCACATGGCCAGACGCTGGACGCCACGGCGTTTCGTCGTGCTCAGAAGGATCCGCGTGGCATCCTGCGCACTCCTGGTTGTTCTGGCCATGGTCCTGGCCTTCGGCATCACCGCACGCAAGAGCGTGGCGCTGAGCGTCAACGGCCAGACCAAAACGGTGACCACCTACGCCTACAGCGTGGACGGCCTGCTGCGCCAGCAGGGGATCAAGGTCAAGACCCACGACCTGGTCGATTCCAGCTCCGGAGGCCAGTTGCGCAACCATGCGGCAGTCACCGTGCGTTCCGCTTATCAGACCACCATCGTCATCCAGGGCCAGCGGGTGCCCTTCTGGACCACAGCCACCAGCATGGACCAGCTGCTGGGATTCTTCGAGGAGAACCGCAAGCAGGCCATGAAGGTCACCGTGGATATAGGCAACGTCTACAACCAGCTGACCGGCGGTCTGGTCATCAACCAGGCGGGGCCGGTCACGGTCGTGGCCGACGGGAAGACCTCGGTGGCCCCCGACGGCAAGCTCCCAGCCGCCTCCATCCTGGACTCCAAGGGCATCGTGCTGGGCAAGGAGGACCGGGTCAGCGTAGAGCACGACCAGGGCGCCACCGTGCTGCGTGTCCGACGGGTCACCCACGGGAACACCCAGAAGACCATCCCCCTGGCCTTTGCCACACGTACCGTGGTCGACCCGAGCCTGGCGCCAGGCCAGACCCAGATCCGACAGGAGGGGGTAGCCGGCCAGCGTCTGCAGACCATCCAGGTCACCTATGTGGACGGACAGGCAGAATCGGAGCAGGTCGTCAAGGAAGAGACTGTGGCCATGCCAGTGGACCAGGTGGTGGCCGTCGGCCCTGACAAGCCAAAGGAGGGGCAGAACAGCGGGCAGCAGTCCAAGGACAAGGGATCCGATCACGCCAAGGACACCTCCTCGCCAAGCGCCTCGCCGAACAAGGATGCGCAGTCGGGAACGACCACTACCACGCCACCACAGGCATCACAGCCATCAGGCTCGAATGCAACGACCAAGCCGGATCCCCCGAGCCAGGCCGAAAACACACCAGCCCCGTCGCCATCGCCAAGCCCACCGCCAAGCGGCCTTTGGCATGCAGGACCCGGCGTAGCCCAAGCCTATGCCTCGGGCGCAGCTGCTCAGCGCGGGTGGACAGGTTCGCAATTCGATGACCTGGTGAAACTCTGGAACAAGGAATCAGGATGGCAATGGGATGCCGAGAACCTCTCCGGTGCCTACGGCATCCCCCAAAGCCTGCCGGGCTCTAAAATGAGTCAATTCGGTGCCAACTGGCGTGACGATGCTGCCATCCAAATCGACTGGGGCCTCTGGTATATCGGCCAACGATACGGAAACCCCAGCACGGCCTGGCACCATTCCGAGCAGTACAACTGGTACTGACCTCCTACTACATTCACGAGCAGCGAACCGACATGAACACTAGAAGCGAGAGCGACCGCCTTCTGGGTGCCGCCGATATCCGACGCATCGCCGACCAAGCGGGCATCCATCCCACCAAGCGTCTGGGCCAGAACTTCGTTATCGATCCAGGCACTGTCCGCAGGATCGTCCGCCTGGCAGGGGTGAAACCCGGTCAGTCCGTTTTGGAGGTGGGTCCAGGTCTGGGATCCCTGACGCTGGGGCTGCTGGAGGCGGGCTGCCTGGTGACCGCCGACGAGATTGACTCCGGCTTGGCCCGGCGTCTGCCTCAGACCGTCAGCGAGCGCATGCCGGAAGCCCTGGACCGGCTGACCGTGATCAACCGGGATGCCCTGACCCTGACCCCTCAGCTGGCAGACGACGCGGGCAGAACCGCCGACCTGACCCTGGTAGCCAACCTGCCCTACAACGTAGCCACTCCGATCATCCTGACCCTCCTGGCCCGGTTCGCCAATCTGAGCCGGTTCCTGGTCATGGTCCAGAAGGAGGTGGCGGATCGTCTGACGGCTGGCCCGGGTTCCAAGGTCTACGGCGCCCCCAGCCTGAAACTGGCCTGGTACGGCCGTGCCACCCAAGCGGGAAGGATCGGACGTCACGTCTTCTGGCCTGCTCCCAATGTCGACTCGGCCCTGGTCTCCTTTGTCCGTGACGAGGAAGGACACATCGGCGAGGACGAGCGCACCCGGATTCGGGTTTTCGCTCTGATCGACGCTGCTTTCGGCCAGCGCCGCAAGACCCTGCATGCCGCCCTGAAAGGCCTGGTGTCCCCCGAGGCCTTCAAGGCGGCGGGCATCGATCCGAGCCGACGCGGAGAGACCATGACCATTGCGGAATTCGCCGTCCTGGAGCGCGCTGGCCGCGAGGTGGACGCGTGAGCCCGGCCGTCGGCAGGGAGGGGATCGCCCTGGACTGCCCGGCAAAGATCAACCTGCTGCTGCGGGTCGGACCCGCCCGAGCGGATTGGGGTGGCCGTCACCGCCTGGACACCATCTACAGCGCCGTAAGCATCCTGGACAGGGTGGAACTGCGCCAAAGAGAGCCTGGCAGTGGCTTCCGGCTGCACATGGAGGGGGAGCATCTGGGCGATCTGGCCAACAATGACGCTGATCCCCATGCAAATCTGGCTGTCAAGGCCCTTCTAGCCATGGCTCAGGCCACCGGACACCAGCCGGATGTGGCCATCCGCATCATTAAACGGATACCGGTGGGTGCCGGGCTGGCCGGGGGATCCACGGATGCGGCCGGAACCATGCTGGGCCTGAACCGGCTCTGGAAGCTGGAGCTGGGCGCGGCTGATTTGGATGAGATCGCCGCCGGCCTGGGTGCAGACCTGCCCTTCTGCCTGCATGGTGGCCTCAGCCACGGCTCGGGTTTCGGCCAGGTTCTGGAGCCCTTGGATCCGACAAGCGCGCAGGCTCGAAATTTGCGCAATGCCGGACTGACCGGCCGCCTGCTGATCGGCGCCTATGAAGACCAGCTGAGCACGGCCCAGGTATACAAGGCCTTCGACGCAATCGGCCCCAGCCCCGGCGACCTGAACGACCTGCAAAAAACCGCCTGTGCTCTTCACCCACGCTCGCTCCTGGCTCTGGATCTGGCCAGGCGGGCAGGGGCAGGGCCGGCTTTCGTCTCAGGATCCGGCCCATCGGTGGTGGCTATGGTTCCTCACTTAGACCAGGCGGCTACGCTGATAAGACTCTGGCGGGAGCAGAATGCCGTGGACAGGATCATTGAGGCTGACTCGCCAGTCCTGCCCAGGATGGTCCCCCTGCGAGTCACCCATGGACAGTAGAGTAGACAACATGACGAATCCCGAACCACTCGACGAACGCGAGGCCCGCAGGCAGTTCGTACGACGGCGGCAGAAGATGGTCTTCACTATAGCCGTCAGCGCCCTGGTGGTCATCCTGGTCATCTGTGGTCTGATCATCTTCGGGTCCATCGGGCATACCGCCAAACACGCCACCATCGCCAAGCCCAACTATGGGGTCGCCGTGCCCTGTCCGCCCGACAAGTCCAAGCTGGTCAACCACCCCGACATCCGTGTGCGGGTGCTCAACGGAACCAACAAGTCCGGTCTGGCCACTGCCCTGGCGTCGGCCCTGCGCAATCGGGGATTCAACATGCAGGATGTGGCGGACTATCCGGGCAAGACCGAGACAGCGCGTACCCAGATACGCTTCGGTGCCTCGGCCATTGATCGCGGCTACACGGTGGGGTCCCAATTCAACGATGCCGTTCTGGTCATGGACGACCGCAGCGACGATCTGATCGATGTGGTCATCGGGGCAACCTTTACCGATCTGAACGACGAGGACAGCACCTCTGTCGTAGGCCGTAACATCAAAGCCATCAAGGGCTGCCTGGCTGACCCCTCCTCCCTGAAGAACCTGCCCAAGGCTCCCAAGGCCTGACACCGCAGCAATGTTGCCGGCCTGGCATCCCGCCCAGGAGCGCGGACCCGGCTGTTGTAGAACCTTCAACCGGAGGCGTTTGCGCGCATGGTATGGTAGTAGGTGTAACACCTTGGGGTCGTGGGTGTTTGGGGACTTGATACAGTTTCTTAGTACAGCTTTTTGCTACAGTTTTGAGTGCGATGTCCGGGGGATGCTGTAGCAGGCTCTGCGAAGAAGGGGGTCGACTCATCATGCGTCAGCGTTCGGGCATGGCAGCAGCAGCCCTGGCCTTTCTCCTAGCCCTGTCCTGCACACCCGCTTTGGCCGGGAGCACCGGCAGTCCATCCGAAGCAGTCACGCCCACCACCCTGGACAAACAGCAGGGGGATGATAGCCCGCAGGCCGTATCGCCGTCCTCCTCCCCACCAACGTCCTCCCCACCAACGTCCTCACCCCTGCCAACGTCCTCGCCCCTGAGCCACACGACCCCGATGCCTTCCTCACCCACGCTCGACACTGCCGGCGATGCTGATGCCGTCCAGGCCCGGTCCTCCACAGCCTGGACGGTCAGTTTCGACACGGCAGGCGGCGGCAGCGTTGGCAGGCAGACCATCCCCGACGGGGGCCAGGCCAGTCGGCCCAGCCCCGACCCCGCCAGGGACGGATATCTGTTCGACGGCTGGTTCCAAGGCGACGTCGCCTACGACTTCACCCAGCCCGTCACCGGCAGCATCACCCTCACCGCCCACTGGACCAAGGGAGACGGCCATTGGGCCATCAGCCCCAGTCAAGGACCCATAGCCGGGGGCGCCAAGGTCACCCTCACCCCGCCCGCGCAACGCGGCATCAGACTCAGCCAGCTCAGCATGGGCGGCCTTCATTCCGCGGCCATCAGCTCGGACGGCAACCTCTACACCTGGGGAGACAATGGCGCTGGCGAGCTGGGCGACGGCACCAACACCAACCGGTCCACACCAGTCCAAGTCAAAAAGCCCAAGGGCACGCCGGAAAAATTCATTTGGAAAGAAGTCAGTATAGGCTGGGACCATTCTGCGGCATTCGGTTCGGACGGCAACCTCTACATCTGGGGCCAAAACGGCCGCGGCCAGCTGGGCGACGGCACCACCACCAAGCGGAACACACCGGCCCCGGTCGACAAGCCCCAAGGCACGCCAGCAGGATTCACCTGGAAACAATTCACCCTAGGCGACTTGAGTACCGCAGCATTCGGTTCGGACGGCAACCTCTACATCTGGGGAAACAACCAGTATGGGCAGCTGGGCAACGGCACCACCACGAACCAGACCAGGCCGATCAAGGTCGACAAGCCCCAAGGCACGCCAGCAGGATTCACCTGGAAACAGGCCAGCCTTAGCTGCAATCATTCCGGAGCTATAGGCTCGGACGGCAACCTCTACACCTGGGGATGGAACTTCAGCGGCCAGCTGGGCGACGGCACCACCACCGACCGGCACACGCCCACTCTGGTCAACAAGCCCCAAGGCGCACCCGCCGGGTTCACCTGGAAACAGGTCAGCATAGGCTGGCAACATTCCGCGGCAATCGGCTCGGACGGCAACCTCTACACCTGGGGGCAGAACTACAGAACCCAGCTGGGCGACGGCACCAACACCGACCGGCACACGCCGACCCTGGTCAGCAAGCCCCAAGGCGCACCCGCCGGGTTCACCTGGAAACACGTCAACCTAGGCGACTGGCATACCGAGGCGTTGGGCTCGGACGGCAACTTCTACATCTGGGGAAGCAACGAAAACGGCCAGCTGGGCGACGGCACCAACACCACCCGGGGCAGGCCAATCCTGGTCAGCAAGCCCCAAGGCGCACCCGCCGGGTTCACCTGGAAATACACGATCCCAGGATGCAACCATACCGCAGCGATCGGCTCGGACGGCAACCTCTACACCTGGGGAGTCAACGGCAACAGCCAGCTGGGCAACGGCACCACCACCAGCTGGAATAGGCCGGGCATGGTCAACTTCCCCGGCGCCGTCACGCCCACCAGCGTCCTGTTCGGCCAGGCCAAGGCCACAGGGATCACGGCCAACCAAGACGGCACCTGGCAGGTATCCACGCCCAAGCATGAGCCGGGGGGCGTGGACGTGACGGTCGGCTGGAGCCGGAACGGGCCGCAGCCGGACGATCACCTGCAATACACGTACATCGCCCCCCAATACCAAGTCGGCTTCAATTCCAAAAACGATTCCTGCCCCACCCCCACGGGCATGCCCCCCAGCCAGTCCGTCACCCAGGACGGGCAGGCGGAACGCCCCTACCCGGACCCGAGGGCCGAAGGCTGCCTGTTCGACGGCTGGTTCCAAGGCGATGTCGCCTACGACTTCAGCCAGCCAGTCACCCATGACACCACCCTGACCGCCCACTGGACCAGGGAGGACACGCAACACTGGTCCATCAGCCCGGACCATGGGCCCGAGACCGGCGGCACCGAGGTGACCCTGACTCCGCCCGCACAGCGAGGCATCAGATTCAACCAGATCAGACTGGGCTACAACCATTCCGCGGCCATCGGCTCAGACGGCAACCTCTACACCTGGGGAGGCAACGACGACGGACAGCTGGGCGACGGCACCAACACCAGCCGGAGCAGGCCGACCCTGGTCGACAAGCCTCAGGGGGCGGCGGACGGGTTCACCTGGAAACAGGTCATCCTCGGCGGCTGGCATTCCGCAGCCATCGGCTCCGACGGCAACCTGTACGCCTGGGGAGACAATGGCAGTGGCCAGCTGGGTAACGGCACCACCACCAACCAGAACAGGCCAGTCCTGATAGGCAAGCCCGATGGGGCACCCAAAGGATTCACCTGGAAACAGGTCAGCCTGGGTGGCTTTCATTCCGCAGCCATCGGCTCGGACGGCAACCTCTACACTTGGGGGTACAACGAGTACGGCCAGCTCGGCAACGGCACCACCACCAACCAGAACAGGCCAGTCCTGATAGGCAAGCCCCAAGGCGCACCTGAAGGATTCACCTGGAAACAGGTCAACCTAGGCGGCTGGCATTCCGCGGCCATCGGCTCCGACGGCGGCCTCTACACTTGGGGAGACAACCAGTACGGCGAACTAGGCGACGGCACCACCACCAAGCGGAACATGCCAGTGCAAATCGGCAAGCCCCAAGGAGCGCCAGAAGGATTCACCTGGGCACAAGCCAGCCTAGGCGAACATCATTCCGCGGCCATCGGCTCCGACGGCGGCCTGTACACCTGGGGAAGAAACTCCGAGAGCCAGCTGGGCGACGGCACCACCACCAATCGGCAGACGCCAATTCAGATCGCGAAGCCCAATGGATTCACTTGGGCACAAGCCAGCCTAGGCGACGGGGATTCTGTAGCTTCCGGATCCGATGGGAACCTGTACGCCTGGGGATGGAACATCAGCGGCCAGCTGGGCGATGGCACCACCACCGACCGGCAGACGCCGACCCTGGTCAGCAAGCCCCAGGGGGCGCCCAAGGGATTCGCCTGGAAACAATCCGGCGTGGGATGGTATCATTCCGCAGCCATCGGCTCCGACGGCCAGCTTTACACCTGGGGAAACAACGGCAACGGTCAGCTGGGGCGCGCCCCCTCCAACGCCTGGCCGGCCAGCCGGCCGGGACCGGTCGGCTTCCCCGGAGAGCCGCAGACCACCAGCGTATGCTTCGGCCAGAATCAGGAGCAGGGCACGTGCCTCGCCGCAGGCAAGGACCTCAAGCCCAGCCCCGACGGCACCTGGAAGGTGACCACTCCCCCTTACACGCCGGGGCTGGCGCCCGTGGCCATCGACTGGACCCAGGACGGCAAACAGCAGGAAACTGACAAGGGCAACACCTACCGGTACCTAGCCATCGCCAGCCTGCCCCTGACCGGAGGCGACGGCATGCTCCTCCTGCTCGCCACAGGACTGCTCACCGCAGGAGCCGCCATAGCCGCCAAAAGCCGCCAAAAGCAGGCCCGTACGACAGGCAGCATGAACACTTCACACAAGTAAGCAACAGTCCGGGCCACACGACAATCACAGCCAATACCAGCCTGGCACCTGATGACCAGGCAAACATCTTCCACATATAATCCGGCGGCAGCCGAACCTGCAGAATGCGGACCAGGCCTGGCTCTAGCCCTGGCTCTGCCACCAGTCCCGCAGCTCCTGCTCGGCTGTCTGCTGGTCGACCGGGCCCTGATCCAGGCGGTAGTCCAGCATGTGCTGATAGGCGCGTCCCACCTGCGGTCCCGGCTTGAGGCCCAGAATCTGCATGATCTGTTGTCCATTCAAGTCTGGCCGGATGGCATCCAGATCCTCCTGCCGACGCAGTTGAGCCACCCTGTCCTCCAACTCGTCCATAGCGGAGGAGAAGACCTGGGCCTTGCGCTTGTTGCGGGTGGTCGCATCGGCCCGGGTCAGACGGTTGAGCCGCTCATAAAGAGGACCGGTCTCCCGGGCGTAGCGGCGTACGGCCGCATCGGTCCACCGCTCGTCCACGTAGCCGTGGAAGCGCAGGTGCATGGAGATCAGGTCGCAGACGTCGGCGATCAGGTGGTGGTCGAAGCGCAGGGCCTTGAGGCGCTTGCGGGCCAACCGGGCCCCGACTGCATCATGGTGATGGAAGCTGACCTTGCCACCGGGCTCAAAGCGTCTGGTGGCGGGCTTGCCGATGTCGTGCAGCAGGGCGGCCAGGCGCAGGGTCAGATCCGGGGCGGGCACAGGTCCGTCAGGTCCTGTCTCCAGGGCGATGGCCCGGTCCACTACCATCAGGGTGTGCTCGAAAACGTCCTTGTGCCGGTGATGCTCGTCTATCTCCAGCTGCAGGGCGGGGATCTCGGGCAGAACGATGTCAGCCAGGCCGGACTGCACCAGGGCCTCGATGCCCTGGACGGGGTGGTCGGACAGCATGAGCTTGGTCAGCTCGTCGCGAATCCGCTCGGCCGAGACGATGCTGATTCGATCGGTCATGCGGGTGATGGCATCTGCAGTCTCCGGTGCGATGGTGAATCCCAGCTGGGCCACGAACCGCACGGCCCGCATCATCCGCAAGGGGTCATCGTCGAAGGACTGACGGGGGTCCACCGGGGTCCGCAGCACCTGCTTGGCCAGGTCGTTGGCCCCCCGGTAGGGGTCTACGAAGACCAGGTCGGGCACCCGTAGGGCCATGGCGTTGACGGTGAAGTCACGCCGTGAAAGGTCGCCCTCAAGGTTGTCCCCATAGTCCACCTCGGGCTTGCGGGAGTCGGGATCGTAGGTGTCTCGCCGGTAGGTGGTCACCTCCACCTTGACCTCGGTGCCGTCAGGACGCCGGCGAAGCGCGCCCAGGGTACCGAATTTGCGCCCCATATCCCAGAAGCCCGACCCCCAGTGGCGCAGGATGGGCTCGAACTGCTCGGGCCGGGCCGAGGTGCAGAAGTCCAGGTCGTGGGAGGGCCGGTGCAGGAGCAGATCGCGTACAGGACCCCCTACCAACGCCAGTTCAAATCCCTGCTCGGCGAAGAGGCGCCCGAGCTCGATGGCCTCCGGCCAGACTTGGAAATCCACGCTCACCCTTTCCTACGGAGTTGATGCGCCTACTAGCATACCGTTACCCCACCTGCACATTACCTTACGTAAAGTTGGAGTATGATTACGCCCGCGGACATGGCGCGCATGCTTGCACATAGCGCCGACTCTGCGGGCACCCATGCCCGCGGACAGCAGGGGCGGGACCACCTGGTGGAGACTGTAAGCGAACGTCTGGATCCGCGGGTCCGCGAGCGCATACAGACCGAGGATGACGCTCCCACGCCTGCCCTCATGCCCCGGCATAAGCATGCCTCAGGGCCTTCCACCTTTGCCTCCCTGGATGCCCAGGAACTGCCCGTAGTGCGGGAGTATTCGGCGGGTGGACTGATCTTCGACCGACATGACCGGGTGGCCATCATCGCCCGGCACTCCCGCTCGGGCCACCTGGAATGGTGCCTGCCCAAGGGGCATATCGAGAAGGGGGAAACACCCGAGCAGACAGCCGTGCGCGAGGTCCACGAGGAGACGGGGATACTGGGCAGGGTGACCGATTCCATCGCCACTATCGACTACTGGTTCACGGGAACCAACCAACGGGTCCACAAGCTGGTCCATCATTTCGTCCTGCGTATGATCGGCGGATCCCTGAGCGTGGAGGGCGACCCTGATCATGAGGCCGAAGATGCCATCTGGGTGGACTTTTCCGACCTGACCTCCGTGCTCAGTTACCCTAATGAGCGTAAAATAGCCTGGCTCTACGCGAGGAAGTATAAAAAACAGCCATGATCCAGACCCCCCTGCGCCCGAGCGGGCGCACCAGCCAGCGCACCCATGCCTTCAACCGATGGGCTCGGTGGGCTCGAATCCTACCGGCGATCGTCCTCCTGCTAGCCTTGGTGATGACTCCCTGGCTGCCAACACCGGCCCTGGCTGCCCCCAATCATCAGAACTCGGCCGAGGTGGCCCTGCGCTGGTCGACGCCTGTGGTGACTGACAAATCCGGCTACGCCCTGCGCGCTACGGTGACCAACACCGCGAACCAGCCCATGGAAAATGCCCATCTGGGCGTGTCCACCAGCGCCCTGTACTCCTTCAGCTCCCGGGCCGACATGCAGGCCTGGTCCGAAGGCCACGCCCGCATCCCCACCCCAGACGTGCTGGGCACTCAGAGCGTACCGACAATCCCGGCCGGGCAGAGCGTCGAGGTTTCAGTCAACGTGCCGGCTGATCAAGACGCGATCAAGAAGATGACCAGCTGGGGGCCCAAACCCGTCCGGCTTTCCCTGAGCGACAGCCAGAACCGGGTCCTGGGCGACGTGTTCACCTTTCTAACCCGGACATGGGATGGCCTGCCCACTGCAGGCACACCCCCCCTGTCTCTGACCATGGTCATGCCGCTGATCTCCTCGGACTGGAACATTGACGACAAGGCCATGACAGCGCTGATGACCCAGCCCGGTGCCGAATCCGATCCAGGCTCGGGCAAGGATAAAGACCAGAGCGTGACACTGACCCGTCAAGGGAGCCGCCGCCAGGAAGAGCAGAGTCTGCTGCTGGCCAAGCACGGGGCCCTGCAGACCTTGGGCGATCCGGTCTACCTGTCCGCCTTCGCCAACCGTCCCAAGATCCAGGGACTGATTCAGCCAGCCGACTTCGACATCACCGGATACGCCTCCCAGAACCAGGATCGCTATGCCAGGGCCGGGATCACCCCCGAGTCCTGGAGCGCCCAGACAGCAGCCAAGCTCTATCCTGATGCCGCTTCCGGCACATACGCCTGGCAGGGCAAGCAGGAGTGGACCATGGAATCCATCGCCGCAGCCCGCCGCGCCGGCTACCAGACGGTCATTGCCCCGCAGGGCTTCGAGGTAGGAGCCGGCACCTCCGCCCACACCGGCAAGTACACCATCGACACCCAGGCCGGACAGGTGACCGTCCTGTCGGCCCAGCGCGAACTCAGCAACCTGGCAAGGGGCAACCCCAGCTCCACGCGGGCCACCGGGGAGCAGACCCAGGCGGGGCAGACGGCACGTTTCATTGCCCAGAGCGCCTTCTATCAGATGGAACAGCCCTACGCCGAACGCTCCCTCCTGGTCTGCTTCGATGCCGATCAGGACACTCAGCAGGCGGACAGGATCATGACCGAGCTGGAACACGCTCCCTGGATCCGCCTGGAACCCATGGACAATCTGATGCGAGCACCCGACTTCACCGGCGGCTCATCGGGCCTGCTCAAGGCCCTGGAAGCCGATGACGCTCAGGGCGGCGCCAAGCATGGCGACAGCTCGACAGCCACCTTGGACTCTCTGATCGCCAGCAGGGCGGACATCGACCGGTTCGCCTCCTCCATTCTGGCCGACGGCCAGCAGGCCTCCCAGCCCACCGCCAGCGCCACGACCGGCAAGACCGACAGCCAGGCCTTGGCCCGACAGGATGCTGACGCCACCGCCCGCCAGCCCAAGGATCCACACCAGTGGCTGAACCGGCTGACCGCCGCCCATGACGATCTAGCCCTGAAGTCCCTGGGCGGAACCGCAGCCGCCGCCGGCCTGGCCGATCAGGCCGGCGCCATATCCCACCGGCTCCTGGACGGCATCAGCATCACGCCCAGCGAGTCCCTGAACGTGGTCAGCGAGACGGCCTCCATGCCCGTCACCGTCAGCAACAGCCACCCCTACCCGGTCCACGCCCGCATCAGCGCCCGCACCGACTCCATGGAGATCGTCACCTCCCGCCTGGCGGATGTGGTCATTCCCGCCCGCTCCGAGGCCCAAGTGACCTTCAAGGTCAGAGTGGCGACGGCCGGCAGGGCCAACGTGGATATCGGCCTGCTGGACAGCCAGGGCCGCCCCTTCGGTCAGATGCGCCGGGCCCAGATCACCAGCAATCTTCGTTTGAGCGACATGAGCGGCCTGCTCATCATTGTCTTCGCCGTGCTGCTTGGGTTCCTGGGGCTCTGGCGGCAGTTCCACCGCACGAAGGACCCGGACGAATGAGCTCCGTAGGGCGCAATTCCGCCATCATGGCCACGGGCACCGCGGCCTCCCGGGTGACCGGGCAGATCCGCACCATCCTGCTGGCAGCCGCCATCGGCACCACCGGGATCGCAGCCGATGCCTACCAAACCGGCGCCATGATCCCCCAGGTCATGTTCACCCTGATCTCGGGCGGCATCTTCAACGCCGTCCTGGTTCCGCAGATCGTGCGCACACTCAAGGAGCGGGACGCAGCTGACCGGCTGAACAAGCTGATCACGGTCGCCATGGTTCTCCTGGCCCTGCTGACCCTGCTGCTGATGCTGGGCACTCCGGTGCTGACCACCATCTATCTGAATTCCAAGTGGAACCCTGCACAGCGGGCCCTGGCCAACTCCTTCACCCTCTGGTGCATGCCCCAGGTCTTCTTCTACGGGCTCTACACGGTACTGGGCCAGATCCTGGCCGCCAAGGGCCGGTTCACCGCATACGCCTGGAGCTCGGTGGGCGCCAACCTGATCAGCTGCCTGGGCTTCCTGGTCTTCATCCTCCTGTTCGGCAACGCCCGCAGCCAGCCGGTCGGCTTCTGGGACAACGGCAAGGTGGCCCTGACCGCCGGAGCCTGGACCCTGGGGGTGGCCTTCCAGGCGCTGGTCCTCTTCATCCCCCTGATCATGAGCGGCTTCCGCTACCGTCCGCGCTGGGGTCTGCGGGGCATCGGCCTGCGATCCATGGGCTCGGTGGCGGCCTGGAGCATGGGTGTGGTGGTCATCGACCAGCTGGCCAATGTGATCAACGCCCGCATCAACAACGGCGCCCCCCTGGAGGGCAACCCCTTGGACATCGCCGGCAACGGCTCCTACCAGAACGCCTACACCCTCTTCATCCTGCCATACTCCCTGGTGGCCGTCTCCGTCAGCACGGCCATCTTCCCCAAGCTGTCCAAGGCGGTTTCGGACGGCCGCATTGGGGACGCCCGCGAGGATCTGAGCCAGGCCCTGCGCAATGTCGGGTTGATGATGTTCTTTTTCACTGCGGTCATGCTGGCCATTCCGGTGCCCATCACCCGCGCCCTGCTGCCCTCCGTGGGCGTCCACGAGGCAGTCCTGATCTCGGGACCCCTGATAGGCCTGTCCCTGGGGCTGGTGCCCATGAGCGCCTTCCTGCTCATTCAGCGCACCTTCTACGCCTTCGAGGACGGACGGCATCCTTTCATCTTCGCAGCCGTCTCCAACACCATCCAGGTGGTGCTGGTCCTGGCATCCATCCGTCTGGCCCCTCCCCGCTATTGGGCGGCCCTGGTGGGACTCAGCCTGTCCCTGAGCAACATCCTCAGCTTCCCCATGCTGGCGGGCATGCTGCGCAGGCCCTTCCAGGGATATTTGGATGGCCGACGCATCCTTGGCACCTACGCCAAGGCTTTTCTGGCGGCGGGTCTGGCACTGGCGGCCTCCCTGACGGTCAAGACTCCGCTGACCCGCCTGGTCGGCGCCTGGGTCCAGGACCGGCAGGGCCACATGAGCTGGGTGCAGGCGCTCTTTATCTGCGTGGTCATCACCCTGCTGACAGCGGCCATCTACGCCGTGACCCTGGTTGCGCTGCGCACCGAGGAATTCACCCGGCTCATGGTCGACCTGGCCCGCCGTCTGGGCAGGACGGCCCGGCACCCGGTCCGCAGCCTGGACGCCTTGGACGGACGGCCCTCCCGACTGGCCGACCGCTCGGTCAGGGTGGTGCACTCCTCCTCTCCTGATTCCACCCAGCCTGGCATGGACGCGGCTCTGGAGAACTTCGAAGAGACCCGCGAGCCCGGCACTGATGGAGAATCCGCGACAGCCGGGCCCCCACCGGCTCCTCCGGCCCCGCAACCCGTTAGGATTGTGCCTAGGAACAGCACGGTCCACCACGGCGTCGCCAACCACAGGCGACGCCCCACTTCTGATGAGAGCTCGGCAAGCATGAACGCGCATATCGGAGACACCATCCTCGGCAGATACACCTTGGTCACCCTGCTCCGCCGTGCCAAGGGCTTGAGCGTCTGGCGGGCCAAGGACAAGGTTCTGGACAGGGACTGCCAGCTCTTCATCGCCGGCGATTCGACCTGCACGGACCTGATCAACGTCAACGCCTCCGGCCTGGCGCTGAACAAGGACCGCCGATTCACTCCGGTCTACCAGCTGCACACCCGGGACGGGGTCTCTCTGATCGTCACCGCCCCCGATGCCGGCATGTCCCTGAGGGACTATATGCACGGGCCCGCCGGCGAGACGCTGAGCGACCGGGCCATGGGCACCATCATGGGCGAGGTCACCGAGGCCATGCGCACCCTGCATGCCGCCGGCATGGTCGACTATGCAGTCTCAACCAGTACCATCAGGCTGGCGCCGGCCTCTATCACCCTGGCAGATGCCCCCATCTCGCCCATGATCGCGCACCCGTCAGTCCCGAACGAGATGGGTTTGACGGACGAGGAGCATGCCATACGCGAACTGGCTGGCGTGCTCTACGCCATGCTGACCCGCCGGCCCGACCAAGACGGACGGCAGCCCAGCCTGCAGGAGCTTCCCAAGCACACGCCCGAGGAGTTCAGGATCATCTGCATGCGCGGACTGGGATTGACTGATGACCAGGGGGCCAAGCCGGTGCCCTTGGTCACTCTGGCCGAGCTGTCGGCGCTGCTCAGCCCCTGGATCCCTCCCGAGGAGCTGACCGACAGCGATCTGATCTGGCCTGAGATGGACGGCCGCGCCTCCATCGAGACCGTGGCTCTGAGACCGGTGGATCCCAAGGATGTACTGCCCCTGCCCGATGGGCTGACCTCCTCCGCCCTGCCTGCCGCACAGACTGTGACCCATCATGAGCCACACTGGAAGACCAACCAACTGCTCTTCCCCGGCCGGGGCGAAATCGAGATGCTCAATCCCGAAGACACAGACACCGACCTCTTCTCGCTCTTCGACGAACGTCAGCAGCAGCGCTCGCTGAACAGCCGCTCCCGCAGAACCGCAGCCATGGATGTGAGCGCACTCAGGACGACGACTGCCAGGCCCGCTGCCTTACATGACGAGGAGTCCAAGGCAGTGACCGGGCGAATGCCGACCGTGGGAGACGATCAGCATCGGCCGCCCGAGGCCATCAGCGGCAGCGGCGTGACCGCCGACAACCCCGTGGAGCGCGGCTTCTCCCAGTGGGACTTCGACAAGTCCGGCGGTCGTCAGGCCAGGGCGACATCCAGTCGGTCCGCCTCACAGAGCGCCCCACAGAGCAATGGAGACTCACATGCCCGGCGCGAGGATGACGCCGAGGCACACGACAGGACCCATGCCCGCGTGGCCAGCGGCTCGACCGACCAGGCATACGAAGAGCGGCAGAATGTCGACTCGAATCAGCATGCCGAGCGAGCGCCCCGATCTCCCAAGCAGCCCGATGTTGATGAAGAAGAGCAGCAGACCACGGTCATGGAGCCCCTGCCCCCCAGCTTCACGCCTGAGATCCACTCCATGCCGGCGCCGGTGACCTATTCGGAGCTTCCGGACGATGGCCAGGACGAGGATCTGGATGACGAGACAGACATGGCCGACACCCGTCTATTCGGCCGTTTTACGACTCGCTCTGTAGTCATTGCGGTAGCGGCCGCAATCATCGTAGTGGCCTTGGTCTGGGCGGTCTCGACCATCTCCGGCTCCCGGCCCAACGCCGGCAAGGAGGAGGGCGGCTGGCCGGTCATGTCCAACGTCCCCTTCCCCGGTGGGACTGATGGGGACGAGGAGGCGACAACTTCCAGCAATGGCAAGGCCAAGGCTAACGGCAAAGCCAAGGCCGAAGCCGACAAGGTCAGCCATGCCGACAAGGAGGCCAAGAAGGTCCCCGATCCGCCCAAGCCCAAGAACACCACGGCCTATCAGTCGGATCGGCAGCTCTTCCTGAACAAGCCCGCCGGCCTGCAGGGATTCGGATGGTACATGCATCTGACCAAGCCGGAGGAAGTCTCCCGCCTGACCATCGTCATGCCCCAGAGCGGCGGCCATGCTCAGATCTACGCGAACTCCACAGCGGCCCAGCCCAACCAGGGGCAGCCGCTGGCCGACTTCAGCTTCGATCCCTCGGGCACCACCCAAGTCACCCTGCGTGAACCGGTCACGACCCAGGACCTGGTCGTCTGGGTGCCCATGGACGGCATGCCGGGCAACTCCCTACGCTTCACGTCTGTCCAGGCCTTCTAAGCAGGTCCGTCACACGTCCTTGGCGAAAAACTTGGCTGTTCATCCTTATCGCTGCCTTGCTGTTGCCGATCTTCAAAGCAGCTAGGATTGATAGTTCCTGGACAATGGGCAGGAATCCCAGGCGGGGTTCCGACCATGGGTGTACCGAAATGGTGATGTGTTGGATTTTTCCTCCAACAAAGCCCTTGCAGGTAATACAGTTTCCTTAGACAACGGCGGCAGGAAGGCGGAAGTCAGTTATGGCGGATGATCCCAATATCGCATCCAAGGTCATCAAGAACGATCCCTGGTACAGCTCCTATGCGGCACGGGCCGAGCAGATGCGCGCCTCCGAAATTCGTGCCCTCTTCGCTGTGGCCAACCGGCCCGAGGTAGTCTCCTTGGCTGGCGGCATGCCCTACCTGGGCCGGATGCCTTTCGATAAGCTGGCCGACCAGCTTGGCGACATGCTGCGGAGCAAGGGCCAGGTGGCCTGGCAGTATGGGTCAGCACAGGGCGATCCCCACCTGCGCGAGGATGTGCTACCCATTATGGAGCTGGAAGGCATCAAGGATGTCCAGCCGGATGACGTGGTTATCGTCAACGGCTCCCAGTCGGGACTGGACCTGATCACCAGGATTATGTGCGACCCCGGCGATGTGGTGCTGGCTGAAGCACCTAATTATGTGGGTGCCCTGGGCGTCTTCCAGTCCTTCCAGGTCGATGTGGTCAACGTGGCCATGGACGGAGACGGACTGATTCCCGAGGCTCTGGAGGAGACCATTCTGGAACAGCGCCGCCAAGGCAAAGCGGTCAAGTTCCTCTACACTGTACCCAACTTCCACAATCCTGCCGGCGCCACCATGAGCGTCGAGCGGCGGCCGCGGATCATCGAGATCGCCAGAAAGTACCACGTGCTCATTGTGGAGGACAATCCCTACGGACTGCTGGCCTTCGACGGCCAGACCTATCCGGCCCTGCGCTCCTACGATTCCGAGGGCATTGTCTACCTGAGCAGTTTCTCAAAGATCATCGCCCCGGGCATGCGCGTGGCCTGGATGGTTGCGCCTCCTGGCATCCGACAGAAGCTGGTTCTGGCCAACGAGTCAGCCATTCTCTGCCCCTCCAACATGAGCCAGATGACCATCACCACCTACCTGGACAACTTCGACTGGAAATCGCAGATCAATGATTACCGGGGGATGTACAAGGAACGCTGCGATGCCATGGACGAGGCTTTGAAAAAATATTTGCCCTACTGCTCATGGCTCAAGCCCAAGGGCGGCTTCTACATCTGGCTGAAGATACCCCAGGGGCTCAACGCCAAGGACATGCTGCCCAGAGCAATCACCGCCAAGGTGGCTTACGTGTCAGGCACAGCCTTCTACGATAACGGGGAGGGAGCGGACCACATGCGCCTGTCCTTCTGCTACCCCACCCCCGATCGGATCCGGGAAGGAATACGCAGACTGTCCACAGTCATCGAGAACGAACTCGCCACCGTCCGGCTGTTCGAGCCTGACAGCGGCAAGGAAAGGGGCTGAATCATGGCGCCCAAGCACAGCAAGACACCTCGGCAGCAGACCGGGGGCAAAACCGCGGCAGCCAGCAAGACCAAGGCAACCGCGAGCGCAACGACGACCACGGTCGCAAGCCCGACCAGCACTGCGGCCACCACTTCAGCCACAGCTGCTGGCGAAGTGGCCAAAAAAGCCAAGCGGACCTCACATCGCTCCATCCGTGAGGCTACGCCAGTCACCATGGACGATGTCGCCTCCCTGGCCAGCAAGGCCACCAAGCGTGCCGATAAGTCGATCCTGGTGATCTGCGGGGGCCTCAGCCATGAGCGTGATGTCTCCATCAGCTCGGGACATCGGGTCCAGGGATTCCTGGAGGAGGCCGGATGGACAGTCCGCGTCCACGACATGGATGGCTCGCTTTTGCCGTACTTGACCGACGAGTCGACCCGCCCCGATCTGGTCTGGCCTCTGCTGCACGGCGCCAACGGCGAAGACGGCTCCATCCGCGATGTCTTGGAGATGGCGGAACTGCCCTACATCGGATCCCGGGCCAAGGCCTCACGGACCGCTTGGAGCAAGCCCATCGCCAAGAACGTTGTCCGTATGGCCGGATTGCACACTCCGCATTCCGTGACGCTGCCCGAATCCATGTTCCGCGAGCTGGGTGTCGAACCCGTTATCGATATGCTTCTAGGCTCGCTGGGGCTCCCGCTCTTCATCAAGCCCACCATGGGCGGCTCAGCTATGGGGTGCACCATGGTGACTGAACAGAGCCAACTCACTCAGGCGCTGATCAACTGCTTTGCCTATGGTGATGTAGCGCTGATCGAGCAGGCTGTCACGGGCACCGAGGTCTCTGTGTCCATCCTCGAGTTTGACGGACACCCCCTGGTGCTGCCTCCGCTTGAAATCTGGACTCCCTCAGGCACCTACGATTTCGAAGCTCGTTCCACACCCGGCCCGACAGAGTTCTATGTTCCAGCCCGACTGGATGCCAAGACCACGCAGGCTGTCAGCGATGCCGCACTGACTGCTCACCGTGCTCTGGGGCTCCGCGATATTTCACGAACCGATTTCATTGTTGATGCCCAAGGTCAGCCGCAATTCCTGGAGTCCAATGTGGCACCCGGCATGACGGACACTTCGCTGCTGCCACAGTCAGCGCAGGCCGCTGGTTACAATCTGCCAGAGCTATACACGGCATTGGTTCAATCAGTTTTGAATCAAAAGCGAACCGATTGAGATAGCAAAGCCTCTCTGGTCCCGCCTATCGTTCGACTGGCACGAGCAGGGTCCGCCTGGTGCATAGTTTGCAATTCGTGCAATATGCGCCAGGCGGATCTGCAATATACACGGATTGCAATACAGGCCGAGCGGATAGCACCCATGGCAGGCACCATATTTTCATTAGCATCGTTTTCAGGCCATCGAATGACAGCTGTTCACCATTCACCATTCACCATTCGTTGTCGGTTATTTCCCTCCTTCTATGTGATGTGCTCGCCTCTCCACATCTGCTGTATTCTCAACTTTTTCTCTACTGTTCAGCCAAGGCCGACATTGCCCGAAAGGCATGTTCAATCAGGTTCCGGCTTTTATATTGCCGACAAGACTTACTCGCAGAAGCGACGCGGACTAATGAATTGTCGATGCTGCAATAACTGGGTCATCCTCCAAGACTCCACGCTCAGTAAACCGCAGTATTGATACACACCCTTGAATACAAACACAGTCGATATCGAATGTTTCACGTGAAACATTCCGAGGTGATCAACTTACGTCATCAACTCCAGCGAGAGCCTCACGCGATATAGCGGTCTATGACCGACAACGGATTCTCCCGTTAAAAGTGCTGGTCGAATAAAGATATGATCGAGCGAGAATGAAGACAGCCTTCATAGGGTTGCAATCACAACAAGTTTCGCATCATGTTGCTCAAGTTATCTCACCAAGATGTCTCATCAAAAACCCGCAAGGCGGCATATAGGCGATGCTGCTTTTAAAGCATCGAGAATCAGGCCATTTCGACTATGCCATCATGAACTGAGAGCGAAAGCTGTGTTTTCACCTGCGAATTATCATTCGGTCCTAGGCATTGTTATCCCAGTTCATTTGCCCTAGTTTGTTCATCGCCCTCGCTGAGAGCATGATCTTCCTATCAGGATTCATTTATCGAGTCATATTGTGCTGACGCGGTTTGCTCCCCCGTGCCCGCTTCAAGACCTATAGATACAAGCCCATAACTACTCTGCAAATCAGTGGATCAATATATCCAAGTGCATCAATCTGTCCTTGTTCAGGGACTGCATTTGACAAGATCAAACAAACAATCGAAACCGCACCCCACTATGATTGAACAGTCTGCGGCCTTGCTCAATATGCCTTACTTATCTCCGCCGCTTTCCTCGCCCTTGTCCGATGCGCGCGAAGAACTTTCACCCGGTTCTTCTTGAGTCGAGGATGTATATCGGTCGGCAGACCTAACCGTCATATCATCATCAGCCCCAAGGCTTTTGTCTGTTACCGGAGAATCTGTGTCCAACTTGTCTTCATTGCCATCAGAGCTTGGAGGATTCCAAAAACGCCAGCTATGCCAGCTGTCATCCTCATCCTTATCATCTGTCTGATGGCTGGGATGCTCCCGCAGCAATCGATCAACTCGGAGCATAAACCAGATCAGCACCAGAATCGTCCCAAGATTGGTTACAATAGCCACTATCACGGTTTTCTCCATGGTTTAAGAATAGCCTGCTCTGTCAGGAACGGACTTACAGTGAGATAAGTAGGGATCCTTTTCGCCCACCGCGTGTGACCCGGTCATCATGCATGGATACAGTAGCGTTATGAAGCAAACTGTTCACGATGCCATTGTCATAGGGTCCGGACCAGCGGGTTACACCGCCGCCATTTATCTTGGCAGAGCCGGTTATGCTCCCCTCGTTATTGCTGGAGCCCTAACGCCCGGCGGTCAGCTTATGAACACGACAGAAGTAGAGAATTTCCCAGGATTTCCAAAAGCCGTACTGGGACCGGATCTGATGGATCAGATGCGCGAGCAGGCCGAACATTTTGGTGCTCAGATCGAATACGATGATGTCGTCTCAGTTGACTTGAGTGGAGACATCAAACGGATCACCACCGATGGCGGTGAAGAATACCAAACTCGAGCAGTCGTTATCACCACTGGTTCGCAATATCGAAAGTTGGAGATTCCCGGAGAGCGCGAATTTTCTGGGCGAGGGGTTTCCTACTGCGCCACATGTGACGGATTCTTCTTCAAGAATAAGCCGATCGTGGTCGTTGGCGGCGGCGACTCTGCCATGAGTGACGCAGACTTTCTGACCCGTTTCGGCTCCTCTGTCACGTTGATTCACCGTCGCCAAGGCTTCCGCGCTTCAAAAATCATGGTGGACCGAGCCAAGGCCAATGACAAGATCAGCTTCCTTCTCGATTCAGTCGTCACGCGGATCAACGGCGACGGTAGCGGCGTAACCTCTTTGGATGTACGCAATACAGCAACAGGTCAGCAGTCCAATATTCCGGCGAATGGAGTTTTTGTTGCCATTGGATTCACCCCTCAGACTGCTTTCTTTAATGGCCAAGTCGACCTGGATCAGGACGGCTATATCCTGGTCAAGGGTGGGTCAACGAAAACCTCCGTACCCGGAGTCTTTGCCGCTGGTGACGTAACCGACAAGATCTATCGTCAGGCCATCTCTGCTGCTGGCATGGGTTGCCGTGCAGCCTTGGATGCTCAAGAGTATCTTACGAGCCTGGATAAGCGATAAGGCCTGATACGCCCTGTAAACAAGAATTTACGTGCCTGGCAGTTTACGATTGCCAGGCACATCGTTTATTGACCATCACAGCCGCCTATTCAGCTGCCCTTAATTCTCCAATGGTCACGACGGAATAGCACGCTCAATAGGAACATCACTGACCTTACAGCTGCTACTATCGCCCCCACTGAAATAACTGCTCCTCGTTGAGGAGACATTGCACAACCCAGCCCCCTCGCCACATCGAAAATTCTAAAGGCCCTGCCAGCTCAGGTATACTATCGCCCTACCAGACAAGAGCGGTGCTTGCTCTAGAACCACCTTTAAGCGGTGAAGACTCACCTATCTAGTTGACACACGCATAAGCAACCATTCCAGTATGCCCCACTAGCTGGCTGGCTAGTCAACGACTCACCGCACGCCCCCACTATTGGAGGCACTCATCCATTTATGACAGCTAAGGAGCTGAGATACCGATCGGATCTGATGTCGTGAGCCCGCAACATTATCTTGTTGCTCGGTTAGCAGTCATTCGGAATCCGACAGTTAGTCAGCGTATATATTGCACACAGCCTTTCAACACCGATATATCTGTGCAGAGAATGGCACATACTAACGGCATTTAACCATCCCGGGTTTAAGACAAATGCAGCGATTGCTCATCAGCTCATACAAAATCAGATCGAGCTATGAAACAATCGCTTGCCTTATCGGCAGGGTTTGATTGAGCAACCCCTGCGGTCGCAGTTTCAGAATGGGATCAAACCCAGCCTTTGTCGCCTGAATGACTGCTATTACTCGCGGATTGATCCTTTTCCAGGAGTATGGCAACAATGCGGTCCATATCTTCAGGCGAAGAAAACACGATTTCTATTTTCCCGTGCTTTTTAGTGCCCTTAATAGCCACCTTTGTATCAAAGCGGCTTTCTAAATCTTGGCGTACAGGACTATCCACCCATGCGTTGACCCTAGGCTTTTTTGCTCTCTTCTTCGTCTGCCCGGTCTGCAATGCTACGAGTTCCTCCGTAGATCTTACCGACAGTCCTTCAGCAATAATCTTGTCTGCCAGAGCCGTCATGGATTTTTCATCTGGCAAAGTAAGCAGGGCACGGGCATGTCCAGCTGACAACACCCCGGAGCTTACTTTTTTCTGCACACTTGGAGGCAACTTCAACAATCGAAGCGTGTTGGTGATCTGAGGTCTGGACTTGGAGATTGACTTAGACAAACCGTCCTGAGTCAAGCCGAACTCATCGATCATTTGCTGATAAGCCGCTGCTTCTTCCAAGGGATTAAGAGCTACTCTATGGAGATTCTCGAGCAATGCATCACGCAGCATGGCGTCATCGCTCGTTGTTTTCACAATTGCAGGTATGGTATTCAGACCAGCCAACCTAGTAGCACGCCACCGACGTTCGCCCATTATGATTTCATAATGGGTTGTTTGCCCCAGATTAGCGTTTCTCTGGTTTAAATGCTGGCCCGATTGCTCTTCACCAGTCTTAGTGTCAAATGCTTCGGATTTACCTCCTGCACTGGCAGCTGAAGTTGTTTTATCCTCGACTGTTCTTGGCCGGTCTGCAAAAGTAGATTTTCGCACCACTATGGGCTGCAATACACCGACTTCCTTGATGGAGCGGGACAACTCCAACAGTTCATCTTCATCGAAAATCTGCCGCGGTTGCTGAGCATTGGGCCTAATGTCGTCCACACGCACTTCAGCCAAATACCCGCCTTGGACAGGCTTCAGCTCCTCTTGGCTATTGCCCTCCACTTTATTTAGCCCACTATCATTGTCGATAGTAGCTGCTCGGTTAATGCTTTGCCGAGTTTCTTTTGTCCGAAGGTCATCAGCCTCTATCGATCCCGCAATCGGCGATGTTTCACGTGAAACATTTGTCGTCGTAGAACCGAAGAATAGATCGCTCGGATGCTCCAAGCTGCTGATGGATGGGACAGACCTACGCTTGGTAGCCCTCTTCGAGGATGATGTTTCACGTGAAACATCACCGTCGAGCGACTTGGAAATACTGACTCGCTTTTGTCCTGTGTTGGTATGTTTACGACCGCTTTTAGACAATCTTTCAGAATCCGCGAGCTCTGAGCTAGCAGGATCCGAATGCTTAGTTCTTCTTTCTGGTTTTGCCTCGCCTTTTGCTGTGTCGTCCTTCTCTAGGCGTTTTCGTCCATTCGACTCCGCACCCAAACCTTGAAGAGTAGACTGCTTATTGCTTGGATTTGGTACTTTGTTATCTCCTCGCCGACTATTGTCAGCATTGGTTTCATCATCTTCACCTGGCAGGGCAGGGAATAAAGCCCCCAAGCCTTTGCCTAACCGTGAACGGCTTGTCATGTCCTCACTCCCCCTGTCTTCTATTGGCAATATGTTCCAGCACTTGCTCGGATCTCTGCGCGATTTCTAACGCTGCCTCTTCATAAGCGATAGCGCCGGCTCCCTTAGGGTCGTAGGTGACAACGCTTTGCCGAAAGCTGGGAGCTTCAGAGATTTTGACAGAACGCGGAATGGTCGTATTCAGCACTATCTCTGGATAGTGTTCCTTGACTTGATCAAACACTTCTTTGCTGAGCAACGTCCGCCTGTCGTACATCGTCAACAACATGGTGGAGATTACGAGATAAGGATTATAACTTTGCTGAACAAGTCCAATAGTATGCAGTAGTTGTTGCAGTCCTTCAAGAGCATAATACTCAGCTTGCACTGGGATCAATACTTCGTTGACTGAACACATGGCATTCAGAACTAGCAGTCCGAGACTAGGTGGGCAATCAACGAGAACATAGTCATAGTGTTGGTGACAGACTTTGAGATAGTCGGCAACTGCTTTTTTCATCAGCTGATTACGGTTGGGCATATCCGCAACTTCCAGTTCAGCACCACTTAGATCAATAGAAGAGGGGACCACCTCGAGGTTGGGGAATTCAGGGGAAACCACCTTAACGTCATCGATCCCAAGACGACCCTCGAGCACATCATATGTTGATGGTGTACCAGACTCATGGGCCACACCCAACGCAGTAGAAGCGTTGCCTTGTGGATCCATATCAATGACCAGCACCTGTTCATCGAATTCAGCAAACGCGCATGCCAGATTGACTGTGGTAGTGGTTTTCCCTACCCCGCCTTTTTGATTGGCAACGGCAATGAAGCGGGTTTTTGAAGGATGAGGGAATTGAGCCTGACGTAAGGCCTGATAACGTGCAGAAAGATCTGCCATTTCCGCACCGGACACCGAACCTGACCCGTCAGCGAATATTCGATTCAGAATATCCGTTGCCGACTCCATACCTGATGCGTTCGGCGTACTTTGCTCACCGCTATCCGAGGTATTTCTCGTAACGGGTTTCACCTTCTTCGATGCGGCCACGAACCTTCCTCCTTTTGATAACAACTCAATTTTCCCGTCCTAGTTGGACATGTCAGAATAACCGCTAGTTACACACAGCCGTTGTTCATAACTGTGGATAAGTGTGGATAGTTACATCGGTGCCTCCAGCGCTGTCGCTTTCTATAGATTATTAGCTTTGCCTTGTGATTATTGACAATTCTGGCGCTACCCACAAGGCAGCATGGTCTACAAACGATAATGTGGATAATTCATTTCTGAGGTCTAAATTGTGCATAACTTAAAAATCGGGAATCAATAAATTCACTACATCAATTAAGCATGCAATACTATTCATGGGACTTGTCAATGAATACATCAACCTGTTGGATAACGGTTATAACACTGCTTCAACGCTCCTATTAAACCTCTTGGCGACGGACCTTGTACAACTGTACTGCAGAGTAGTGTTTCACGTGAAACATCTCTACTGTCTGGGAAGTACTATTACCTTGTTGATTGTTGGCTCACGTAGTTGCGTGCTTTAATTTTGCATGTTGTATATTCAAAGCCTGCCCTTCTACAAGCAGTCAATATTACGGATTCAATAGACACTTCTCAATTTTTAAATTATAAAAATGTATTTATTATTGTTAAGCGATAGGTCTTACTAACCGATAAGCGTCGTATTCTACCTGGTGCAAGTGTGGTTGCATAAAGGACTCTAAGAAAGTGTTCACAGACTACCCGTTTCCTAATGAAGATATAGAAGCTAGTGCCGTATTCTTTCACATGTACTCCAATAACCGTGATCTAGATTATTGAATTCCGCGTCGATTGTTTCACGTGAAACATTGCAAACAATCTCCACTAAGAAATCATCCACCAGGAGCAGCAACAGCTGAATAAGGTCATGGCTAAGATGCTGCTGAATATAGCTGTCTCGGATACCTCTCTTGAATACCTCTCTCGTATGTCACATACCCTCAGCGATCAACTGGGTATTAACCTGTGACATCTGTAAGCAACGAAGCATGATTTTTCAGTTAAATGTTAAATAAGATGTGTATTTGCAATGTTTCACGTGAAACAATCTCTAGTGCACACATCAGGAACTAGTGAATATCTCTCTTGTGCTCAGTGCAGCCCTCCCCTCTATCTCCAACATCAGAAGAATATTCGATGTTGAAAAGTGATTCCGGAGTTTCTCCGGGGCTGATTAATCGATTACTCAAGCTATCGCTCATACATGTGCAAAGATCAATATTGCTCTGCAAGTGTTAATGATCAGACAACGAAGGGCGATGCACAGGTTCAAACACGTTAAATCCCCTGTATGTAATGGGGCCTGTAAATGAACACACCATGGCGAGTATAAATAGTATGGTCTACGCAAGAACTGGGTAAAGTAGGTCAGTTTATAGATCACTGAGCACCAAAGGGACAATATCGCCAGAGACGGTTAATCAAGCACCAGAAAGTTAGCGGTATATCAAGTTCGAAGATATATTCCATACAATTAGCCCAACGATGTACGGGAGACAAAACCAGTATCAACTAAGATTCTGAGCAAAGCAACCGGAAGATACAAAGCGTTGTGCTCAATCGCAAATGAGACAGACATGATTATTTCAAATATTATAATTATATATAAACAGCTGCAGCCTTACTCTTTGACAAAGGATAGAGGCTGGAGTGTCAAAGTTCATAAAAGCTCCGGAGTGAAAACCAGTCTAAGGAAGGCAATACAGGATCACAAGTGTGCTTGCACTCCCTTTAACTGAGCATGGCACCCATCACGATAAGGAGACAACCACTCATGTTGCTGTCCGGAAAAGGCAGTTTCGATCAAGAAGAGTTGTTCAATAATTTCTCATAAGCTTTGACATGGCTCTGTTTGAATGCTGATAATTTATTCTCTGAGGTAGCAAATTCCTAAGTTGCCTGATTTTTATCTCGCTATTGAGTAAATGCTCTGACAACGCAGTCATAAAATAATGTTGTATCGACGTCGTGTTTTAGCGTTTGTCCACAAGAACTACGTGGGTTTCTTCAAGACCAGGTGCAACTGGAGCTTGGCTGACCCGTGGATTCACTCCATGATATTTTTTTATCTCTTTAGCAGCTTTATCAAGCTCATTTTGCGCCGAACGGCCTTTAAGAGCAATAAGCTGACCCCCTGATCTCAAGAGAGGTAGGGTCCACCCAGCGAGCTTTGTCATAGGTGCCACAGCCCGGCAGGTCACGACATCAAAAGTCTCAGGTACTGAAGGCGTGGAACCTACCCTTGCCAGACTTTCTCCGCCCATCGCTGCCGATGATTCAGGACCATTCACGGTTTGCTGACTATCACCATTCCTGGTGGTGACCAAAGTTGAAGAACCAAGGCCAGAAACAGAATTGGACCCTTCCTCGCTTCGGCGACGACCATGACGGTGGCCTTGTGAAGCTCTTTTCTTGTGCCGATTCGATGCGTGAGAGGATTGCGGGGCCAGATCCTCTGCACGTTTGCGAAGCACTGAGGCATTAACCAGGTGCAACTCATCGATGACTTCCCGCAACCAGAGCACACGCCGCTCCATTGGCTCGACAAGCACAACACTGCACTGCGGAAGACACGCAGCTAGCACAATGCCCGGAAAGCCCCCACCAGAACCTATATCTGCCACCGTTGCTGTCTGACCATCAGTAGTCAATCGTTCTCGCACAAAAGGCACAATGGCAGCTGAATTGAGTATGTGCCGTTCCCAAATAATGTCTTCATCGCGAGGGCCGATGATGCCCCTCTCCACACCCTCACCTAAGAGCTTGTCGTGGAAACGCTGCATGGGTACCAAAGCATCGCCAAGCACCTGCCTCAAGAGGGGACTATCGTTCAGTTCATCATCCACAACAGCCATTTCAACTCCTCACATTCACATTCGACGCGCAGTCAATCACAGCCACAGACCCCGACAGCGTCATACTGTCTTGCATCTTGCATCCAGAAGATTCCACCATGTCAGAATCTGAAACCACTGGATACCGAGGGCGGTTACCAACTTGCGGTTTTCAACTACAAAATAGCGTCGAAGGCACACATCAGTATCCTAACGGAACCAGCATAGGAGGCGGCCTCCTATAGGGGATGACCAACCAAGATCATTCCGAATTAAGCAGCATGGCAAACTCACCACCATCATGAGCCAGACAAGGCAATACATCTGACAGATGGCACGACCCTGGCCGATAGCACAGCAAACTTAGACAGTCTGACTGCAGCAAACAATGAAACAATCCAAACAAGGCTGACCTCACCAATACTTCATCGGCGCACAGCCCTACTTGGTTCTGCAATCACTCCCTGTCCGCGCCAGCAGGATCGTCATCAGCCGCGTAGTCAGCCGAATCATCGGCCTGATCGGTTTCATCCGAGTCCAGCGGGGCATCATACCCGACTGGTTCGTCCTCAACATCGTCAGGCAGGTCCTCGTCTTCGTTCTTGGCCTTCAGGTAGACGGTGACGTACCGGTGGGGCTCCTCACCGTGGGAGCGTGACTTCAGCCCCTCCTCTCGGACCATGTCATGGACGATCTTGCGCTCGAAGGAGTTCATGGGCTTCATATTGACGGGATCGCCGGTCTCACGAACCTCGTCGATCACATCCAGGGCCTGCTCGCGAAGATGCTCGCGCTTGCGCCGCAGGAAGCCGTCCACATCCACGATCAGATGGGAGCGCTCCCCTATCTTCTGCTGCACGGCCAACCGCGTCAGCTGTTGCAGGGCATCCACCACCTCGCCATCCTTGCCGATCAAATGCTTGATATCCGTGTCGTCGTCAGCCACAATCTGCACGGTCGGACGGTGGTTGCGCACCCCCATCTCGATATCGCCCTCGTAATCGACGATGTCCAGCAACCCCTCCAGATAGTCGGCGGCGACATCCGCCTCCTCATTGAGTTGCTCGATGGTCTTTCCCTGATCCAGAGACTGAGACATCTATGCTCTCCTTACACGCGTTTACATCCGATTCATAACCTCAGGTCCACTGGATTCCTGGTCACCAATCGAGTGTCCAGTATTGAGGATACACGGACGTGATGATTGCAGACTACTCCAGTATCCGCCTGACCGAAAGCTTGGTCACCACACCGGCCACCGCTGCCAGTGGCTGCATCAACGACCGCGACGCTTGCGGTGGGGCTGAGAACGCTGGTGGGAGACGTTCTTGTTGTTGCGGGCTTCCTCCTCCAGCCGCTTGGCCTCCATCAGCTGCTCCTCCTCCAAAGAGGGCAGCCCCTGGCGCTTGCGACGAGCGTTCTCACGGCGGTGGTCCCGCTCCTCCTTGCTCTCTGCGGCCGGCGAGCCCGGCGTAGGCATATGGCGGACCTGGAAGAGGGTTCGGCCCAGATTCCAAAGGTTGTTGGTCAGCCAGTAAATCAGCACGGCGAAGGGGAAGTAGATGCCTGAGAAGATGTACATGACCGGGAAGATGAAGGCCATCATCTGCTGCATCTTGTACTGCTGTCCCTGCATGGCCGACCTGGGCATGTTCCGCCGGACGTTGTGGAACTGCGAGTAGAACATGGCCAGGCACATGAGCACGATGAAGACCACTATGACTATGCGGCCCGCACCCTGGGCGGACATGAAGTTGTCCGAAATCCGCAGCCCGAAGAAGGTGGTCTCCTCGAATTCTCGCGCCACCTGTCGGTTGAAGGCTCCAAGGGGCGCCCGCTTGCCCCGGGCGATGAAGGGCACAGCCGAAAGCACGTAGAACATGGTCATGAAGACCGGGCCCTGGACCAGCGCGGGCAGACAGGAACTCATGGGGTTGGCATGGTTATCCTGGTAGACCTTCATGGTCTCCCGGCTCATGGCCTCTCGGCTGGCTGGATCCTTCTTGTTGCGGTACTTGTTCTGGATCTTCATCAGCTTGGGCTGCAGGGCCTGCATCTTTTGCATGGATCGCAGCTGCTTGATGAAGAGCGGCAGCACGCAGAGGTTGACGACCAGCACCAGCATCACTACCGAGAGCGCCCAGGCCACCCCGGGACCCTTATGGAGTCCGATCAGGGTCAGGAACTTGTGGCAGTAGGTCATGATGTAGGTCATGAGCCACTCGATGGGGTAGAGGATCTTATAGAAGAAGCCGTATATGCCCGTATCGAAAGTGAAAGTGTCGTTGTTCTGGAACATTGTCAGGCCGTCTCCTTGTCTGGGGCCATGGGGGTCAGCCGGGCCTCCTCATGGGCCTTGGACCACGGGAACCGATAGAAGATGGAAAACCTCTGGGGCACGTCATCGATCCCGCCGTTGTTGAAAGGCGTGCAGCGCAATAGCCGCAGAACGGCCAGGATGGTTCCACGCAAGGCCCCGAACCGCCTCAGAGCGGTCAGAGCGTACTGGGAGCAGGTCGGGTAGTAACGGCACCGCGGCGGCGAGAGGGGTGAGATGTGGCGCTGATACCAGCGGACTGCACCCTGCAGAGCCCGGGAGGCCAGGCCGCTCATGCCCTGTATCCTTCATTGGCTTCCAGCCGTTGAGCCGGTTGACGCTTGGACCCGACGAGCTGCAAACCTGATTGCGTTCGCCCTTCAGAGCCGCCGGCAATCTTGCCAGTCTTGCGCATAAGGTCACGGAAGAGCCTGTCCACTTGCTCCTCCAGCTGCTCATAGGTGGCTCTGGCAGCGCTGGGCTTGGCGCGCATGACCAGATCACAGGAGGATGGCAGCAGGCCCTCCTTGGATTCGGCAAGTTGCCTGAATCTGCGCTTGACCTTGTTCCTAGTCACGGCCTTGCCTACATTTTTGGATACAGCGAGCCCCATGCGGCGTCTGCCCGCAGGCAGGATGTCATGCCGCCCTTCGTGCGCAACCGATGCCACCGGCAGCGGGGTCACCGTCTGGTCAGATCCAGGGATCAAATAATGAATGACCAGATCCCGGCTGCTGACCCGATGGTGTCGCCTGAGCACCGCCGTGAACTCCCGGTGGCTCCTCAGCCGTTCCACCTTTTGCGAAAGGATCGAAATCCGATTCAGGCGGAGAGCGTCCGACGGCCCTTGGCCCGGCGACGATTGATCAGAGCGCGGCCAGAGCGGGTGCGCATGCGAGCGCGGAACCCGTGCTTCATGTGACGACGGCGGTTATTGGGCTGGAATGTCCTCTTCATAATTCGTTGCTCCCGTGTGTAGACATACTCGAGTACGGCTCGTTATGAGTCAAGCTATATCACGGTACACAGGAGCCGGGACGGAGTCAAACAGGCATCCGCCCCTCAGATGACAAGGACCGCCTCGTATCCTGCACAAACCCTGTCATGGCGCGAGAAAGCGCCTCCTCACTTATCCACAAATTACATCACTGTTATTCACATTCAGCGCAGACACAACACGCTATCCTGTGGATAACCACGCAAAGTCGGTGTAACAATGGGCTACTGTCGACTTTGAGAGAAGCAGGAAACACGGGAAATCCGTCGTCGAGAAGAGAGGAGCACACTGATGGCGCAGGATCCGCTGGATGCCGCTGCCCAGGCCAAGAGAATCTGGGATGCGGTCCTGCAGGTGCTCCGCTACAGCAGTTCGCTGACCTCCAGGGACAAGGGCTGGCTTGAAGACATCACCCCCGAGGCGGTCTTCGGCACCACCATCGTTCTGCGTGTCTCCTCCAAGGCCACCCAGGAAGCTATTCAGGGACCGCTCAGCCAGCCCGTCCTCAGCGCATTGCAACTGGTCACCAATCAGGAAATGTTCCCGGCCATCAAAATCGTCTACCCTGAGCAGATGGCCAAGCAGATGGCTGCCGACCAACAGAACGACCAACGCGCATCCGCCATGGCTGGCTCCGCCCCGGGAAGCGGCGAGTTCCGTCAGGTCCCCGGCCCAGCCCAGGATCCATACGGCGACTACCAGCGCCAGAACAGCACCGGCCGATCCTCCTCCGACACAAAGACCCGTTCAAATTGGAGGCCTGAGACCGCAGGGACCGCCAAAACCCCGATCGTCTCGGCCAATGATTTCCATCAGGGCACCTACGTGCCCATGACTTTGGACATGCAGGCCGAGCTGTCCGAGTCCTCCCCTGCTACAAGGTCCACGGCCAGCGCCGATGCCGATCAGCAGGCCGAGGCCGAGCGAACAACGTCGCGGCCCGCTTTTACCGTGCCTCGCTTCCCCATGAGCCAGAACCGGGTGGAGCGCGATCCGCAGACTCATCTGAACAAGAACGCCACTTTCGATACCTTCGTCCCAGGCGACTCCAACCGCTTCGCGCGGACCGTGGCCCTGGCCGTGGCCGAAGGCTCGGGCCAGGACTTCAATCCCCTGTGCATCTATGGCAGCTCAGGTCTGGGCAAGACCCATCTGCTCAACGCCATTGGCAACTATGCCCTGGTTAAGGATCCTTCGCTCAAGGTCCGGTACGTCAACTCGGAGGAATTCACCAACGAATTCATCGACGCCCTGCAGAACTCAACCCAAGGCTCGGGCCAGATCGCAGAATTCAACCGCCGTTACCGGCAGGTGGATGTGCTCCTTATCGATGACATCCAGTTCCTGGGGGGCAAGGAAGCCACCCTGGACCAGTTCTTCCACACCTTCAACGCCCTGCACGACGCCAACAAGCGCATCGTCATCGCCTCGGACGTGGCCCCCAAGAATCTGAAAGGCTTCGAATCGCGACTGATCTCGCGCTTCGACTCGGGCCTGACCGTGGACGTCAAGCCGCCAGACCGGGAGACCCGGGTGGCCATCCTGAGAATGATGGCCTCCATGAACGGGGTCAGCATTCCCAACGAGGTCCTGGATCTGATCGCGGAACGCTTCACCGAGAACATCCGAGAGCTTGAGGGGGCTTTGACTCGTGTCACAGCCGTGGCCAGCCTCAATAACCAGCCAGTCACCACGGCCTTGGCTGAACAGACCCTGCAGGACTTCTTCTCCACGGACGTAGAAATCAAGCCCACCGACATCATCTCCCAGGTGGCCAAGTACTTCCATCTGACCTTTGACGATATCGTCGGCCGTACGCGCACCAAGAACATCGCCCTGGCCCGCCAGATCGCCATGTATCTGGCCCGGGAAATGACCAGTATGTCCTTGGTAGACATCGGCGAGGTCTTCGGCGGCCGCGACCATACCACAGTCATGCATGCCTATACGCGCATCTCCAATGAGATGCAGGAAAAGCGGGAGATTTACAACTACGTCATGGAGCTGACGGTCCGGCTCAAGCAGCCTCAGAACTGATGCGACACGCAGGAACCGGTGTGGATCGGCAGAAAAAGATATCCACCTGTTTATCCCCAGATGTGGGCAAACCTTGGGAATAACCCACCGATTTTCCGGGGACAAGTGGTGGATCTTCAGCGAATAACCACCATGCTTTTGTGGATAACTCAGCAAAAATCCGCCCTTGTGGATAATTTGGCTTTTTAGTCACATCGATCTCACCACTTATCCACAGCGCCTGGAGGAGGTGTATCCACCGCATTGCAAGGATTTGGAAACTTATCCACACCATCCACCGAGCTTATTACGATGACTCTATGTATATTTATGCAACAATCATCGTCATATTCAAGCACACTTCCTCACTCCAACCACATCCCCTGGCCTGTTCGATAGAATGAGTCCAGTTCATTCATCGACAAGAAGGCTCCCATGAAAGTAGAAGTGAATTCATCCGCACTCTCGGATGCAGTGGCTTGGACCACCCGCATCATCCCCTCCCGACCGGCTTCGCCGATTCTGGCGGGCGTGAGAATGGAAGCCTCGGACGGAACATTGAAGCTCTCTGCCTTCGATTACGAGGTTTCGGCGAGAAACCACATCGAGGCAGGCATCGACGAATCCGGAACGGCTCTGGTGTTGGGCAAACTTCTGGCGGACATCACTAAATCACTGCCCTCGGAGAAGACCTACCTATCAACCGAGGGATCCAAGATGACCATCACTTCAGGCAAATCCACTTTTTCCCTGCAGCTGATGCCTGACAGCGAGTATCCCGACCTTCCTGCCGTTCCCGAACCCATGGGCCAGGTGGATGCTGAGACCTTTATCCAATCCATCTCCCAATCCATCGTCGCTGTTTCCCGGGAAGAAAGCCGGCCAGTTCTGACTAGCGTAAAAACCGAAATCACCGGGGACAAGGTGGTCATGACCGCCACTGACCGTTTCAGGCTGTCCCGTTCGAGCTTCACCTGGACTCCTCGCGACGCCGACTTCTCCACATCGATGCTGATCCGCGGCTCTCTGCTGCGAGACATCGCCCGCTCCCTCGACGAGCACCAGAACGTGACCATGGATTACGAGGCTGACAACCCCACCATCATGGGCGTGGAAAACGCCGGCAAGATATCCACCACGCAGCTGATTGACGGGGAATTTCCGGCCGTGGATCGTCTCTTTTCGGACGAGTACCCCATCCAGGCGGTCATCGCCAGGCAGGATCTGATCGATGCCATCAAGCGCGTGGCCCTGGTTGCCGAACGCAACGCCCCCATTCGCATGGTCTTCTCCGGCAACGAGGTGACATTGAGCGCAGGCACGGCTGACGAGGCACAGGCCCATGAGGTTCTGCAGGCGGATCTGGATGGCGAAGACATCACGGTGGCCTTCAATCCCAGCTATCTGATCGACGGGCTGGGCGCCATCGCCGAGCCCTTTGTCCGTATCAAAATGACCTCGGCGGTCAAGGCCGTGGAGTTCAACGGCCAGCAGGAGCAGGATTCCGAGGAGTCCATGGACTACCGTTACCTGCTGGTGCCCATGCGTTTCAACAACTGACACCCGGGCAGGTTCGAGGAACGATCGCCGTGCACATCTCCCGTCTGGTTCTGGATCACTTCCGTTCCTGGGAGCACTGCGTCCTCGATCTGGAGCCCGGAGTGACCATTCTGGAGGGACGCAACGGCCTGGGCAAGACCAACCTGGTCGAGGCCATCGAAGTTCTGTCCACCGGCGGCAGCCATAGGACCTCATCCTCGCTGCCCCTGGTAGAGCGTGGGCAGTCCAAGGCCACTGTCAGGGCCAGACTGGAGCAGGACGGGACCGCCACCGACTATGAGCTGACCATTGCCGCCAAGGGGGCCAACCGGGGAAGAATCAACGGCGGGCCTTCCCTCTATCAGCGTGATCTGGTGGGCCGGGTGCCCTGCGTGACCTTCAGCCCCGAGGATCAGCTGATGGTCTCCGGAGAGCCGGCAGCCAGACGTGCCGTGCTGGACCAGGCCGGCAGCCAGCTCGATGCCGACTACTTCCAGGTTCGGCAGGATTTTCGCCATGTGGCCAGGCAGCGCGCCGCCCTGCTTAAGCAGCTCTCCCAGGCGGGCCGCGACCCCTCGGGTGACGGGCGTGACGCAGCCCTGTCCGGCCTAGAGGTATGGACTGGGCAGTTTATTCGCACCGGGCTGGATCTGAGCCGACGACGGGCGGCTCTGGTAGAGGCTCTGGACCGGCCCTTCAGTGATCTGTATGGTCGGCTGGCAGGCCCTGATCAGGATGCTCGATTGACCTACCGGCCCTCCCTGGAGGAGATAGGATCCGATGGGCAGACCGGTCCCGAGGTCGCCGAAGCCGTCAGCCGTCACTTTCAGCGGATATACCCGGGAGAAGTGGCCCGGGGCACCAATCTGATCGGCCCCCAGCGCGATGATCTGGCCTTCACCCTCAACGGCATGCCTGCCAGGGAGTTCGCCTCCAACGGTGAGATGTGGACCCTGGCCCTGGCTCTGAGGCTGGCTCTGCTGCAGGTGGTCAAGGATCGTCGCGCCCTGGAGCCGATCGTCATTCTGGATGATGTCTTCGCCCAGTTGGATCGGGGCCGCAGGGATCAGATCCTGGACTTTGCCCGCCAGCAGGACCAGGTGCTGATCACCGTGGCCGCCGACAGCGATATTCCATCCCTTCAGGGTGCCAGCTTGGTGGATGTGTCCAGGTTGAGGCCTGTGCAACCATCCGATCCGGCCGCTCAGGATCCGGCCATCGCCAGTGCCATGCAGGATCTGCGTCGAACCAGAGGGACGGCTCATGACGACTCGGATATGAAGGATGGGCCAGAGGGGAACGACCTGTCATGAAGGCGCCCATGGTTGAGACTTTGCACCTGGACCAGCGTCGATTGCCGGCCTTGGTCTTCGAGGGTTGCACACGACGGGCGGCCACTCGTCGGCAGCAGGAGGACAACTCCCGCAAGGCCTGGTATGCGTTCGGAAAGCCAGGCCGCGACCCAGCCAAACTGGGAGGAGTGGTGACTAGCCTGGCTGCCGGGAGCGGGTGGACCAGCCACCTGAAGGTGGCCCGGCTGCGCAACCAGTGGGACAGTGTGGTGGGACCCGGCATCGCCGCCCATTCGAGAGTGGTCTCCTACCGGGAGGGCGTATTGATCATCCAGGCGCAGACCACAGTCTGGGCCACCCAGCTGACCTACCTGGTCCCCCAGCTCAAGGCGACCATTGTCAGGCGGCTGGGCATGCCGGTCAAGCAGATCCGGGTGACCGGCCCCCACAACTACAGCTTTCGCCGTTCACGGTTCGATCCGCCGGGCCGAGGCGTGCGCGACACCTATGGGTGAACCCATAATCTGTGGATACCGTCTTCCCAGCTTTCTGTCAGCCTAAAGTCCCCTAGCGCTGGTAATCTATAGGTTATAGGGTCAAACGCTTCCAAGGCCCCTTTATGGACGATTTGGAACCTGGTGACCATGACTCGATCCCCCGCTCGACCACGAACGGAAGCTGCTTTGTCGTCAGTGGGCGACCATGGGGGTGCAGAAAGGACTATCCGTGGCAGATCTCAACACTGACCCGTCCCGGACCCCGCAAGAGGGCCGGGAGCATGAGGAGGACAAGCCTCAGGATGACGGCATGACGGGCCAGGATCAGCTGGACGACGCGCAGCTGGATGACTCGCTCTCCCCCGAACACTATGACGCCAGCGATCTGAAAGTGCTGGAGGGGCTGGAGGCGGTTCGCGTCCGTCCCGGTATGTACATCGGTTCTACAGGTCCCAGGGGCCTGCACCATCTGGTCTACGAGATCGTCGACAACTCGGTCGACGAGGCCCTGGCTGGGTATGCTGACCACATTGAAGTCACCATTCTGCCCGACAACGGCATCCGGGTGGACGACAACGGCCGTGGCATACCTGTGGACGAGGTGCCGGGCGAGGGCAAGAGCGGCGTCGAAGTGGTCATGACCAAGCTGCATGCCGGCGGCAAGTTCGGCGGCGGCGGCTACGCGGTTTCAGGCGGCCTGCACGGCGTGGGCATATCCGTGGTGAACGCCCTGTCCACCCGGATCGACGTCCAGGTACGCCGTCAGGGTTACCACTGGCATCAGAGCTTCCGCAATCAGAAGCCCACGGCTCCCCTATCCAAGGATCAGGCCATGGGGCCGGACGAGGGCACCGGCACCTCGGTGACCTTCTGGGCCGATCCCAAAATCTTCGAGACCACGGTCTACGACTTCGAGACCCTGCGCAGCCGTTTCCAGCAGATGGCCTTCCTCAACAAGGGCTTGAGAATCACCCTGACCGATCTGCGCCCCAACAACCAGGCCGGTGACGAGGTGGCGGGCGAGGAGCAGACCCCTGAGCAGAAGGGCCAGTCCGTCAGCTACCAGTATGCCAACGGCATCAAGGACTATGTGGACTATCTGGTCAAGGTCAGGAAGGCCACGCCTGTGGAGGCCGAGGTCATCGACTTCGAGGCCGAGGACCTGAAGCTGGGCATCTCCGCCGAGGTGGCTATGCAGTGGACCACCGCCTACTCGGAGTCGGTCCACACTTTCGCCAACACCATCGCGACCACCGAGGGCGGCACCCACGAAGAGGGGTTCCGTGCAGCTCTGACCAGCATGATCAACCGCTACGCCCGGGACAAGAACATCCTCAAGGACAAGGATGACAACCTCTCGGGCGATGACGTGCGCGAGGGGTTGACCGCCGTGGTCTCCGTCAAGCTGACCAATCCGCAGTTCGAGGGCCAGACCAAGACCAAGCTGGGCAACTCCGAGGCCAAGACCTTCGTCCAGCGGGTCATGACCGAGAGGCTGAGCGACTGGTTCGACGCCCATCCCGGCGAGGCCAAGTCCATCATCCAGAAGGCCATGGAGGCCTCCCGGGCCAGGATCGCGGCCAAGAAGGCCCGCGAGAACACCCGTCGCAAGTCCATCTTCGAGACGGCCGGCATGCCCGACAAGCTCAAGGACTGCCAGTCCAGCGACCCCGAGGAGTGCGAGCTGTTCATCGTGGAGGGCGACTCCGCAGGCGGCTCGGCCATCCAGGGGCGCAACCCCATGACCCAGGCCATCCTGCCCCTGCGCGGCAAGATCCTCAACACGGAGCGGGCCAGTCTGGACCGCATGATGAAGTCCGACACCATCGAATCCCTGATCACGGCTGTGGGCGGCGGATACGGCGAGGACTTCAACATCGACAAGGTGCGCTACCACAAGGTCATCATCATGGCCGACGCCGATGTGGACGGCGCCCACATCGCCACCCTGAATCTGACCCTCTTCTTCCGCTACATGCGGCCCATGATCGAGGCTGGCTACGTCTACGTGGCCATGCCCCCGCTCTACCGGCTCAAGTGGACCAAGGGGCCCCACAGCTTCGTCTACACCGATGCCGAGCGCGACAGGGTCCTGGCCGAGGGCAAGGCCTCCGGCCGACAGCTGCCCAAGGGCGAAGGGATCCAGCGTTACAAGGGTCTGGGCGAGATGAGCTACCAGGAGCTCTGGGAGACCACCATGGATCCGGATCACCGCATCCTCAAGAAGATCCGCATCGATGACGCTGAGCAGGCCGACGAGACCTTCACCATGCTCATGGGCGACGAGGTCGAACCTCGGCGTCTGTTCATCCAACGCAACGCCCACGACGCCCGCTTCATCGACGCCTGAGACGGAAGCCTCCCCTTTTAACCATTTGAGCTAAGGATCGATTTTGGCAGACGATAACAACAATGACAACAGCCCGGACCAGGACGGCCTCAACCTGCCCGACGGGTCCCGCGAGCCGCTCAGCCCCCAGGAGATGGACAACACCGATTACGGCCTCCTTAAGGGCGAGCGGATTCAGCCCATCGACCTCCAGCAGGAGATGCGGGAATCCTACCTGTCCTACGCCCTGTCCGTGATCGTGGAGCGGGCCCTGCCCGATGTCCGTGACGGCATGAAGCCGGTGCATCGCAGGGTCATCTACGCCATGTACGACGGCGGATACCGGCCTGACCGCGGCTACAACAAGTGCTCGCGCGTGGTGGGCGACGTCATGGGCAAGTACCACCCCCATGGCGATGCGGCCATCTATGACACCATCGTGCGTCTGGCCCAGTCCTGGTCCATGCGCTACCCGCTGGTGGACGGCCAGGGCAACTTCGGCTCCCCCGGCGACGACCCGGCGGCCGCCATGAGGTACACCGAGTGCCGTATGGCCCCCCTGGCCATGGAGATGGTGCGCGACATCGACAAGGACACGGTCGATTTCATCCCCAACTACGATGGGAAAACCCAGGAGCCTACGGTTCTGCCCTCCCGCTTCCCCAACCTGCTGGTCAATGGATCAGCCGGCATCGCCGTGGGCATGGCCACCAACATCCCTCCGCACAACCTGCGCGAGGTATCCAAGGGCGTGCACTGGGCACTGGAGCATCCCGAGGCCTCCAAGGAGGAGCTGCTCAACGCCCTGATCGCCATCATCAAGGGACCGGACTTCCCTACCGGCGCCACCATTCTGGGTCACAAGGGCATCGAGCAGGCCTACCGGACCGGACGCGGCCTGATCACCATGCGGGCCGTGGTCAACACCGAGGAGATCCGCGGAAGGATGTGCCTGGTGGTCACCGAGCTGCCCTACCAGGTCAACCCCGACCGGCTGGCCTCCTCCATCCGCGAGGCGGTGCGCGACGGCAAGATCCAGGGCATCGCCGACATGCGCGATGAGACCTCGGGCCGTACCGGCCAGCGCCTGGTCCTGGTGCTCAAGCGTGATGCCGTGCCCAAGGTGGTCCTCAACAACCTTTACAAGCACACCCAGCTGCAGCAGACCTTCGGGGCCAACATGCTGGCCCTGGTGGACGGGGTCCCCAGGACCTTGAGTCTGGATGCCTTCATCCGCCATTGGGTGGACCACCAGCTGGATGTGGTCGAGCGGCGCACCCGCTATCTGAAGCGGGAAGCCGAGGATCGCGACCACATCCTGCAGGGGTATCTGAAGGCCCTGGACATGATCGACCAGGTCATCGCCCTGATCCGCGCCTCCAAGGACGTGGAGACGGCCCGCACTGGCCTGATGGAGCTGCTGGATGTGGACGAGGTCCAGGCCGATGCCATCCTGGCCATGCAGCTGCGCCGTCTGGCCGCCCTGGAACGGCAGAAGATCCTGGACGAGCATGAGGATCTCATGCGCAAGATCGCCGACTACAACGATATTTTGGCCCACCCCGAGCGCCAGCGCACCATCGTGGGCGATGAGCTGGACGAGATCGTCGACAAGTACGGCGACGAGCGGAGGACCCGGATCGTCCCCTACTCAGGCGAGATGAACGTGGAGGACCTGATCGCCGACGAGCAGGTGGTGGTCACCGTCACCCACTCCGGCTTCGTCAAGCGGACCAAGGCCGACGAGTACCGGGCCCAGCACCGTGGCGGCAAGGGCATCCGCGGAGCCAGGCTGCGCGAGGACGATGTGGTGGACCACTTCTTCCTGACCAGCACCCACAACTGGCTGCTCTTCTTCACCAACAAGGGCCGGGTGTATCGGCTCAAGGCCTATGAGCTGCCTGAGGGTTCCCGCGACTCCAAGGGACAGCATGTAGCCAATTTGCTCCAGCTGGGCCCGGGCGAGCGGATCGAACAGGTCCTCTCCCTGCACGACTATGACGATGCCGACTATCTGGTCCTGGCCACCCGGACCGGACGGGTCAAGAAGACCCGCCTGACCGAGTATGATTCGCCCCGCCAGGGCGGCCTGATCGCCGTGCGGCTGATGGAGCTGGGCACCGTCACCGACGAGGACGGGCAAGAGGTGCCCCAGAGTGACGAGCTGGTGGGTGCCGCCCTCTGCAATGCCGACGATGAGATCATCCTGGTCTCCCGCAAGGGCATGAGCGTGCGCTTCCCGGCCGACGACTCCACCCTGCGGCCCATGGGACGGCAGACCGCCGGCGTCCAAGGCATGCGGTTCCGCCCCGGCGATGAACTGCTGAGCATGGACGTGATCGCCAAGGAGTCCGGGAATGATCTGCTGGTGGTCACCGATGAAGGCTTTGCCAAGCGGACTGCCCTGAGCGAGTACCGCCTACAGGGCCGCAACGGCTACGGCGTCAAGGCCATTGCCATGGTGGAGGGCCGGGGATCCCTGGTCGGCGCCCTGGTGGTGAACGAGGACGATCAGATCATGGCCATCATGAAGTCTGGCAAGGTCATCCGCTCCGATGTGGCCGAGGTCAAGCGGACCGGCCGCAACACCCAGGGAGTCACTCTGGCCAAGCCCGATAAGGGCGATGAGATCCTCTCCATCGCCCGCAATGCCGAGCGTGACGACCAGGAGGAGAATGGCGGTCAGGCTGACTTGGCTCCTGCCGCTCCCCTGGCGGCCAAGGATCAGCCCATCGCCACCACCGGAACCGGCGACGGCCAAGGTCTGGCCCAAGAGGACTGAGCAGGTCCGCTACCAGTCTGACAAGACTGGTAGCCTCGTAAGAAGTTGTGCAGGTCCTGCGGCGGTGTGCGCGGACTGGTGAATGCAAGGATCAAGGAGTGCCCATGAGCCAGGATGATCAGAAGCAGGCCAAGGCCGGTACCGGTAAGAAGGGTACAGAAAAGCCCAAAGCCGGAAAGACCAAGGCTGATGAATCCGAAAAGGGCGAGTCCCGCCGACCCTCATCGGCCACTCCCCCGGCTTCTGCTGCCGGCCGGACGGCAGCAGGGCGCTCCGCAAGAACCGCAGCTTCGGCTGCCGGTCCGGTCAAGGCCTCTTCAACGACACGTCCTCACGTGCCTCGGGCCCGGCGCATGCAGCTGTCCTTGACCCGGCTGGAACCTTGGTCGGTGGCCAAGGTCACCTTCCTGCTGTCCATCGCCGGGGCCATCATTCAGGTGGTGGCCGCCGCCCTGCTCTGGATTCTGCTCAACGCTATGGGGCTCTTTGACAATCTGACCCAGGTCATCTCCAAGACAGGCCTGGATGCGGGTGGTTTCGACCTGGGCCAGGTGCTGAGCCTGGGGACGGTCCTGAGCTCGGTGACCATTTTCTCTATCTTCGAGATCGTCATAGTAGTGGCTCTGGTCACCATTTTTGCCTTTCTCTACAATCTGGTCAGCTCCCTGGTTGGCGGCATCCACGTAACCTTGGGCGACGACTGAGCTCTTCGTCGGCGCAGTCAATCGGTCGATAGGCCCAAGCACGATTTAGACTGGAACTGTGCTCTCGACATACCTGGACTACTTCAGCGGCTCCTTCGGCATATCTCTGGTCTTTTGGCCCCTGGCCTCGCTGATCCTGACCCTGCCCATTCTTGCCCTGATCTACAACCGCTATCACCGGCTCCGGCTGACAGCAGCCATGGCGGCCTACCTGACCGTCTTATACCTGCTGGCCTTGGTCTTCTTCACCCTCTGGCCCATGCCCGACGACCGTGCTGCTTTCTGCGCCACCCACCATCTGACCCCCCAGCTCAACCCCATGCAATTCCTGACCGACCTGAGCACAGGCGGTCGGATGGCCATGCTGCAGATCCTGCTCAATGTGGCCTTCTTCCTGCCCCTGGGCTTCATCATGGGGCGGGTCTTCCGCTGGCGCTTCATCCTGGCCTTGCCGGTTGCCTTCCTGGTCTCCCTCTTCATCGAAACGGCCCAGCTGACCGGGGTTTTCGGCATCGTGGGCTGCGCCTACCGTCTCTTCGACGTGGACGACCTGATTTGGAATACATCAGGCGCTCTGATCGGCTACCTGGTGGCCATGGCGGCCAACAAGCTCGTTCCCACTCGTCAGGCGGACGCTGCCCAGCTGGTCACCAATCCCGGGTTCATACACCGCGCCGTCTCCCTGGCTCTGGATCTGCTTCTGGCCACCATTCTGTCCCTGTCTCTGGGGATGGGCGTGACCTATGCGGTCCATCGCCTGGGCGCCTATCAGCTGGATGGTCACTACCGCTTTGGCGGATTGCTGATCGCCCCATCCGCTCTGGATGTGTTCGGGACCGTGGTGGATCTGGCCATGCTGCTGATCTTTGAACTGCTCATACCCCTGCCCCGCCGGGGACGGACGCTGGGCGCCACCTTCACCCACATGACCGTCGAAACCAAGCAACGGCATGGCTGGTCCCGCTTCCTCTTCTATCTGTTCCGGACCGCAGTCATCCTGGCCGTCTTCGGCCCCTGGACCGGCAAGGTTCAGACTGCGACGCGCATCCTGGCCCTGCTCCTGCTGGTCTTCTACCTGATCAAGCGGCAGATGCCCTACGACCTCTTGCCCGGAACAGCCTACCGGGAGGATCCGGCTGCTCAGGAATCCCTCGACAGCCGGCGGGGATGAAGCCTGACCTCGGACAGGATGATGGCGGCGAAGATGATGGCGAAGCCCAGCAGATGGGTGGCCGTCAGCTCCTCGTGCAGGACCAGGACCGAGACCAGCATGCCGAACAGGCTCTCCGAGCACAGGATCAGCGAGCCCTGGGCGGCGGGGACCCTGGAGAAGGCGATGTTCTGAAAGTTCTGGGCCATCAGGGTCGAGATCAGCGTCAGATAAATCATGGAGCCCAGGGTCGAGGGCGTGAAGTCGGCCGCAGTAGGCAAGGGATCGAAGATCAGCGCGCAGACCAGGAAGAGCATGCCGCCGAAGAGCAGCTCCAGGTAGGTCAGCGTGGGGGCATCGAACTTCTTGGTCAGGAAACCGGTGATCACCAGGTTGACCCCGTAGAGCAGGGCGCCGGCCAGGGTCAGCAGGTCGCCGGTGCTCAGAGCCAGCCCCTGTCCCCCGCCCTGGGCCGGCAGCGAGATCAGAGCCACGCCCAGGATGCAGATGGCGGCCGCGACGAAGTGCAGCAGGGCCGGCCGTCGGCGGGCCATGATCCAGACCAGGAAGGGCACAAAGATGCAGTAGGTGGCCGTCAGGAAGGAGTTCCGGCCCGGAGCGATGGTGGTCAGCCCCATCATCTGCAGGCTGAAGGCCGCCCAGTAACTGACTCCCAGGATCAGTCCCGGCACCAGGGTATGTATGGCCCCGGTTCTGCGCAGCCTGGGCAGCAAAAAGGGTGTCATGATCACGATGGCGCAGAGGATGCGAATGCCCATCAGCCAGCGCACGGTCAGGGTCTCCATGGCAACCTTTTCGAAGGTGTATCCGGCTCCCCAGGCGGCCGCAGCCATCAGCAGCATCAGGCGGGCCAGCCAGGTGGAGGGTTTCCAGGACGAAGAGGGTGCGAAGGTAGACATGTTTCGACTCTAATCGTTCCCGCCCACAAGTGAGAATAGATTCGCAGCGTAAAAAACGAGTGGTTCAAACTTGTTTGCTTTTTCCAAACCAACCCCTGTTTGTCAGCGTTCGGCTTCAGGCAAGCGGGGACTGCCATGCGGACATCTCCGATATCATTGAAGAACGGTGATAACGGCGGCCATGGGTCCTTGGCCGACGGGGTAAGGAGTGTGTGCCAGGATGATCAGAATCGCAGTGGTGGATGATGATTCCATCAGCTGTCGGACCATGGTCAATTACCTGAGCCGCTACCGCAAGGAACGTCAGGAAGAACTGACGGTCAGCGTCTTCACCGATGGCAAGGCTTTTGCGGATGGCTATCGACCCGTCTATGACATCCTCCTTCTGGACATTCAGATGACCCCCATGGACGGAATCGAAGTGGCCCGCAGGGTACGCACCCGTGACGAGTCGGTGGTCATCGTTTTCATCACCTCCGCCCCCCAGTACGCCATCAACGGCTATGAAGTGGGCGCTCTTTCTTACCTGCTCAAGCCCCTGCCCTGGTTCGCCTTCTCCCAGGAGCTGGACCGATCCATCGCCCAGGTGCGCGGCCGCGTGGACCTGTCCATCCTGATCACCGAGGGTGCCCGATCCACCAGGATCCCCCTCAAGGACATCGTCTTCATCGAATCCGTCCGCCACAGCAGCGTCATCCACACCTTGGATTCCTCACTGACCACGAACAGCACGCTGAAAAGCCTGGAGGGCCAGCTGGACCAGCGGGGATTCTTCCGCTCCAACTCCTGTTACCTGGTCAACCTAGCCCATGTGACGGGCATGGAGGACCAGGACTGCATCATGTCTACCGGCCAGCGGCTGCGGGTCAGCCGACCCCGCAAGAAGGCCTTCATGACGGCTCTGACCGCCTATGTGGCAGGTCGGCCATGACCAGCACCCACATCCTCAATGCCCTGCCCGACATCCCCCGGCTCTATACGGGCATCAGCGAGTGGCTGGGTTGCCTGGTCTATCTATTGGCTATTGGGGCAAGGACCTCACGCCTAAGAATGGTGGCTGTGCTTCTGCCCGGTCTGGCTGTGCTCATCGGGGTCCAATATTGGGCCGGCACCCTGCCTATCGCCTTCTGGATCATCAGCATGTGCCTGGCCGTGGCCTGCATGTATGCCATCATCATGCTGGCTTCGGGGTTGAGGGCGCTGGACGGGGCCTATCTGCTGGCCCGTGCCTTCGTTCTGGCCGAGCTGGTTGCCTCCCTGCACTGGCAGCTGGACTCCTTCATGCGTCCTTCCAGCCACAGCCTGTACGACCCGGCCTCCTTGATCCTGCTGGTGCTGATCTACGGGGGCGTAGGACTGCTGGCCTGGGTGGCGGAACGGCGCAACTTCGCCGATGCCCAGCCTTCTGTGCCAGGACGCAGCGTCTTCATAGCCGCGGTCATCGCTGTGGTTACCTTCGCCATGTCCAACCTGAGTTTCGTTTCCACCAACACCCCCTTCTCCGGTCGGGTCGGCCTGGAGGTCTTCTACATCCGCACTCTGGTGGATCTGTGCGGCTTCGCCATGCTCTACGCCCAGCAGGAACAGCTGCGGGAGAGCCATACCAGCGCCGAGCTGGCCTCCATCAACGCCCGGGCTTACAGCCAGCATCGGGAGTACATGCGGTCCAAGGAAAACCTGGAGGCCATGGGCAGGCTCGCCCACGACCTCAAGCATCAGATCGCCGCCCTGCGCTCGCAGATGGACCCTGAGCGCAAGTCCCAGGATTTCGAGGAGCTGGAGGCTGCAGTCGGGCGGTACGGGTCGCAGCAGCATACCGGCAACCCCATCCTGGACGTGGTCATGTCAACCAAGGAGCGCATATGCTCCGAAGAGGGGATCACCCTGACCATGGTGGCCGACGGCTCCCTCTTGGAGGGGATGTCGCCCATGGATGTCTCCACCCTCTTCGGCAACGCCTTGGACAATGCCATCGAGGCTTTGAGGAAGGTTGAGGACTCAGACCGCCGCCTGATCAAGGTGGCCCTGTACGCACGGGGACAATTCGTGGTGATTCGCATTGAAAACTATTTTGTATCGCCCCTGAATTGGAAGGGCAACGGCGAGCTGGCCACCACCAAGACCAGAACTGAGGATGGCCTGCATGGCTACGGAGTCAAGTCCATCCGGCACATAGCCCACCGCTACCAGGGCGAGATGACCCTGCGGACCGAGCATCACTGGTTCAGCCTTTGTGTGCTCCTGCCGCGGGTGGGCGATCAGTTGAAGCCCATGGCGGCCTCGGCGGCCTTGTAACCCAGGCGAATGGCCAAGCGGCCCGGCCTGCCCGGCATGTTGATCATCCGGCAGAGCAGGGTGGAGCGCACGTCGGAGGCGATGACGGGGGAGCGGTGCTCCAGCCTTCGCCAGAGCATGTCCTTGTTTCGGTAGTTGCTGGGCTTGCGTGAAAGAATCAGGAAGACCGAGGTCACCACGCAGTTAATGGACAGATAGTGGATCATATAACGATAAAGTCCACGGGGAACCGTCCCCGGGTCAGGCGTGGAATCCGCCATGAGCCCGTTGACCAGCAGCAGTTGCGAGACCCGGGCGATCATGATCGAGGTCTGTACCGACTGGCCCTGGCGGCCGGTGTGATAGCGGTAGAAATTCGTGTCCAGGTAGAGCAGGGTGTGTACCCAGGGCAGGGGCTGATAGGAGTAGATGAAGTCCACGTAATAGGTGTGCTCGGGCAGATGGGTGTGGGCCTGGCGGAGCACCTCGGTGCGCAGGATCAGAGCATGCATGATCATGTACTGGGCCAGCCCGAACCGCCGCAGATGGTTCCAGTCCAACACCCGTCCCGGGTCCATGACGCTGCGGAAGTTGATGACCCGCTTATGTCTGCGGCCTTCCTTTTCGTAGACGTAGTTGGTGACCACCATGTCCACCGGATTCGTACGTTGTGACTGGTCGCGCAGTTGGTCCAAGACCAGACTCAAGGAGGTCGGGTCCACCCAGTCGTCGGCATCGACCACCTTGACATAGCGGCCCCGGGCGGCTGCCAGGCCGGTGTTGACCGCGCCGCCGTGGCCCTTGTTGGTCTGGCTGATCAGTCGGACAGTGTGCGGATGGCGTGCCTGATATGACTGCACTACCTGCGCTGTGGCATCGGTGGATCCGTCATCGACCACGATGACCTCCAGGTCCTCCCCCTCCCGGCTCAGGAGCGAATCCAGGCAGGTCGGCAGATGCTGGGCCATGTTGTAGGCGGGGACGATGAAGGTGAGAACGGGCGGGCTCGTAGAGGCCGGTCGGTCAGCTGTCATGAACGATCACTTCGCAAAAGAATGGGTCGGCGGGGTTGCCGGCGGGGTTGCCGTAATCCCGTCGGCGGCCGTTGTATGCGACCACTGTACATGATGGGTTTGAGGAAAAGGCCCCGCCCCTCTGGCTGCCGATGCATGCCGGTTCATTGGCGGCCGGGGGAGTGGGGCCGGAATTTTACTGGGCGCTCGCCTTGGATTCGGTGGGCTCCTGACGGAAGATGACCTTGAAGATGGGGAAGAAGACCCAGAAGGAGATGGCCGAGTTGATGATCATGGTGACCAGATCAGCAATGGTGGTCCCCAGGCTGCCCCAGTTCAGGGTGTGCTGGAAGAAGCCGTAGATGGGGTCCTTGTACCAGCCCTGCAGCGCCGCCGCGATGATGGTGATGATCACGTAGGCCACCAGGTACCAGAAGGCCGCTTTCCAGACCGAGGAGTTGGACTTGAAGGTGATGTTGCGCTGGAGGAAGAAGTTGATGATCTGGGCGATCAGCAGGGTGATCTCCACCGCAAGGAAGTAGGCCAGGCCGCCCCCGCCGCCGTGGCCGATGGACCCGGCCGCGTAGTCGAACAGGTAGTAGGGCTTGCCGCCGACGGTCCCCATGCGCCAGATCTGGAAGTTGGTGCCCACCAGGGAGGTGCCGTTGAAGATGGCCTTGAGCACGGGCATGAGCACCAGCTGCAGGACGGTGACTCCGTTGGACAGGATGAAGAAGACAATGAACTGGGCCAGGGTGGTGTGCCGGTCGCTGAACCGCCGCCACCAGCGCACGATCGCCCACTGTGAGGCTGTCGTCGCTTTCCCCTGGGCCGGCTGTCCGGCCTGCTGGCTGTGCTGATCACTCATGATTGAGCTCCTTTCCGGTCCTGCGGTTGGCGGACATGTTCCTGAAGAATCCGGCGATGAATCCGCCCAGCCCCCTCCATAGGTGGCCGTTGGGGATGCGGACGATGGCTTCGACCATGGCCGTGTCAATCAGCCCGTTGGTCATCTTGGCCATGGCCCTGGGAGGCATGTTGAGCAGGAAGAGGGTGTTCAGGTCGGGGTTGCCGGTCTTGGCCTCGTGGCGGTTCTCGCTCTTGGCTAGGAAGTTGGCCACGAACCTGGCCAGGGCGCTTCTTGAGTCCTTCCAGGACGAGAGCGGATCATTGGCGCCGAAGGTGCTGACGGCGCCCTGTCGGACCACCGGGTGGCCGAAGAGCGCTGTCACAGCGGCATCGTCGACTTCCTTGACCCGGCCGGTCAGGTAGGCGCCCAAGGCAGGGTCGGGACTCTGCGGATCGACGGTGCCTTGGACGGTCAGGTGCCCGCTCAGCTCCATCTTGCGTGCGTCGGATCCGATCATGATGGTCCAGTCGCCGGACTCGACCTGCCAGGAGTTGCTGGCCGTATCGAAGTGCCGGAAGGTCGTCTGGTCGAAGTCGATGCGGACCTGGGTTGACTGGCCGGCCTCCAGGCTGACCTTTTTGAAGCCCTTCAGTTCGCGGACCGGCCTGAGCACGCCACCCTTGGGCGCCTGGACGTAGAGCTGGGGTACAGTGGCCCCCTGCCTGTCTGAGTCGTTGGTCAGGGTGAAGGCGACTCCCTTGTCGTCCACGGTCAGATCGGCGTAGGCGAAGTGTGCATAAGACAGGCCGTATCCGAAGGGGAAGCGTTCCTCCACGTCGGCGGTCAGGTAGTAGCGGTAGCCGACGAAGGGGCCCTCCCGGTAGATGGACTCGTGCGCGGGGTCGGGGTACCAGTCGGCGCTGGGGCAGTCGGCATAGGACTTGGGCCAGGTTTCCGCCAGGTGGCCGGAGGGGTTGACCCGGCCGGTCAGGATGTTCAGGGTGGCTGATGCTCCAGCCTGTCCGGACAGTCCTATGTAGAGGACGGCATCGCACTGGTCGATCCAGTCGGTGGTGACGGGGGAGCCCGCCACCAGGACGACCACCAGGGGCTTGTCCGTCGCACCCAGCGCCTTGATCAGGTCGACCTGGTTGCTGGGAATGTCCATGTGGGAACGGTCCAGACCCTCGGATTCACTGCGCTCATCCAGGCCCACGCAGGCGACAATCACGTCAGCCTGGCCAGCCGCAGCCACGGCCTGGTCGATCAAAGACCGGTTCTTCTCGCCATGGCGTTCGTAGCCCTGGCTGTAGGAGGCCAGCTCCAGTCCGTCGCCGTTGCCCTGCCTGAGCAGGTCCAGCATGCTCTCCTGCTTGGCTGCGTTGACCTTTGAGGATCCGGATCCTTGGAACCTTGCGGTTTTGGCCATATCCCCGACCAGGGCGACCCGGGTGCCGGCGGCCAGTGGCAGGCGGCCCTCCCGGTTGACCAGAAGGACGGCGGATCCCTCGGCGATGCTCCTCGCCACCTGATGATGGTCCCGTATCTGGTCTGCGGTCAGGTTCCCATCGGGGTCCATGTCAGAGTGGTAGGTCAGCTTGGCCAGCCGTGCCACCTCTTCGGCCCGGGCGTTCAGGTCGGCTTCGTCCAGGCGGCCCTCCTGCACGGCCTTGGCGACCTGTCGGACGGAGTCATATCCGGCCTGGGGCATCTCCAGGGAGGAGCCATTGGCGGCTGCGGCGATCGCGCTGTTGGAGCCGCCCCAATCCGAGACCACCATGCCGTCGAAGCCCCACTCTTTGCGCAGGATGTCCTTGAGCAGGTGGGGATTCTCGTTGGCATAGGTGCCGTTGACCATGTTGTATGAGGTCATGATGGCCCAGGGGTGGGCCTGGCGCACAGCAATCTCGAATCCAGTCAGATAGAGTTCGCGCATGGTGCGCTCGTCCACCACGGAGTCGGATGCCTGGCGGCGCAGCTCCTGGCTGTTCATGGCGAAATGCTTGGGGGTGGCGGCCACGCCCTGGGACTGGATGCCCTCGATCAGGCCTGCAGCCATGTGACCGGCCACCTGGGGGTCTTCGGAATAGTATTCAAAGTTTCTGCCGCACAGGGGATTGCGCTTGATGTTCATGCCCGGACCCAAGACCATGTTGACGCCCAGGCTCCTGGCCTCGTTGCCCAGCGCCTGGCCCATGGTCTTGGCTAGCTCCGGGTCCCATGAGCAGGCCACCGTGCCGGCTGTGGGGAAGCAGGTGGCGGGCTTGGACTTGCCCATGCCCAGGTTGTCCCCTGATCCGGTCTGGCGGCGCAGACCGTGCGGTCCGTCGCTCAGGACCATGCTCGGGATGCCCGCCCTCTTCAAGGCACGGGTCGCCCAGGTGGATTTTCCGGAGAGCAGCGATGCCCGTTCCAGAACTGTCAGATCCTTGACTTCCATAGTGTTCCCTCTCTGTGACGGGGGCCGATCCTGCTGCGGGAACCCTCGTTGCTTCCACAATCGGCCTCGGACTGGTACTGAATTTCATTATTCCCCGACTGCCGAGGCCTGCTCGGGCGGGTTGCATAACCTGTTGTTTTCCCGGTATGAATGTTGCCTGGGCATCAACGGGGGTGTCGATCCGCTCCTTGGCGGACGGTGCATAGGTCCGTCTGCCAAGGAGCAAATCAACAGAGATGGAGGATCAGGCCGTCGGCCCTTGGTCGGAGCTGTCCTCGGACGGCGTGGTCTCCATGCTGGCCGGATCCTGGGCGCGGGTCTGCCGGGCGTCGTCCGCCAGATCGCTCAGGGTGCCCACGTCGACAGCGCTGCGCCGTGCCTTGAACCTTCTGAAGGCCAGGTACTCCAAGGCCAGGAAGATCAGGGCCAGCACAACCAGTGCCACATAGAGGGCGATCTGCCAGGCCGGGGTCTGCACCTTGGGGTCGCCATTGGCGTACTTGTAGCCGTGCACGACCGTATAGAGGATGTTGTGGCTGGCCTGGCGCATGGCCTTGACCGAGGTGGCGCTCTTGTCCTTGACATGGTTGGTCACCTCGGTGGTGGCCAGCATGGCGTCGTTCCCGTTGCGGATCAACTGGTCGGCGTTCTGGTAACCATAGACGCCGAAGTAGTCGGTCAGCACCATGCCACGGAAGCCCCACTCACCGCGCAGCACATCCTGCATCAGCGGCGCATAGGCGGCCACGTAGGTGGTGCCGATGTAGTTGAAGGAGCTCATGGCAGCCTGGGCGCCGCCCTTGACTACAGCAGCCTGGAATGGCTTCAGGTAGATCTCGCGGATGGTCTGCTCGTTGGCCCAGGTGGCCAGCATGTTGGTACGGTTGGTCTCCTGGTCGTTCATGGCGAAGTGCTTCATGAAGGAGTAGACGCCCTTGGACCTGGCTGCCGCGACCTCGTTGGATCCCATGACCGCATTGATTTCGGGGTCTTCGGAGAAGTACTCGAAGTTACGTCCGGAGAAGGCGCTGCGGTGGATGTTGAAAGCTGGCGCATACCAGCCGGAGACATCCATGTCATGGGCCATGGTGCCGATCATCTCGCCGTAGCGGGTGGCCAGACCGGGGTTCCAGGTGCAGGCCAGGGAGGTGGATGAGGGGAAGCCCAGGGAGCCGACCTTGGTGAAGTTGTTGTTCAGGGCGGCGGGGCCATCGGCGTCGGTGAGCTCGATCTTGCCGATGCCCTTGACGGCCTGGGTACCATAGCCGCTCATGGCGATCAGGCTGTCCATATCCTTGACGCTGAGCTGGTCCAGCAGCTTGTCCCACATGGGGTCGTCGTACTTCTTGTCACGCAGCTGGTAGAGCTTGACGTTGTTCTTGGCGCCTGTCGTGGGCATCTTGTCGCTGTCGTTGTCGAACTTCTTGGGGTCGTAGTTGCTGTTGTTGTAGAAGTGGGCCTTGGCCTCCTCAGGCAGTTCAGTGCTCTTGGGCGCCGCCACGGCATCCTCATAGTTGGCGAAGTGGTTGGCCCGGGACAGATAGGTCACCGTGCCCTTGGCATCGTCGAACCTGTTGGTGGCCGCGACCTTGTCGACGGAGCGGGGATTGCTCTTGTCATAGGTGACCGTATGGGCGATGTTGACCGTGTCGGACTGGATCGGACGATGGGAGTCGGAACGGATGGAGATGCCGTAGTCGCCCTGGTCCAGCACGTAGGCCTTGGCATGGTCGGCATCATAGGAGGCCATGTCCTCGTCCTTGAAGCTCACAGGGATGGTCTGGCTCTTGCCGGGATCCAGGATCCTGGTCTTCTTGAAGGAGACTAGGTTGGCGCTGGCCTTCTCTATGCCCCCGTCGATATAGGGGGGATCGAAGTAGGTCTGGACAGTGTCGCGGCCGGCCTTGGCGCCAGTGTTGGTGACGGTCACATCGAAGGAGATCTTCCCATCAGCATGATGGATCGGTCCCATCTTCTGGCTGAAGGTGGTGTATGACAGGCCGTATCCGAAGGGGTACTGGACCATCTGGTCGTAGTTGATCAGGCCTTCCTTGGCTGCAGTCTCCCAGAAGCGGTAGCCCACGTAAATGCCCTCGTTGTAGTCCACGAAGGTAGGCGTGCTGGTTTCGGGCTTGCCGGTGAACCCGGTGAAGGTGGCCTTGTGGTCGTCCATATTGGTGTAGGTGAATGAGCCGAAGTTGTTGTAGGTCGGCGTCTTGGTCAGATCGCGCACGAAGGTGTCGGAGGTCTTGCCCGAGGGGTTGACCTTGCCTTTCAGGACCTCGCCCAGGGCGGTGAAGCCGGCCTGGCCCGGGGGCGGGCACCAGAGGACGGACTTGATCTGCGGGTATTGACCCACGAAGTTCAGGTTGAAGGTGTTGGCGCCGTTGTAGACCAGAACCACCTTGTCGAAGGAGCTGGTGACCTTGGCGATCATGTCGCTCTCGGGCTTGGACAGCTCCAGGAAGCTCTGGCCCTGCTTGAAGTCCGGGTTGGCCTTGTCGTTGTCGTGATAGGTGATGTCCTTGGCCTTCATGTCCTTCGGCAGGTCGGCGCCCTCGCCGCCCACTCGGCCGATGACCACTACAGCGGTGTCGGAGAACTGCTTGGCGTCATCCATGAGCTTGCTGGTGTACTTGTCGGCCGTGGGCTCAGGCAGGGTCCAGTCCTGGGCGAACATCTCGACCTTGGGACGGTCCGCGCGGTACTTGGTATAGAAGTCGCTCAGCTCCTTGTTGGTCTTCAGACCGGCTGAGGAGATGCCGTCGAGCAGGCTGGTGGTGGGGTTGTCAGCCGACATGGAGCCGGAGCCTGTGCCGCCGTAGACGGGGTTGGTCGAGGCCCAGCCGAAGACGTTGACCTTGTCGGACTTCAGGGGGAGCGTGCCATCCGAATTCTGCAGCATGGTGACGGACTCACGCTGGATGTCCTTGGCAAGGTTCCGGGCTGCGGTAACGGTCGCCGGCTGCAGCTCGTGCTTGCTGGTGGACTTGGTGATCAGGTTGGACAAGGGTCCCAGGAGCATGGTCGCCAGGGCTGCGACGACAGCCACGAAGGCCACCAGCCAGGACTGGGAGTGGATCATCTTTCGGTTGGCTACGTTTTTGACGGTGTGCTTGTTCACGGCGATCGTGATCAGCAGGGCCAGTACCAGAAAGACGCCGATGACCACCAGCTGGGGTATCAGCGACTTGAGTACGGCGACCACATCGCTCAGATTGACACTGAACATGTTCGCTACTTTCCTCTGTTCTCTGCCGAAGCTTCACCCGGTCACGACTATGGACCGGTCACGCAGCAGACGGAGCATTTGAACTGTGGTCCGCCTCCTGGGTGGGCGAGCGACCTTCAGCTGCATCGACACGCCTTTATGCCACGGTTTCAGTTAATCATTTACTACGTGTTTCTGCGGCTGCGTATGCGCGAACTGTCGAATTTGCCGCATAACCTGACCTGTTTTGTGGTGTGTATTTGCGTGTGATGAGAACTGGTCCTCATCTGGTTTGGCTTGGTAGGACACATACGGAGCAGCTTGCTTTTACAGCGAACGGCAAACTGCCAGAACGGAGTCGTTCAGGATGGCGATGATGCCGGGAGACCCTTAAAGAAACGGATTATATCGCAATTGAATGTTTCTGGTTCCGCACCTAGAGGGAGGGAGTGCCAGTGTGCAGCCATAAGGCGAGAGATAGATAAGGGTACAGATAAAATGACTATATGACTAGTCGTGCCGACGTAGTTCCCAGTCGCTCTCGCCCATATAGGACGCGGATCAATGGTGCGCGCTTTGTTTTCTCGATGAATCCGGCACCTCCTCGTGCTCCTATCATTCTTTACCTCCATGGTGGTCCGGGTGATGCCTGCATTCCGCTGACCATGCGCTACAACGCGGCCTTGGAGCGCGATTTCCGCTTCATCAACCTGGATCAGCGAGGCAGTGGACTGTCCTACCATCCTTTTGCGCCTGGCGAGGTAGTGACCATCGATTCGATGGTTGAGGATGTTCACCAGTTCGTGCTACAGCTTCTTCGCGCCTACGGGCAGGATTCCCTCATCCTCGTCGGTCATTCATGGGGCAGCGTCCTGGGACTGGAGATGGTGAAGCGGTATCCCTCGCTCGTTCGCTGCTACATCGGCCTTGGGCAGGTCGTCAGCATGCGCGCCGCTCTTCGGCTAAGACGGCATTGGGGGCAACAGAGTTTGGGCTCCCGGCTCGGTTCGATCGTCAGCAAGGAGAGCGGGGCTGCCGACATGGTGCTGATGATAGATGAGCTGCTGTCTCGTGGCGGGGTTGCCATGCTGTTCGGATCTCTGGGACGGATCATGACCTACCTGCGCTCGCCTTGCTACAACTGGTCGCGTCTGCTCAACCATGTCAAGGGGGTGGCTCAGTCCCGGGCGCGCTTGGACGCTGAGCTGGAGCAGGTCGATTTCAACGGGCAGACCTCTTTCGGGGCCCCTGTTTATTTCATCAGCGGCAAGTATGACCGTCATCTGCCAGGCAGTCTGGTTGAGCGGTTTGCTGATGGGCTGAAGAGCACGCATCGGTTCATCCGATTTGACCGGTCAGGGCACTGCCCACAGTGGGACGAGCCAGAACGGTTCGCAGCAACGGTTAAAGCCCTCTGCTTGTAGCGCCTGTGTAAGAAGGAACTGCAGCCTGGCTGCACGCACCCATCCGCATGGAAGAAATACCTCTTGCGAAGAACCGAATCTACTAATATGAGTCATTGAAGATATTGGTTTGAGCCTCGCTGAAGAGTGCGCGGGGCTCCTGGATAGGTGAAGGCCAATTGAGCGGGGCTTGGTCGGCAAAAACCGACACGCCGTAGAAACCGCGAAATTATTGGGTTCCACCGTGATTTTAGTATGCCAATTTGCGGGTCAACCCAAACTCGTGTAAGTTTACTTCTTGCTGCCCGGCAGTGATGAGAACTCTTCGGAGGGCTTGGAGCTGTTGGTGTGGTGGTGGTTTGAGAACTCAAGAGCGTGTTTGTGCTACTTATAGCT